>WTCE01000095.1 GCA_013138735.1 Crocinitomix sp. | reverse complement strand
CTGTATAAGTTGCTGTTCCTAAGTCTGCAGGTGAATATGGATCGCCATCAACAACGTCGATAGGATCAAAAGTATAAGTATCGGCATCACCACCAGAAGTAAACGTTACGGTTTCTCCGTCACAAATAACAAGTGAACTAGCAGAAAGTGTTACAACGGGTGTGGGGTTTACTAAAATGTCAATAGTATATGCACAATCATCATCATTGTCACTTGTCGCATTATAAGTATTTAAACCAACTGGTGGTTCAAATGCGATACCGTCAGTTACTCCACCATCCCATGTTACCGTTCCACCGTTTGTAGAAACAGCAGATAATGTTACTTCCTCTCCTTCACAAACTTCAACTGCAGAAATATCAGGAACAAGTCCATCACATAAAACTTCAATAATTATTTGACCATGTCCAACACGCAGTCCAGCAGCTGTTGATGCACTGGTAACGCCGTCGAGGTAAGAGGAACCTCCGCCAGCACCAGCAGCATATCCACCACCACCACCATACCAGCCGCCTCCGCCGCCAGCTCGGTGATAACCGCTTCCGTTTCCACCTTGGCCGAAATAGCCGCTTGCAGCACCTCCGCCACCAGAACCACCAGAAACAGCAGTTCCACCATATCCAATAGAGTAACCCGTATGGGCAATGCCATTGTTACCCAATAATCCTCCACCAGCTCCACCTGTTCCGTGGTTTGGGCAGCCTGTGTTCCCACCGCCACCACCGGCGCCTACGATTACACGATCAAATAATGAGGCACCACTTTGGCGCACATCAGATGCACCACCACCACCTCCGGCCCATTCTCCGCAGTTGCCACCGCCGTTAAATCCTCCTGCACCAGTTCCACCGCCTATTAGAGTAGTCGGTTTTCCACCAACATATATATTCAATATTTCACCTGGTGTTACAGCAAGGTTACCTATACTGTACCCACCTAAACCTCCGTCATCATCTACTGGTCCACCACAGGCATAAGAAGCACCACCTTGGGCTCCCCAAGATTCAATTTGAATTGAAGTCACACCAGGAGGTACGGTATAAGTCTGTGCGCCTCCAGTATAGCTAAATGTTGTTATCTGTCCCCAACCTGTAGAAAGGAAGACTACAAATAATATTGACAGCGCTCCGCGCCAAAGTAAAGATTGTTTCATAGTTAGAATTAGTTTAATTTTAGGGGCAAATGTACTTAAACAATCTTAGGTGACAACCTTATAAGGTGCTAATTTTTAATTGTCTAATGTGAATACGATTAGGCTGGTTTAATGCGAGTTATGATGACCGTTCTAAACAATAAAAAGTCCCTCTGCTAAATATAACAGACGGACTTTTTATTATAGATTTTATCTGAATATTATTGCTTCAAAATCTTTACAGTATTCGAGCTTTCAGCTGAAGTTACCGAGATAAAGTATACACCATTAGCGAATGACTTCATATTAATTATTTCTTTATCTGTTGCAATTCCCTTAAGAATAACATCACCATTAACTGCAATTAATTCATACGAGAATGTTCCTGCTAAAGCAATAGTAACAAGGTCATGTGTTGGATTTGGATAAACAGAAATGACAGCTTGGTTAAGCTCATCAACACCAGCTTGTGTTCCTAGCACAATCATTGCTGAAGCTGAACAACCATTAGCGCCATTTACAACTACGTTATATAGTGCATCCGCTAATCCAGTTAAATCTTCATCATCATCAAAATCACCCGTTCCGTCAATATCCCAATCGAATGTATATGGAGCAACACCACCAGTTACGGTAATATCAATTTCGCCATCTTCAAAGATCATTTCTTCAGTCACAACATAAGTAATCGAAATTTCTGCATTAACCGCAACAGAAACAGTTGCCTCATCTGTGCATCCAAATTCATCTGTTCCAATAACAGTGAAAGTATAAGTTCCTGCTAAAGCTGGCGTGTAAGATTCACCATCTTCAACATCTGCCGGGTCCCAAACATAAGTGTCGGCTCCGCCTCCAGTTAATACAACTGAATTTCCAAGACAAATTTCATCCTCGTCTGCAGAAGCAGAAACACTCGGTAATGCATGAACAGTAATTGTAACTTCATCAGTTGCCTCGCAACCTGTTTCAGAATCAGTTCCTGTTAACGTGTAGGTATGTGTTCCAATTCCCGGTTCAAGATCTGTTGGATCCCAATTCCAAACGTCTGCATTTCCACCTGCTGCTAAAACGACAGTTTCACCATCACAATAGTTCTCATCTCCAGAACCTGCATTGACAATAGGAAGTTCATTTACCAAAATGTCAATTGAGGTTGCACAATCTGTTTCAGCATCACTTGTTGCTGTATAAGTTATAATTCCTGATCCTAAAGGAGTAAAGGCAACTTCATCAGTAACACCTTCATCCCATGTGATTCCACCACCAGTTTCAGATTCAGCATCTAACGTGATTTCTTCACCAAAACAAATTTCAGTATCTGTAGCAGTTACAGTTAATGCTGTGCATAAAACAGAAATAATTACTTCTCCATTACCTGAACGAATACCTGCACTTGTTGCTGCATCTGTTAATGCGCCAAGGTAAGAAGAACCTCCTGCACCACCACCACCAGCATCACCAGATCCTGAATTAGCACCAGCACCAGATCCGCCACCGTAGTATCCACCACCAGCACCGCCACTAGCAACGCTGTAATTTCCATCACGACCATTTCCACCATTTCCTAGAGATCCGGCTTCGCCATCTGGACCTTCAGGGCCATCACCACCAGCACCGCCAGCAATGCCTGTTCCACCTTTACCACCAGAGCCGGGATTAAAATAAAAGCCATATATATCATCTGCTGGATCGTCTCCATCAGTTCCTACAAGTGCTCCACCTGCGCCACCGTTTCCACCGGTTCCGCATGGCTGACATGTACCATTAACGTAATCACGACCACCGCCGCCGCCTCCGCCACCAACAATCACACGATCGCCTAATGCCGCGCCACCTTGGCGAATGTCAGATGCTCCACCACCACTTCCTGCTCTTCCAGCATCTCCATCACTCGGTGTTCCGTAACCACCTAATCCACCTCCGTTGAATCCAGCAACAGGCTCTGTACCTGTTCCGCCAACGTAAACATTCAAAACTTCACCTGGAGTAACGGCCAATGTGCCAATGGCATAACCACCGAGTCCTCCTGTTGATTCGTCATACTGTTCATCTGTAATTGCTTGTCCTTGCGCACCATATGTTTCTACTTGGATTGAATAAACACCCGGTGGCACAGTATATGTGTCTGGTCCTCCTGTATAAGAGAATGTTGTTACGTCTTGTGACCATGCATTTGATAGTCCAAAACTCATACAAAGAATTAGAACAATTCTTGTTAAGTAATAATGTTTCATAGCTTTTTTTTGTTAAAGTACAAAATTAATACAAAATCTGCATGTACGTGCTCATACTCAAAAGATTATCGGAATATAATTATTTTCAATAAAAAACAAATCGAAATGCAACCGTTTTGAACCGAGCTCCATCAACTATAAAAAACAAGCTGACCGCTTTAAATTTTTATTTAATGAAAAACATAATTTGGATTCTTGGAATTGTTCTCTTATTCAGTTCTTGTAAAGATAAAATTCACCAAAAGTACCTGGCAAATAGTCCCGTTTATACGGATTATGAAACATTTAGAAATTCTGGAGGTTTCGAAGCGTCCAAGTCAATAGAGCAACAAGGAAATATCTATTTTAAGGATGATTTTTTGTTCATGGTGGAACCTGATAAAGGCATTCACTTTATTGATAATACAAATCCATCTTCGCCAATGCAAGCAGGATTTTTAAGCATTTGGGGCGCTACTGGTATGGCTATTAAAGGAAACTATTTATATGCCAATAGTTTTATTGATCTGGTGGTCTATGATATTAGCTCTCTTGCAAATCCAACATTGGTAGAACGTTCAGAAGATGTGTTTCCAGGTGCTTTGCCTTTTTCAGAAAAAAACTATCCTTATAAGACTATTGATAAATCAAAAGGAGTAGTTACCTCATGGACTATTGAGGAGGTTACTGAGGATATTACTAATTCTCAACCTTCATGGGTTGGTTGTTTTAATTGTGATGCAAGCTGGGCTGAGGTGAATAGCACTTTTGATTCCGGTACCGGTGGTAGTGGCAACGGTGGTGCTAGCACAGGCATTTCTGGTTCAATCAGTTTGTTTACCATAATGGATGACTATCTATATGTTGTTGAAAACGGGAGCTTATTGCATCCATTCGAAATTTCAAATCCTGCTTCACCCAACGTTTATGATCCGGTATATCTTTGGGGTGACGTAGAGACACTTTTCCCGCACAATGAATATATTTTTATGGGGACGCCATCAGGTATGTTGGTGTATGAAACATCTAGTCCAACGGTGCCAACTTTTGTTTCATCATTGAGCCATGCACGTGGCTGCGATCCTGTGGTGGTGCAAGATGATTATGCTTATGTAACTGTGCGATCAGGTGGACCTTGTGGAGGAGACATTAATCAGTTAGATGTTATTGATATTTCTTCAATTGAGTCTCCTATTTTAAAAGCATCTTTTAATTTGAAAAACCCGCATGGTTTAGGAATTGATGGAACGAGTTTATTCATTTGTGATGGTGAGGACGGTTTAAAAGTTTTTGATGCCACAAATCCTGAAACAGCTGGTGATAACAAACTACAGCAATTTAAAAACATTCAAGCAACAGATATTATTCCTGTAAATGGTATTGCGATTGTTATTGGTGAGGATGGAATTTTCCAATACGATTATTCAGACTTGAGCAATATAACCTTGCTCAGTTCATTAAATTTTTAGGATGAAGGAGGATCGGAATATACTTATGACGGGGACTAAATTAATGTGTGTCGCATTGTTGTTAATCGGAATGGTATCATGCAATAAACGAACAGAAAAAAAATTGGTTGATGGTGCCTGGCTAAGTGTAGAACGAACGATTGAATATGATTCTGGAAATGTGGTAGAAAGTGGTGATTCGTTTAATCAGATATTAAATTTTACTACTGATGGTAGATTCTACAGAGCCTCTGAAACCGGGGTTTGGAGTATTGAAGCGGGGAAATTAGTTGTCGTATCGTATGGAGGCAGCTGTACACGGAGATACACAATAATAAATTGCAGCAATAAGGAATTGATTTTAGAGTCAAGACGATCACCAACCCTGCCAATTTTTGGATGCGCAGATGGAGATGAGAATGATCCTAGAGTAACTGAGGTCTATGAACGCTCAGAGTAGTAAACCGTTATTAAATTCAAAAAATTAGAGTTAAATAAAAAAGAGATGAGAAAACTAAAAATTATTGTACTGAGTTTAATATTTGCTCAAACGGGCTTTGCTCAAAATAGTACAAGTGAACTAAATGAAAGTTTATCCGTTGGTTCTAATTCACCGGTGGTCAGTGGTTTTTATAATCGGATAAATGTTGGAGTGTTGGGGGGCAGCAATGCCTCTCCATCCTTCAATATCATTAATGGATACCGATTTAACGAACGTTGGAGCGCAGGATTAGGATTAGGCACAGAGACTTTTTTCAATAGCGCTTATATTCCAACATTTATTGAGGGAAACTATAATATTTTAAAAAAATCTACCACACCATGGTTAAGTGTAATGGCCGGTTATGAAATGCCAATTGATAATTGGGGAGATGTTAAAGGCGGTTTTACGTGTGGCGGAAAGGTTGGATTTAGTTATTTTGTAGGAAAGCATGTTGGAATTTCTACCTCGCTTGGTTACCGTTTTGCTTATTTGCGTGACGAATCAAATTGGTGGGGTTGGGAAGATTTTGTAACCATTAGCGAAGTCAATAGATTTGAGTTTAGAGTAGGAATGGTTTTTAAATAATTAGGAAGAATATGCGTTAAATGATAAATGACAAGTGTCTGTATAAAAACAGCTCATAAATAAATTAGATAAAATCTCGAAGTACAAGACATATTCGGATAGCAAATTAGTTGAAGCTTGTATTGATAATAATCGACAAGCACAGCAAGAGCTTTATCTAAGATTTGTCTATATGATGAAAGGGATTTGTTTGCGATACGCAGCCAATGAGACTGAAGCAGAGGACATTCTACAGGAAGCATTTATTCAAGCATTTAAGAAATTAGAAACATATAAGGGCAAAGGCGCATTGGGCGGATGGTTGCGAAAAATAACGGTAAACAAGGCCTTGGAGCAATATCGTAAAAACAAATCCATCCGAAATTTAAAAGAAGCTTTTGCCAAAACAGATTTACAAACAATGGTAGACGATTCTGTTTTTAGTCAATTAGAAATGGAAGATTTGGTGGTGAAAATTCAACAGTTACCAAGTGGTTATCGCACCATTTTTAATTTATATGCAATTGAAGGGTATACACATGTTGAAATTAGCGAGTTGATGGGGGTTGCAGTTGGAACTTCAAAATCCCAATATAGCCGAGCTCGTAAAATGTTGGCAGATATGATTCTCACTGAAGGAGAGAATGAAAATTTAAGATTGGCCTATGCAAAACAATGACACAAGGGGAAGTTTAGGATCAAAATTTGAAAGTTTTGGTGCCGCTCCATCTGAGGGGCTTTGGGGATCTATTGCCAGTTCTTTAGATGGCAAGAAGAAACGGAAAGCAGTGATTTGGTGGTGGCTAGGTGCTGCTGCAGTTACGCTAGCGGCTGTAGGGATTGTTTTAACAAATACATCAAATCAAGAATTTATTGCAGACCATGAAATGTCTATTCCCTCTAAGAATAAGCATCTAATTCCTATTGATCCAAATATAGCGCTTAACAGCAATGATACCATTGATAATAGCGATAGATGGTTACCAAATCCAACGGAAAATGATGAATCAATTTCTGAGAAAAAAAGAAACAATTTAACTGTCCAAGAATTGGAAGCAAGTGCAAGCAATAATGCAGCTGCAATTAATGCTTTAAATGAAAGTAATAATGCAGAACTAAACGAGGATGTAGCTTCGCAAGGAGAAGATACAGATCTATTAAAGGATGGATCAGAAGATGCGAATCAAGAAAAGCAAGACGCCTTAGTGGAAAAGGATGAATTGAATAATAATAAGGAAGACGATAACACAAATGAGAGAGATCGAAATGACCCGATTTACGAAGAAGATGAGGACGCGATAAATCCAGACGTATTGATTATAGCAAATAGGTTAGATCAGTTACCGGCAAGGAAGATAGACTTTACTTACGGTGCTAATATGCTTGCACCAATCACCGCGCTAAAACCAATTCGTCATAGATGGGAGTTAGGGTTTATGGTGAATCGGTTTAATTCTTTTCAAGGGAAATCGCAATATCAATTGGTGGACCCAATGGCAGACACAACGGTTAACACCATAGCGGAAAATGATTTATTGGAATCAATTAACAATAACTATACGGTGAAAGTTACCCGCCCAATTGGTTTACAGTTTCATGTTGCCTATCAACTTTCCCAGCGATTCAGAATTGTATCTGGTATTTCGGCAGAATATACATCTTATCGCTATAAAGCAGAATCCGAATGGGGAGATGTAAACAGTTTTACACCTCCAACAACTATTGCGGTTATACCAGCAAGATTGACAAGTATTGGCATTCCAATTGGTTTAGAGTTTGACTTTATCAAACGCAGGCGTTTTAAAATGGGAACGGGAGTAAGTCTCTTAAACGAATTTCCGATTTTAGAAACGTACCGACCTGATTATGATCTCAACTATGTTGGTACACAATCTAATAATCGGAGCTTTATTTCAGGTTATAATATGGGGCTCAATTTTAACTTAAATGCAAGCGTCTATTTGACTGATAAAATGCGCATTCAAGCAAGCCCAACTTTCCGTTACTATGCAACGCAAAACTCATCATCAGCGTTGTATTTACCCAAACGAGATTTTTGGTTAGGCGGATCTGTTGGTTTGATTTGGGAATTGAGGAAATAATTGAACTTAAAAGCTTGGTTTTTACTGATTCAACCACTCCTTAAATACTTTTACCCGGGTTCTACTCACAATACTCTCTTGTTTTTCAACAGGATTCAATTCAATTTTTAAACGATTGTTGAAATAAGAACTGATTTTCGTAATGCAATCCAAACAAACAATTTGTTTGCGGTTAATACGGAAAAATAAAGATGGATCAACTTCACCTTCAATCTGATCCATGGTTTCATCCAGGATATAGCGATTGCCAGATTTGGTGACAATAAATGAATAACTTGCTTCTGACAAGAAATAAGCAACTTCACTGGAGCGTACAAAATTTAGTTCTTCACCCGTTTTAATTAGAAAGCGCTCTTTAAATGGAGCCTTTTTTTCTTTAATGAATTCAGACAGGGCGGTTAGATCAATGTTTTGAGAAGTCTTTATCGCCTTAAACCGCTCAATGCTTTCTCCCAAAAGAGTTTTTTGAATCGGTTTTAAGATATAGTCCAACCCATTTACGCGAAAAGCATTTACGGCGTAATTGTCAAATGCCGTCACAAAAATCACAGGACAAGTAAGCTTTACTTGATCGAAAATATCAAAGCTAAACCCGTCCGCCAATTGAATGTCCATAAACACCAAGTCGGGCATAGGATTGCTTTTAAACCAATTTACAGCGATTGAAACTTCATCTAAATGTTCCATAATTTCCCATTCAGGTTCTAATTCAGAAATTAACTGAATGAGGCGCTTTACAGCTGGTATTTCATCTTCTATGATTAGAACTTTCATTTGGGTCTATTTCACTTCTTTAATGCTCAAAATTGGCAGACAAACGCAAAAAATAGCATCCGTTTTTTCTATTTTAATTTCCTTATTGGCCAACAGTTGATAACGCTGTTGAATATTCTTTAATCCAACTCCAGTCGATTTTACATTTTGCGTTTTTACTTGTAAATTATTGCAAACTTTTAAGAGGTCATTTTCTAAGCTAATGCTAATCGTCAACGGCTTTGATTGAGATACAATATTATGCTTAATGGCATTTTCCATCAACATTTGAATAGAAAGGGGAACAATATGTTTTCCATGAATATTTTCCAAGTTCTTAAACTCGAATTCTATGTGTTTTCCAAAGCGAATGGAAAGTAAATACTGATAAGCATGAATGCAATCTAATTCTTCTTGCAGTGTAATTAATTCTTTGTCTCTAATTTCAAGAATATAGCGATAAACACTTGATAGGTTTTCTGCAAATTTCACAGCAATTGTTGTGTCCTCAGGAATAACAGAAATCAACGTATTTAATGAATTGAATAGAAAATGAGGATTCACCTGATTTTTTAAAGCGTCTAATTGTGCTTGCGTGTTTTTACGTTGTAATTCTTCGTTTTTGATCAACCCTTTTTTAAATAATTGAAAAGCATAAACTCCCTCATAAATCGAGATAATTATTGTGGTAATAATTAAACTCGCCATGTATTTGTTAAAGAATGAAGTTTC
This sequence comes from Crocinitomix sp., assembly GCA_013138735.1. Classification (GTDB taxonomy): domain Bacteria; phylum Bacteroidota; class Bacteroidia; order Flavobacteriales_D; family Crocinitomicaceae; genus Crocinitomix. Next base: position 27,561 of record WTCE01000095.1, on the reverse strand, counting down.
AAAAGCTTCAGGCACTCCGCCAAAACACATCTCGGGCGTTTCGGCTATTAAACAAAGCCCAAACGTTGAAAAAACTACAACAACGGATTGTAAAATAATACGCTTGCGATAATCCTTAAAGCTAATGTAACGCTTTCGAATATAGAGCAAAACCCAGCGCTCAACATACCAGTAAACTGAAATGTGAGCGATACTAATTAAATAGGATGTCCAAAAGTCAACAGTGTTAAGTAGTGGACTTAAACCAAAAACCATTAAAGGGAAAAAGAAGGCGAAAAAGGGCACCAATACCAGTACTAACCTAGTATCATTAAAACCAATTAATTTGAATCTTTCCTCTTTATTAATGTATTTCACTGTATAAATGTAAGGGATTAAAAGTTAATGCGATATTGTACGTTAGGAAAAAATCCACGTTGATAAACTGTTCCAATTGTGCCTGTATTCGCATTGTAACCTTGTTGGAAAATGTTTTGTTGGTTCGTTAAGTTTTGTAAGTCAGCTGAAAATTCTTGATTCACTCTTTTACCGTTATGCTTTAAGGTAGTTTTAAAATCAAATCTAAAGTAATTTTGGTGCTGGGCCTCAAACAATTGATCTTCAAACAGGATTTCTGTATTCGCCATTTGAGATGAAACAAGATCGATTGGTGTATAGCGTCTTCCTCCTGCATAGGTGGTTTTTAAATCAAAACTTAAGGTGAGATTACGCTTTAAATTAAACTCTTTCCCGGCCAATAAATTGAATATATAGTTGCCATTAAATGCTGTATTTCGTTCAATATTGTTGCTTCCTGTATATTTTGAATCGAATAGGGAAGTGGTGAATAAAAAATAATAGCCTTGATTAAAAAAGCGTTCTAGGGTTAATTCCAAGCCATAGTTAGTTCCTGTTCCGCTATTTTGATAAGCAGTCCCGTTTGGTAATTCAAACCCCGCACCTTGGTTAAGCATTGTAAAGTTTGAAGCAAATGAATCTACTGGAACTTCATACAAATATTGGTAATAAACCTCTGCTTTTAAGCGCATGTTTTCTGATATTTGTAAATCATAGCCCAATACATTATGCACGGCTTTTGTAAAGCCTAGGTTTTGATTTGGAAAGGTGGTTTGATCAGTGCTTTCATCTTCTATAAAGTAAACCGTGATAGGTTGTATTTGTGAGTGTAATCCACTTCCAACGCTAAACGTATGCCGCGCATTTGGGCTATATTTAAAACCAACTCTTGGTTCAACTGCATGCGATTCGGTTAAAAGAAAATGCTGTGTGTGCAATCCACCATTAAATAGTAATTTCTCAGAAAATTTATGCTGATAGTTGATGTAGGATTGTAAAAGAAGCGCATTTCCATTGTTCTTCGCAATGATGCGATAGTCGCCATAGACATAAGCGCTATCTTTTATATTGGTTGCATAGTGTTCGGCAATTGCGCCAATGGCAAATGTATTCTTCGCATTGATTTTGTGATTGATTTTATAATTGGCAGATAGTTTGCGTTGTGCACGGTCAAAGCCAAAAACGTTGAATGCATCTCCGTCTGATGATAATGTATCGCCTTGTCCAATCGTATTGGTAATTGATCCCGCTAAAATAAGTTCAGAAAATGTGTTTTGATTGAAAAAGTATTTATGCGAAGCCCCAATAACACCTGTACGTGATCGGAATGCCGTTTGTTCATTCGGATCTGAATAAAGGTTGGTTGAATCCAACTCACCTGGTGCTGCAAACTCAATATAACTTACACCGCCAATACCCCACAAGGTAAATTTACCCGCTTTTTTAGTCGGAAAATTCATTTTAAAAGTCAAATCTTGATATTGCGGCACCGCGGTTCCCACGCCTAAATCAATTCCTAAAGCACTCATCACGCCCAAGGTTGAATATCTATAATTTATCAAATAAGATGCACGGCTTTTTTTCGAAAAAGGGCCTTCTGCACCGAATTCAAAACCGTTAAACCCTACTTGCGCTAAATATTCTCGTTTGGCATTATTTCCGTTTCTTAAACGCAAATCAAACACACCTGAAAGTGCGTTACCATAATCGGCGCTCCATGCTGAGGTGAAAAAATCAGAATTAGAGAGATTGTTAATATTCAGCATGCTAATAGGACCTCCAGTTGTACCTAAAGTTGAAAAGTGATTAGGGCTTGGAATATCTATTCCATCCATGCGCCAAAGTACACCCAATGGTGAATTACCCCGAATGATAATGTCATTTCTATCGTCACTTACGCCGCTAACTCCTGCATAATTTTGAGCCATTCGAGCAGGGTCATTTAACGTACCTGCGAATTTACCAGCTTCTTCTGTAGAGATTGTTCTGGCGCTCACTGTTGCCATTTTATTGATGGCTTCTTTTTTATCTTCTTTAAAGGTGACTTCTACTTTGTCCAAAAGTTCAATGCTTTCTTCCAATCCAATATTTATAACCAGTTCTTTACCAGATTTCAGCTCTTGATTTGGAACTGTAGCTGTTTCATATCCCGAAAATTTAATTTCTAAGGTGAGTCTACCAATAGGTGCGTTTTTAATTTCAAAGCTCCCGTCAAAGTCGGTTATGGCGCCTATTAATGGGTCACTATTTTGAATAAAAATTTTTGCACCTGGTATTGGAAATTGCGATTGTTTATCGGTCACAATTCCGCGAATGGTCTGGGTCAAATCTTGTCCAAAACTGAAAGTTTGAATAAAGATTAATACGAAAATTAGGTTTAACTTTTTCATAGGTGTGTATTTTATCACGATACAATAGTCAGCTTAATGTGCCGATAAGAAAAGTGGTTTTTGCTGAACTGTCATTTTTTGATCTTGAATTGTCATGAGCAACTTTGAACCTATAGTCGCATCAATTGTACAGCTAAATATGAAAAACCTTTTATTCATATTCAGCTTTTTAATTCTTGCATGCGAATCTCAACCAAATGTCGATTCAGATGATTTTAAATCAAACATAATTCATGATTTAATGGAAGATATTAAAGGGCCAATTTGTCCCAAAAATCACAAGGACAGCATTGTGCCAATTGTATACGGTTATCCAAGTGAGGAACTTTTTGCTAAATCAGATTCTGGTTTAGTGGTGTTGGGGGGTTGTGAATTGGGTGAGGAGAATTATTTCTGCAAGATTCACAAAATTAGTTTTTAAGGACTTATCTTCATGGTAAATTAATGCCTTATAACTATGCGTCTTTTTACACTTTTTATATTTGTAGCCCTGATATCTGCTTGCGGTGGACCAACTTCTGAAGAACTCATTGCAGAGAACAAAACAGAAGCCGAAGAGAAATTTGAACAGTTTTATGCTTGTTATGAAATTGCTAAAACCACTCCGGATATCCAGAATGACGGCATTAATTGGGAGCGTAATGATGCTTCAGTAGAGCTCGAGGATGCTAATGTTTATCAAATTGGAATAGAGAGTTTTAAAGATCTATCGGAACCATTAGATATTGAATTGGACGGAACTAGAAGACGCGAACATGCTGACATGGCAAAGTTTTTTGAAATTGACTTAAGCGATAAAAAAGAACCGCATGAATATCCTATTGATGCTAAATACAGCTGGCATAAAGTAGAAAGTGAATACAGTACTAATGCAATCAAACAATTCTTAGACGCTAAATATTTATTGATTAATCGCTTATTAGAAAATAGCAGACCTTATGCGATTGATGCAGAAACTTATGCTGCAGGATACGTGCGTGGAGATGTGCTAGTTTTTGATTTGGCAACAACGTCATTAATCGGAGGGTTTCAAATTGAAGCGAAGAGCAAAGATCAAATGAGTTTAAAAGAGTATTCGGATTTATCTTCCAATTTGATGGCAGATTTAGGTCTAAGAGCTTATGCTGGCATAAAAGAGCGTTTTGCAGAGCTTACGCCAAGTATTGAAGATAGTTCGTTCGAGTTTTGAACTGTAATAATATAAGTTAGGGAAAAAGCAAAAGCCCCGACTCGGACCAACGAATCGGGGCAACCCTATGAAATGCTGACACCATGGAGGTGTCACTCCCTAACCAAAAAGAGTATCTATAATTTCTGCCATTTTATAGTCTGCGGCGGTGACTGCGTTCGCTGAATGTGTCCACAATTCAAAGCGAATTTTATTGTATTCCAATACTGTAAAATCGGGATGATGTTTTAGTTCATCAGCCTTTTTTGCAAGGACATTTAATTTTTCAATAATGCTTGAAAAACTTTCATCCTTATATGTTTTTACAAGGCGGTTTTCTATTATAATCCAATCCATTATTTTTTATTTATGTGTTTCAATAAAACTTACTATATCAGCAACAAACAAGTCGGGTTCATTGTTCATTGGTGAGTGCGCCGAGTGCTCATAAATCTTTAAATATTTATCCGCTGAACTAATATTATCAAAAGCCGAGTAACCCAACGCCGGTGGAACTACAAAATCATATTTTCCCCATTGTAATAAAGTTGGGATCGTGATTTTATGTAAATCATTCGTCATTGCTTTTGCTTCCACTTCATTCATAAACGCTTGCGGTAATTGTATTCCAGATAGACTAGATATTGCTGGATTATTTGGGGGAAGAAAAAGCGAAGTCAATATTCCTGCTGAAGCGCCATCAGAGTGGTGCAGTTGAGACAGTAAATCCTCAATACTATGACCGTAAGCGTTCATTACACCACTTTGATCACTCGTAATATTGTTGGTGTCAATTGCTGTAACAAAATCAATCATTTCATTCCAGTCCGATATATTATTTCCAGCAGTTATTTCTTCAGCTCCAATCGTTTGAATCATCTTAATTAATTCAATGTTTAAAAGCGGAATATCATGTGCGCCATCCACTTCAATCCAACCAGCGAGTTCATGCTGATAGTCTTCCTTGATCATATAAGCCGTTCCCAATGTACCTCCCCAACTATGTCCCATCATAAATAGGCTAATATCATTTCCGTAACGCGCTTTCAACGTTTTAACGGTCAGGTGGAGATCTTCTACCATTGCATCAATTGTAATATCACCCTCACTTAAATGACCATGTGAATTTCCCTGATGTCTTTGATCCGTATAGACCATGGCATATTTCTCTTCTAATTGTTCAGAATAGGTTCCGCCTCTATATTCTAAACCATTGCCTCCAGGACCTCCGTGTACAACTAAAATAAAAACTTTTGATGCACCATTTCCATAAACAAATGCTGGAATATCTGCTTGACCATTTCTGATATAAAAACTCTCTTCCATTTGTGTGCTTACAGCTGGCTCTTTTTGACAAGACGCTAAAATCAAGACCACAAAAACTAATAAACTTCCAATTTTCCCTAACATAGCTTAAAATTTTCCAAGGTTAAACTTCATTCCTAATTCCAAAAATGTTTCGGCTGAAACGCCTGTATTGTAAAACAGCTTTGAGGCTAAAGTGCCCTTTACATACCATCCTATTTTATCATTGATTTGCTGGCCTAATTCTAAATTTAGAGACGGCATGAAATAAGCACGAGATGCCCATTTTTTTGCAGTGATTGAGCCATCCGATTCGCCAACATAGGTTGTTCCAGAATTGAATTGCGTCATATAACCTAAGCCAATCGAATAAGCTTGATAAAAGCCATGTTTATCCTTTATGCGCTGGTAACCAAAATCTACATTCACCAATAAACCTGCGTGGTTTTTTGGATGAACATAAAATCCAATTTGTGGACTTATAAAAAGACTTTTTGTTTTAACAATAGTTCTTTTTTTACGCTCTTTTCTTTTCTCCCAAGTTTTCCAATCGTATTGCGTTCCAATTTTTAAACCAGGGTGCAAATAATAATGCCCAAAATAACTTATGCTAATTGGTTTTTGTTCCAAAAAATCTGATTGTGCATTAACCGAAAAATTGATTCCGATTAAAAGCAATATGAGACTGATTTTTTTCATTGTTTTAATTTTTCTAATTGTGAATAGATATCCTTGCGAGATCACTTTCATAATAAAGTCGCATGAGATATAATACCCCCCTATCAATCTTTAATTTTTTTTCCAATTATTAAAATGCTTAAAAAATTGGCTTGATTTGGCTTGAAAGTTTGATGCTGAAAACGAGCAGGTTAGGTAGGGTAGGGGCTTTTGTGTTCGCGATTAATTAAATCACATCTTTGAATGTTATTTTACTTTTCTCCGACATTTCTTGTGGTTTTTCTCAAATGAATCGTCATACGGCTTTAGTTTGATGGCACGATCATAGTATTTAAGAGCCTTTTCGTAATCTTTATCCGCAAAGCATTCATCTGCTTTAAGAATTATTTTTCTGTATTGGATCTCAACCATTTGATTAAATGGATATTTTTCTTTTGGCTTTAAGTCACTCGCCTGTCTATATGCGGCATTAGCTTCTTTATGTTTTTCAGCATTATATAAACTATCGCCCATTGTTATAAAACTGTCATAAGCTGTTTGCAGTTTTGTTTCACATTCCTCAATCTTGTCTAAAACAAAAGGACAGTCCACAATTTCTTTAGCCTTCAAAAGCATTGCTAAACCTACATTAAACTTCTGAAACTCCATTTGCTCCATTCCTCCAAAATAATTGCTTGAAAAGGTTTCGTGATCCTCAGGAGAAAGATTAGCATATTTAGCATGCTCAACCTTTTTCATCATCATTTTTTGGTAATCCTTGTCCCATGTCAAGTTCCCCGAAGAATGAAATTTGAATTTGATTAACGGTTCGGTTTTCATGAAAGCGTAGTTTCCAGCATCACATTCTTTAAATAAGCTGACATGAAATTTGAACGGAATTTCCCCATTACCGGAAGATCACTGGGTAAATGGGCATCAAGAAGCGCCATTTTAGAAACGTAACCCAGTTTTTCGATAATTACCTAATAAGTAGCTCCAACGGGAATTTTAATATCATTTACTTTGCCGTTGGACGCTGATGTGTCTGAACGAAAGAAACTGTCGTCTATAAATGTAGTTATGATAGCGTCCTTAAGAGGATTGCCTGTTTCATCATTGGTTACTTTTGGTGCGATAGAAATAAACTGATCTTGGGCAAATAGCGAATAGCTTAAAAAGCTAAGCATTAAAACGATAACAGTTTTTTTTGTCAAGAATAATTTCATTCGGCCATCTATTTGAATTCAAGAGTGAATATACGAATATCAGCAGAAGTGAGAACTTTTTACATGAATTTGTAAGTCAAAGATTAGTTCTTATAGAGCTCAATAAATCCAATCATATCAGCAACAAAAAGGGCAGGTTCATAGCGCATTGGCGAATGGCCAGATTGTCCATAGATCTTTAAAAATTTATCGGTAGAACTGATTTCATTAAATGTTATTTCACCAACCTTAGGAGGTACTTTAAAATCAAATTTCCCCCATTGTAATAAGGTCGGTGCTGTGATTTTATGGAGTAATGGTGTAGCCGAATAGTTGATTAATTCATCATAAAAACTACTGGGTAATTGTAAATCATTGATGTCTGCAGCCAAGGGGTTGTTCGGGCCAGTAAAGTTAAGCTCTAAATCGCCTAAATTTGATTGACTTTTTTCATTCAATTGATCCAATAGTGCTTCAATTCTACCTGCATACGAATTCAGTTGAATGGTTTCATCAAAACTGATATTATTAGTGTCTAAACTATTTGCATATTCTATGATTTCAGTCCATAAAGTATTGTGATGCTCAGCATCTAGTTCTGCTTGGCCAATGGTATTAATCATCCGAATCATTTCTCTATTCATTAATTGGAAATCGTGCGCGCCATCTACCTCAATCCATCCATTAACTTCGTGCTGATAATCATCCTTTAACATAAAAGCTGTGCCTAAAGTTCCACCCCAACTATGTCCCATTAAAAAGATGCTGATGTCTTCGCCATAGCGTACTTTTAAAGATTGAACAAGTGCATAAGTGTCTTCTACCATCATGTCAATGGTAAAGTCTTCATCTTTCATATGTCCATGCGAATTACCTTGATGTCTTTGATCCCAATAAACCATGGCGTATTCATCCTCTAATAAATCTGAATAAGTATGGCCACGATATTTTAAACCACCATCACCCGGTCCACCATGTAATAAAAGAACAAACACTTTCGATTCACCATTTCCACGAACAAAAACGGGCATATCTGCACCGTTGTTTCGCAAATAAAAGGTTTCACTCATTTCAGAACTTACATCCGGCGCTTTATTACAGGCGACTATTAGTAAACAGGAAAACGTTAGTAAAATAAGGTGATTCAATTTCATAAATTAAGTAGTTATATGATTGACGAAATAAGTCTTGATTACCCCTACTTTGGAAATTGAGTCGTTCATTTTAGAACTAGTGAATTCTAAGAAGAATAGCTGATTATACGATTTTTTAATCCAAACTGTTTATCTTAGTATGAAAGAATCATTACCCAAGATAAAAAATGAATAGAAAATTCAACATATATTTATTAGGCCTATTGGGGATTGTATCCGTCATGTTTGCTTGCAATAAACCGCCAATCGAACCAAAACCTGATCCTGTTGAGCAACTTCCTGAAGCAACTCAAGAGGGAAAAAACACTTTTGGGTGTTATATCAATGGGGAGCCTTTTGTACCACGTGTAGATTTTACGATTGGTGGGCCAATTGCTATATGGGCGGGTTTTAACGAAGAAACACGACTTTTCAGTACACAGGGAACACGCGAAACGTTTGACGATAAATTTGAAGATGTACGCTTTAAGCTATACATTACTGATAGTATTGGTGAATATAATATGCATTCTGTGACAGATGAATATCGTGGATATGTAGGATACGGCACTATTTGCTCTTATTATCATGATACTCTGAATTATGGCCTAGTTACTATCACCCACCTTGATGAAGCGTTAGACATTGTATCAGGCACTTTTGAAATCACTTTAGTAAATCCTGATTGTGCGACAAATACAATAATGGAAATCACTGATGGTCGATTCGACCTCAGATATTAATCCCAGAATAAAGAATGAACGGAAATAAACACTTATCCTTAGTTAACTTTTTGGGAATCCTATTCTTCATGTTTTCCTGCAATAAACCATCTATGGAACCAGATCCAGAACCTGTTGTTCAACTTCCTGAGGCCACTCAAGAAGGTAAAAATACTTTTGGCTGCTATATTAATGGAGAGCCATTTGTACCACATGTTGATTTTGCTTTTGGAGGTGTAGCAGCAGTCTGGGCAGGATTTAATGAAGAAACAAGACTGTTTCGAACACAAGGTACTCGTGAAACAAAAGAGGATAAGTTTGAGGATGTACGGTTTAGAGCATACATAACTGATGGAACTGGTGAATATAGTATGTACTCGGAAACAGATACTTATGACGGGTATAATGGGTATGGAAGTATGTGTACTTTTTACCACGACCAGTCAAATTTTGGTAATATCAATATTACCCACCTCGACGAAGAGTTAGATATCATATCAGGCACTTTTGAAATGACCCTTATAAATTCTGATTGCCCAACCGGAACAACCTTAGAGATTACTGATGGTCGATTCGATCTCAGGTATTAATATTCAATTTTCCGAGCCAATTTAACACTTGCATGTAGCAAAGCTTCGTTCAATTCTTCCAAGGACTCGATTAAAAAGTAATCCTCTTGCAAAACATCATTTTGAAATACCTTTTTCAAAACGGTATTAATGTCAAAAGGTAGAATATTACAATTTTTTGCGGCTACCCGATTCGTTTCACCAAATGAAGAAATAATACCTGCACCGTAAACTTTTCCAATGCCTTGCTCTTGAATTAAACCAAATTCAATGGTGAACCAGTACAATCGTTGCAATTGATTCAACACTAACGTGTCTCCTTTAAAGGATTGGCCTAATTGACCAAAGCGGTGTGCAAATTCAGAAAAAGTAGGATCGGCTAAAAGCGGAATGTGACCAAAAGTATCATGGAACATATCCGGTTCTTCTAAATAATCCAATTGCTCCATTGTGCGCAACCAAGTAGAGGAACAAAATTGTTTATTGGCCAATAAATCAAAGAAGTCTTCGACAGGAATCAATCCGGGCACCACAACAATATCCCATTCGGTTGAAGTTTTAAACCATTCATTTATGGCGTCAAAAGAGGGAACGGAATTGGCGTTAATAACAGGTTCCATTCTGTCCAAACAGTTCAAGTAAATCTCACTGCCCTTTGTTTCTAAGTTCAAGCGTTGTCGTTCAAAAAGTGTTTTCCAAACCAAATGGTCGGTTGGGGTGTAATTTTGCATGATTTGTTTCATGTGCTGTAGTTTTTGGATTCCTTTTGAATTGGCATAAAAAAAAACCGATCTCCAAAAGGAAACCGGTTTATATAAGTTATATGCATTTCGAGAGCGTCAATGCTCTGCCATGCTTTCTCCGGCTTCGTAGTTTGAAGTCGAATAATAATAATTGCTATTGAAGTGTTTAATGTTCATTTTGTTAAAAACAAATATATAATAATATTTGATATCAGATGACATGCGAAGATTATGCCAAAAAAAAAGCGGTCTTATTAAGTTAACGCGAAATTTCTATCGCTATTGTTTATATTTGCAGCGAAAATTATTTTTTATAAAAAATTGACAAAGCGGAGTCTTTAATCTTTCGTCTTTGTTCTTGAATCTAGAAAAGAAATGGCTACGCAAGAAGATAAGTTGAAAGATATAATTGGACATGCTAAAGAGTATGGTTTTGTATTTCCGTCAAGTGAAATTTATGATGGATTAAGTGCGACCTACGATTATGGACAATTGGGAGCTGAATTAAAGAATAACATCAAAAATTATTGGTGGAAATCTATGGTTCAAATGAACGAAAATATAGTGGGATTAGATGCCGCAATATTTATGGCTCCTCAGGTTTGGAAGGCTTCGGGACATGTTGATGCCTTTAATGATCCGTTGATTGATAATAAAGATTCAAAGAAAAGATATAGGGCGGATGTACTAATTGAAGATCACATTGAAAAGATTCGTGGAAAGATCAATAAGGATGTTGCCAAAGGATTCAAAAGATTTGGTGACGATTTTAACGAAGCAGAATTTAGAGCAACAAATCCGAATGTTTTAAGACGTGCAGCAGAAATCACTGGTATTGAGGATCGCATGCGCGACGCCTTGGAGAATGAAAAGCTGGACGATTTAAAACAGTTAATTGAGGACTTGGCAATTGCTTGTCCTATAAGCGGATCAAAAAATTGGACAGACGTTAAACAATTCAACTTGATGTTTTCAACTGAATTGGGATCAGTGTCTGGAGAGTCAGCCAAGATCTATCTTAGGCCAGAAACGGCGCAAGGTATTTTTGTAAACTTTTTGAATGTACAAAAATCTGGAAGAATGAAGATTCCTTTTGGAATTGCACAGATTGGTAAAGCGTTTAGAAACGAAATTGTTGCAAGACAGTTTATTTTTAGAATGCGCGAGTTTGAACAAATGGAAATGCAATTTTTTGTACGTCCGGGTGAGGAAATGAAGTGGTATGAGTATTGGAAGGATTACCGCATCAAATGGCATAAAGCTTTAGGTTTTGAAGACAATGCATACCGTTTTCACGATCATATTAAGATGGCACACTATGCGAACGCAGCGGCTGATATTGAATTTGATTTTCCAATGGGTTTTAAAGAGCTGGAAGGAATTCATTCGAGAACGGATTTTGATTTAAAACAACATGAGGCACATTCAGGTAAAAAATTACGTTATTTCGATCCTGAGTTGAATGAATCTTACGTTCCGTATGTGGTAGAAACATCCATTGGATTGGATCGTATGTTCTTGGCGGTATTGTCGCAATCTTTAAGAGAAGAAACTTTGGAGGATGGGACAACTAGAAAAGTAATGGCTATTCCTCCAGCATTGGCACCTTATAAAGTGGCTGTTTTGCCATTGATGAAAAAGGATGGAATGCCAGAGGTCGCTAGAGAGATTATCGATAGCCTAAAATTGGATTTTAACTGCCAGTATGACGAAAAGGACAATATTGGTAGACGTTATAGAAGACAAGATGCTATTGGAACTCCATTTGCGGTAACAGTTGATCAAGAAACATTGATAGATCAGACTGTGACTATTCGAGATAGAGATACAATGAAACAAGAGCGTGTAGCAATTGCAGATTTACATGGTATTATTCATGAAAAAGTGAATATGCGTAACTTGTTAGTGGGGTAGGGTTCTTTAAAAGTGTACTTTCCAACTATAAATAAAAAAGTGTTTATTTTAGTGTAAACTTTAAAAACATGCGAAATCTAATTTTCTTAACCTTACTTTTTCTGGCAAACGCTGGCATTGCCCAAACTGATGCTGTTGTTACTGATGAAAGAAGTGATTCTACTGTTGCTGTAGAAGGCGAATTGGAAAAGTTGAAAAATGATGCTGCAACCTTCGCAATAGGCAAGGCTGAAAGTGGGCAGGCTTATTTTCAAGGCATTTTGGCAGGACTAGTTCTGGCTGATGTAGATCTTAGAAGGTTTGATGTTTTGGATGAAGAAAATGCTTCAGTTGATGCGTTCATGGAAAACGGAAACAAATGTTTAATGCATATTGCATCCTTGCGAGCATCCTTGAAATTTTATGAGCTAGCTAAATGGCCATTAAGAGCAGAATTTCATAAACTGACAATTGCATGGTTAGATTGTGTTGAAGGAATGGTGAATGATCATTATTTTAAATTGGCGGAAGCGTTCTCCAAAGCAGATGACGACATGACTGACGCCGAATGGGATCTTTACGATACGTATTACGAAGCAATGGAAACCTATTATTCGGTTGACAACGAGTGGGTGGATTTTCAATACAAATTTGCAGCAGCAAATGGTTTTGAAATTGGTTATTTAATAGATGAAGATGCATTGGTAGAACCTGCGCCTAGTGAATAAATTTATGCCCCCTTTTTTATTAGTGATTGTCCCATGAGTGGGCCATATAAAAGCATGATTATGAAAATAGACTTTTTTTTATTGTTTCTTTTTTTAGGGTTCGGTTTTTCTTATGCGCAAAATGCAGAGCCCTTGGACGCTGTAATAGAGTCCAAGGAAGATTTAATAGCTGCTTCAAAAAGCTTTGAAGCCGGTAATGCAAAAAGTCCCATGCAATATTATGTGGGGATAATGACTAATCTTACTTTAATTGATGAATTTTTAAATTCATTTGAAACATTAGATGAAGAGAATGCTGCTATTTATCGATTTAACGAAAATATAGTGGAGTGCCTTTCTTTGATTCAGCATACGAAGGATGCTATAAAGCTATACAATTCAAATGATTGGTCCTTGCAAAACACACTACGTTCTAATTCGCTTGATTGGCTAAATGCCGCTGAAGGGCTCATGAATGATTATATGTCAAAATTGGCGGAACCAATGTCAAGGAAAGCCGATACTTGGAATAAGAAGGAAGTTGCGTTTCATGATAAATATTTAGAAGCTTATGATGCGTTTCTGGAGATAGATGATGTGTGGATTATATTTCAGCATGAATTTGCTGACGCAAACGATTTTAACATAGAAGGCGAAATTTCAATAGGAGAAGATGGTCTTCTAGAGGAGACAGAAGGCCTTGATCCGATAGAGCAAAAGAATGAATATAAAGATCAGGCTGCGAAGTTTGCAAGAGGCGAAGCTTCAAATGGCGAAGCGTATTATGAAGGTGTTTTAGCTGCGGTACTGCTAATTGACGCGGAATTTGCGAATATTTATATCCTTGATGATCGAGATGCTGGAACAGATGAAATTATGGGAAGTATTAATTCTGGATTAGCTAAAATTGATTCGGCTAGGATGTCATTGGCATTGTACACAGATAAAACTTGGGCTAAAAGAAAGAAATTTCATAAGTTGACGCTCACCTGGTTGGCAGGTATAGAAGGTTTGTATAAAGATTATTTAATCCAACTCGCTGAACCCCTGTCACGGGCGGATGCAACTTGGAGTGACACGGAGCGGGACTTTTACAAATCTTTTGAGGATGCTTTTGATAAGTACTTGAAAATTGATTCAAAATGGATCGGTTTTCAATATAAATTTGCAAAAGCGAATGGTTTTAGTCTCTCAGGTGTAGTTGATATTGATCAATGGAATGACGAAGTTACGCCTGCAGAGGAAGAAGAGTAAAATTTGTTCAGCCTGAAATGAAATGGGTTAAGGCTATTCTTTCTTTTTCTTACTCGCTCTATACTCTTTATAATAAACTTTTGTGGCGATAAAAATCGTTTTTTCAAGCTTTGCAAAAACCTCACCTTTAGCTGAAAGTAAATCGTTTTGTTTCACTAAGTCAAGCCTTCCGTTTTTAGCAACTTCAGCCTTTATATTGGCAATTTCTTCTGCTGTAAATTCAAACGTAATGTAAACGCGACTGCGAGCCGGTTTTTTATAATCAATAAAGGCAGATTTATCCCAAACAACATATTCATCACCTAAAATTTGGATCAACTGAATCATGTAAATGGGATCTGTTGCCGCGAACATACTGCCGCCGAACATGCTACCAACGTAATTGACGTTTTTATAATTCAACGGGATTTCAACCTTCGTAATCATTAAATCGCGCGATATATATTTGACGCGGCCAACTGATCGCCGATACATGGGCGAAAGATTAAAGCCATATTTAAAAAGTTGATCGTCTCGAAAGATTTTTTTAAGAAAAGTATGGAGTTTTTTATACATGTTTGGACACTGTATCTATTATATATCGTCTAGATCATCCGAATTGTCTAAAACGTCCGAATTGTCTAAAACGTTGGGGTCATCTAAAACGTCTGAATTGGCTGAATCATCTGAATCATCTGAATTGTCTGAATTTTGCTTTTTGTGAATCACAATTGAACCTACAAGCATATCGTGAATGGCCTGTCCTTTTGAGTTGCTTGAAATCGTCAGCATTGAAATCCAACCAAGTAGAACTTTAACCCCAAATCGAAAAACAGCAACAGGAAGCCAAATGTTTTTTTCAGGATTTGAAGCTCTTCTTACGCGTAAATTAAAAGCTCTATGTCCAAGTGTGCCACCAAATAAACTTGTAAATAACGGGTCATATACCAATACAATACTTAAAAAAACCACTTTTCTGGTCATGGCTGAAACTTCGCCAGCCGAATCAATAATTTTGAAAGCCGCAAACATAAAGAGGATGGTCACAACTCCGTCCGTTACAAATGCCTTTATTCGATCCGAAACTCCAGGAATTGTTGCATTACTCATGCTTAATAATAGTGTTTTACCAAGAAAGAAAAAAACTGTATGCTTCTTATTTATTCCAATACTTTAAAATGAACTCATTGATTTTTACAAAATCACCATCACCTTCAAGGGTCATAGGTGATTTGTTTTTGATATATGTTTGTTTCAAAAGTATTTTTCGTGGACCAGATTGTTCACTCACAATTTTTGCAGGATCTTTAAAATAAAGCCAAAGTGCACCTTTGTCATGCTCCTCAATTCTGTCAAACTCATTCCATTGGAAAAATGTCTTTTTAAAGAGTTCACGATTCACAAAAATGCCATCCTTATTCACCGCAAATATTGGGTTTTTAAAATCCAAAGTCATCCACAAAAGTCCATAACAAATTGGCATAGCTATGGCAAAAGCCCATCCCCATCCATATAAAATTGATGCCAGTCCAGATTCAATATTTCTGCCATATTTAAGACTATATCGAATTTCTGTATAGGCGTCCCAATTGGCAATTGCCCAAAAAATACAGCCAACAGAAAGGAGAAAAACAAGCAGACCTACTAAATAAACTTTTTTGATTTTACCTTTGTCTAAATAAGTTTCTGCCTCAAAAACAAGCGTGCTAATAGTCATAATTATGCGTTTGAAGATTTAGTAACGGCTTGCGCTTCTAATTTTGTTGTCTAAACTGTTCTTATAATTTATTAGACGAAATTTTTTACTTAAATCAACAGAAGAGGCGATCAAATCATCACCGCGATATTCGCATGTTAGCTTCTCAAGCCGAACGCCTTTATAAAAAAGATAAAAGCCGCTTGAGTCTGCATTCCAAAACGCATCCATGCAATTAAAACGGTTGTCTAGTTGTACTTTTCTGTATTTGTTGAGCTTTGTTTTGCCGTATTTAGGGAATTTGTAAACTTCATTTACGGGTGGATTAAATACAATCAAATCATCCGCGTCATACATTGCTTTTAGGCCAGCAATACGGATTGAATTTCTAAACATATAATAACCTGAATCCGCTTTTACCCAAGTAAAGGTTTTCATTAAGCGGATCTTTAAAATGGTCTTTGCTAAAAAGAAAACGGAAATGGCACAGATGACAATACCTGTTTCATAACTCCAAATTTCTTTAATTAAATAGACGGAGGACTTTTCATAACCTGAGTGTTTGAGTCCGTTGGGGACAAGAAGCATCCAAATACCAATGCCTAAAAAAGCACCGAGAGAAATTAGGGCAATCCATTTGTGCGCCATTGCTTCTTCGAAAATTTTTTCCTTTGCTGGGCCTTTTTCTCTTGCCATTTGTCTTCAGATTTAAACAATGAATTTAATAATCACCGTTTACATAAACACCAATTTCATAAGTAAAATGTTCAGGATAAAAAGGCCAATCGTGGTGATCGTCTTTGCCGGGTGGCTTATGGTAGGATGTAGTCGCCCTAATTCGTTTTTCGTCAACGCCTAGTGCGATCAGTTTTTCTCGAACTATTGCTGCTCTTTCAAGTGCCTTTTGTTTATTGGTATGATTTGCTTTGTCTGTATAAATACCAATTATGGCGAAATTTTCTTCTTGTAATTGGATATAATGGGCAATGAATTTTAAAGAATCGCAACGGGTTTCTACAATAGTATCTGAGGTTTTATCAAAGTTAACAACCGAACCTCCTGTGCAGGGTGTATAATCGAATGAAATAAT
Organism: Crocinitomix sp.; assembly: GCA_013138735.1. Lineage (GTDB taxonomy): Bacteria > Bacteroidota > Bacteroidia > Flavobacteriales_D > Crocinitomicaceae > Crocinitomix. Next base: position 10,714 of record WTCE01000095.1, on the reverse strand, counting down.
ATTGAAACCGACCTTCAATTCACCATCAGTTCGCATTGGTTTATTTACCTGCAAGCGATCAGGAAAATGACCTTCATAAATGAGCGAATCTCTAATTTTATTGGCAAGATCAACGGCAAGGTGTCCACTAGTATTTGAATTGGCCATCCCATATAATTCTAAAAAAATGTTTTCGTGTTCATCTAAAAATGCAGATAGGCGCTCAAAATCTATTTTCCCTTGGGCGGTCAAATGAAGTGTGTTATCAATGAATCCAATCGGGTAATAGGAATTGGTGCAAGTGAATTCAAGATGTTTCAAATTTCGAATAATGCGCGTGTCTTGCTTCGTATAAGTATCAAAACTGTCTTGACCAATGTATTCTGTACCGCGATAAATAGCATAGGTGTAATCTCGATTTATTTCAATGATTTTTAGACCGTCTCGTGTTGATAGTTTAAGGGTTCCTTCTTGATTTGTTTTTAGTTTAAAAGTATCTGTTGTAGTGTATAAATGAATTTGATAATTCACTGGATAGTCGAAAAGTGATTCTGGTACTTTAACATTTATTTCTAAATCAACTTGTATATCCTCTTGACCAAAACTAACATTTAAGTAAGTTGATAAAACAAGAAAAAAGAGTAATGATCTCATATTACCAAATTGGAAAATCAAGTTCAATATTTTGAATGCGTGAATTAGGAATTTGTCGCTTATGTGATAAGGCCGTCACTTTGTCCACAACATATTCTTGTAATTCAAGTAACATTATGACGCCGTCTCCATCCAAATCTGCCGTACGATTTTTTAAACCATTAAGCATACAATAGGTAAACAATCCGTTTTTCCATTCGTCACTTTCCATGGCAAATTCTACTCCTCCTGCGGATGAAATTACCGTCGCTCCAGTTCCTTTCCTTAGGTCGTTAAATAATTCTCCGGCCAAACGCGAAGGGGTCGCTTTCGTTTTGTCTTCAACCACGGCTGCTCCAACCGAGCGGAATGCAATGTCATCATCATCTTCTTCCTGATCTTCGTTGGCAGCAAAAAACACATCTTCTTTATCCACTTCACCACTATGACACGTATCCATAATTAAGATTTTTCGATTGGCTTTAATCCCGTCTAAAATATGCTCTAGTTTTTCGTATGCCAATCCTTTCTCACTCGGATTGGTAAAGTCAATGTCGTGCGTGCCGAAATAATAATCGAAATTAGCATCTAAGACACCGTGTCCTGCCACAAAAACAATGACAACATCATTTGGATTTGATTCGTTAAGGAAAGTCCGCAGCATCATTACATTGTCTACTGTAACACTTTCACCAAATAGATTTTTACTCTTCACAGTATTATATAATCCATTCGGATTTGACGACATCAATTCAATAAAGTCACTGGCATCCTTTACGGGGTATGTTAAATTATAACGACTGTCTTTATAGATTGACGTTCCAATCGTTACCAAGTATAAATCACGGTCAGGTTCCTCTCCCTGTTTTTCAACATAAAAGGTTTGGATTAAGCTTTCATATCCATTTCCATTTCTACACGCAATTTGAATTTTATTTAAACCGTGAATCAAATCAATCTCTTCGGTAATACTTTTAGATGTTCCATTAATCGACATGCCATTTTTTCCATGAACAGGTACGTTATTCACCCAAATATTGTAGTTTTTTAATCCTTTTGCATCTTCAAAATCAACAACAGCTGTTATGGATTTATTTTCCGTAATGGCAGGGATTTCACCCGCATTTTTAATTTTTGAACGCGGAATATCGGCCAAAATGATTTCCGTTGTAGGCTGTAAACCTAATTTCTTAATCCGTTTCAAATAGGCCTTTTCATATAAACTCATTAAGTCTTCATCCGGACAACCTAATTTTTTCAAGACCAAATCTGGTCGGTTGAAGATTGCATCAAATTGCTCAAACGGGTAGGCCTGATTTCCAATTCTGAACGTCACCAAATCATAGCCCTCTTTCGAAACTTTATAAAAATTCTCGGCAGTTTTAAAAATATAATTATCGCCTTCGGCTACCAATAAAATTTCTTCCTCACCAGTTGTAGGGTTTAAAAGTTGAAATTGTCCACTGCTAAAAGTAATACCAACCAAACCTTTAGGGTTGATTGAAATATGTGTGATTTGATTCGGTGTAACATGGATGCTTTTTTTAACATCTCCTGTAAACAAGTTTTCGAAATAAATATAATCATCCTTAATGCTGATGGCGTAATCTTGGGGTTTATCCATTGGTGCCGAATAACCATTAATAGCTAGTGGCTCAGAAGCGAAGATGTCAAAATTATCAGTCTTATACTTTTTTAATCCCAACATGGATTTAACAACCATATACTCTCCATCCTTACTGAAATTAACAAAGGGACTTGCTACATAGCCTAAATTGTCTGGCAAGATGTTTTCAAAAGCTAAACTCCAACTTCCGCCCGTATTAAAGACAAAAGTTTTGCCCGTATTAAAGCAAACTGCTAAGAGTTTTCCGTCTGGTGAAAACGCCAATGAATTCGCTTCATATATGAATCTGAAATTTTCTTTTGGTGCTGGTGTGCTTAATTTTCTGACGAATTTTTGTGTTTCTAAATTGACAATTGAAACCGCAGAATCTCCCGCTCCTAGAACTGCCAAGTATTTTTCATCTGGAGAAGTTTGTAAGGCATTGATTGAGAGTTGGTATGAAAACAAAGGTTCAACATAGACGGGTTTATTATTGTGGAATTCGTATAAACGAATTTCATCCGCCTTTTGTTTAGTAATTAAGAAACTACCTTGTTCAGAATATTTAACGATTGAACGTTCTTTAAACATACTTTTTGCGAATCCTACACCCACATTTTTTCCGCGTTCTTTTGTGTCATCTTTTACGCCTGAAAAGTCACCTTTGCTTGCTCTCTCAATCCTGTCTTTTAATTTTTGCCCTTTATTAAGTGTTTGCTTATCTAGTTTTATGTCTTGCCCTTTAATACTTGGTGTACGCAATGAAGCCAGTTCCCGTTTTGGTTTTTGCATGAGCATTTCACCCATTTTTTCAGCGGTATTAAAATCCCAAAATGTTAAAGTATTATCATCTCCTAGTGTTACCAGTTCGTTTTTGGTTGGATGAAAATCAAAGGTATAAATTGGGTTGACTGATCCTTCCAATTCCGAATAAAGTGACCCTCTGTTCAAGTCCCAAATGCGAATAACGTTCAAGTTTTCTTTTGATTTTCGTGACGGAGATTTTTGGAACCCTGAACTTGCCATGGTACTACCATCTGGACTTATTTTAATGGCTTTCACAGGTTGTTTATCCTCTTCTTTGCTGCTTCTACTTTTGAATTCGTGTAATAATTCACCTTCCAGATTCCAAACTTTGATGATGTTATTTTGCGAAGCCGTAACAAATTTATTTTGAGCTACGTTCGCATCATAAGCTGAAATGGAAAGGGTAGACGCGCTAAAATGTTTGCTATCACTCAAATCTTGAGTGTCCCATAAGTGTATTTTCCCACTCGTTCCTGCTGTAATTAATCCTTTGCCATCATTATAAAAATTGATTCCTCTAATTGCACCTGAGTGAATTTTTTCTTCAACCAGTTTTTTCTTGTCTTGGAAATTATACACAACAATTCGGCCTGAGTTGCTACCCGTAACAATAAAATTGTCGAACAAATCAATTGTTGTAATTGGATGGTCTTGCGTGTAAAGTTTGGTCGGACTTCGAAATGCTTTTTGGGTCCATTGATGCACAGCGCCCGATTCGCTTCCTGAGTAAAATGTGTTTGGTTTTGAGGGATCTACTGTAAAAGCATTCACGGGTGAAGCGGTTGTAATAGAGTCCATTATTTTCCAATTAATCAAACTCCATAAAATAACGCGGTTATCTTTTGCAGAACTAATCAAGGCTGTTCCGTCTGCATTAAAACGCAAAGCGCTAGTCTCGTCTGTATGGCCCTCTAATTTTCCAATAATTTTGCCAGAATTCACATCCCATACTTTAATGGCATTTTCTTTATCACTTCCGGATGCAATCAAGCTTCCGTCTGGACTATAAGTTAAAATAGTAATGATTCCCTGAATTTTTTCTTGGGTAACTACTTCAATCTGTGCGCTTTGGGCGGTAGTAGTCCCTGTGAACAAGAGTGTTAATACTGCGAATAATGCGAATTTTAAGGACATGTTATTGTTTTAATGCTTTGATTACAAATATAATACCAATTAATAGGACTATTCAATATACTTAATTTCTTACAATGTTTTAAGTAAAAGGTTCATTACCTTCTGCTATTAAGTGCGGTGAGGATGTGAAATTAACTGTAAACAAGAATTTAAAGTGCTAAATTTTAATCCCTAAAATACAAACGTCATCCACCTGTTCATTGTCACCTTTCCAATTGTCAAATTCTGAAAGAAGGGAATTGCGTTGATCGCTCAACTTATTTTGATGGATTTTAAAGAGAAGATTTTTAAAGTTTTTGTATTTAAATTTTTTACCTCTTTCTCCGCCAAATTGATCGGGATAACCATCTGTGAAAAGGTAAAAAACATCTGACGGTTTTATTTGCAACGTATGATTTTTGAATGCAGATCGAGCATAATAGTTTCCAACGGGCTGTTTCGTGGCTTTAATTTCCATCAATTCATTCTCTCGGATATAATAGAGGCTATTATTGGCCCCAGCATATTCTAGCGTGTTGTTTTTAAGGTCTAGCGCACACAGGGCGATATCCATCCCATCCTTCACGTCTTCTTCGCTTTTTTCGAAAGTTTCAATCACAAGATCCGTAACTTTGGCTAAAATATCGCTCGGTTTTTCTAACTGAAACTCTCTTACCGCTCTATTTAAGGCGCTATGGCATACTACTGAAACAAAAGCTCCAGGAACACCATGACCTGTACAGTCTGCCACTGCAAATAGAATCTTGTCACCCTTTTGTTCTAACCAATAAAAGTCACCAGCAACAATGTCCTTTGGTAAATGAAGGACGAAATTGTTTTTAAACGCATTATTAATTGAAAGGTTGGAGGGTAGAATAGCAGTTTGCAAGCGTTTAGCGTAGGCTATGCTATCCGTAATTTCTCTGTTCTTTAAATCCACAATAAGTTTTTGCGCTTCAATTTCAAACTTATTCTTTCTAAGTTCAAGGAGTTTCATCAATTGATTGGAGAGCGCTTGAAGCGCTTTAATTTGCGATTCCTTAAGTACATTTGGCTTATTATCTATAACGCATAAGCTACCAAGTGGGAAACCATTAGATGTGACTAGCGGTATGCCTGCGTAAAAAATTATATTGGGGTTATCCGTAACTAAGGGGTTATCTACAAAACGGACATCCTCGCGCGAGTCTTCCACAATCATAGGATTGTGCTTGTCATTAATTACATGCGCACAAAAAGCTTGTTCTCTAGGAGTTTCAGTCGTACCAAGTCCATGATGGGATTTAAACCACTGTCTTGAATCATCTATTAAGCTTATGAGTGAAATTGGAGTATTGCACAGTTCAGATGCGAGAAAAGTTATTTCATCATACTCCTGCTCAGGAAGTGTATCAAGAATAGAATAGCTATTCAATTCTTCTTGACGTTCAATTTCGTCAGCTGGTATAGCGGGTTTTATCATCTTCTAAAGGTTAGGTCTTTATAGGACAATTTGGCCTTGTCCTCACCTAAGATAGATACAATTATCAGAAGCACTCATGATAACGTCAACAAACGTGAGATGTTTATTGATTAAATCTGCAGCAAGGCTCGAATTGTGGACAGGTTATGAGAGGAGGTCTTTTAATAGTCTAATCAACCTAGAAACTATAAAAGACAACTTGAAAATTCTTATTGAATCGCCATACAAAATTTGCATGCTTTTGCCCGTTCAGCAATTACTTTATCGCAAGACTTGCAATGTGTTGTATATAGTTCTGTATAATTTTGCGGTGTCAGTACTCGGTGACCGCTATTTGATATGTCAAGTCCACAACTATCACAGGTCGTGCCTCTGTTTTCTGGGAGGATCGCATAACAATAGGAACAAACGGCTATAACATTTGTGTCTATATCGCCTTCTTCAATTAAGACCGCTATTCCATCCTTTATTCCATCCACTACTCCTTTATTGTCCCACCGGCTTTTATCTGAATCAATTTGTTCGTTTTCATTAATTGATCCGTCTGTTTCTTTTTTGGAATCACAAGAGGTAATGCCAAATGAAATTATCAAAAATGTTAGTGTTGCGAAAAATGCGGACTTTTGGAACATGTTTTGTTGTTATGCTTTGAGGGCAAATATAACAGTAATTAAATAGATTATTTCTTTAAAACCCCAAGCAAAATATAACGCCATTTTTTTTGGGAACTCTGACATGTAAAAAGCGACGAGCCAATTATTTACCCGTCGCTCTCAATTATTAATTTGCTGCTATTGCACAATAACTTTCCCTGTTTTTTCTAGAACTTCATCAACATAATAGGAATAGAAATAGGTTCCTTTTTCGACCGTTGAAACATCAACTGTTTTTATCTGCCGTCCTTGCTGGCAAACAAAACGATAAATTTCACGACCAGCTGCGTCATGCACAATTACAAATCCTGTGCTGTTTTTTGGTAATAAATATTCAACATTAAATATACCATCATTAGGATTTGGATAGACCAGTAACGGATGTGTGTTATTATCACTTTCATCCGTGATTTGCGCTCTTTGCTGACCGCATGTGAAATAGTCAATAGTGTTTGCATCAACTATGAGTGATCCAAATTCGCCATAAGCTTGTTGGATTGGCACATTATAATACGTAGTGTCTACCCAAACGGTGTCTTTAAACTCGGCTTTATAGCCATAGTTCGTCATTCTAATCTCTTCGTCCCATTCAAATTTGTAATGGTTCAAATGTGCTTGTTCTTCCAAATCTAAACCACAAGATTCAGTATTTAGTAAAATGAACAAGGCCATGTCCGTTTTACCAATCATACGGAATAAATGAGCTTTGTCCATTTCTAAATAGAAGAGTTGTTCATAATTGTAAGCGTTGTATGGAACTGAAGTTAATGCGTTCAGCACGTTTACATAACTTTGAACTCCTGCATGAAACTGCCCTTGATTATCCGCAATGGTAATTTCACCATTATTAAATGCGTGTTGTAAGGTTTGTTTCATCAAATGGGCACCATATCTTGCCAAGACATCATTTCTACGAGAAGTGTCATAGCTTGGGTAGTTCGTTAAAACTTCCTCGAATAAGGCCAATGCAGCAACATCTGTTTTAGAATCATCATACGCATTACTAGCTTCAATGCAAGTGTTTAAAGCAGCACTTAAACTTACATCATTGAAATTTAATGAGTTTAAATTGGCCTCACCATCTTGATAGCTCGGTACAACTAAACCGGTTCCTGAAATTAAATCATCCGATACAGGACAAGCTCCGTCATTTGGCGTACCAGTATCAAAATTAATAACTAAATCAACCTCCAATGAACTTTCAACATCAATATCACCAGCAATTGGCGCGTCATTTGCAAAATTCCATCTGTTTGTTCTTGCTAATAGAACCGGGCTAAGGCCATCCAGTGGCAAAACTTGCATGGTGCCTTCTATAATTGCTAAAACCCCTTGATCATCAAAATAATTAAACCCTTGATTCAATAAGAGCCCTTGTGCATTCCAAAGCGCAATATTATTGCCAAAATTTTCGTCATTTTTAGAAAAGGTATTATACCCGCCTTGCGCATTGCTTGATAGGTCAAGGATGCAATTATTATGTGCGATTGCGCCTGCCAATTTAAAATCAGAAAAACTATTACATTTTAAAATTGCTTTACCATCTAGCTTATGGACGCCTGCATAGAGGTTGTTAAAATCGCAGCTTTTAATTTCAACTGTTGCGTTTGAATTATCTATTATTCCAACGGTTGACAATGTGCCGTTAAAATCTGTGTTTGTAATGCGAGAATATTGTGTAATATTTTGCGCAGAAATCATATAAGTAGCGTCTCCGTTAAATTCTGATTCGGAGATATTATAGCCCATTCCTTTAATGTGTACCATATTGCCATCAATGGTATGATTGACTTCTGAAAGCGTCATGTCAAAAGTTCCTGCATTTTTGTAATGCAAGGCGGCTTCAATTGGAACTTCATCAAACACGGTATTTGAAATATTGGTTTGATCGAAAGTAATTAAACCTCGATTGGCCGCAAGACCTGAAAAATGCACATTATTAGCCGTAAATTCAGGAAGACTCACTAATCGTGCGTTTTCATCTAACTGAACCTCCCCACTTAGAATCGCAATCCAATCTAGGCCACCTTCCGAATTTGGCCAAAATTCTGCGTCTTCATCTAGTACTAAAATAGGATCATCATCTCCATTACCTTCTAATAAAATTCGGTTGTTTCCTTCAGTAAAAATATGCTCACCCCATTCAGAAAAGCGCAATTGCCCACTTTGTGATGTTCCTTTTTCAAACGTAAATAAAGCGTTGGTTTCCAAAAATAAATCTCCGCCATCAAAATGTAGTTCGGCTAAATCATCCTTCATTTGGAAAATGGCATCCTCTTCATAAGTCATTTTAGCGCCTTCTTTTAGGCGGATATAACCCGAATTATTCAATGTCCCTCCGTTTCTGATTATAATTTCCCCCTCGCTTTCCACAATAATATTGGTATAGGGAGCTACATTAAGAACACCTTCGATAATTAGCGTTGCGCCAGGTTTTACTAGGATTTCGCCCTTGTCCAAATTGATTTCTCCACCGTCTTCAACTGTTAGCTCTTTTGTATTGCAAATAACAAGTCTGCTCTCAATATTAACCTGTCCACCATCATTTATTGTAAACTGCTCGGTTTGATACTCAGTCAGAGAAATACCAATACTGTGATAATGATCGAACAGCTGTTTAATATCAATCGTCGAAGCGGTTGATATGCCTGTAAAGACATTTTCAGTACAAAAATCAAGTACCCTTAACTTCTCTTTAATTTTTGGGTGAATTGTCAAATCCTCATCTACAACTTGTTCAAGATTTTTGAATGATGTTGTAATGTCTGTACTAACAGGTAATGCATCAATATCCTCCCATGACGTGCTCCCACAAAAACAATCATATGTTTCCTCATATTTTGTCTCAATCTCATAGCGATAAAAGTAATGGTATAAATTGTACATATATAAGTAGTCAACTCCTGAGAATTGACCCTCATGTCCTATTTCACTATTCGATTCAAGTGCATCATTCCATTTATACTCTCCTCCCCAACCGGGAGACCAAAATTTCTGTTTTGGCATTGTTGCAGCTATTTCAGGATCAGGGTGCCAGTCTTGTGCGGAAAATTTGAAACCTCCATATTCGGGAAATGAACTCAAAAAATGTGCGAAAAAAGTTCTTGAACCGCCTGCAGGTAGTCGATTGTTAATGATGGCATCAGTCAAAACCAATTGGTAATTCTTTGTTATTACCGCCCAGTCCCAAACTTCTTCTGCAGTAAACAATCCGCTGGCAACCCCAAGGTTAAACATAATTGTATTGTTGTAATCCTTGATATTTAAACCTCTAAAAGGAATAGCACTAATTGGCCATGGCACGTCGCTATCATTAAATTTATTATCGTCTTGCCAGTCAATGTACATGTCTGGCCACCTAGATGGAAGGTCATCTTCCCAATAATCTTTCATGGTTTCCGTGTCAAAAGTCACAATAAAATCATCTATAATTTCATCATCTATTGTATAAACACGTTGATGACGAAGAAAATTACTCGCTGAATCTGAATTTAGCGGAAAATAATTAAGGGATTCATAAGAATTAATTTGCTCATGAGCATCTGCTGTATCCTCATATGTCTCATAGTATGCTAGTCGTTCCTCTTCCGTGGGTAATTTGTAATATGCTTGCGCATATTGATAATCAAGTCGTCCTCTTTTCAAAGTTGAATAATAATCTAAACCTGTTATTCTGTTCCCAACCAATGTAATGGGATATGCGGTTAAAGCCCACTCGCCACCGCCATTTGCAACTGGCCATCCCCACATGTCTAAGACGAACCATTCATTGTTTCTCGCATTAGAAATAATACGATTCGTAATTTGAATGATTTCTGCGGGTATATTCATAACAGGATCATCTGGCGTAGGTTGTACGTATAGGTCTTCTTCAAGCAATTTCTGACACATCATAAAACCGACAAATAGACTTGTTACTTGGTCAAGACTTGGAGAACTTAAACCATGTGTGTGATCTTCTGCTATTAATCCCGCATCAGGGTCATGAATATTTGCAGCATTATTACTTCTGTAGGAATCCCCTTCAATACATCTACAATTTAGTTTGGTATCTGCCCATTCATCACTTAAAACGTCACTCGCATCATCACGAATAAAAAAGCCGTTCAAACTTTCTGGTTTAGTGATTGGAAAACCATTCTTAGGAATAGCCGTAACAATTGGTTCCGCTCTTAAATCAAGGCGATTAACTGCATTAATTGCATAATAAAGTTCATTTAATACGCCTTCATAATCTTCTCCTCTATCCCTTAACATTCGGTATTCCAATGCCAACATTCCAATATAATGTCCATGCATAATCATACCGTCTCCCCAGCTCATTGTTCCAACTCTACCTGACTCACCAGGAGCATTATTTATGCAGTCTAAAGGTTGTCGCCTGACTGCTGCTATTCCTTCCCCTCGATCTGCTCCAATTTTAATAAAGTCACGACGGAAGTTATTTCTAAACTTCCAATA
>WTCE01000009.1 GCA_013138735.1 Crocinitomix sp. | reverse complement strand
CCTCTTACCATTTCGAACAGAGAAGTTAAGCCAACTTGCGCAGATGGTACTGCCCTTTTAAGGGTGGGAGAGTATGTAGATGCCAATTTTAAGCCTCATTCCTTTATTGGAGTGAGGCTTTTTTTTGTCTTTTTTTTTTGATGATTCCCGGGCACTTCGAGAGCCTCAGCGTCCTACCAATTGAGGGATCAAATGCTTTTCTTTGGTCAATTTAAAATTTGATATTATTTTTGTTTTTTCAAAAATTAAAGAATGAGTATTTATAAAGAGTTTGCCCAAGCCTTATTACCGGATGGGATTTTGGATTACTGTGACTTAACGGATTTTAAAAAGAAAGGAAATGCCTTATTAATTTTCTTAGAAGAAAAACCAGTTATTCCATCAGAATATAAGGATGAAAGTTATCGACTTAATGGATTTATGCCAGAGGTGACCATCAAAGATTTTCCTATTCGAGAATTTAAGGCTGAGCTGAAAATTAAACGTCGTAGATGGCTGCTTACAGGCAGTAACACTAAGGTAACTGGTAACTGGGATTTATTATCTCCAGGCACTCGCATGACCAAAGGTTTTGCGGATTTTTTAAAAGAACTTGCTAAATACTAATGCTGTCAGTGCCGCTAGTTTAGAACCTTATTATGGAATAAACGCTAAACAATTACAGAAGCACTACAAACTTAAATTGAGTGACTATAAAAATTGGAATCAAAAGTCTCATGCATCTGATTATTTACTGTTCCCAGAAAATATGGGAGAATATTTAGCCTTAGATGAAACTGCTTTTACCAACGGAGAATTGTATACAATACTCACTAATAAATCAAAAGGTGGTAAAAAAGGCGCCATTGTTGCGCTAGTCAAAGGTACAAAGTCTGAGGATTTGATAAAGATTTTCAGTATGCTTGCTAGTAGAAGTCGCCGAAAAGTAAAGGAAGTAACCCTAGGTATGGCTCCAAGTATGAATCAAGCTGTACGCACCTGTTTTACAAAAGCATTAATCGTTATTGACCGGTTCCATGTTCAGAAACTGGTTTATGATGCGGTGCAAAGTATCAGAATTAAATTTAGGAGGGAAGCTATAGATGCTGAAAACTTAGCCTATCAAAAAGCGAAAGAATCTGGTCAGACTTTTATCTCTAAAACCTTTAGCAATGGAGATACTAGAAAGCAATTATTAGCAAGATCAAGATATTTATTATTTCAATCACCTTCCAGATGGACGACTATTCAAGAAGCTCGTGAAACAATCCTTTTTAATGAATACCCAGATTTAAAAAGAGCTTACTTTTCATCAATAATGTGGGCTTTATATAGTGGTGAATGTAAAGTGAAACAGGTTGAATTGAAGCGCAATAGGGATAGGAGTGGTAGCTTTTGGCGCAGACAAAACTTTAGCGGATAGCCCGGCCCTTTTTTGTTTCTTGGTGGAATTCGGCGGGGTTCAATTAAGCTGAGTTCAAGTACTTGAAAGACGGGGATAGAAAAACAAAAAAAGGGATTGCCCAAAACATTAACCATTATGGATTAATTTGTATTTGATAATTGTAGGGAAAGGATATTAGTTGTAGCAGAAATAATTTTAACTTTTTCAGAGATGAGCATTCCGGGAATAGCAATTATATTCTTATTAGAGTCAGTAAGGACTAGGATTTTGGATTTATTTATTAAAGGAATTTTTTTATCGATTAGAATATCTGAGATTAATTTGGTGCCTGTCATGCCAAGTGGTTGAATTCGATCTCCATGCTGCCAAGGCCGCAGAGTGAGAGGGACAACGATTTGGTTTAAATCGAACTGTTGGATATTATTATCTGAAAAGGGCTGGTGTTTTGAATATACTGTAAACTCTAATTGTAGGTTATCAATGGTTATTTTATTAGGGAAGAAACTGATTGTATAACTTATTTTATTTGGAGGAATTTCATTCGCTGAGTCTGCATTGTTTCGAGGTTCTATGCGCTCTGTGATGAGGATTTGATCTCTATTAACTGTGAATTGATATGATGAAGTCAAGAATTTGGCCCCTGTTGATTTACTAAGTGCATTTATAAGACTATTTACATTTGAACGGTGAATTCCAAATGGTTTTAAGATGTATGTTAGAAAGAATTGATCTTGCTTGAGAATGAAATTTTTATCAACTGTAAGACCAGCTTTGATTTGATGAATATTTGTTTTGTGAAAACTAACTGCTTGTTTTTCAATCCAAGTGTGAGCTTCTTTCAAAGACTGCATTGTTTTGACAACTTTGGGTTTAAAATGGTCACTTTTTTCTTGAAATGCTGGGATTAGTTGATTTCGTAAATAGTTACGCAGGTATTTATTGTCAAAATTACTTTGATCTTGTCTGTAATTGACGTTGTTCTCTTTAATGTAATCTTCTATTTCAATTGTATTAAAAGCCAATAATGGGCGCGCAATATTTCTTTTATTATTGTTGATACCAGTTAAGCCTTGCAATGATGTTCCGCGCATAAGGTTGATGAAAAAAGTTTCAATCGAGTCGTCGCTATGATGCGCTGTTAGTAGTACATCATTAACGTCTGTTAAAAATGTTTTGAACCAATCATAACGTAAATTTCGTGCGGTTTCTTGAATTGAAAGATTCTTTTCTACAGCAATGTTTTTAGTTTCAAATTTTATTGAATGAACTAATAAATCATTTGTTTTTGCAAAGTTCCGAACAAATTCCTCATCTAAATTAGAATCATGCCCCCTTAGTTGAAAGTTGCAGTGCAAAAGCGTATGTGAAAAACCGGCGGCCAATAAAAGATGACTTAAGGCTATTGAATCTTTACCACCACTAATAGCCAAGTACAATTGCTTTCCTTGAAAATTATCAAAGTCATTTATTAATATGGACTTAAATTTTTCTAACATAGTGTATTTTGAATCACGTTTAATTTAAGCAAACATTCTTCATATTCTTTAACAGGATGTGAATTTATGGTAATTGCACCACCGACTCCGCAGGAAATATTTTTATTAAGCATATCTGCAAAAATAGAGCGAATTACTACGTTAAAGTCAAAATTGCCGTTGGGTGAAATATAGCCAATTGCGCCTGAGTAAACTCCTCGGCGGAACGATTCAAATTGATTGATGTTTGAAATGGCACTAATTTTTGGTGCACCTGTCATTGATCCCATAGGAAATAAGGCTTGAAGGATTTCTGTGAAAGAAATGTTAGGCCGAAGATCACAAGAAATTGTAGAGATTAATTGATGTACTGTTTTAAATGTATAAGGCTCACATAGTTCTTCAACGGTAACCGATTTTTTTGTAGCAATTTTTGCTAAATCGTTTCGAACTAAGTCGACAATCATAACGTTTTCAGAAATCTCTTTGGGATCTAGGGCTAAATTCATTTTTATTTCAACATCCGATTGATTGGTTGTTCCACGTTTGGCAGTTCCTTTGATTGGTTGACTTTTGAGCTTGGGGCCTGTTTTGTTCAAAAAACGTTCAGGCGAGGCGCTCAATACGTAGTTGTTACCATCATGAACAAAAGCAGAAAAAGGTGCCTCAGCATTATCGACTAGTTTTGAATAAGTTTGAACAGGGTTAAAATGCGTGAATTTGTTTTCAAATTTGACGCAATAGTTCATTTCATAAATGATGCCCTTTTGGATTTGATTTTTAATGTCAATAATATCTTTTAAATAATCGTCTTTATTTGTTTGTGGCTTAAGTGTAATACTTTCCAATTGATTGTGATCTATAGGAGAAGTATTGTTGATGAATTGATTAATAGTTTTGTTTGAAGCCTTGCCAAAATAAAGATTGGAGTGCGAGGTTTTGATCAAAACATGCTCTGGTGCAAGTAAAAATACGTCGTTGCCTTTATCACCTTTAACGGCGTTCGACGTTGAACGTGTTTCATCATTTTTAATATCATAGGCTAAATAGCCAAAGATATATTCTTGTAAATGAGCATCTAAAAATTCTTGGACAAGTTTTGCATCATATTGATTTGGAGCAATATTGATTTTATCTGAATCGCCCCAAGCGAGAAGAAAATCTCCATTTGGTTGATTCAAGAGAACAACATTTTCATTTTGGACAAGGGGTAAGAGTTTACGCCAGTCCAAATTAGAATTTATTGTAGAATATTTTTTCATGTCATAATTACGACCAAAAATATAAATGAAGTCGTTGATTAATTTGTTTCAAAGATACTATATTGAATGGGATGTTAGTATAGATTTACTTTTGAAATAGTTTAAAAGAACTGTTGTTTTAATAAGCTATTAAAATAGCTTATCTTTGTACGATTAAATAAAAAGAATGAAGGTAGAACAAATATATACTGGATGTTTAGCTGAAGCAGCTTATTATATCCACTCTGACGGTGAAGCTGTTATTATTGATCCATTAAGAGAGACTGCTCCATATTTAGAGCGAGCAAAGAATGACAATGTTCAAATTAAATATATTTTTTTAACGCATTTTCATGCCGATTTTGTGTCGGGACAAGTGGATTTGGCAAATGAAACTGGGGCAACAATTGTGTTTGGACCTAGTGCGAAAGCTGACTATAATTTTCATGAAGCAACAGATGGTGAAGTATTTAAGATAGGTAAGGTTAGTTTGACTTGGCTTCACACGCCGGGGCACACGTTAGAATCGAGCACCATTTTGTTGAAGGATGAAGCAGGAAAGGATCAGTGTATTTTTACTGGTGACACGTTGTTTATCGGTGATGTTGGTCGACCAGATTTAGCTGTTAAACAAGGTAAGTTGGACGAAAAGGATTTAGCTAGTTTATTATTTGATTCTTTACGAGAAAAGATAATGACTTTGTCTGACGATATTACTGTTTATCCTGGGCATGGAGCAGGTTCGGCTTGTGGAAAGAAGATGAGTAAGGAAACTTTTGATACGCTAGGCAATCAAAAGGTGAATAATTATGCGCTGCGTTCTGATATGACTAAGGAAGAGTTTGTTAAAGAAGTGTTGACAGGATTATCTTCACCGCCGCAATATTTCCCGAAAAATGTAATGATGAACAAAGGTATAAATGACACCATTGATTCGATCATAGAAAGCGGAGCACGTTATTTAAGCCTAGCAGAATTTACTGACAGAGCGGAAAATGGTGCATTAGTTCTTGATGTTCGCAATGAATCAGATTTTGTTAAAGGACATATTCCAGGTTCCATATTCATAGGATTGGACGGTGCATTTGCTCCTTGGGTGGGTGCTTTAGTTCTGGATATTAAACAAGAGATTGTTCTAATTACGCCTGAAGGTAGAGAGGAAGAAGCTGTAACAAGGTTGTCACGAATTGGATATGATAATTCTAACGGTGTTTTAAAAGGTGGCGTTAAGACATGGATATCTGCTGGAAATTCAATTGATACAATTGATACAATTTCTGCGGTTGATTTTGAAAAGAAATCGCAGGATGAAACGATAACTATCATGGATGTTCGTAAAGAAAGTGAGTTTAGCGCCGAGCATATATTGGATGCGTTGAACGAACCTTTAGATACGATTAATACTAACATGGATAAAATTGACACTAATAAAACCTATTATATCCATTGTGCAGGTGGTTATCGCTCTGTAATTTTTGAATCGATTTTGAAATCAAGAGGGTATCATAATTTTGTTGATGTTTTGGGTGGTTTTGAAAATATTAAAAGCACAACCAAAATGGCAATGACTGTCTTTGTTTGCCCAAGCACTCTTTAATAAGGGCGACACTTTAAGGACGAAACATTAAAGGTTCAAATAAGGAAGAACTAACCTTTTTAGGTTGGTTTAGAAGTTCTGAAAAAGTAGTTATCTTTGTGTAAAATTTACGGCAATGAAATTTGAATTGACGAAACAATATCTGGAGGAACTTAAAGTTCAAGTTGAACTTAAGGAATCTGTGTCAATTCAAGATTTTATTGATCAATTGCATCCCGCAGATATTGCAGATATTCTAGAAAATTTAGATGAGTCTGAAGCAAAGTTCGTTTATGAATTATTGAATGAGGAAAAAGCTGCGGACGCTTTAATGGAGCTAGACGACGATTTTCGTCAAAGTTTTTTGAAGCTTTTCTCATCACAAGAAATTGCAGAACAAGTTGATCAGTTAGATACAGATGACGCTGCCGATTTATTGGGGGAGTTAGAGGATTCTGATAAAGAGCAGGTGATCTCCCAAATGGAGGATCAAGAACATGCCTCTGAAGTTATTGACCTACTGCGTTATGATGAGGATTCGGCCGGGGGGCTAATGCAAACAGAGTATATTGTTGCACGGGAGAAATGGAATGTAAAGCGTTGCGTAATTGAAATGCGTAAACAAGCCGAAGAAGTTGAGAAAGTATTTTCAATCTATGTGATTGACGACGAAGATCGCTTACTAGGAATTTTATCATTACGGCGTTTGTTGTTTGCTGAACCTAATGCGTTGATTGAGGAAATATATAGTAGTGAGAACATCCACTATGTTAAGACTAATGAATCGAAAGAGACGGTTGCAGAAATCATGGAAAAGTATGATTTGGTTTCCGTTCCGGTGGTTGATATGCAGCAAAAATTGGTTGGTAGAATTACGATTGATGATGTTGTAGATGTCATTAGAGAAGAGGCGGAGCGTGATTTTCAAATGGCATCTGGTATCTCGGAGAACGTAGAATCAAGTTCAAGTATTTTAAAGAATACCCGTTCACGCTTACCATGGATTTTAATTGGATTAGCCGGTGGTGTGATGAGTTCACAAATTATTAAGGGATACGAATCAACATTATCGATTATTCCAAGTTTGGCCTTTTTTATTCCACTAATAGCCTCTACTGCTGGTAATATAGGTGTTCAATCTTCGGCAATTGTTGTGCAAGGTTTGGCGAGTAATGATTTTCAAATGAAAGGAATTCTGCAGCGTGTCGGTAAGGAATCTTTGGTTGGAATGATTGTAGGAATGATCTGCGCACTGGTGATACTTGGTTTTAGTTTCTTTTTTGGAGGGGATGATAAATTGGCCATAACTTTAGCTTGTTCCCTTTTTGTAGTTGTTTTATTTTCGGCAGTTTTAGGAACATTAATTCCATTGGTATTGGATCGATTAAAGATTGATCCTGCACTTGCAACTGGACCGTTTATAACAACAGCAAATGATATAATAGGCTTGTCAATTTATTTTTTAGTCGCCTATCTCGTTTATTTTTAGTAACTTAATTAGCGCAATCCGTTAGTGCTTAATAATGTCTAACAGCCAACTTTACATGAAAAAAATTGCGTTTATCGATAAAGTTCACCCCGTTTTAAAGGAGGGATTAGAATCCATGAATTGGATTTGTGACGACTTGACTAAAATTTCGAGAGAAGAAATTATACTAAAACTTGGTGATTATAACGGCATTGTGATTCGAAGCCGATATCCTATGAACGAAGAGTTTTTGGTTAATGCCAACAAACTTGAGTTTATTGCACGTTCTGGTGCTGGAATGGAAAATATTGATATTTCTTACTGTGCTGGACGAAATATCACGTTGTTTAATGCACCTGAAGGAAATCGAAATGCCGTAGCCGAACATGCATTAGGTATGATTTTGAGTTTATTTAATCATTTGGCAAAAGGAGATTCAGAAGTTCGTGATGGTGTTTGGGATAGAGAAGGGAATAGGGGAGTTGAATTGGATGGTAAAATTGTTGGCATAATCGGTTATGGCAATAATGGTTCGGCATTCGCAAAGAAATTACGAGGGTTTGATGTAAGAGTTTTGGCCTATGATAAGTACAAAACAGGGTTTGGTAACGAATTTGTTGAAGAAGTAACCCTGTCTGAGATTCAGGAGGAAGCGAACGTTGTCAGTTTACACGTTCCGCAAACTCCAGTTACTAAAGGCATGATTGGTAAGCGATTTATTAGTCAAATGGATAATCCGTTTTATTTGATCAATTTAGCGAGAGGCACAATAGTAAATACGGCGGACTTGATGGACGGAATTGATTCGGAAAAAGTATTAGGCGCATGTTTGGATGTGTTAGAGTATGAAAAGTCATCTTTCGAGCAAATGTTCGAGAAAGATGAACAAATGCCGAGAGCATTCAAACAAATTCTAAATTCTAAAAAGATAATTTTATCTCCACATGTTGGAGGGTGGACTGTGGAGTCTTATCGAAAATTAAGCCAAGTATTGCTTGATAAAATCATGCAAAAATATTCCTAGAGGCTAATTATCTATCTTTTTTATAGACTTATCAACAATGTGTGATTAAGTCTGCACAGTAGTTATAATAGGCTTTTCGAATAATAAAGGCAACCTTTTCAAAATGAATCCGTTAATTAAAGAGAAGTATATGTTTTGACATACAATTTATTTTATATATTTTCGTTACAATTAAGAGTAATACAAAGAAATCAAAAACCGTAAAAAATTATTATTATGAAAAAAGCAGTAATCGCAGGAGTTGTAGGAGTGTTTGCATTAGGGATGTTAAGTTGTGGAGGTGGCGGAGGAAGCTGTGACGCTTACAGAAAAGCAGATTATACTAAGTATAAAGAAGCTAAAACGCAACAAATTGAGTTGACTAGTATCGTTCAAACAATTTCTAGAAAGAAAAAATAGAGTTATTTCTTATTATATAAAATCCCCTGTCCGCCTTAGGCGGATCAGGGGATTTTTTTTGTTTGCAATTTTTTATTCGGATTCGACTGGATCGAGATTTTGGAAATGTAACTTCCCTTCTTTCAAATCAATCATCACTTTACTGTCTGGACCAATGTCGCCTGATAATAACGCTTTCGATAATTCATTCATTACCGTTTTTTGCATTACCCTTTTGACTGGTCTAGCTCCAAATTGAGGATCATATCCTTCCAATGCCATCCATTCTAAGGCTTCTTCTGAAGCTTCAATATCAATTTTAGAACCTTTAATTCGGTCTTGTAATAAGCCGAATTGAATTTTTACAATTGCCAGTATATCTGCACGTGTTAAAGGCTGGAACATTATCGTCTCGTCAATTCGATTTAAAAACTCTGGTCGAATTGTTTTGCGTAATAATTCAAAGATTTCAACCTTCGTTTTCTCCACAATTTCATTCTTGTTTTTGTCTGTTAAATGCTCAAATCTATCCTGAATAATATGTGCTCCTAGGTTAGAGGTCATTATGATGATGGTATTTTTGAAATTAACCACTCTACCTTTATTGTCTGTGAGTCGTCCGTCATCTAAGACCTGTAAAAGAACATTGAATACATCAGGATGTGCTTTTTCAATCTCATCCATCAGTATGATAGAATAAGGTCTACGTCGCACCGCCTCGGTTAACTGACCACCTTCTTCATACCCTACATAGCCTGGAGGCGCTCCCACCAATCTACTCACCGAATGCTTTTCTTGATACTCGCTCATATCAATTCTAGTGATGGCCTGTTCGTCATTAAATAAATAACCAGCTAAGACCTTCGCTAATTCCGTTTTACCGACTCCTGTCGTTCCTAAAAACAGGAACGATCCGATTGGCCGTTTCTCATCCTGCAAACCTGCCTTACTTCTGCGCACGGCATCTGAAATGGCGGTGATGGCATCTTTTTGTCCCACAACCCTTTTGCTCAATTCATCCTCCATTCGCAATAATTTTTCGCGTTCGCTCTCAATCATTTTTGAGATCGGAATACCGGTCCAGCGAGAAACTACATCAGCAATTTCCTCAGCATCTACTTCTTCCTTAATCATTTTAGAATTTTGCTGTATTGCGATTAATTCATCTTTCAAAGTGAGTGATTCTGCTTCTAGGGTTTTAATCTTTCCGTAACGAATTTCTGCTACTTTTTCATAATTTCCTTCTCGCTCCGCCTGATCGGCTTCAAATTTCAGATGTTCAATTTCTTCATTGCCGCTTTGAATTGCATCAATTACATTTTTTTCGGCTTGCCATTTTGCTAAGAAATCAGTACGCTTATCGTTTAACTCAGCTAACTCTTCTTTAAGTGAACTAAGTTTACGCTCATCTTTTTCACGTTTGATCGCTTCACGCTCAATTTCTAATTGCATGATTTTGCGTTCAATTTCATCTAACTCTTCAGGTTTGCTATTAATCTCCATTCGCAAACGTGAACAAGCCTCATCAATCAAATCAATGGCTTTATCTGGCAAATGTCTATCTGTGATATAACGTTGAGATAATTCTACCGCAGCAAGAATCGCCTCATCTTTAATTAGTACTTTATGGTGCGTTTCATATTTCTCTTTGATTCCTCTTAAGATTGAAATTGCATCTTCAGTAGATGGTTCATCTATGAGTACCGGCTGGAAACGTCTGACCAATGCCTTGTCCTTTTCGAAGTGTTTCTGGTATTCATCTAGCGTGGTTGCTCCAACTGCCCGTAATTCGCCTCTAGCGAGTGCAGGTTTTAATATATTGGCAGCATCCATTGCGCCTTGTCCACCACCAGCACCAACTAGTGTATGAATCTCATCAATGAATAGAATGACTTCTCCGTCTGAATCCGTCACTTCTTTAATAACAGCTTTCAGGCGTTCTTCAAACTCTCCTTTATACTTTGCACCCGCAACTAGTGCGGCCATATCTAGCGAATAAACCTTCCGTGATTTTAAGTTGTCAGGAACGTCACCATTCACAATTCTATGCGCTATTCCCTCAGCAATTGCTGTTTTTCCTACCCCAGCTTCACCAATCAAAATTGGATTATTCTTTCTTCTTCTTGTTAAAATTTGAAGCACTCTTCTAATTTCCTCATCTCTTCCAATAACGGGATCGAGTTTTCCAGAAAGGGCCATATCATTCAAGTTATGACCATATTTGTCTAATGCTTTATAGGTGTCTTCTTTCCCTTGAGAATCGACACTTTGTCCGTTTCTTAATTCCATAATTGACTTTTTAAGTTCTTTTTTTGTGATTCCAAGATCCTTTAAATAATTTGCAATTGAATCTTTACCATTCAATAAACTATAAAACAAAATTTCCATTGATAGAAATTCGTCATTGAATGTTTTCATTTCATCAAACGCCGTCGAAAATAATTTATTCGTGTCGTTTGACATATATATTTGCTCGCCATCAACCTTTGGATAAGCCGTAACAATATTTGTCACGGTTTTCTTCATGAGATCAACGTCTTTATTCAAGTCTCCTATTAAAAATGGAAGCACATGATTGTCAACCTGAAACATGCCCATTAGCAAATGTCCAGGTTCTAGCACTTGATGCCCCATACTTTTGGCAATTTCTTGCCCTTTTTGCATGACCTCTTGTGTTTTTGTAGTTAATTTATCTATGTTCATTTTTAAATCCTATTCGTTTCTGATTGATTATCCTCAAATTAAGAACCAAATCAAATTTAGTACTAAAAAGCGGAAATTATGGCATGTTTAGCCGTGTTAAACTGCCATTATTACAGGACTTTGAAGACGATTCACAATTTCCGTCAGAAGACGGTTACAAAACCGAGTTAATTGATACTTTTGTATAAAAACGCACCGATTTGATTAACGTTCACAATAAATCATTTGTCCCCTATATTTCGGCCCAAGAAATTGATACAATAATTTCTGATATTGCGGATCGAATTAATCAAGATTATAGTGGTAAATCGCCATTATTTGTTGTCATTCTAAATGGCTCATTCATGTTCGCATCTGACTTGGCGAAAAAAATTAACTTGCCGTGCGAATTAAGTTTTGTAAAATTCACATCCTATCAAGGCACAGAAAGTTCGGGAGAAATTAATGAATTGATTGGCTTTAAAACCGATATTTCAGGCAGAGACATCATTATTTTGGAAGATATTGTCGATACAGGGCAGACAATGGAAAAAGTTTTGAACATACTCGAATCAATGAGTGCGCGTAGCGTTAGGATAGCTACACTACTTTTAAAGCCAGCAATTTTTAATAAAAAATTCCCTGTTGATTACGTTGGTAAAAATATTCCCAATAAATTTGTAATTGGTTTTGGCCTTGACTATGATCAGTTGGGTAGAAATTACGGAGAGATTTATCAAATTCAAGAAGAAAAAGAGAGTATGTTAAATATAGTATTATTTGGACCTCCCGGTGCAGGGAAAGGAACACAAGCAGAAAGATTGGTAGAAAAATACGAACTCTTTCATTTATCAACTGGAGACGTTTTTCGTTCGAACATTAAAGAAGAAACAGAATTAGGTGTTTTAGCAAAAAGCTACATGGACAAAGGGCAATTGGTGCCTGATGAAGTGACCATAAAATTGTTGATTTCAGAAGTAGACAAACATCCAGAAGCTAAGGGCTTTATCTTTGATGGATTTCCAAGAACTGAGCCACAAGCAGCCGCTTTGGATGATATTTTAGCGGAACGAAATTCTGGTATTACAATGATGCTAGGCTTAGATGTTAAAGAGGAAGAGTTGAAAAGTAGACTTTTAAAGCGAGCTGAAACAAGTGGTCGTGCAGATGATGCTGACCCAGAGGTTATTCAAAAAAGAATTGATGTGTATAGAGCGGAAACAGCACCTGTGAAAGGTTTTTACGCTGCACAAGATAAATTCATTAAAATAGACGGCTTTGGAACTCTCCAAGAGATTACAGATCGTTTATTTATAGCAATTGACGCTGTAAAATAACACCGTCTTTCAAAATTCTAAAGTAATTATGTCCAATTTCATTGATTACGTAAAAGTACACTGCCGTTCTGGTAAAGGAGGAGCAGGTTCACGCTATATGCGCCGTGAAAAATACGTGGCGCAAGGTGGTCCAGCTGGCGGTGACGGTGGTCGTGGTGGACATGTCATTTTAAAAGGTAATTCCCAATTGTGGACATTATTGCATTTGAAATACAAAAAACACATCAAGGCGGAACATGGCGAATCTGGTGGTAAAAATCAGCAATTCGGTAGTGAAGGAGCAGACGTTTATTTGGAAGTGCCTTTAGGTACAATTATCAAAAATTCGGAAACAGGAGAATTTATTGCCGAAATAAAGGAGGATCAAGAAGAACTCATTTTATTGCCAGGTGGAAAAGGTGGTCGTGGAAATGTTCACTTCAAATCATCAACCAATCAAGCGCCTAGTTATGCACAACCAGGAATTCCTGAACAAGAAGCTTGGTTTGTAATGGAGTTAAAAGTATTGGCAGATGTAGGACTAGTTGGGTTTCCTAATGCAGGAAAATCTACCTTATTATCCGTGGTTTCTGCAGCGAAACCTGAAATTGCTAACTATCCATTTACAACTTTGACACCTAATTTAGGAATTGTGGCCTATCGTGATCACCGATCATTTGTAATGGCTGATATTCCTGGGATTATTGAAGGAGCGCATGAAGGAAAAGGTTTAGGCTTACGATTTTTACGTCATATTGAGCGCAACTCATTGCTATTATTTATGGTTCCTGCAGATTCAGATGACATCCATAAAGAATACAATATTTTAGTCAATGAGCTTATTCAATACAATCCTGAATTAGGAGATAAGCCTAGACTTTTGGCTATTTCCAAGTCAGATATGTTGGATGAGGAATTGAAGGAAGAAATAAAAAAAGATTTACCAAATTTACCTTATGTATTTATTTCATCCGTTGCACAAATGGGCTTAATGGAACTGAAAGATTTGATTTGGGAGAAACTGAATTAACAGGTTTTTTTATTAGTTTTAGGAGTAGATTATTCATTGTGAAATTGAAACAATTAACATATATATTCTTTTTAGGGTTATTACTTTCTTGTGGTGATGCAAACCGACATGAAACAATTGGTGGTGGTTATGGGATTGGAGAAAAGAGCGGTGACCAAAGGATAGGAACCTGGACATTTTACCAGGACGGTGATAGCAAAGTTTCCGCAGGGAGTTTTGTGAATGATTTAGAAGATGGGATTTGGAAATTTTGGTATTCGGATGGAATATTAGAAGAAGAAAGTGTTTGGACAGCTGGTGAATTGAATGGTGAATTCAAAACCTATCATGAAAACGGTAATATTAAAGCAGAAGGCCCTTTCACAAACGATTCATACAATGGTAAATGGACTTGGTATGATGAAAATGGAAACAAAGAATCGACAGGGGAGTATAGCAATAACTTAAAAACCAAAAAGTGGGAATGGTTTTATCCGAATGGAGAGTTGATGCAAATTGCTCATTTTAAAGACAGTGTTTTTGATGGTCCATTTTTAAGTTGGTTTGATAACGGAGAACAAAATGTAAAGAGTGAATACAAGAATGGCGAACGTCATGGTGAATGGACTTATTGGTATTATAATGGAAATTTACAAGACATTTCTATATGGGAAAATGGGTTGTTGAATGGAAAGTCAACCACATACCATAGAAATGGAGCTATAGACTATGAAGGAAATTATGTCAATGGAATTAAGGAAGGGCTTTTTACCGGGTATTATACTGATGGCACAAAAAGAATAGAAGAAACATTTGTAGACGGAAAGAAAAACGGAATTTTTAATTTTTACAATGATTTAGGAGAACTTCAAGTGACGGAAGAATATCTGAACGGCGTTAATGTTGTACTAAATTGATCTTAACAAAGAATTGAACACACATGAAAATAAATCCAAAGTATAATACGAAAGAAGCAGCCTTGGAACTGTACAATAGTCCTTTAATGGAATTGATGTATCAAGCGGCAACAACACACCGTGAGTTTCATAATCCTTTAGAGGTTCAAATGAGTACATTAATTTCTATTAAAACTGGTGGATGCCCAGAAGATTGTAGCTATTGCCCACAATCAATGAAATATCATACAGATTTGGAAGTACAGGCTTTAATGCCCGTGAAAGAGGTTGTTGATTTGGCAAAAAACGCCAAAATAAACGGTTCGTCTAGAGTATGTATGGGCGCGGCGTGGAGAAATGTGCGTGATAACCGTGATTTTGACAATGTTGTTGAAATGGTGCAGGAAATTAACGGCATGGGAATGGAAGTGTGTGCAACATTGGGCATGCTGGATGAAAAGCAAGCCGAACGTTTGAAGAACGCAGGATTATACGCTTATAATCATAACCTTGATTCGTCTCAAGAGTTTTATAAAGATATTATTTCAACACGCCAATATCAAGAGCGGATTGATACAATAGCCAACGCAAGAAACGCAGGAATCTCTGTTTGTTCTGGTGGAATTATTGGAATGGGAGAAACTGCAGAGGATCGCATTGGCATGTTAATGACTTATGTGCACATGGAACAACCGCCAGAGTCAATTCCAATTAATGCATTAGTAGCAGTAGATGGAACGCCTTTAGAAGAACAAGAACCTGTTCCAGTTTGGGATATGGTACGGATGGTAGCTACTTCACGCATCATGTTTCCACAGTCTATCATTCGTTTGTCGGCTGGTAGAACAGAAATGACGCAAGAAGGACAAGCTCTTTGTTTTATGGCAGGTGCCTCATCAATCTTTGCAGGAGATAAATTATTGACAACACCGAATCCTGAGTTTAACGAAGATTCAAATTTGTTTAAGATTCTAGGTTTAACGGCAAAGTCACCTTTCCAAGATGGAGAGCAACCAGAAACAAAGGTGGATGATAAAGTGGAGAAATCTAAAAAGGTAAGAGCTGAAAAAGAAGCTAGGATTGCGAACGCAAAACCAAAGACGGCAGATTTTGAGCCAAGAAAAGTTCGTGTTGAATAAAGTTGTTGATTGAAAATACCAAAATCCATATTAAAAAAACTAAATGAGCGAAAGGAATCAGATTCTTTTCGCTCATTATTTATTGCCTCAAATGGGATCGATTTTTATTCGAATGATTATTTAGGAATTGCAAAGCTAAAAGGACCTGATGAAGGTTTGGATGGTTCAACAGGTTCGCGCTTAATTTCGGGTAATTCGACATTAGCGGAACAAGTTGAAAGAGAAGCTGCGGATTTTTTTAACTATCCAAGCGCAACACTTTTTAATTCAGGCTATGCAGCCAATACAGGATTGCTTTCTTGTTTGCCACAAAGAGGGGATACAATAATCTATGATGAATTGTGCCATGCATCCATTCGTGATGGAATTCAATTGAGCAAAGCAGATGCCTTTAAATTCAGACACAATGACGCTAAACATTTAGAGGAGCGTTTGAAAATAGCAAAGGGAGAGGTTTATGTTATTGTAGAGGGCGTTTATTCAATGGATGGAGATGAAGCCCATTTAGCGTTGATAAGTATGCTGTGCGAAGATTATGGCGCTTATTTAATCGTAGACGAAGCACATTCTGGAGGAGTATATGGAGGCAAAGGTGAAGGATTAGTTGATTGCAGTGATGATGATGACTTGTTTGGTGCAATTGTCTTTGCTAAAATTATCACATTTGGAAAAGCATTTGGAAGCCACGGGGCACTAGTTTTAGGAAGTGAAGAGCTAAAAGATTACTTGATCAATTTTTCTCGACCGTTTATTTATACCACGGCTTTGCCACCGAGTAGTATTGCAAGAATTCGATTTGCAATGAATGCCGTTTCTTCCGCCGAAAAGGAGCGATTAAAACTGAAAGAAAATATCCTCTATTTTAGACAGGTAGCTGAGGAGAAGAAAGTGACGCTATTAGATAGTACTTCACCTATTCAAGGTGTTATCATTCCAACCAATGCCGCAGTTAAAGCAAAGGCCGAACATTTGCTCGAAAAAGGGTTTTTAGTAAAAGCAATTCTTTCTCCAACCGTGCCAAAAGGACAAGAACGGATTCGCATTTGCTTACACAGTTATAATACACAAAAAGAAATAGCCGCATTAATTGACGCAATGATATGAAACGAATATTTGTAACTGGCATAGGAACAGAAATTGGAAAAACGTTTTGCTCGGCAATTATTGTGGAGGCTTTAAAAGCAGATTATTGGAAACCTGTTCAAGCAGGTGAGTTAGATCAATTGGATTCTGACTTTGTTAGAAACGCCATTTCTAATACCACAAGTAAAATCCACCCTGAACAATATTTATTAAGCGAACCCATGTCTCCTCATGCGGCGGCAAAAATTGATGGAATAATACTAAAACCAGAAGATTTTGTAGTTCCTGAAACTGCTAATGATTTGGTGATTGAAGGAGCAGGCGGTTTAATGGTTCCACTCAATCATACGGGTGATATGTTGGTGGATTTGATTCCAAAAGTGGCGGATGAAGTGATTTTGATTTCGAAAAATTATTTGGGCAGTATCAATCATACTTTGTTGAGCATTGAATTATTGAAACAACGCAATATTCCAATCAAGGGAATTATTTTTAATGGAGATGCCAATCCAGAGACGGAAGCCATTATTCTATCAAGCACAGGATTAAAGTGCTTAGGTAAAATCCCAATGATGGATCAGGAGTTGAAAGGATTTGTTAGAGAGCAAGCGAATAAATTATCCTTATAACCGACTCCGGTCTTTAAGTTCCTCTTATTAGATGTTATAAGAAACCGCCAAACCAAGCCCGATAACATTCCAACGGTTAACTAAAATTCCATTAGGACTATTATTAATAAAGGAATTGCTTAATACATAGTTTTTGAAAAATGAAAGTTCTATTGAAGCAGATCTTTCATTTCCAAGGATAAATGCCATGCCAGGCCCCAAGACAAAGCCTAAGTTGTGAAAAGCTTGTTGTCGAAATTTCCAGTCATACTCAATTTTTCCATCTTGTTTTGTGAATTTGTCTATACTCTGGAAATCATTAACTACCCGCTCATATTTGCCTTCAATAGTTATGTACCAGCCAATATTACCACGATAACCATCAAATTGAAATTTATACTTGAGCGCTGGAGACAAATAATTATCTAATCCGGCAAGTGCATAGTCTACCCTTAAGCCCAAATAATGCTGTCTGCCGAAGTATCGCCCTCCAGCCAATCGAATATTATAGGGGATATACCAAGGAGAGCTTATTTTATTATTCCCATATTCTTCATCTGATACTCCTTTCATTTCAAAAACTATGGTTGACAAACCAAAGGAAAATTCAAAGTCATCAATTTTTCTTGAGTTAAGCACTAGACTGTCCGAATATCTAACGTTTATTCTTTGATCCTCAATAAAATATTCATATTCCTCTTTCGCAATGGAGTATTTCGTCCCCTTATCATCAACAAAGTTAATGGCACCATTTGACTCTTGGAAATCAATGATTTCGCCCTTAAGAACGCGCCCGTCTTTCATGTAAATAACATCTCTAGTTCTAATGTCAGGGTGATTCTGCGAAAAACTGGTTTGACCAATTGAAAGGAAGATAATGAAAAGCAGTAAGACTTTCATTGCTTTCGATAGGTGATTTTTAGGTAACTCCATATATTTACAAAAGTATTTTTTTTTAGGGAAAACCCATTTGATTTGGAGATTTATTTTTAGAAGGATTAGCTTATCAAGTTGCAGGAATTGTAAGCAAATAAATGTACCTCCTTAACAACAATCGTCACCCCATTAAATTCTGTTTTTCAGCGTTGATGGATCAAGAGTTGAAGGAGTTTGTTAGGGAGCAAGCGAATCGATTAAATTTAACTTGTTTTTTTTCTGACGAATTTAATTCAATCAATTGTCTGGAAATCATTCAGTAAAGTCAGTCTCTTTTGGGGCGGAAAGAGTATTAAATCCAAAGCAAATAGCGATTGATAAAAAGTGGCCTTAATTTTGATAAGTCAATATGTTTAGGGATAAAACTATGGGACATATTATACATTCAGCTGGAGTGAAACTTATTTTAGATAAGCAAGTTTTAACTCCTGAGATGGAACAGGATATTCGCGATTTCATCAAGAAAAGTAGAAAGAAAAACGAATAGTTTATTAGGGTTTTTGAATTATAGAACGACTAATACCATTCGAACCACATTTCTTCATGATTGACTCCCGCACATGAATTATCGCATTGAGGTATTGCCCAAGAATATCTGCCAGATACGTTAGTGGTCTCTATGAAATAAGAAAAGCAGAGCAGGTTATCAAAATCGCAGAATTCATCTAAAAATAGGGTGTCTGAGTGCGATTCATAAATCCCAAAAGTATAAGTGTCTGTTGAAACTCCAAATCCCGAATATTTGCAAATATATCGCTTGTCCTTTCTCAAATCAACGTCATAGGTTGTCATTCCTTGACGTTCTGCAAAAAAAGCTATGTTGTTGCTAGGCGTTTTAAATTCTTCTGGTAATGAACATGTTTCAGATGTACAAGAACATATTATATAGAAGACTAGTACAACAAAGATTTTTAAAAATTTCATAATAAGTTAACAAACCTAGTCCATTTTTTCGTTGAATTTATAAATGCTTAGAGAATCCGAAACGATATCATCTTTGAAAGTTGCCTCGGCTAAAACGCTGCCATTTGAAAAATACCACTTCCATTTCCCTTGTTTTTGTCCTTTGTCGTCAAAAGTTCCTTTAGAAAATTGTAATAAGGATCTCGACCACATTTCCATGTCTAAAGTATGGCGATTAACTTCTTCTATCGGTTGCTGATCTGATGACTTATAATTTTGGAAGTGCTGCCATAAGAACCATATTTTTCCGTCTATAAATGTTGTTTCATTGCTGTTACCATTCGCAAGCTTGAAAGCTGATGCAGAAACTGTATCAACCTTTGCAACATGGTTTTTGATCAACTGATTAAACGCGACATTTACAGTATCTTTTTTATTTGAGTCGTAATTAAAAATCTGCGCTTTCGTATCGTTGTCTATTGGAATACTAGCTCTTTCGCCCTTATTCTCATTGTTAGCAATATAAACGGAGAGGGCAATATCCTCATCTTTTTGAAGCTCTCTATTGAAATAAATTTTCAGAAGCCCTTCATCTGTAATTTCATAATTCTCTACTGCAAAAGGTTCAAGGGTGTCGTATTTTTCAGAAATGCTTTTAAAAACGCCATAGACCATAAGAGCCGCTAACATAACGATCAGAACCTTTAACAGAATATCTGACTTTTTCATAAAAATGTAATGCTCTATTTTAAGATTTGACTTTGCTGTTTTAATTTATAAATGTGGTTTTTATGCCGCGTATTTAACGCATTAAAATACTTCTTTGATCGCAATTTTCATCCCATTAAACTCCGTTTCATCTCCTTTTTTTAGTCCACCTAATATTTGCCCCATTGGCGAAGAAGGGGAGATCGCAAAATATAAAGTGCCATCCAATTCTATTTTCCCAACACTTATGGCAATGTAAAAATTACCGTTAGAGGCAATTACT
This sequence comes from Crocinitomix sp., assembly GCA_013138735.1. Lineage (GTDB taxonomy): Bacteria > Bacteroidota > Bacteroidia > Flavobacteriales_D > Crocinitomicaceae > Crocinitomix. Next base: position 133,595 of record WTCE01000009.1, on the reverse strand, counting down.
AAACTGCCTAGGCCAATTTTAGGATTTGATGACTCAGGGTCTATTAAGGTCATTCCATGATTCAGTTTTTTTGCTGCTGCTAAATGTTTGGCATTTTGCTCTGCCGCTAGTTGCATCATTGCGCGGGCCGTGTCATGCTTGTCACCTGCGGTGCTCTTTTCTTCTGAATTGGCAGATGCCTGCGCATCAACAACAGCATTATTAGCCGTTTCAACTCTTTGCGACACATAGGCCGCACAGGCATTATAAAGTTTTTGTTTAATTTTTTGCACTTAAGGAAAATTCTTGTTTATACAAACCTAATTGATTTAATTTAGGATGTTGTTTTTTCTTAGGAATACTTACCGAACAGGTACTAATCTGAGTCATTTAGGACAAACATTATCCTAATCTAGATTGCCATCTACAAAACCTTTAATCCAACTTTTTAAAGAGGTATCTACCAGTTCGTAGGACGGATTTTGATAGAACCTTAAAACAACTTGACCTATTCGACCTCCCTCTGCCGGATCTAAATCTAGAAAATAAGAATTACCCGCACCATCCTCCATAATCGGGAGCCATTTTTCATTCCAAAAAACGGGTTTAATACCCTTTGCTACATTTGCCGGATCTACAGGGAAAGCATCTTCGTTCATTTTTTTGTAGAGTTTTATCGTGCTTATAATTTTTTGAATAGAACTTAATCCTTCGCTGTCAGGATCTATGATTGCAGAATTAAAAACGGCTCCAGTATCCTGCCCATTGTGGACTTTATAGCTATCAACAAAACCCTTTGGAAGTTCAAAACCAAAGTTTTTTTTCAATTCTTCAAAATCTGTATCACTTGCGCCCGCATTAAACGTCTCTATTATTTCTGGGTAATTTTCACGATACCATAAATCTGTTTTTTTCCAGAGATTTTTCATTTAAACTTATTTTTTGCAGTTAATATATTGAAATTAAACTTGATCACAGATGGATTGTGATACTTTTTGCTTTAAAAACTATTACCTTGTTATACAAAGTTTATTTGCATGCAACTTAATCTACCCGGTGACCATCATATTAAAAACGAATTATGAAAAATCCCATAGGATTCAGCTTTCTAATTGTAATAGCACTATTTGCTAGTTGTGATAAGGATAAAGATCAACCCAAAACGCCTGATTATTTTGAAGATTTAGAAAGTTCACATGAGATATTCACGTCTTGCGGTTTTTGACCGAAGTGAAAGTGGCATGAGTCCAATTTCTATTCCATCAATTATTGTAAAAAACGTACCTGTTGGTTGGTATGCGGCTGGTTAATTCAACTTAGTTCTATTCTTTTAAACCAACTATTCTATAATAAGCATCTAACCTATCCTGTTCTTCTTGATCATGAATATGCTCAATCTCGCTTATTTTTCCTAGCGAATTAATACTTAGCTTTTGCTGGCAACGGTGCGTGTACTTCTTATTCTGATGGGTTAAATAATCTGTAAAATGAACATGGAATTGATTCTCATTAATGCGTGTGATTTTGCTTTCGCCCCATTGGAGTTCATCTAATTTTTTGCGACCGGCTAGCATGTTTTCTTCATAAGAATTACAAATAGCTAGCGGACCAGTTAATGTGTCTGTCCCAATTATATAAATACAATCATCACTTAATACAGAAGCAGTAAGTTCAAAGTTGTCCTGATCGAGTGAGGTTCCGAAAACTTTAGCAATGGCAATCATAGCTGTGAATTTATAGTATTGATAACTAGAGTTAAAGATAGCACATATCAAAATAAAATAGATGTTTGAACAAATAGAAGTGACAATTGTTATAATTTAGAAACGTAAGCAAGGCACAATCTTTGCGTCTGTACAGTAGTAGAACAAAATAATACGTAAATTTGTATATATAAAATAAATAATGAAAAACGGTTTAGACATAATTGACGAGGTAGGGGACGATCATATGATGACCTCTGTAGACACTCCAATGCGGAGTGACGCCTTTGAACTGTCCGACGAAGAAAAAATAGCTGAAATTGAAGTGCATTTTGAAAAAATCATGCACACGCTCGGCTTAGATTTGACTGATGATAGCCTTAAAGGAACGCCCCATAGAGTGGCGAAAATGTATGTGAAAGAGATTTTTGGAGGATTAGATCCTGTAAAGGCACCCAGAGCTTCAACATTTGACAATAAATATAACTATACAGAAATGTTGGTTGAAAAAGACATCACTGTCTATTCAACCTGTGAACATCATTTCTTACCAATTGTAGGAAAAGCACATGTTGCTTATTTCTCAGATGGAAAAGTTATTGGTTTGTCAAAAATGAATCGCATTGTAGATTATTATGCAAGGCGTCCGCAAGTTCAAGAACGCTTGACTATCCAAGTTGTAAAGCACTTACAAAAGTATTTAGGGACTGATGATGTTGCCTGTGTGATTGATGCAAAGCACCTTTGTGTCAATTCTCGTGGAATAAAAGATATTCAAAGCAGCACAGTAACAAGTGAGTTTGGCGGGAGATTTAAAGATCATGAAACAAGAAAAGAGTTTTTAAATTACCTACAAATGAAGGTGAGTTTATAATAATCTTAAACAATACTAAATAAGGTCAGACGATAAATGTCTGACCTTTTTTTGTGCTTATTTCAAAATTTGGCGACAGAACTGTTGATAGCATTCTCAATTTTCATTATTTTTAATAAAAATGAAAGCCATGTACAAAACGATATACCTAATTCCATTCCTTTTTTTAGCCTGTCAGTCTTCAGAAAATGGAGATTCGGAAATTATTTCAGAAAATCTAACCGAGCAGCTAGACACTCCAGATGAATCTGAAACGGCAGATACTTCAGTCCCAATGGATCTTGGATTAAGAAAAGTAAAAGCAGTTGATTTGCCCGATTTAGATTATGCAGGAAATTTCAACGATTGTTGGTATTGGGAAGATAAAAACGGCGAAAATTATTTTATACGAACTTTGGAAGAGCCCCAGTTACATCCAGAAAATTCAGAAGGATGGGAAACAACAGATCAATATTTGCATGTTTATCATTATATCGTTTCGAGCAATGCTGAAAGCAGCTTATTGCGCGATTTAACAGATTTCGTAAAAGACTGTGAGTTTGATTTAATCTTATACCATTTAGATGAAATAGAATTGAGTGATATTGACAACGATAACTATGGTGAAATCACTTTTGGATATCGATTAAATTGCACCAGTGACGTGAGTCCGAGTGATCAAAAAGTGTTGCTATACGAGAATGGTGATAAATACATTTTAAGAGGAACAGCAGAGGCAATTGGCTATGGTGGAGAGTATGAAGTTGGAGATGAATTTGACTCGGCACCAGAAGGTTTTTTGAAAAAAGCAGAAAGTTTTTGGGAGGAGAATAGGGTGGAGTTTGAGTTGGAGGATAATGAGTTTTAGAGAGGGCTCAAAGCTTTCCGAGGTTATAAAACGGGTGCAGGATTACAAATTCTGCACAGCACTACTGATCAATTATAATGAGTTTTATAAAACAGTATGAAAATAGATGAAATACGAAAAAAATTGATTTCCAAAGGATACTATACTTATTACCAAGGTGAGATTTTAATTGCGGGAACATACAAGGGGGGGTACAAGGAGACTGGGATTAATATGTTGGAGAATACCTTTTCAATAACTGAACTTGACAACATTATCGTATTAGAGCATGGACAAGCACAGTTAATTCAAGAAAAACGCTTCGAAGTAGTGTCAGAATTGTTCGATTTCATAAAACTAAAATTTAAAAAATAGGATTGCATAATATGAAAGAAGTGTTAGACGATAAATTTAAATCTAAGCCAATAACAAATAGTGAAGTCATTCTACTAGACTTTTATTTTAAAGGAAAGATTGATTTAGTAGTTGCGGCCAAAATTAGGAAAGGACTTTTAAAACCAAGTCGTGACGGCTCCATACGAAGTGTTGTCGGATTTTTAATCATAGCGATTATAGTGGGAGGGCTTGGGTATTCTAGGCGGGAAGATGATCCGTCGGCATATGTTGCATTAGGTGTGGGATTGACATTTTTAATATTAGTTATTTGGACCATTATCAATGCAATTAAGTCAAGTCAATTTATTAAGACCTATTTTGAGAAAATTGATAAGGAGTTCGAGGAGGATAGTGATTATGAAATTTTCATCAACGAGGATTATTTTGGACGAAAAGATTTTACTGCTGAACATCAGTATAATTGGACTAAAAACATCCGTATAAAAAGAATAGAGGATGTACTTTTTATTTTTCCTTGGGAAAACGCAATCGACCCTATATTTTATATCTCTAAAAATGCAATTGGAGACGAAAAGTTTGAAAACATAGTAATAGCCGTGCAAAATAAAATAGTAAGAATAACAGAATCAAAAGCAAAAGGAGAAATTAGTGATGATGAGCTATTTAGAGTCCATTAAAAAGCAGTTTGAATATTATAAAGCGTTGGGCGATAAAACTTTCACGCAATTAACAGACGAGCAATTATTTTGGCAACCGAATCCAGAAAGCAATAGTGTTGGCATAATAGTCAATCACTTGGCAGGAAATATGCTTTCGCGGTGGACAAACTTTTTAACAGAAGATGGAGAGAAGGACTGGCGGAATCGCGATCAAGAATTTGAGGATGTTTTAAAAACGAGAGCGGGATTAGAGGCCAAGTGGGAGGCAGGATGGAGTTGTTTGTTCAATGCGATCAATCCATTGCAGGCTTCTGATTTAGAAAAAGAGATCTACATTCGAAATATGGGCCATACGGTTACAGAAGCGATTAACAGACAATATGCACACTATGCATATCATATTGGGCAATTGGTTTATGTTGGTAAATTGGCGGCGAATGAGAATTGGGCTTCGCTCTCAATTCCCAAAGGCAATTCAAAAGCTTATAATGATGAGAAGTTTGCAAAACCAAAGCGCACAGAACATTTTACAGATGATTTATAGGGGATGAAAATGAAAAGTAGAAAAGTGAAAAATGTAAAAACGACTACATATTAAGTAGTTGAATGTGATTGTAATTCAATTTGCTATTCGCATTTGCTTGGACGACGGATTTTTTACTTAGGGCTATTACGTGCCCTTATGGTTGAAATATACTATTCAACCATTCTCCTTTATTTATGAGACCATTCGCATAAGTCATGGTGCCTTTTCCCGAAATTTGCCCCATTTTCCATTGGCCATTATATTCATCTCCAGCTGACCATATCATTACTCCTTTGCCATGTTGCAAATCTTCTTTCCATTGGCCATCATATACATCTCCCGTTGAATAGGTCAACACTCCTTGTCCATGCTGGTTATTATTTTTCCACTGACCATCATAACAATTTCCAGACGCCCATGTCAAGACTCCTTTGCCATGGTACAAACTTTCTTTCCATTCGCCATCATAAACATCTCCATTTGAATAAGTTAACAACCCGTTTCCATGTTGCAAATCTTCTTTCCAATGACCATCATAACTGTCTCCGGTTTCCCATGTCATTAGCCCTTCACCATGTTGCATGTCAGCCATCCAGTTACCTGAATATGTCGCGCCAACACCCCAAGTCATATCTCCTTGACCATGACGCTGTTCATGATTCCATTCTCCTTTATAAATATCACCGTTGGGCCATGTCATTGTACCAAAACCATGCGGTTGTGAATTTTCCCAGGCTCCGGTATAAGTGTTTCCGATATTCCACTTCATTGTGCCTTGTCCTGTTATCGCACCATTTTTAAAATCTCCAGAATAGATATCTCCTGTAACCCATTGCATTTCCCCTGTACCGTCTGGTACGTCATCTTTTAATTCTCCAATGTATTTCTCTCCTGTGGGATATGATAATGCATCTGTATTACATGAGCTTAAGGAAATACTAAAAAGGCCAATTATTAAGAAAGTAAGCAGTGGTGATCTAAACATTATAGTGGATTTTATTTTTGCAGAATAAATTTAATATAAAAATTGCAAACAAAATGGAATGCGTCAAATCGAAAAGTAAAAGAGTTAAGCCTCCGAAAAGCAAAAGGGGCTTTGCCTAGAAAATTCGGCAACTCAAGATCGCCGTATCATCAACATAGTTGCAGGGGCCGCGCCAATCGTCTAGTTTGCTAAAAACTATTTCGTTTAAATCTTCCATGGATAAAGGATAGAAGTTTTGTACAATTTTCGTGAGCCGATCGGTTTCAAATTGCTCTTCAGTAGTGTTTTCTAATTCCACAACACCGTCAGTATATAAAATAAGAGTGGTATTGTTCTTTATTTCCACTTCGCCACTTTCTAAAAAAGGGATTTCTTCTAGCATGCCCAAACCAATACAACCTTTATTTAAGAATTGCGATTCGCTTCCTCTAATCAAGATGGGCCAATTATGCCCCGCATTCACATATTTTAATTTCCGCGTTTTTGAATTGTATTCTCCAATGAAAAAGGTAATGAATTTTTCACCTTTGGCGCTGGTATAAACTTTTTCATTCAACATGACGACCAACTCTTCCAAGTCAAGCCGTTGGAAGTTATAAAGCGTACGGACTGTCGCTTGGAAATTAGCCATTAACATGGCTGCTGAAATTCCTTTACCCGAAACATCTGCAATACAAACGATAAATTCATCCTCATTTAAGCGGATATAGTCATAGTAATCGCCACTTACTTTATGGTGCGATAAATACTTTGCCGAAATATCAATCGTTGCGTTTGAAGGCAAGTCAGAAGGGAAAAGGAGGCGTTGCATTTCTGAAGCAACTTCCAGCTCTTGTTTAATCCGTTGTTGCTTCATGCTTTCATTCGCCAAGCGTTTGTTTTCAATGGCAACAACAATAATATTGGTTAAGGTTTGAATAAAGTTGAGGTTGCTAAAGCGCTCTTTGTTTTCTGTACTGTGATCATGGATTCCTGCCAAAAATAAATAGGCCAGTGGCTTTTCTTTATGAAATACAGGGATGATGACATCAAAATTATTGATTGACTTTTTATAAGAAGATTCAATCACGGTAATTTCCCTAAACTTTAGGATATCCCGTTCGATATTAATGTCTTTTATTTTTCCTTTTACGCCCAGTTTTGTAATAATTTTCCATTCAACCTGATGGTTGTACAAGACAAATTTGCGAATACCTAATTGTTCGCGCAATATAAAGCTGTAAATGTCTAATAGTTCAGAAACAGGCGCATTAAAATTGATAGACTTTGTGATTTCCAACAAAGAATTGAGCTTAAATTCGTTCGATAACAACTTATGCTCCAATTTATCAACTCTATTTCCTAATACTGTGATCATAAATTTTCAATAATCGACGGGAGTCTTTTAAATGCTGCGAGTTCCTTAAATTTCGATCTGGCTTCACCACATGGTGATCCAAAATATGTTTTTCCTTCCGCTAAATCCATCCCGACTCCTGATTGTCCTAATACAGTTACATTGTTGTTTATTGTAATATCACTTACTACACCAACTTGGCCCCAAAGAGTAACATGGTTTTTTATAATGACACAGCCTGCAATACCAACATTGGCGGCAAATAGGCAGTTTTCCCCAACAACAGTATCATGACCAACATGAACTTGGTTGTCAATTTTTGTTCCTTTTCCAATAACAGTGTCGCCCGTAACGCCTCTGTCAATAGTGCTTAGTGCTCCAATTTCAACATGGTCTTCTAATATTGTTCTACCGCAAGTATGCATGCGATTATAGCCGTCAGCCTTTTTCTTATAGTAAAAGGCATAATGCCCAATTACAGTGTTAGGACCAATAACAACGTGATCTCCAATGACAGAATTGTCGCCAATTACAACTCCAGAATGAATGATTGTATTGCTTCCAATACTTACATTATGACCTATGGATACATTTGGAAATATGTCTGTGTTTTCTCCCACCGAAAAGTTGTCTCCTCTCGGAGTTGACCAAGGAATGTCTGGTGAAAAGTGTTGCGTAATTTGATTAAATGCATCAAACGGTGCCTCACAAATAATGATTCCTTTTCCATCAGGAACAGGAACTTCCTGATCAATCAAAATAACATCTGCAGCACTTTCTAATGCTTTTTTATAGTATTTTGGATGATCAACAAAGACAATTTCTCTAGCCTCAATTTTATGAATCTCGTTGATTCCAGTAACCTGCAGGTTCGCGTCACCTTGAAAAGGCGCGTTCAATAAGTCTGCAATTTCTTTTAATGTATATGGGCGTTCAAATTTCATTAGCGTACTATTATCCAAAGGTAAAATTACGCTATTCGGACGCACCACAAACAGTGTAGGTCAGGTACTTATTAATGCTGTTTTGTTAATGAATGCCGCTTGCAGCTTCGTTTAGGGGGAGAAATTTTAACGCTTAATCAACTTCTCTTGCGTTTTTATAATTCCTTTTTCACTGAATTGTATCAGATACATTCCTTCAGGAATATCTTTAATATCTAGTGTTTGAATGTTTTGACTGTTAGTAGGGTAAGATTTTATAACCTGCCCTAATAAATTGAGGATTTCTATTTTGTCTATTTCAGTTTGATTGAATCTTATCAAAAGATCTGTAGATGCTGGATTTGGGAAGACAAGTGGTAATTGATTGGATGGTTCACTTTCAGTTATACCCAGCGTGAAATTGCAACTTAAATCCGGTAAGGGTTTATATAGTGAACTGCCATTTTCTCCATAACAATTAAAGCCATAAGTGCCAAATGAGGGTTCATAATCTATAATATGCATCTGTGCAAAGCAACTGCCATAGTTATGGTCTAATTCTCCCCATAAATAAGCTATGCCTTCAATATATCTTGCATTTGGTTCACCCCCATCAAAATATAGAACGCGCCTATAGGTATCATCAACCAAAATTGAATCTATATCAGTAATGACGCTTGATGGAAAAAAGTAGCCTGGCTGTCCAATTAAATCATCTCCAACCTCAAGTTCATAAGAAATCAATAGAGAATCAAATTCGGCTACGGTGTCATAGTAGTAAACGCTTCTACCTTCTTGTCTCACTTTTAATGAAGCATATTCTGCTTGATAAACAAAGGGCCCCCAATAGTCGTTAGACGTGTAGTTTCGATAACGCATAATATGATAGGTATAGGCGCCTATTGTCTCTGTGCCGTCGAGAAGATAGGTGTGCTTATTATAAATGGGGACTTCTCCAATTATGTCATCATATTGGTCAGACCAAGTTGGGTTATTTCCAAAATAATCTGGGGTTTGAGCTGCGAGGTTTTGGGTGAATAGAAAGCAAGTAATGATTACAATAAACTTCTTCATACTGTGATTACGGTAAAATAGTAAAATTGGTTGGGGATTAGAAAGAGAGGTTTAGACTTAATATGGGATGAAAGGATGAATCTGTTTGAGGTGATTCAATCAAGCCGCCTCAACAACCTTCTTTTTATTGGCAATAACACCGATTAAGAAAGCGACCACACTAAGCACTACCGCAATATCAATTACACTCGAAATAGCTGAGTAACGCCATTTTGCAATGAAAAATATGATTAAAAACAAATTAGTGAGAATCACAATAAAGGCGCAAATTTTAGAAATAATTGAAGGTGAATTGCCCCACTGTAGCAATTGTAACTGAACCAAAAGCACATAAAGAATTCCAAGAGTGATTAACCAATTGTAGGTCGTAAGAATAGGAATGATATTGAAGCTAACCAATGCTGAGAAAATGATTAATGCGAGGCCAAGGACTCCGATTCCCAATTTAATTGTTGCGTTCGTTTGCGAGCTGTGTGCATTGAGTAAATAAGTGCCCGACATGACTATTGAAATGGTAAATACAACAATGAGGATTTGAAAATTAACAGCCGAGAAAAATTCGCCGCCCATGGCAATAACTGTAGCCACCATAAGCAATGCAAGAATTGATGTGATTGCTCCAATGCCAATTAATTTCCCTTTCATAATACTTCTTAGTCGTTTATTCTAAAACCTAAAGATAAAATTATTCCTCAAAAGGACTGTCCGGTTTTCTGTGAATCTCCCATGAAAATCCTTTAAAATAAAGTTCTTTTGGTGGAATTTGGTTCATAGGGTAAAATGTGCTCGTAGGATTGTCAACGAATGTGATACGCTGAATCTCGCCATCTAAAAATCGAAATACAATTTCACTACAATCCTTTCTATCCATGCCTTTTAGTGTTTTAAATTCAACACCTGCAGAGTCAGTTTTAGTGTCTTCGGCGTAGTATAAACTTTGGGCATTTTGTTCAATTCTAATCTGTTTAATTTTACTCGAATCTAATGTGGCCGTCATAAACTTGCCTTTCATTTGATCATAATGGATGGTGTCATTTTCATGGGCTGAAATAAGCAAAGCATTATGGTACATATACATTTTGTGAAACTCATTATCGTAATATGTTGTCAAAATTGAATCAGCAAAAATTTGCATGTCGCCATTCCAAATAATAGGATCCTTATGTAGTTTTAAAATAGAATCTGTTTCACTAAAATAAGCCGAATCGCAACGAATGAAATTGTCGCCATTAATTATAGCTACATTGTTTTCAAAAATGGATTGCTTTGCATTTGTTATGGTGTCTTGGTAGTAGGTGATTGTGTCTCCTGCTAAATAAAGTGTATCTGTTTCTGAATATTGAAAAATGCGTGCGTTGTCCTTTAAAATAAGCGCTGAATTTTTCGGTTTCTTCAATAAATAATCTGACAAAAATTTAACTTGTTCAGTAGTGTCGTACATAACAACATTACAAAAACCTTCGCCAAAACCCGTTTTTTGATTAAAGAGTAAACTGTCTGCGTAGAAACTGCGGCCAGGTTCAATCAATGTTGCGCCGTTCCACAATTGCACGCGCTCTTCTTTTGAAAAATAAATACCTTTATTACACTCTACGGTTGACGAGTCAAATAAAATAGTTGTTGGCCCATGAAAATGTGCGCTAGCAGGAATGGTTCTAAATTCTAAAGTATCTGCAAAAAGCTCGTATTTAGGGTCCTCAATATGCACGCTATCTTTAAAATAAAAGATTTTAGAGGTAGAATGATAATAGCCTTTAACTGAAGTTAATTTTAAGTCTGAATTGATGCTTGAAATCTTGGCGTGGTTGGTATATGAACCGATTGAAGTGTTTCCATCATAGTGCAAGGAGTCCGTGAGCATGATATACTCACTATCGCGAAATCGTACATTGCTTAATAGCTTCGATTTGTTGGTATTGCCGTTGAAAATTAAGGAATCACAAAATAAATTAACCGTATCACCTTGGTTGATTTGTACATCTCCATAAGCGTTTACAATGTTCAAGTCTTGAAAGTATAAGGCGGAGTCGCAAAACAAACGTGTGTTGCCATGCTTAAATTCAACATGTCCCTTGGCCACGGTTGTATTTTTATGAACCACAGAATTAACCACATCCTCAGCGAAAACTAGGCGAATATTTTCGTCCTGGCTCCAATTAGTATGTGGAATAAAAACGGCGCTTATTAAAAGCGCCGTTATTAATATGTTTGTTTTTGTAAACAAGTTATTTTCTAATAATCGTTTGCTCTCTATCTGGTCCTACAGACACAATTGTTATAGGTGTTTGCAATTCTCGTTCCAAATATGTGATATAGTCTAAAAATGCTTGTGGCGCATCTTTCATGTCACGCATTCCAGTTAGATCTTGATTCCAACCTTTTACGCTTTCATATACTGGAACAACGTTTAAAGAGTTGATATCGTATGGGAAGTAATCAAATTTTTCACCGTCAATGTCATAATGGGTACAAACTTGAATTTCGTCAAAGCTATCTAGTACATCAGCTTTCATCATTGAAAGTTGCGTTGCACCATTTATCATGATGGCATATTTCAAAGCTGGAATATCAATCCATCCACATCTTCGGTCACGTCCAGTAGTTGCACCGTACTCATGTCCAATTTCACGAATTCTTTCGCCAACTTCATTGTCTAATTCAGAAGGGAATGGACCGCTACCAACACGTGTGCAATAGGCTTTAAATATCCCTATTACTTCTCCAATTCTGTTTGGAGCTACACCAAGCCCTGTGCAAGTTCCAGCAGTAATTGTGTTAGAAGATGTTACAAATGGATAAGTTCCAAAATCAACGTCTAACATGGTGCCTTGTGCGCCTTCTGCTAAAACTGTTTGCCCTTTATTAAGTGCGTTGTTAATATAATGTTCGCTGTCAATCAATGTAAATTTAGACATGAATTCCATTGCCTCAAACCACTTGGTTTCTAACTCAGCTAATAAATCAGCATAATCATACTCACCTAAAATAGTTTTATGCTTTTCTTGCAAAGCATTATATTTTTCTCTGAAATTAGGAGCTAATGAATCTCCCATTCTCAAACCGTTTCTACCCGTTTTATCCATGTATGTTGGACCAATACCTTTTAACGTAGAACCAATTTTATTCTTTCCTTTTTGCTCTTCAGAATATTTATCCAAAATCTTGTGCGTTGGAACAATAAGATGGGCTTTTTTGGAAATCAATAACCTAGAGGTTACATCAATACCAACCGCTTCTAGTTTATCAATTTCATCCTTAAAAATGATGGGATCAATAACTACACCGTTTCCAATAATATTGGTTGTATTGTCTCTGAAAATTCCAGATGGAATTGTGTGCAATACATATTTTTGGTCATCAAAAATTAGGGTATGACCTGCATTTGGTCCTCCTTGAAATCTTGCGATTATATCGTAGTCTGGAGTAACAACATCAACAATTTTACCTTTGCCTTCGTCGCCCCACTGTAATCCCAATAAAACATCCACTTTATTCATTTGTCTTTCTTTATTAGCTAATTAAGAAATAAAAAAAAAACACCGTTTCTTTTGGCGGATCCAAATTGAAACGGAAGTCTCTTTGATTTTGAAATTTCTTTTAAATCAAATTAAAATTTTCTTCTGCCTCAGCAGTTGAGTTTGCAATATTAAGAACTGTATTTAACTTAGTAAGCAAAAGTACTTGATTAATTTTATCAGAGATATTAACAATGTACATGTCTCCCCCGTTATTTCTACATTTTGTAAAAATTTTTATTAAGGTATTTATTCCTAAACTATTCAAGATTCTGACCTTTTCTAGGTTCAAAATCAAATTTGCTTGTGAATTATCGATTTCAGAATCCACAATAGTGAGCAATTCTTCAAAATCAATTTCAGATAAACCAGAGCCCTCAACTAAAATTTCACTGCAATTTTCGCGGGCTGCTTGTGATAAAGTTAAACTCATAGTTACTTTTTACTTTTAGTATCTGTCCGTTCACCGTAAAAGTATAATGAATGGTGGTGTACCTTTATATTAAATAATTCTTCAACTGTAGCTTTGATTTTTTCAATGCGTGGATCACAAAATTCAATGACATCTCCAGTGTCCGTGCAAATAATATGATCATGCTGTTGAAAACCGTGTGATTTTTCAAATTGGGCAATGTTATTTCCAAATTGATGTTTGCGCACCAAGTCAGAACTTAGCAATAGCTCAATTGTATTGTAAAGTGTTGCACGGCTTACACGATAATTTTTATTCTTCATTTTGACATAAAGTGATTCAATGTCGAAATGACCTTTTTGAGCGTATATTTCCGCCAAAATAGCGAACCGTTCTGGGGTTTTTCTATGACCTTTTTGCTCTAAGAAATCGCAAAAAATATCTTTAACCTTTTCTTGTAACTGTTCTTTTTCCATTTAGGCATATTAGGGAGCTTAAAGTTAACTAATTTTAACTGAAATATCAATTATCAATGGGCAATTTATCAAGGAACAATTGTCAAGGAGCAATTATCAATTATCAATGCAATTTGACTTGATTAGTGATTAATTTTAGTTCAATAAGTTTAGAGTGTCATTTTCTAGTTGAGTTAATTTGAGAATATCTAATTCGCAGTGAAGTAAATACCATTTGTTAATTCATTTTTTGACTAATGACGATTTAAAATCTGTCAACAGCTTTGACACCATCAATTTGCTCAAATTTTAAAATGAGCTGATCCAAATGCTCTGTATCATAAACGTAGAGCATGATTCGCCCTTCAAAAATGCCGTCATTGCTTTCAAAGCTAATGGATTTCATATTGACTTCATGCTGTGCAGAAATAATGTTGGTAATGTTATTTACAATTCCAAGATCATCAATCCCCGTGATTAATAAACCGCAAAGTCTTTCGCTCATGCGGTCGCTTTTCCAGTTGGCCTTTAAAACGCGGTATGCGTATTGCGACATTAGTTGCGTTGCATTTGGACAATTGGTACGGTGAATTTTTATGCCTTCAGACACCGTTACAAATCCAAATACACGATCACCCGGTATGGGGTTGCAGCAGTTTGCTAACTTATATTCAATTTCTTTAAAGTCATCACCAATGACAATCGTGTCTTTCTTGGTGTTAATTCTAGAAATAATTTCTTCTAGGTTGGCGCCATCCGGTTCTTTACGAATTATTTTAGGAGTGACGAAATTCTTGTTTTCAATTTTTATTTCTCGTAATTTAGAAAGGTTTAGTTTGCCTTTCGCTATTTGATAATAAAGTTCCATTGCGCCACCAGATATGCCCAAATGCTTTTCGACAATATGTACGTTTTCACCTAAAAAGTTTACTTTTAACTGATTGAACTTTCTCCTCAATATTTCTTTTCCGTCAGCCGAAATTAGTTTTTGTTCTTCCTTTAAAGCCGATTTAATTTTGGATTTAGCGCGGGCTGTAGCGACAAATTTTAGCCAACCTTCTTTTGGTTTTTGCTTTTTTGAGCGCAATATTTCTACCTGATCACCACTTTTAAGCACGTGGCTTAGCGGCATTAATTTACTATTGACTTTGGCGCCAATACAAGATAAACCAATATCTGTATGAATATCAAAAGCAAAATCTAGTGTGGTAGAGTTGGTAGGCAGTACTCGCAAGTCTCCTTTTGGAGTGAAAATATAAATCTCATCACTAAACAAGTTTAATTTAAACTCGTTAATAAATTCCTCGGCGTCTGTGTCAGGATTTTCTAATAAATCACGTATTTCTCCAACCCAGCGGTCAAATGTGCTAACCGTGGGGTTGTCATCTTTGTATTTCCAGTGTGCCGCATATCCTTTTTCAGCAATTTCATCCATTCGTTTTGAGCGAATTTGAACTTCTACCCATTTACCTGTTGGACTCATTACAGTAGTGTGTAAGGACTCATAACCGTTGGCCTTAGGGATTGAAATCCAATCACGCAAACGATCAGGATTCGGTTGGTAAAAATCAGTCACAATACTGTAAATTTTCCAAGCCTCTGCTTTTTCAGATTCAAGTGGTGTATCTATGATAATTCGAATAGCGAAAATGTCATAAATTTCATCAAAAGTTACATTCTTAGTGTGGATTTTCTTGAATATAGAAGGGATACTTTTTGTTCGGGCTTTAATACTAAACTCATAATCTTGCGCTTCCATTGCCTCCTTAATTGGATTGGTGAATTGGCGAATAAAACGATTACGAACGGCTGCTGTTTTTTCTAATTTTTTCTCAAGCTGCTGATAAATTACCGGTTCTTTGTATTTGAATATAATGTCCTCAAATTCATTCTTGATTGCGTTAAATCCAAGTCGGTGGGCGAGGGGCGCGTATAAAAATTCAGTTTCCGAAGCAATTTTTAATTGCTTGTCTGGTCGCATAGAGTCTAAGGTTCGCATGTTATGCAAACGATCTGCAATTTTTATAAATGCTACGCGTAAATCATCCGAAATGGTAAGGATAAGCTTTCTGAAATTCTCAGCTTGTATCGAGATGTTATCATCAAATACTTCAGGGATTTTGGTTAAGCCATTAATAATTGATCTGGCCTTTAATCCAAAAATATCCTCAATATCTTGCAAGGTGATATAGGTGTCCTCAACCGTGTCATGCAATAATGCACAAACGATAGAAGTTGTACCAAGGCCCATTTCCTCAGCACAAATACGCGCTACTGCAATTGGGTGAAAAATATAAGGTTCGCCAGATTTTCGGCGCATATCGCTATGTGCTTCAACAGCAACGTTAAATGCTTTTCTGATGAGACGCGTATCCTCTTTGTCTCGCATTGATTTACTCGCTCTCAACAGTCCTGCGTAGGCATTGAGGATTTCAACCCTTTCTTTTTCTAAATCAATATCTTTATTCTTTGCAGCCATTCAATTCTAATAATAGATAGAAGTAGTGTACTTTCCACTTAAATTATAATTTTTCCATTCACCGTAAGCGTCTCCATTTCTGAATTGCCCTTCGCGTTGTTTCTTTCCGTTTTCATGATAATAAAGCCATTTACCATCTTGCACACCGGCTTTCCAGAAACCATGCTCCATTAATTTTCCATTTAAATAATAGTACATCCATTCACCCGTTTGGGTACCCTTTTTCCAATTCCCTTGGTTTTTTAGTTTCCCACTGTCGTAATAATAAAGCCAAACGCCATTCTGAATGCCATTATCCCAAAATCCTTCTTCAACTAATTTACCTTCCTCGTTATAGTATTTCCAACGTCCATTTTGTTTGCCATCAAGCCATTCGCCTTCCCGTGACAGACTTCCATTTTCATGATAAATTTTCCAAATTCCTGTTTCTTTTCCCTCCTTATCATATTCTCCCTCTTCTTTTTTATTGCCGTTTTGATGGTAATAAGTCCAAACTCCAATTGAATGTCCCTTAGCCCGATCCCCGATTTTGTCAATCTTGCCATTTTCAAAATAATAGCTCCATTCACCAACGTTAAATTCGTTTTCCCAACTTCCTCTTTTTTCTAATAGTCCGTTTTCATAATAATACGTCCATTCACCGACCTGTTTCCCCTTTAGCCATCTTCCGGCATCTTTTATCTTACCTGACGGATAGTAATATTCCCATAATCCCTCTTGTTTACCGCTTTTCCATTCACCTCTTTCTTCTAAATTCCCAAGAGTGTTATAGTAAGTCCATACACCGTCTTGAATTCCAGCTTTCCAATCCCCTGTTTTCCATAATGTTCCATCCTCGTAATAGAATTTCCAAACACCCTCATTCTTATTGTTTTTCCAAACTCCAGTTTCTTTTAACTGTGCGTTTTCATAGTAATAAGACCAAACGCCAACTTGAGCGCCTTCGTCGAACTGTCCTTCGCTTTTCAAAATTCCAAGGCGGTAATAATAACGCCAAACACCACTTTCTTCTCCATTAACAAAGTTACCTTGCGATAAAATTTTACAGTTATCGAAATACGAAATCCACTCTCCCTCTTTATTGCCATTAACAAAATTACCTGTTTCCATTATGGCCTTGCTATCATGATAATAATTCCAAGTTCCTACTTTTTCTCCGTTTTTATATTTGCCTTCACCGCGTAATTCGCCGTTTTTATGATAAAAAAGCCATTTGCCAACAGGTTTGTCCTTTTTATATTTCCCCGCTTCTTTTACCGTACCATCCGCATAGTATTCCTTGTGTTTTTGACCGTAAGCAGTAGTTATAGAGCCTGCAATCAGGATTAAAAATAGAATGCCTTTCATTGATTTCATATTAGCTGTCATTTATAAGACCAGATTATACTCGAAAGTATTTAAAATATGCCGAAAATATACGGTTGAATATGCTTATTTTTAACAAAATAAAAGTTAATAAATACATCTTTTGAATAAAGCGAAGAATAAAATATGGATCGGTTGGTTAGCATTTCTATTTATAATCGTTCATTTTAGCTTCATTTTTATTTATGCTTTACCCGCTCAACTTTCAAATCCTCAACTAAGATCTGCAATAACTCCTTATGTTGAGCCTGTTTTTACACAAACGTGGGGAATGTTTGCGCCGTGCCCAACTGTGAACTCATCTGTGGAAATTATTTTTTTTTTCGGTGAAGATTCAACGGGATGGGTCAACCCAATTGCAGATGCTGAAGGCAAACACTTTTACTTAAGAGGCTCGCATCATAGTGAATTAGTTTTGTCTGGATCTAATCTTTATTATTGGCTAAGTACAGATTTGCAGCAGATGGGTTTGGAGTTTGGGGATGATTTTCCCAGTCATAGGATGTCTGAATTTTATGCGGGAGAAAGCTATTATAAAATCAGGAATTTTATTCGGGGAAATGCGTATTCTTTATACGATTCGGTAGTCGATTCTGCACGCATTCGTTTCCATTTAGAGGATGTTGTTACAGGTGAAAAAAATTCAATTGAACTGCCCCAATATAATTTTCATTGATGTTGAAAAGAATCCCTGAAATATTTTTGAGGCCTTTTCCATATGGAGAAAAAATAGAGTTATTTAGAAAAGTACTATATGTTTTCTTGCTGATTAATGCTTTAACGTTATTGCCGATATCGCATGAGTTGTTCAGCTATGATGGCATTGTAGGTGCTCAGGGTTGGAACACGAAATATCCTTGGTACCAGCAAGGGAGTAAGGCGCTGTTGAATATTTTAAACCACCCAATCAATTCAGGGTATCCTTGGATTGCTTATGTGTTCGTTTATGGTCAAATAGCACTTATTGTCAGTGGTTTATTGAATTTTTTGCCGCGTTTAACAGCCGTGCTTTTGTATTTTGTTACGGCCAATTTATTTATAAAAGGCTATTTAATGTTTACTGGGGGAGAGGCATTGATTAGCATTCTTTTGTTCTATCTGATGTTTATTTCTAATTCTAGCAGGAAACAAGTAGAAAATAGAGTGACGGTATTTCCTGAGTTTCAGAATGTATTAAACAATACATTCTATTGGGTGATTTTAATTCAGATTTGTGTGCTCTACTTCTTTTCAGATCTTTATAAACTTATGGATCCTTATTGGTTAAATGGCGAAGCATTGATGCACATTTCTAAAGTAGAAGCTTTTTCAGGTCCTGCAATGCGTGCCATTTTCGCAGATAATCCAACGATTTCAATGTTTGGTACATATATCGTGCTTCTTTATCAAGGACTGTTTCCTCTTTTAGTGTGGTTTAAACGAATTAAAATTCCTTTTTTGGCAATTGGTGTCTTGCTCCATGTCGGCATTGCTATTGGAATGGGAATTTTCACCTTTGGGGTTTTAATGATTTTGACCTATCTTTTATTCCTAGATCAACGGCATATTCAATGGTTGAAAAAACGGTTTTCTTTAAAGAAAAGAACTTAGAGGATAACCTCCAATTAAAAAACACCTAATTAATCAAGTGTTTTAATTTATTAATTGCCTGTCAATAGTGTCTTATGTTTGAACTAGAAAGTTTGAGTTCAAGGCTTGTGAAGACCAAAAATCATGAGTTTACTTTTGTAAAAGAAAAAGTGCAGCTTTTGAAAACCAAGCATAACGCAGAAATCGGATTTTATAGTCAAACATCACTCTGGGTTAAAGCGTTTAACCTCGAGTAAATCAAGATCAAAAACTAAGGTCGAAAATGGTTCAATTGGTCCACTGCCTGTTTCGCCATAGGCTAATTCATATGGAATGAAAAACCGCCAGCTTCCGCCTGCTTTCATTAGTAATAGTCCTTCTTTCCAGCCAGGAATTACGCCTAATGGTGTAAATTCAGCTGGAATGCTTGAAGGCACAGTAGATTCAAATACTCGACCATCAATTGTGCGTCCCGTATAGTGAACAATGCAGGTGTCCGTCAGGTTTGGTGAAATACCAGTGCCTCGTTTTATGATTTCATATTGTAAACCACTTTCAGTGCTGGAAACACTTTCGTTCTTCAAGTTTTCCGTCAGGAAACTTTGCCCCATTACAAGGTTCATTTCACTGTAATACTTAGAAACTTCTGTTCTGATTTCAGTTAAACTTAATGTGTTTTGGCGATTGTACATACCATCCTGAATTCCTTTAATCAAGAAATCAATGTCCATAGCTTGGTCAATTCCACGACCTACCAAGGATCCTACTAAGGTTTGTGCTTCAATTAATCCAATTGCATAACTTGCGTCAGTTTTGGATACTTGACTTTCGTCGACCTCGCCATTTTCACCCAAATAAAGTTCGAGGATGCTATCCACTTCAAATATCCCGACACGTAATTCACCATTACCCAAATAAGCAACCAATCCTTCTTCAATATCGCTTAAGAAAAACTTACTAGTTGTGTTCGGGCCGTTGTAAACTTGAGTAATAGTAAAGCCATTATCAAAACCAATGCAGTAACTTATTTTAGATTCAAAACTCTGAAAAACATGTTTCGGAACTTCAACGGGATCGACATCAACGTCTACTTCTTCCTCACCATTGCATGCAAAGAAGAATAGTGCGAGAAAGAAGTAGCCAAATGATGTACGCATGTTTTTAGTTTATGGAGATCAGTTCAACGTCAAAAATTAACGCCATAAACGGTTTGATTGGTCCACCTGGATGCGGATTAGCTCCATATGCAAGGTTTTCAGGAATGTAAAGTTTCCATTTAGAACCAGACGGCATTAATTGCAAAGCTTCTGTCCAGCCTTTAATCACTTGGTTTACACCAAATGTGGTAGGTTCTCCACGAGCTACACTACTGTCAAAAACAGTTCCATCAGACAATGTTCCATGGTAATGTACAGTAACTTGAGCTTCAGCTCCTGGTTTTTCACCGTTTCCTTCTGTAATAATTTCGTATTGTAAACCAGACTCTAAAGTAGTAACTCCTTCTTTAGATGCATTGGCAGCTAAGAATTCTGCTCCGGCGCTTTTGTTTTCTGCAAATCTTGAGTCATTCACAGCATTGAGATAGTCTCCAATTTTTGTATTTGCTTCTTCTGGAGTCCATTTTAAAGTCTCATTATTGAAAATCGCGGTGATTCCCTCTATGAAAACATCTAAATCTATTTGATCTAAATTTTGTCCTTGTAAACTTTGTCCAATACTCATTCCAACACTATAGCTGGCATCTTTTCTAACTTGCTCCATCAATTTTTTTTGAGGCAAAGATAAATAAAAGTGCTTGTCTTCTTGGAAATTAAGAGGGATTATTTTTGCTCTAAGACAAAGAAGGCTGTACGTCTATTACGTTGATGTGCTTCTTTTCGCTTGTCTTTTGACTTTAACTTGGCAATATGCTCAATTGTCATGACTTCAGTGTTGCCTTCTTCATCTGTGATTTCAGCCGGTTTTGTTTCACCATATCCCTTAGGAACGAGACGCTCCATTGGAATGTCATGAGCAATTAAATAATCAACTACACTTTGAGCACGTCGTTGTGAAAGCTTTAAGTTGTAATTGTCGCCACCACGCTGATCTGTATGTGATCGAATCTCAATTACTAGGTTGTCATTCAACTCTAAGAATTCAATTAGATTATCTAGAATTAATTCAGATTCAGGACGTAAATTTGCACTATCGAAGTCATACTCGATTCCTTCAATTGTAATCTCACCTTTTGGTATTTTTTCGAGATAGAAATCTTGTTGGAACGTTTTAGATTCTGTTTCACCAATAGTCGATATTAATGCCTTGTCGGCAAAATAATCCGTTTGATTGGCGCGCATAAATAATTCAAGGTCTGGAATCAAAGCATGTTCATAATATCCGTTTTCATCTGTGAAAATTTCAAAATGGTCCCATTCATAGGATACATCTTTAAATTCAACTTTGGCATTCGGTATAATTTCATTCGTCTCCTTATCATAAACATAGCCGTTTATCGCAAATTGGATTTCGGGACGTGTAACTTTATAAACTCTATTGCAATGTACTTTAAGGCTGTAGATTGAATCGCATTCACTACATGATTCACGATTAGAAGTGACAAAGCCATTTTCTAATTTTTCATCTAAAACAAAATAACTATCGTCTGCACTTGAATTGATTGGTGCCCCAGCATTGGTTGTTTGTCCAAATGCATCAGCATCCGCATTCCATTCGTTAAAAAACACATCCTGCCCTCCAAAACCAATATGACCATCAGAAGAGTAGTAGAGGATTTGACTTTTGTCATGGAAGAACGGTGAAAATTCATCTCCACCAGAATTGACTTTATCGCCTAAGTTTACAGCGCGTCCAGTTTGACCAGTCGCAGTCATTTTAACAGACCACAAGTCTAAACCACCTTGTCCGCCGGGACGATTTGATGCATAATATAATTTTTCTCCATCTGCAGAAAGAAAAGGGGATAATGAACGGAATCCATCTAAATTCACATGTGGATCAAGCACGTAGGGCTCAAGCCATGAATTGTTTACTTTTCTACTTCCGTAAATTTTCGTTTCATTTCTGTTGGCAGGATCCATTTTAGTAAAAAAGATCGACTCACCGTTGGCAGAAACAACTGCACTTCCTTCATGGAATTCAGTAGAATTTACAGTAAAGGGAATTTTTTCTGGTTCACCAATTGACCCATCTGCATTTAGAGGTGCAATATAAATATCCAATAAATATTTATCCATTGGGTTGTATGCGGTGTCACTTTCATTACTGCTAGAGCGTGCACTTGAGAATATGATATGATTGTCACTAGTGTACTGAATTCCAAAATTCGTAGTTCCAGCATTCATAGCTCCTTCTAAGGGTGCAAATTCAATGTCCTCATCTGTGTTTTCAGGATTCAGAGCAAATTGACAACTGGCTATGTTTGAAGCAGCTTTTTTATAGAATTTATTTTCAGGATCACCATTTTCAGTTTGAAACTGCTCGAATTCGACCATGGCTTCTTCAAATTTTTCATTGTACATCAATGAAACACCATAATTGTAACGTGCGTTTGGATATTCTGGAGTAGCATATTTTATAGCTGCTTCGTTCCAGATCATTGCGTTTTGATAATCATCAGCTGATAAATAGGCTTCAGCTAATTTATGTATCAGAACAATTTCTTTTTTAGAAGGATTTGTTGGAGGAACTATAGTTCCATTTTCATCCTTTTTTGGTTCCTTATACGTCGTAGTGATTTCATACGGATAGTATGCGGCTTCTTCACCTTGTTTTACTTTGTATAAAATAAAGGCGTAGTAATAAACGGCATTGGTATATTGCCCATTTATCATTGCAGCATCCCCTAATTTTATCAATTCGTTGTTCGTCTGTCCGAATGAACAGACTGATACCGCAGTAAGAATAATCGAGTAGAATATTTTTCTCATCATATTTTAGGACAAGTAGGTGCAGGATTAGGATTAGGACGACTAAAGATGTACGTAAGCGAAAATTCTGTTCCGCCACGTCCGCTTGAAACACTGTTCAAACTTGATGTGTTGATATCGTAACTTAAGCGCCCAATAAAGTTTCCGTATTTGGCACCAAACTCAAATATAGCCGCATCATCATTTCTAAATATAATGGTTCCTAGAAGGAAGATATCATACGTTTCTAAATAAAACTGACTAGCCACTGCATAAGTGAATTCGCTTGCTTTATCTTGGTATTGGTAATAAATTTTAGGCGTCAACGCAATTTTAGGGTTGATAATGATGCGGGCACCTCCAATTACTTGTGGGCGCATTGCTAATTTATTATCCTCTCCTAAAAATGATTCGGTAGGTCTTGTGATATGAAACAATGTAATTCCACCAAACGGGTTAATCCGGTTGTTGGGTTTACTGAAGTAATACATTGCTCCAATATTCGCGTCTATTTTAAAAATACCGTTATTGGCAAAATTCTCTCCGCTTGAAATCCCTGGGTTGAATTCGCCACCATTGGTTTTCACATATTGGTTAGCAAAAGTTAGAGACGAAGCGTTGATTGACTTTTGAAAAAAGCCGAGTTGTGCTCCAAAGCTTACAAAGTGATGCTTGTCTTTACCAAAAGGAAATTTGTACGAGGCAGAAGGAAGAACGCTTACAACGTTGTAACCACCGGTTCCCGCTCTGAAATTTGCAATTTGTCCACCGAAACCCCAGTTTTTTTTATGGCGCATATCAAAACTTGCCAAGCCTGTAGTAAATGGTTTAGTAGCTACTGCAGCCCATTGGGTTCTATAATGACCATGGATTCGGTAATCTCCTTTAAAAATTCCCGTTAAGGCTGGATTAACATTTAATGCAGCTGCGTCATATTGCGAAAGATGAAAATCCTGCGCCTTTGCAGAAATTGCAAAAAATACGACTATCAATATGGATATGAAATTCTTCATGTGTTCTTCTATCGAATTAATGATACGTCACCTGACAAAATATGTTCCACTCCATCAAAAGTTTTTACTCTAGCAACATAAACATAAACACCAAGTGGTTGCGGTTCGTTCTTATAAGTTCCGTCCCAACCTGGTGAATCAACGTCAGTTGTTGCAAAAATTATTTCTCCCCAGTTATTGTAAATGGTAAAGTCAATTTCAGTAAAATTACCACCCAATAGCATGAGCAGGTCATTGTTTGAATCCCCATTAGGTGAGAATGCAGAAGGAACTAAAGGACCGTGATATATTGGAACAATTTTGTAGGCCGTGTCTTTACAACCGAACTCGTCCGTTACAATCAATTCTACATTATATTCTCCTTCAAAAGTAAATTGATGGATCGTGTTTTGTGTAATAGCAGTTCCACCGTCACCAAAATTCCAATCCCATCCAGCCAATGGTGAACCGTTAGGCACAGATGTGTCTGTGAAATTCACATCCACGTATAAATTAGCACTTCCTGGATTAGCGTCAAACGAAGCAATAGGACCTAAGTTAATTAAGATCGTAATTGTTGTATCGTGTGTACATCCAAATTCTGAAGTAACAGATAATGTAATATCATAAGCTCCTTCATTGGGATATTGGTGAATTGGATTCTGAGTTGTATCTCCGACTGATCCGTCTCCGAAATCCCATAACCATGAAACAACATCAGCATTACCAACAGCAGATGAATCAAAAAATGCTGTACCTCCTTTTAAACAAGGTTCTGGAACTGCAAAGCTGGCAACAGGAATGAAATGGGAGCGTACTTCTTGTACAACAGTGTCAATACATCCATTTTCAGAAGCCACAATTAATTCAACGTCCCACGTCCCTGGACCAGAGAATGTGTGCGTCGGGTTTTCCACAGCAGATGTTACTCCGAGTTCAATTGTCCATAGAAAGAAATCGATAGGGTCGTCACTTGTAGATGTGTTAGTAAATACAGTTGGTGAACCAAAGCAGACTTCCTCAAATGTGAAATTAGCTTCTGGACTAGGGAGGATATTTACAGTTATAGTGTCGTATGCTGCAGGGCAACCTCCATTATCTAATGTTTCAAAATAGATTAAAAATGAGCCCGTAGCTAAATCGATTTCTCCGTGATTATAAGCTGTCGTTTCGCCCGTTTCAGGATCAAAAATTCCATCTCCACTTGTTTCCCATGCTCCATTACCTGTACTTGAACCAGATTCTAGTACCAACGGTATTCCAGAGCAAATTAACGTATCACTCATGGCTGTCATAGTAGGTTGCTCATGGAATGTGACGGTGATTGTATCTGTGTCGTCAGAACAGCCAGAGAAGTTATATGTTTCAATATAAAGTGTTACTGTTCCTAAAGCGATATCTGTTGGTCCAAAAGTATAAGTTGTGGCAAGCGCTTCGTCATCACCAAATATACCATCTCCACTTGAGCTCCATGTTGTACCGGCATCAAATGCTACTGTCGCTTCTATATCTATATAGGTCGAATCTTCACAGACTTCAATGTCTCCTCCAGCATCCACGTCTTGCGTGCCTATGTAAGTAATTATCATAGTGTCTGATTGAGCCCCACAATATCCATTACCAACTGTTGTTAGAACGATTATGGTCATGCCAGCATCTAATTCATCCAATGTTGCAAAATAAGTAGCGTCTAAATCAGTATCTGAAGGAGAGAATACTCCGCCTTCACCCGTCCAGATTCCACCGTCAGCATTAGAAATAATACCGTCTAACATGATACTTGGATCTTCTAAACAAACCGCAGTATCTAATCCAGCAAAAGCATATGGTAACGTTTGGATGTGAATATCCTGTAGGACAGTATCTGTACACCCAACATCAGAGTGAACTACAAATATTACGGTGTAATCACCATCTAAATCATAGGTGTGTAATGGGTTTTGCAGGTCAGAAGTAATTAAATCACCAAAATCCCATTCCCATTCAGTTAATGTTGTACCATCTACTGTTACAGATAAATCCAAAAACTCAATTTCGCTTCCGACACAAGCCGTGTCGGGCATTGAAATAGCACCAAATAAATCAGATAATACAACATCAATTGAAGTACTTGTTTGGCAGACAGTTCCGCGTTGAGCCATCAATGTTACCGTGTAAGAGCCATATGAATCATATGTAAAGGTTGGGTTTTCGACAATGCTTGTATCAGCTGGATCTCCAGTTCCAAAATCCCACCAGAATCCTGATGCTCCAGGATCACTTGCGTTGATAAAGTCTACTGTTAGACCCGAACAAAAATCAATTGCTCCAATCATAGCCAATGGCGCGTCGAAAATAGTAATGTCTTGTGATAAAGTATCCGTACAACCAATATCAGTTATTACAATTAAGGTTACCGTGTATGTTCCTGGAACGGTATAACCGTATGATGGATCCGTGTCAGTTGATGATGAACCATCACCAAAATCCCATTCCCAACTAAAAATTGAACCATTTACGTTGGTTGATAAATCAATAAAATCAATCAATACGTCAGTACACATTGTATCGGGTAGTTCAAAGTCTGCAATTACATTTGAGATCATGATTTCATATGTAATCGTATCCGCACAGAAAGAATAAGGTTCTGTTATAAGCGTTACTGTATAAACACCATAATCTGGATAGGTAAAAGTTGGATTTTCAAGATCACTCGTATCCGCTTCAAAACCAGTTCCAAAATCCCAGTGAAAAGTAGTTGCATCCGGGGAGCTAGTGCTGGTAAAGGCAACATCTAGTCCTATACAACCCATCATTGGCATTATTCCAGCGCCTGGATGATCGGTAACAACAATATCAAATGTCATGGTATCTAAACAACCTAAATCTGAACCAACAATTAAGGTAATTGTATAATCACCAGGGGTTGTGTATGCATGTGTTGGATCCTCATCTGTAGAAGTGGTTCCATCACCAAAATCCCATTCCCACGACACTAATACGCCATTGTCTTCAGATGTTGAACTATTAATGATTGCAAGTTCTTGTAAAGTACAAACCGTATCTTCAACGAAAAAATCAGCTGTAACGCCTGAAAGAACAAGTTCTATTGAAGTCGTATCAGCACAAGTTGTTCCTCTTTGCGCAATTAGAGTGATTGTATATGTTCCTGCACCATATGGGGTGAAATCAAAAGTAGGTTCCTCAACGATACTTGTGTCGGCTGGATCTCCTGTTCCAAAATCCCACCAAAAATCAGTTGCGCCGTCGCCACTTTCGTTTACAAAATCAATTACATAACCGTCACATCCTTCAACTTCGCCAATTTCTGCGTTTTGAGGTGGAGGGCAGGTTAATACATTAAACTGAAAATCGCGAACAATCTCACCAATTTTATCGCCATCTCGATACTCTTCAACCATTACACCTACTACATATTGTCCAACAGCTTCAGGTATTCCATTGATAATGCCAGAAGTGCTAAGTGTTAACGGTATGCCACCAATTGCATTCAACGGATTGTCTGCCGAGAATCCAAAAACATAATTGACTTTAACAAACTCAATATTGTCAGGAGGTGTTCCGCCTAGATCAATAGTTGGGTAATATAATACGGGATCATAATGATCAGGATGAGACCATGTACGACCAGTATATGGTCTGTAAAATGAGTAAACTAATGAATCTCCATCAGAATCCGTCGCAGAAAAATCTAAATCAAGATCATAACCTTG
Source organism: Crocinitomix sp. (assembly GCA_013138735.1). Taxonomy (GTDB): domain Bacteria; phylum Bacteroidota; class Bacteroidia; order Flavobacteriales_D; family Crocinitomicaceae; genus Crocinitomix. The sequence continues at coordinate 105,945 of WTCE01000009.1, read as the reverse complement.
ACATACGAAAACAGGTGGTGAATTAGAAAAAACAGGACTAGAATTCGTTAAATAAAGTGCATTGTCAGGAACGTAAGCATAGAATGATTCTCCAGCCTGTAGCGGGTCAATAATATTCAAGAGACTTCCATTTCTTGCGTATGTTTGATAGAACAAATGATATCCACCATCAATTGGCGGTAAACTTATAATCGCTCCATATATAGCCTCTTCCACACAAATACCAGGGTTAAATGAACACGTATCTATATGTGGTGCGAGCGTATCACGTCCTAATCGTGGTAAAACAAAAAAGTCATCAGCCGGTAAAGTTCCAATGGTATCTAAACCAAAACCTGTGAATGCTTCTATTTCCAAATCATTAGGAAAATTTTGCGTACCCGGGTTGCAATCTTTATAAAGCTTGACCGTAAGGTAGTATGATGAACCTCCTAAATGCTGGTAGCTGAGTTCTCCCCCAACAATATGTGTTGCGTTAGAATAGAACGAGGTTAGTACAGTTATTAATAGTAAAAATTTTTTCATGCGTTTTCATCAAGTTAGTGAAAAGAAAACATTTTAGTCTGCTAAATTATTAATATTTCGGGCTGAAAGCAAATTTTTTATACTTTATCCTACGATTAGGTCTGTTAATCGGCGAATACTTTTGATTCACCTAAAATTTTACATACTTTAGTAAGTTGAAATGAAAATCTAATATATATGCTACTACGTATTGCCGGTCTTTTTGTTGCACTTTTCTGTGTTCTAAATGCCGAATCACAAATTAATATTCAATGGGAATCAAGGCTTGATGGGGATGGCAGCTTTATCGATAAAGCTGAAGATTTATACCTAGATGATGCTGGAAATACTTTTGTTACGGGCTCTTCTTATAATGGATCGAGTTATGATATGGTGACCGTCAAATATGATTCTGATGGAGTAGAAGAATGGCGCTCGAGTTATGGTGGGACAGGAATTGATGAGTCGCATGCACTAGCTGTGGATAGTAATGGGGATGTGTTCATTACAGGTTCACGTTTTATTAGTGGTACAGATTGGGATATTGCAATTGTAAAATATAATGGTGTGACAGGAGCCGAGCTTTGGTCAACTATCGCTGGTGGAACGAGCAACTTTGATTCTGGTGTTGATGTTGTTGTTGATAGTAATGATGACGTTATTATAGTAGGGTCGCGAACATCAAGTCCTACGGATGTTGATTTTATTACCTTAAAGTATAGTTCAACAGGGTCGTTTGTTTGGGCACAATTAATTGGTGGAACGGGGAATGACCTCCCAAAGTTGATTCTGATAGATGCAAGCGACAATATTTATGTTGGAGGACATAGAGAATTTTCGCCTGAAACGACATTCTTTGATTTTTTTGCAGCAAAATATAATTCAGTTGGAGCATTACAATGGTCGAATACAGAAGATTCTGGACATGGAAACTTAGACACACCATTTGCAATGACTTTAGATGGTTCAAATGATGTAATTCTTGCTGGTTCAGGATTTACGGATATTTTAAATGAGGAAGATTATATGACTGTCAAATTTTCGGGAAGTACAGGAGCCGTGGTTTGGAAAGAGTTGTACCCAGGAAATGCAGAAGCCTTTGACGTGGTGAACGCCGTGGTTGTAGATGGATCTGATAATGTGTTTGTGACTGGGCGAAGTAAAAGTGTTGAAACTAGTGAGGATTATTATACGATCGCATATAATTCAGCTGGTACAGAACTTTGGTCAGACCGTTATAGTACAGAAGGTTTGGAATATGATGAGGCAACAGATATTCGCGTGTCAGATGATGATGCATATGTGTATGTAACAGGTTATAGTTTTAACGGACCAAGCAATAATGATTTTGTAACATTAAAATATGATGCGTCTGATGGAGCTCAGGAGTGGATAACAGTATTTGATGGTCCTTCATCCAACAGTGATCAAGCTATTCGAATGCAATTAGATGCAAGCGAAAATATTTTTATAACTGGGAATAGCCATGGCGGAGCAACGAACTTAGATTATAGCACAATTAAATATTGCCAATTAGAAACAGTAGGACCACCAGATACTTCAGTTTGTGTCGACGGTTCAGTTGTGCTTACAGCAACCGGCGGAGATGATATAACTTGGGAAGTGTTTACAGGTGATGCTGGAAGTATGTCGTGTACCTTATGCGCTTCAATGACGGCTACTCCTGATGAAACTACGGTTTATTTGGTGAGCAGTACAAGCTTGTCGGGTTGTGTAGATTATGATACCGTAACTGTCGAAGTTAATCCTATTCCTAGTCCAACAATTTATAATGATACACCGCTAGAGTTTTGTGCTGACGGTTCGGTAACCTTATATACGGATACGTATGACACGTATGATTGGTCAACCGGTGGAACTGAAATTTCTGAAGTAGTTACTGCGGCAGGAACTGTTACACTAACAGTTGTAGATGGAAGTGGTTGTACTAACTTTACTAGTGTGGTAGTTGCTACCTATGACTTACCGACTATTGAAGTGGGAGATGATGTTTCTATTTGTTTGGGTGAGTCAACTGAATTAAATGCAGCAGGCGCAGTAAGTTATGTTTGGGATGAAGATCCAACCTTATCTTCCTTATTAATTGCAAATCCAATTGCGACACCTACTGGAGATACGGAATATAAAGTAACTGGGACAGATGATAATGGTTGCATGAATAGGGATTCATTAACTGTGTTTATTTATGCTGTGCCAAGTGTAAATGCTGGTTCAGATGAAACAGTTTGTGTTGGTGATTCAGTAAATTTAGTAGCAACTGGAGCCACAGATTACCTTTGGGATTCTGAGCCAACATTATCAAGTTTAGATATTGCTGATCCATGGGCGTCTCCAGCTGTATTGACAGAATATTTTGTAACAGGAACAGATGATAATGGATGTACGAATCGTGATTCAGTAATCGTTTCAACATTGGCCGTTCCAGATATTGATGCTGGCGAAGATGATGCCGTTTGTATCGGAGGTACTGTTGGTTTATTCGCTACTGGAGGATTGGCAGATATGTATGTCTGGAATGATGATCCTACCTTGTCAGAGACAGACGTGTTTGATCCGGATGCAACTCCAACGACTGATACAGAATATATTGTTGAAGGGACAGATATTAATGGTTGTTCGAATGTGGATACTGTTTTAGTTGAAGTATATGATTTACCAGCAGTTGATGCGGGCTTAGATGATGATATTTGTATTGGAGATTCTACTCAGTTAGATGCTTCTGGCGCTACTATTTATACATGGGATTCAGATCCAACATTATCGGCTTTAGATATTCCAGATCCTTGGGCAAATCCAATTACAGACAAAACCTATACATTAACTGGTGAGGATGATAATGGTTGTGTGAATACGGATGAGGTTACAGTTACAGTGCATGCATTGCCAACAATATCTGCTGGCGCTGACGTTTCAATCTGTATTGGAGATTCAACGCAATTTGATGCAACTGGTGGAGAGCTTTATATCTGGGATTTTGATCCGACATTGTCCAATTTTGTAATTGGTGATCCGTGGGCAAAACCTGCCACCACAACAACTTATATTGTGGAAGGAACAGATGGTTTTGGATGTAGCAATATGGATGAGGTAACGGTAACTGTTTTATCATTGCCAGTACCGCCAGTATTAACAATTGAAGGTATCTATATCGTATCGTCAATTGAGTTGGGTAATCAATGGTATCATGAAACAGGAATTTTATTAGGTGAAACCAATGATAGTTTGAATTGGATTGATGTTGGAATGAACGGAGAATATTGGGTGATTTATACAAATGAAGCTGGTTGTTCTATAGAATCTGATCGAATTGGGAATTCAATCTTTATTACGCAGATTAGTATTTTCGAATATCAAGTTGAATTGGATGTGCAATTGTATCCAAATCCAACGACTGATGTGTTGAATATTGCTTTCGACGAAAGTTTAGATCAACTCATATTATTAACGTTGGATGGTAAAGTCATTTACAATGAAACAAACTTAAACGCAGGTGTAAATCAATTAAGCCTTGCTGACTTGCCAAGTGGTGCTTATCTCATTCAAATCATAAAGGATGATCAAGTAATGGTGAGAAAGGTCATTAAGCAATAGTGATTTTTTTATGCAGGTTTCTTTAGCTTTCGAAGGGTTTTATTAGAATTATTCAGCTTGTTTTTGACTTTGCTCAGATGATTGAAGAAAAAACCTATGAACTGTCTAACCATTTAGGTAACGTACTTGAGGTTATATCTGATAGGAAATTAGCGGTTGATGATGGTGTTTATGATCACGTCACTTCTTCATATACTTCTGCAACGCCTGATGGAATTGTGGATTACTATGTGGCGGATGTTCTCTCTCAGAATGATTATTATCCATTTGGGATGTTGATGCCGAATCGTCATGAAGATGAGGCGGATTATCGTTACGGCTTCCAAGGGCAGGAGAAGGATGATGAGATTAAGGGTCACGATAATTCTGTGAATTATAAGTACAGGATGCATGATCCTCGAATTGGGAGGTTTTTTGCTGTTGATCCGTTGGCTGCAAAGTATTCATATAACAGTCCTTATGCGTTTAGTGAAAATAGAGTTATAGACGCAAGAGAATTGGAAGGAATGGAGATGACCAAAGAAACGGTTGTCAATGCTGACGGGTCTAAACAAGTTCATTTTACGATTAAAGCAATTGTCACGCAAGATGAAACGGCAAACCTATCTAAAGAGCAAGCTCTGCAATATATGATTGCTGGAGCAGAACAGGTGGAACAATCTTACAATGTTTATGATCCTGAAACGGACACATATTATTCTGCTACATTGGAGTACACTTTTATAGATGAAACTTATCAAGAATCTGAACTTAGTGCTTGGGATGACTATTTCGTCGTCTTATCTGGTGAAGCTCCAGAGACGGCTACAGGTGCAGTTTATGGAGAAACTTATGAAAATGGAAACCCTGATGCAAATATGATTACAATTTACACTACTAGCCCTCCACCTCCAGATGGTATTGAAGTTAATAGTTTAGTGGTTGACCCAAAAAGCGCCGCAAGAACAATGGCTCATGAAACTGGACATACAGGTGGTTTAGAGCATCCATGGGAAAAGCAAGATCAAGAGGGTATTGTTCCTAAACCAGGTGCAGCAATGATAAATCAGGATGATGAAGATATAGAAGACGCAACAATATTGGATAACTTGATGAATTCTAATGCAAATCCTGAACAAAACCTTAAATCAACCGACGGAAAGACATTGACACCAGCGCAACTAAATTATTTAGAAAATAAGGTAGTAGAAGTAAAACAATAATAAAAAAACATAACTCATGAAAATACTCATTATAATTTTTTCTCTTGGTTGGGTTTTCCTCCCAGAAAATGGCTATGAAAGAGTTGAGTCAAAATTTGGATATGAAAAAATAGGAAGTGATGAACAAATAAAAAGTACCCTTTCAATTGGCTTTTTTTCCGGATTTTTTAATGATACTTTAATCGTTTATAAGAATGACAGAATTTTTTGGTCAGATATCGTGAATACGAATTCTTCTACTAGCTTCACGAACAAAGGGCTGAAGATAAATACTGGAAATTTTCTTCAAACGGATACAATTAGAATTTTGAGTACAAATCGAAAAGTAATATGCTCATTATCTCCTAATCGAAATTATTCATATTTAGAAATACATGCTAGGCCAGAAAAATGGAACTGTAACTATTCAAATTCATTAATAAAATTAGAGTGAAACACAATTAATCAGGTAATGTTCCAATTTGCATTTTTTGAAATTTTGATTTTTAAATCATTAAAAATCAGCTGAATAAAGATCTTCTCTCGACCCCACTGATGAATAAAAAACAAACGCCAATCCACTCCTTGCAGTCGGGTTGGCTTTTTGTTTTTTATTCGCCTGCCCTTCGTCTCGTTCAGTCGCAGCTTACATTATTTTTTCTTTCCGCCACTTCAAAAGCTTGGCAAGCGTTCGCTACGCTTCCGATCGCTAGGCATTTGATCCATAACCCCAAGCTTGCACGGAAGTTTCAGCATAGGCGCAAAAAAACAAAACGCTGCTTATTGTTTTACTTGGCTTGGGAAAAACGCACCCTATTTGCCATCCACCAACAACTCCTCATCAAACATTTTCAGCACCCTTCCATATTCATTCACCCAACTCGAGGTTTCTTTAAAACCATGCGGCTCAATTGGGTATCCTACTAAATCCCAATCTGTCTTACCCGATTCTATAAACCGCTGCGCTAAGCGAACTACGTCTTGGTATTGTACATTATTATCAACCATTCCGTGCAGCATTAAAAGCCGGTCTTCTAAATTATCAGCAAAGTAAATAGGAGAGCTTTTTTTGAATGCCTTGGGATCTTCTGCGGGAGTGTTTAATATGTTTGAAGTATATGCATGATTATAATGTGCCCAATCGGTTACAGAACGAACAGCAGCGCCACATTTAAATTTACCGGGTTCGGTTAATAAAGCCATAATTGTAATGAACCCTCCATAAGAACCGCCGTACATACCAATGCGATTGGGATCGATATCATAATCCTTGATTAAAAGTTCTCGTGCATCAACATAATCACTTAAATCTTTACCGCCCATATGTCTATAGATATCCGTTCTAAAATCACGGCCATATCCTTTACTTGCTCTAAAATCAATATCCATCACGGTATATCCTTTATCACAAAGCATATTGTTAAACATGTATTCACGATAATAGCCGCTCCACCAATTATGTGCGTTTTGTAAATATCCTGCACCATGAACAAAGAAGACCGCCGCACCATTTTTTGCCGCTTCTGTTGGTTCATATATTCTTGCATGAACTTCTTGTCCGTCGCTTGCTTTGAAAGTGATTGTAGGCGGTGAACGCCATTTGTAATTTTTAAAGGCGTCACTTTGTGATTTTGTGATTTGTTCTAATTTAACATCTGGTTTATTTTCGGCGAGATATAAATCCCATGGTTTGTTTTTATAAGAGTAGTTAACCAATAGCCACTTTTCATTGGGGGATACCAGTACTTCATGTTTACCATTTTCCGTTAGAATTTTGGTGAGTTTTTTCGACTTAATGTCTAAATGATAAAACTCTCTGTTGCCCGGATGATTTTTATTAGCACTTATATAAAATTTCGTTTTGTCTTCTGAAAGTACGGCTTCATGAATTTCGTATTCACCTTTAGTTAAAGCTTCAGTCGCCTGGCTTTTAGTGTTTGTCACATATAAATGCGAATAGCCTGTTTCTTCCGATTGAAAATAATAACATTCGTCATCCATCCAGCCTACGTTTCCACTGACCATATTCCAACCCGTAATCCCTGGTCCACCAATCCATGCCGCATCATGTTGGTGATTTGTTTCAATAAATTGATCCTTATTCAAATCATAATAACCAATCCAACGGTCTTTATTGTCGTATGATTTTATTGAGATTAAACATTTGTTGCCACTTTCATTAAAGCCGTGCAAGTGATAAATCAGTTCCTTTTTATAGTCATCCGTTTTAAGGTCTGGATATTCAGAATAAAATTCTGGCGCCATATCAACACCACTAAGTGCTGAAAAATCAACTTGTACAAAAGTGTCTTTGGCTAAATGCCATATAAATAATTCATGCTGCGGATTTTCTCCACCAACTTTATTTCTTGCGTCTTTAGCTGTTGAATTCCCATCTTTCGTGACGTACGCCATGTAGGCAGTAGTTGGGTTTTTGGGATATTTACTGCGAATTAGCGCTGCGGTATTCAGTACCTCATTAATGGCTATGTCATCAAACGACCATCCATCTAGATAAAAGGGCTTTAAAAATTGGGGTGTCATTAATTTTCGATAGTCACTGTTTGCTTTTGACTTTGCTTTATTGACGCGGATGGTTTCAAAAAGTTCTTCCTGCTGTTGTTCGAGATGGGTTAATTCGGCATCTTCTGCAGGTGTGTTGCCAGTTAGAATATTCGTTAATTGTGTATAGGTTCCCTTTGAAGTATTTAAGACGTAGAGGTTATTCTCTCGTAAAATAACAACTTGATCTTCAATTATCGCATGCATTCGAAAACCATCCGTAGCAGTGTAAATACATTCTGTATTGTCAGTACTATCTATGGTGTAAATGGATGAGCCCGATTTGAAATAAGCCTTGTTATCTCCCTTAAAGGCTCCGCTAATTGGGAGCGCTACGTCTTTAAATTGTAACTTATTGTAAAATTTTTCTTGAATTGAATAAACGTAATAGGGGGCAACCAGTTCATTTTCTCTATTCCATCTAAAATAAATATACTCACTATTAGGTCCCCAACTAAAGTCCGTTGGTTGATGCCCAATAAACTCATTTCCTTTCATGATTTCGCTTAGTTTCAATGCCGATTCTTGGCTAAATCCTGCAAAAGAAATAATGAGAATAATTGCTGATATAGTGGTTTTTAGAAGAGGAAATAAGCGCATAGAATCAGGGATATAAATAAAGAAAAGGGAAGAAATAAAAAAAACGTATAAACTATGCACGCATAGCAATATTATTGTTATATTTGGTAATCGTTAAAGATAATACATATTATTGAATGAATAAAGAACAACTATTTGAATTTCACGTTAGAAATAACTGGTTTAAAATTTCGCGCTATTACAACCAGGTAGCTGCAGGACACAACATGTCCTTTTCTTGGGGATTTATTTTATTGAATATCGAGAAAGAAGGCACACCAAGTACTGCGTTAGGGCCAAAAATGGGGATGGAACCTACTAGTTTATCCCGCACCCTGAAAAATATGGAGGAGAATGGACTCATTCGGCGCCAATCAGATTCAGATGATAAACGTAAATCATTGGTCTTTCTGACAGAAGAAGGCATGGTGAAACGAAAAGTAGCAAAAGAAGTTGTCCTCAACTTTAATGAAAAGGTATATGCTAGTTTGCCTAAAACCAAAGTCAAAGCGTTTTTTGAGGTAATGGAAAAGGTAGATGTCATATTGACTGACTTATTGGAAGATAAGAAGGTTTTAGAAAAAAATGTTTTAAAAGTAAAGTAAGTATAGGCTTACATCCAAAACAAAATAAGATGAATAGAAAAATTAGAAAAGTTGCAGTATTAGGATCCGGAGTTATGGGGTCTGCTATTGCTTGCCACTTTGCAAATATTGGTTGCAGTGTTCTATTATTAGACATGGTGCCAAGAGAATTAACTGCCAAAGAGGAAAAGAAAGGGCTCACGTTAGCCGATAAAGTAGTTCGAAACCGATTAGTGAATGATTTTTTAACTGCTTCGCTAAAATCAAAGCCTTCTCCAATCTATAAAAAATCATTCGCAGACAGAATTGATACAGGAAACTTTGATGATGATTTTGAAAAAATCAATACCTGTGATTGGGTAATTGAGGTTGTGGTTGAACGATTAGACATTAAGAAAATCATTTTTGACAAAGTAGATAAATACAGAAAACCAGGTACATTGGTTTCTTCAAACACATCTGGAATTCCAATTCATATGATGTTGGATGGAAGAAGTGACGATTTTCAGAAATACTTCTGTGGAACACATTTTTTCAATCCCCCACGTTATTTAAAATTATTGGAGATTATTCCAACTCCAAAAACTGATCCTGCAATTGTAGATTTTTTCATGCATTATGGTGCTCGTTTTTTAGGGAAGAAAACTGTTTTGTGTAAAGACACTCCGGCATTTATTGCCAATAGAGTAGGTGTTTATTCAATTATGTCGCTCTTTCATTTAGTAGATGAAATGGGATTAACGGTTGAAGAAGTGGATAAATTAACTGGTCCAGTTTTAGGAAGACCAAAATCTGCAACTTTTAGAACATGTGATGTTGTTGGTTTAGACACCTTGGTGCATGTTGCTAACGGAGTCCGCGATAATTGTCCTGATGATGAGGAGAACGCACAATTTCAATTGCCAGATTATATTGGGAAAATGGTTGAAAAGGGCTGGTTAGGTTCAAAATCCAAACAAGGTTTTTACAAGAAAGAGGTTGTTGATGGCAAGAAAGCAATTCTTTCGCTCAACTTAAAAACATTAGAGTACGAAGGCAAGTCAAAAGTGAACTTCCCAATTTTAGCACAAACTAAAACGGTAGATGATTTAGCCACACGAACTAAGATGTTATTCTCTGATAAAGGCAAAGCAGGTGATTTTTACAGAAAAGCTTTTGCTGGCTTATTCGCTTATGTTTCTAACCGAATGCCAGAAATTTCAGATGAGTTATACAAGATTGATGATGCATTAAGAGCTGGTTTTGGATGGGAATTAGGTCCATTTGAAACATGGGATATTGTTGGCGTTGAAAAATTCATGGAAGTTGTAAAAGCTCATGGGAAAACAATTTCACCTTGGGTACAGCAAATGTTAGACGCTGGTATCAAGTCATTCTATAAAGTAGAGAATGGTGTTAAAATGTATTACGATATTGCCACTAAAGCTTATAAAGTTATTCCTGGTACTGAAAACCTACTCTTTATTGAAAATTTAAGAGATGGAAATACAGTTTGGGCGAATGATGATTGTCACTTAATTGATTTAGGAGATGGAATTTTGAATTTAGAATTCCACACAAAAATGAATACAATTGGTGGTGGTGTTTTGCAAGGTATTAATAAGGGGATTGACTTAGCCGAAACAGAATACAAAGGCTTAGTTATTTCAAATAACGGTCAAAACTTTTCAGCCGGAGCCAATGTAGGTTTAATATTTATGATGGCTGTGGAGCAGGAATATGACGAATTAAATTTCGCCATCAAACAATTCCAAGACACTATGATGCGTATTCGCTATTCATCATGTCCCGTAATTGTAGCGCCGCACAATATGGCCTTAGGCGGTGGTTGTGAAATGTCAATGCATGCCGATAAAGTAATAGCTCACTCAGAATTATACATGGGATTAGTTGAGTTCGGCGTAGGTTTAATACCTGGCGGCGGCGGAACAAAAGAGTTTGCAAAGCGCTTTTCAGACAATATGAAACCAGGAGATGTTCGTATCAACAGATTTAGAGATAGTTTCTTAACGATTGGTCAAGCACAAGTTTCAACATCTGCATACGAAGCATTCGATTTGGGTTACCTACGGGAGGGGATTGACGAAGTTGTTGTGGATAGAGATTACCAATTAACTAGAGCCAAAGAAGTTTGTTTATCACTATTCAATGCTGGTTATACACAACCAGTTAAAGCAAAAGACATCACAGTACTTGGACAAGAAGGACTGGGAATTGTTTATGTTGGAGCAGATACTATGGCACATGGAAATTACATTTCTGAGCACGACAAATACATTTCAGAAAAATTAGGATTTGTATTAGCAGGAGGAGATTTGTCCGGTTTAACGAAAGTGGATGAACAATACTTGTTGGATTTAGAGCGCAAGGCGTTTTTGGATCTCTGTACTAAGAAAAAGACATTGGAGCGGATTCAGTCGATAGTGACTAAAGGAAAAGTTTTGAGGAATTAGATATTAGAAAAAGTACTTGGTACTTAGTACTTAGTACTTAGTACTCAGATAAGAAGTAAATGAGATGCATAAATTTAGAGAATTAAAAGTTTGGAATAAAGCAATGTTAATTGTTGAGTCCACTTATGAAATATCTCGAGATTTGCTTGCAAACGAAAAGTTCAATTTCACCTCCCAAATTACTAGATCTGCATTATCTATTCCATCAAATATTGCCGAGGGTGCGGGAAGAGAAACAAATAAAGAGTTTTGTCGATTTTTAGACATTGCAATAGGATCAAGTTTTGAACTTGAAACACAGTTAATACTTGTTGAAAGAATATTTAATGTAAAAACGGATAAACTGATATTAGAAATTCAAGATTTACAAAGAATGACAAATGCCTTAAAAAGATCAAAATTGAGTAAATAATAATTCAGAATACTAAGAACTATAAAAAATAAAATAACTAATAATAAACTAAGCTCAGAGTACTAAATTTCAAGTACTGAGTACCAAGTACTAAATACTAAGTACTGATTACTAGAGGTTAATATCTATCAAAATCATGGAAGCAGCATATATAGTAAAAGCATATCGAACAGCAGTAGGGAAAGCAAACAAAGGCGGATTTAGATTTTCGCGCCCAGATGATTTAGCAGCTGACGTAATTAAACACATTCTGTCAGAAGTTCCTCAATTGGATCACGAGTTAATTGATGATGTAATTGTGGGGAACGCAATGCCAGAGGCCGAGCAAGGTTTGAATGTTGGTAGATTCATCTCATTAATGGGATTGGACACCAATAAAGTGCCTGGTATGACGGTGAACCGTTATTGCTCTTCAGGGATTGAAACAATGGCGATTGCAAAAGCAAAAATTGAAGCCGGACTTGCAGATGTTATTATTGCTGGTGGAACCGAATCAATGTCGGCCATTGCAATGGGTGGATGGCGTATTGTGCCAAATGCCAAAATTTCTAAAGACCATGCCGATTGGTATTGGGGAATGGGAAATACAGCAGAGGAAGTAGCAAAGCAATTTGATATCTCAAGAGAAGCGCAGGATGAATTTGCATTTAACTCTCACATGAAAGCATTGAAAGCTATTCAGGACGGAAAATTTGCAGATGAAATCGTTCCAATTAATGTGAACGAAGTTTATTTAGATGAAAATGGCAAAAGAGCGGAGCGCGTTAATGTAATAAGCGTGGATGAAGGACCGAGGTTGGGAACAACGGTTGAAGCCTTAGCGCGATTAAGACCAGTTTTTGCGGCAGATGGATCTGTTACAGCAGGTAATGCTTCTCAAATGTCAGACGGTGCAGCATTTTGCTTAATGATGTCTGAAGAGATGGTGAAAAAATTAAACCTTGAACCGATTGCGCGTTTAGTTTCATATAAAGTGGTGGGTGTTCCGCCTCGTATTATGGGAATTGGACCTGTGGAAGCGATTCCTGGCGCAGTGAAAATGGCTGGTTTGCAATTGAAGGATATTGATTTGTTTGAATTGAACGAGGCATTTGCATCACAATCATTAGCGGTTATTAAAGAAACTGGCGTAAATCCAGATATAGTCAATGTAAATGGGGGTGCCATAGCTTTGGGTCATCCACTAGGATGTACAGGGGCTAAATTATCTGTTCAAATCATGAGCGAACTGAAACGCCGTCAAGGTAAATATGGTGTTGTAACAATGTGTATTGGAACAGGACAAGGAGCAGCTGGTGTAATTGAAATGATGTAAGCTTGAGAAATATCGTTAACATAAAAAAAGTTGATGTAAGCCAAATCAGAGATTTGCGTTACAAAGTATTATGGCCGCATTTAGATGGCCCTGATGCTTGCCAAATCAGACCAGATACGGACGAGACTACTTTTCACATGGCAGCAACCGTGGATAATATGGTGGTGGGAGTGGTAACTTTAATAGTTGAGATTAATCCGAGATTTGAGGAGAAAAATCAATACCGCTTAAGAGCTATGGCTACTGATCCGGAAATGAGAGGATATGGAGTTGGAGCTGGTTTGGTTGCAAAAGCGATTGAAGAATTAAAAAAATTGAATGTGAAACTCTTGTGGTGTGATGCCCGGTTAATTGCAACTGGATTTTATGAGAAACAAGATTTTAAGATAAAAGGGCAGGTCTATCAAGTACCCAAAATAGGGCCACACAAATTAATGTATAAAGCATTGTGAAAAAAGAAGAAATGGAAGAAAAACAGCCAATCAAAGGAGGAGAATTCATCATTAAAGAAACGAATTGTGAGTCAATCTTTACTCCAGAAGATTATAGTGAAGAACAAAGAATGATTGCCCAAACTTGTTTGGAGTTTATTCGACAAGAGATAGATCCTAATTTAGACCGAATTGATGCAATGGAAGAAGGTTTAATGCCATCTTTAGTTGAAAAAGCAGGTGAATTGGGAGTTTTAGGTATGTCTGTACCAATGGAGTTGAGTGGAATGGGAGCTGACTTTCCAACTGCCACTTTAGCAACGGAATATTTAGGAAGAGGACATTCATTCTCTGTGGCTTATGGCGCACATACTGGAATTGGAACTTTACCAATTTTGTATTATGGTACTGAGGCTCAAAAGCAAAAATACATTCCTAACTTGGCAACAGGCGTTTGGAAAGCTGCTTATTGTTTAACAGAACCTAGTGCAGGTTCTGATGCGAATTCTGGAAAAACAACGGCCAAGCTAAGTGAAGATGGCAAGACTTATGTATTGAATGGGCAAAAAATGTGGATTACCAATGCTGGTTTTGCAAACGTATTTACTGTTTTTGCCAAAATTGGAGATGATGAAAACTTAACTGGATTTATCGTTGATGCAGACGCAGATGGAATTACATTAAATGCAGAAGAAAAAAAGATGGGGATCAAAGGATCATCTACCCGTCAAGTATTTTTCAATAATGTATCAATACCTGTAGATAACCTTTTAGGCGAGCGCAACAAAGGATTTAAAATTGCTTTGAATATTTTAAATATTGGGCGAATTAAATTAGCTGCTGGCGTAATGGGTGGAGCGAAAGAAGTAATCAATCATTCAATTAAATATGCGAATGAAAGAGAACAATTTGGCAGAGTTATTTCTAAATACGGAGCTATACGTCATAAAATTGCAGAGCAAGCAATAGGAACGTTTGCTTTAGAAGCGGCGGTATATCGTTTAGCTGCTAATATTGATGAAACCATTGCGGCAAAAGTTGCTGAAGGAATGGATAAGCAAAAAGCAACCTTAAAAGGAATTGAAGAATTCGCTGCTGAGTGTGCAATGCTTAAAGTTGTTGGATCAGAAGTCTTGGATTATTGTGTGGATGAAGCCGTGCAAATCTTTGGCGGAATGGGATTCTCAGCAGAATCAACTGTAGAAAGAGCTTATCGCGATTCAAGAATTAACAGAATCTTTGAAGGAACAAACGAAATCAATCGCTTACTAACAGTGGATATGATTTTGAAAAAAGCCATGAAAGGTGAATTGGATTTAATGGGACCTGCTATGGCGGTTGCCAATGAACTGATGAGCATTCCAGATTTTGAAGATCCTTCGGATGAATTGTTTGCTGAAGAGAAAAAGTACATAGCTAATTTTAAGAAAGTCTTAATGATGGTGGCTGGAACTGCAGCACAAAAATTAATGATGTCACTTTCTAAAGAGCAAGAAATATTAATGAATATCGCAGACATTGCGAATGACGTTTATGTTGCCGAATCATTGCTGTTACGTGTTGAGAAAATGGTGAAAGCAAAAGGTGCAGACGCTTGTGCGGAGTACATTGCAATAGCAAACACATTCTTGTTTGACGCTGCTGATAGAATCAATAAATCGGGTAAAGATGCATTGATGGCATTTGTTGAAGGAGATGAAATGCGCATGATGTTGATGGGCTTAAAACGATTCACAAAAGTGGCGCCGTTTAACACTAAAAACGCACGTCAATTAATCGCAACTAAATTAATCGAAAAAGGTTCTTATTGCCTTTCAGATGCAGTTAACCTATAATCGAACTTAGGTTCTACGAGTTTAATAAACTTCAATTAACATAAAAAGGGCGGCTTCACATTGTGAAGTCGCCCTTTTTTTAAACTTGTTTTGTGAATCGTTAATGTTTTCAAAATTCAGATTCAGTCAAAGCGACATTAAATCATTCCTTCATTCTAACATTAACCCATTCAAACTATCCAATAGTAATACGAGTAGCTCTCATTTTCTTACCTTTTCTACCAAAGATAATTGCAGCATTGTCAGAATATTGAACGTAAGACTGAGGCATTAAAGGCATTTTCACACCTGCACTAGCGTCTTTCGATTTGAACAATACATCTCCGAAAACACTTCCGTCAGGTTTAAATGTGGCTAACATTGTTACTGAATTTCTTTGTCTAACAGATTTAGGGTTTTTTCCATCTTTTACACGTTGCTCATTTTTAGGATTAGCATTATATAAAATGTAAATATTACTGTTGTTTTCAATGATTGAAATTCCATAATAAGGTAATTCATTTACCCCAGGATATAAACCAAAGCCTAATAGCTGTAAGAAACTAGCTCCACCATTCTTAGCAGTACAATATTGTTTTTTCTTGATTACAGATGCAGTTTCCATTTTTCCTTCAGGACTCATATACATTACAACAACGTTTCCGTATAACCAAGATTCTGTGGTTGTTTGCGCTCCGCTTGCAGAAGTTGATGTGCTTTGTGTATATACATAATGTTCCGCAACTACGGCATATCCACCATTGTCTAAAGGAATTGATTTACGTACAACATATGGAGGGAATTTACCTTTTTTAGCTTTACGTTTCCCTGCCAATTCTTCAATTAATTCCTCACTAAAAGGAGATACATTTGTCGCAACAACTTCTTTCGTTCTTGGATCAATTTTAATAAAGAAGAATCCTTTATAACTATCAACCAATTGGAATTTTTTATCGCTGTAGAATCCCATTCCGATTAGTTCATCTTTATCATTTACATCCAAATCAATTGAACGAATGATGTAATCAGAAAATCCAATTTCATATTGCTTTAATTCCCCAGTTTCGTGGAAATAAGAATAAACATTTGTATAATATCTTGATTTTGAATCTTTTTCTTTCTTCTCTTCACGAGACATTCTTAAAGTCGCAATCATGTGAATGTTACCAGCTCTATCAATTTCAACATCAGTTAATCTAAAGTCTTTGTCCGCTTCTCCGAACTCAATATCTTTTGACCATACAGTCGACATGTCAGGATTTACAACTTTTAAACCATATCTTACATTTTCATTTCTTTTTGTAGGGTATGTAGTTAAGATCAACATTTTAGTTGAATCAATACTTGTATAGGTAGAGAAGGGATTTGAGAATGCTCCAAACTTGTCGTCATTCACCTGTGCCGCTTCATAATTTTTTAAGAATTTCCCTGTGTTTGGATCTAATTCTGAAGCATATAAAGTATATGAATCAGCTTTACGATCAAAAAAGCGAGAAAAGAAGAACGTAGAAGGACCAAATTTTTCAGAACCAATATATTTAACTTTTTTATTGTTAATTTTTGGCGTTTCAATCTCGAATTTACTTTTGATATCTAATGATCCATCCAAGTTCAATACTCTAAACTTTTTCCCTAATAAACCAGAGCTTGTTAAGAAAGAGGACTGATCGTCTTTTACGTCAATTATAGTTTTAATTGATTCGAGGCTTGTTACCTTAAATTGGCTTCCGTTTTCAATCTTAACGTCTTGGGAGAAAGATGTGCTCGAAGTCATTAGAACCATTATGAGAATGGATAATGACTTAATTTGATTTTTCATAGTTTTGTTTTTCATTAAAATTTTACTCAAAGATGCGCTTTATATCGTTAATAATAAAATTTAACCGTAATTTTGACATATATAATTAACTAGAACAATGAAAAATATTATAATCGTCGCGCTCATTTCTTTTTACGGACTAAACTTATATAGTCAAGATGAACCCAAAGTGGTCGTTTTTAATTCGTCTAAATCTGAACGCAAATCTTCAGATGTAGTTAACTTGGTGAAATTTGGAATGTTAGAGCCATTCTCTGGTACTTTTTCGGTTTACTTTGAACGTGTTTTAACGGATAAATTATCTGCTGAGGTTGGTTTAGGATTAACAATTGATGATTATTTAAATGTTGCCATCAATGATTTAGATAATTTATTTGATAGCGGTCCACGAGAGCCCAAAATTGGTCAAGCATTTGCTTTAGGATTACGATATTATCCAGGATTAATTCCAGAAGATTTTTACGTAGCACCAGAGTTTAGGTTTAAAAGGTATGTGAACACATTTACCTATGATGACGCGGGTTTATCTGTTGTTAAGAACGAGGCAAGATCACTTGCAATTGGCCGAATTACTTTTGGATACCAATACTTGGTTATGGACAATATCTTTTGGGACTTCTACGGTGGCTTTGGTATAGCGCAAGAGAATGGCAATAGCTATGAACAAGTTTATAATGAAATCACTGAAGTATTCGAATATCAAAATTTCGAACAGTCAGGATTAACGCCTAGATTACATATTGGTATTAAATTGGGGATAGGATTCTAAGAATAGAATTGCCAACTCAGGTTTACAATAATTCTCCAAGTTTACAATGAATTTAAATCCATATAAAGATTTCGTTCGTAAATATGTTATAGCTTTATAGTAGATGGAAAAAATTACGACTATAGATACCTCAAAATGGGTAGATGAATACGCGGATATGCTTTATAATTTTGCTGTCGTGCGTGTTAGTGATTCCGACTTAGCCAAAGACCTTGTTCAAGATACATTCGTTTCTGCATTGAAAGGAATTGATAAATTTCAAGGAAAAAGTACCGTTAAAACTTGGCTATTCTCAATTCTTAAGCGAAAAATTATTGATCATTGGCGTAAACAGGAATCTCGTAAAACCAAACCCATGTCTTTCTTTGCAACAGATGGTATGATGAAAGGTAAATTTTTAGAAACCTACTCGCCAAAAGGCCGTTTATCTGAGGTAGAAGAGAAAATGGAGAACACTGAGTTGCGTCAAGCAATTACAGAATGTATAGGTTCTCTGCCTCCTAAATGGCAAGGAATTGTTGTGGATAAAATGGTGGATGAAAAAGAAAGTGAAGAAGTTTGTAATAATCATGACATCACTGCGTCCAACCTTTGGGTAATCGTTCATAGAGCCAAATTGCAATTACGCGATTGTCTCGAAAAAAAGTGGTTTGCATAGTGAATTGTGAGAAAATAACATATTATATAGAGAAAGGATTTTTGACTGACTTAAAACTTTCAGAAAAACTTCAGATTAAATTGCATACAATGATGTGCAAATGTTGCAAGAACTATGCACCAGATTCGGATGCCGTAAATAAGATGTTAACGCTGATTAAAGAAGAGGATTCAACAGCATCTCTTTCTGAAACCGAAAAGCAAAGCTTAAAAGACGCCCTGAAAAAATTTAGCGATTCCTAAATTATTTTTTTGATTAATTCTATTTAACAAACGATCTCGATAGGAATTGAGATGTAATTTGTTGCGATTCAAACTGAGCTGGTTTTGCAAGTTGTTGTGCAGGATTACAAATCCTGCACAGCGTCATTAACCTATTCTTCAAAACGCATACTATTTAATAACCGAAACCTTGGTGAAGGTTATCAAACTCACTCCTGAACTAATGTACCATATTAATTCCAGTGAAATTCTGAGGATTAATCTCTTTCAACTCGGCTTTAATGGCATCTGAAACTTCTAAAGTGTCAATGAATTCAGAAATGCTTTCAGCAGTAATTGATGAATTTGTTCTGGTCAATCCTTTTAATGCTTCATAAGGTTTAGGATAACCTTCTCGGCGTAATACGGTTTGAATGGCTTCTGCAACAACCGCCCAATTCGCTTCTAAATCAGAGTCTAATTTTGAACGATTTAAAAGCAATTTATTGATTCCTTTTAAGGTTGAGTTTAAAGCAATAATTGTATGTCCAATTGGAACACCTACATTTCTCAATACAGTTGAGTCAGTTAAATCACGTTGTAATCTTGATACCGGTAATTTGGCCGCCAAATGTTCGAAAATAGCATTTGCAATTCCAATATTCCCTTCTGAATTTTCAAAATCAATTGGATTTACTTTATGTGGCATAGCAGATGAACCAATTTCACCTTCTTTAATTTTTTGTTTGAAATAATCCATTGAAATATAAGTCCACATATCGCGGTCTAAATCCAAAATAATTGAATTAATTCTTTTCATAGCGTCAAATAGTGCCGCAGCATTATCGTAATGCTCAATTTGTGTCGTTGTTTGACTTCGGTCAATTCGCAAGGTGTTGTTCACAAATTCATTTGCAAATGCTACCCAATCCGTATCAGGAAATGCTACAAAATGTGCATTCATATTTCCTGTTGCTCCACCAAATTTTGCAGAGAATGGAACCGCTAATAAGTGTCTTTTTTGAATATCTAAACGTTCAACAAATACATAAATCTCTTTCCCTAAACGAGTAGGAGAAGCAGGTTGTCCATGTGTTCTTGCTAACATTGGAATTTCTTTCCATTCCTGACTTAGATCATTCAATGTGTGAATTAATTCATCTAACATTGGAATATATTCCTGATGAATTGCATCCCTCAATGAAAGAGGAACGGCTGTATTATTAATGTCCTGAGAGGTTAAGCCAAAATGAATAAATTCTTCAAATTTACTTAGGCCTAATTCGCTTAGTTTTTCTTTCAAGAAATACTCAACCGCTTTCACATCATGATTAGTGACTTTTTCAATGTCCTTAATTTTTTGAGCATCATCCTCAGAAAAGTCCGTATAAATTTTACGTAAATTCTCTTCTTGTTCCGAAGGGAAATCTGCCAACGCTGGAATCTTATTTTCAGTTAAAGCAATAAAATATTCGATCTCAACCATAACGCGGTACTTGATCAATGCATACTCTGAAAAATAGTCCGCTAATCGTTCTACTTTCCCTCTGTATCTTCCGTCTATGGGTGAAATTGCTGTTAAAGCGTTCATGTGTTCAATGGTTTTATAAAATGCAAAGATACGCAAAATCCATTGAAAGAGACTTGGGTTTACACTGCGAAGCATCAACAGTTTTCAAAAAGTTATCAGCAATTGATGGGATCAGTTCATATCATATATGACTGTTTCATTCAGCTCTTTACTCAATTTTCGTTTGGACTGTTTTGATTTCAGCAAAAGGATCTTTCTGCGGGTAATGAAAACGATTGACCAAAAATTAAGGCAGCCAAAGGTTAGTGCTAGTATTAGACTATGAAATCAATGATTAATGAGACCGCACCAGCTATGATGCTCAGGATTTTCTTTTTTTTCCTATCAACCCAACTATAATAAGAACGATTCCAATTATAATCATGGCAATAGGGTATGCAAATATCCAATCGTTGGAGATACCATAAAAGAGCCAAGAAAATCCAATTATGGCGATTAATAATCCAAGAAGAATTTCACTCTTTATACCAAAATCGCTGAAAAAATTTGGCAGAGCTCCCTCTTGATTATCTTTTCGGTATCG
Organism: Crocinitomix sp.; assembly: GCA_013138735.1. Taxonomy (GTDB): domain Bacteria; phylum Bacteroidota; class Bacteroidia; order Flavobacteriales_D; family Crocinitomicaceae; genus Crocinitomix. The sequence continues at coordinate 84,938 of WTCE01000009.1, read as the reverse complement.
TTCTCTATTTTCTTTATTATCCAAAGCAGGTTGGTCTAAATCAAAATCAGGACATTCACTTTCGTTATAAGTAGCATATTCACCAGTCAAGGAGCAAGTGACCCCTTTTTTTATGTCAAATGAGCGTTTCACGCAGATATTGCAGATCTCTAAATATTCCTGGCGTGTTTTCATTCTATTATGGTTTACATGATTTCATCCAAATCATTATTATGTTTTCGTTTGGGAGTTTTTGTTTTTACGAGCAATATAATTCCGCCTACTATAAAAGCGAAAGGCCAAGCCATAATTACCCCAAAAGCTAGACTCGTTACTAGGATAATTACTACACCGATACTAATTGAAAGTATACCTGCAATAATTGATCCTCTGTGGTCTTGTACTTTTTTGAATTCGACATTTTTCTGTTCTACTTCGGCCGACTCATCAAGGATGAAACTCGGACACTCAGCCGTGGAATAATCTGGGTGCTGATTGGTAAGTGAACAGATGACTCCTGTTTTCATGTTAAAGTCACGATTGGTGCACACTTTGCAAATCTCTACATATTCCTCTCTAGTTTTTGCCATTGTTTTATTACTAAATTATTTCATCCAAATCATCAAATTCGTCAAAATCATCCTTCTTTTCTATTATAGTAATGTTCCTGTGTCGTGATAATTTATTGAATTCTACCAATCCTTTTGAAAACATAAATAACCCGCCTATACCTAGAAAGAATGGGAATGGGGCGATTCCGAATCTTATACTGCCGAGAAAACCAATGAGGCCAACAATGCAAAACAAGATTCCTATAATTATAAAGATAAGAGAGACCGGACGCCAAAAGGCAGCTGTGGACTCATCCGACTGCGAAGCAGATACTCTTTTTTTTGCTGCTGCTTGAATTCGGGTAAATTTTTCGTCCTTCTGATAATCGGGACAAGATTTATTGAGATCGAAATTGGCTTTTGCATTGGTCAACGTGCAAACCAGCCCTTTTTGTCGATCAAACTTGCTTTTAGTGCATGTTTGACAAATTTCAAGATACCCTTCACGCTCATTGTCCATTATGCATCTTGCATCAATGTTTGTATGATTTTTTCCATAGTATAACCTTCCGCCTCGGCACGGTAGTTACGTACAATACGGTGACGTAGAATAGCATAAGCCACTGCCTTAACATTTTCAATGTCTGGAGAATACTTGCCGTTAATTGCTGCATGACACTTGGCTCCAATAATCAAATATTGCGACGCTCTTGGTCCAGCTCCCCAATCCAAATATTTTTCTGTCAATGGGTGCGTGAATTCTGTATTTTTTCTAGTTTTTGCAACCAGTTTTACGGCATATTCATACACACTCTCTGGAACAGGAATGCGTCTTACTAAATTCTGAAAATACATAATCTCCTCACCGTTTAGGATTGGATTTAATGTGGTTGTAACATCAGACGTAGTTTTTTTTACGATTGCAATTTCTTCTTCATAAGTGGGGTAATCCACCCAAATATTAAACATAAAACGGTCTAATTGCGCTTCGGGTAAAGGGTAAGTTCCCTCTTGCTCAATTGGATTTTGTGTTGCCAATACAAAGAAAGGCTTATCTAATTCGTATCGTATTCCAGCCGCTGTTACAGTTTTTTCTTGCATGGCTTCTAACAATGCCGCCTGTGTTTTTGGTGGTGTTCTGTTAATCTCATCCGCCAAAACAATATTCGCAAAAATAGGCCCTTTAATAAATTTAAAGGCTCTGTTTTCATCCAAGATTTCAGAACCTACAATATCAGAAGGCATTAAATCTGGTGTAAATTGAATTCGTTTAAAAGAAAGTCCCAGTGAATCAGATATGGTTTGAATCAATAGCGTTTTTGCCAATCCCGGAACACCAACTAAAAGGCTGTGCCCGCGACTAAAAATCGACATGATAACTTGGCTCACGACTTCGTCTTGTCCCACAATTACCTTATGTATCTCGGCTTTTAGCTCCTTGTACTTGTTTGCTAATAAATCAATCCCCTCTTTATCCGATATTTGCTGCATATTTCAAATTTAAGTTATAAAAATAGTAAATAGAACCGACTATATGATCGTCAAATGTTAATTCTTATTGGAATTTTAATGAAAGCGTTTCAACAATCCGAAATTTAAGCGAAGATTCACCTTAGATAGAATTCCCTAGGGGTTTCTGAGAAATGATTTATCCGCAGAAATTGTGTGATTTAAGGTAAGCTATCCATTGGATTGGCAGGCACCTTTTTAGCTTTAGTCGCTGAGCGTTTATTCATCATAAATCCAAAAACTGCTCCAACAATTCCGCCAACAATATGCGTCATATGAGAAGTAGTATCATCTGAAAAGGTGCCCATTATCTCTTTACCAATATAAACCAGCACTATTAAAAGAAAAGACAGTGGAATTTCTCCTTGCTTAAAATTGACCAAAGAAGTTAATAGAATAAGCATAAATACAATTCCACTAGCGCCCCATAAACTACTGCTAGAGTAGCTTAAATGAATAAGGGAACAAACTAATGCAGTTGTAAATAGCATCAGTGCCGTATTTTTGGAACCGTATTTTTCCTCAATAATTGGCCCCAATAAAAGTACAAACGCCAAATTCCCCATTAAATGGTCACTATTGCCATGCCCAAATGCATTTGAAAATAATCGAAAATACCATTTACCGCTCCCAAAATCCCATATCGGCATCAATTTAAAAAGGTCCTCAGCTAAACCAAACGTATGGTTTAGTAAATAGACCCCCGCGCATAAAAAAGAAAAGGTTAATATTACGGGAGAATTAAAGGTAATCTTCATACGGAATAAGTTTATTCTTTCATTAATTTTGTCACTATGAGAATCAAATATAGTTTAAATCAAACGCTTATTGGGAAATTGCTACTTGCTTTTCTATTGTGTTGTGGACTTAATGGATATACACAAATATCTGGTGGAGACGTAAAGCCGGATAAAGACAAAAAGGATAAAAAAGAAAAAACGCAACCTAACCGGCCAACTTTTGAACGCGACAGTTTATCAGGTACGGCTTATTATTTAACAGGAATGGTACAACGTTCGTTCCGACATTTTGAAGATCAATCGGTCTATGATGTGCACGCGGCCTTAAATGATGAAGTTCCAATGATTACAGGAGGTACAACTCTTGGCTTAATCATGCCTTTGAGTGAGCATTTTGGCTTGGATGCGGGAATCACCTATTTTGGACACGGAGAGGCTTATGATTATAGCCACCCAACTACTGATTCTACTTTCGGTTATACACATGTTTATATGCAAATTGGGATTCCACTTAAATTGCGCTATACGTATGGAGAAGATTTGCAGTTTTTTGGATATGCTGGATTAACACCTTTGAATATATTAAACATTCGAAATAAATTTGATTATTCAGACAGTCTAGGTGTTCGTGTGAATGGTTTGACCTTAATCAAGGATGGATTTACAACAATCAACTTTATGGCTTCGGCCGGCATAGGGATGAACTATTATATCAATCATTATGGTTTTACGCTCTCAGCCGAATATCGCAGACATTTAGGAAATACGTTTTCGGAAGATACCTTCAAAAGAGTCCACAAAATGTATGGAATTGGAATTAATTTGGGTTTTCAATTTAGACTTTAGAGTCCGTTTAGTACCGCCGGGAGCGCTTGAATAACGTCTGAAGTTAATAAACCAATTTGGCCCTTGCGCAAAGCAGCATGATCTCCTGCCAAACCGTGGAAATAAACACCATTGATAGCTGCTTCTTGAGGTGAATAGCCTTGTGCTAAAAATGATCCAATAATTCCTGTTAAAGCATCACCCATACCAGCAGTAGCCATTCCAACATTTCCACTTGAATTAATGTATAAGTTTCCGCTAGGGGTGGTTAATTTAGAATAAGCTCCTTTTTGTACGATATAAATACCGTGCTTAATTGAAAAGGCTCTTTGTTTTTCCAAAAGTTGTTCGGGGCGATTTGTGTTGCCTATTAAGCGCTTTAATTCTCCTAAATGTGGTGTTAAAATACTGCCTTTTGGAAGCTGATTTATTAATTCTGGGTCTTCTGCCAATAAATTCAATGCATCTGCATCAATAACTAATGGGCCATCAAATTGCAACGCTAGTTTAAAACGTTGTTTGGCAAGGTCACTTTTACCCAGTCCAGGACCAATCGCAATTGCTGTAGTTTTGTTGGGGACTTGAGTTGGATTTTCGCCGATCCAAATGGCTTCAGGAAGGCTAGTAGCCAAAGGTACAAGAGCGGCTTTATTACTGATTAATCCGACATAACCACATCCCGTTTTAAATGCGGCTTGGCAGCAGAGTAGTGCTGCGCCAATCATATGACCGCTTCCGGCAATTACTGTTAAGTATCCTTTAGTTCCTTTAAAAGAAAAATCTGAAATGGGCTTCAGCTGAATTTCAGTACGATCGATATAAGTTGCGAGTGACGGACCTTTGAATTCAGTTGAAAGACCAATGTTTAAAACTGAGAAGTGACCAACAAAAGGAGCATATTCGGCAAAGAAAAAGGGCAGTTTTGGAATTTGAAAACTGAACGTTGATGCTGCTTTAATTACATTAACTAAATCATTTTCCGTGTTGCTTCCTAAATAAAGTCCACTAGGCAAATCAATGGAAACAATTGGAATACCGCTCTGGTTCATATTGGCTACAATTGCAGCTATGTAATTTTCGATTGGTCGATCTAATCCAGCTCCAAAAATGCAGTCTACAAGGAGATCACTTTCAAAGTTGATTACGTCACCTTCATTCAAATGAATTCGTTCGACAGTAGTTGGTAAACGTTCTAAATTTGCTGCAAAGTCTGCACTTGAATTTGGTGTATAGTCGCATATGAAAACGGTGACTTTATAATTCCGTTCCGAAAGTATGCGCGCAATTGCCAATCCGTCGCCGCCATTATTGCCTTTTCCGCAAACCAATGAAATTGATTCGAAGGCATATGATCCAATTAATTTTTTGCAACAAGCTATTGCTGCACGTTCCATTAAATCAAGAGATGAAATGGGGCTATGCTCAATTGTGTACGCATCCCACGCTTTTACTTGATCTGGACCATAGATTAAACTCATGATCTTAATTTAGTGATTAAATCTAAAACTTGAGGAATAAGCATTGCTATATTATCATTTGTGATGATATGATCGGCTAAACTTATTTTTTCGGCATCTGACCATTGTTTATTGATACGAGCACGAACCGCCTGTTCCGAAATTTGATCACGTTGCATGACGCGCTCAATACGGATTGATTCAGGCGCAACAACCAATACATTAGCATCATATAATTTGTATGCACCAGTTTCAAAAAGGATAGCTGCCTCGTTAAATACAAGGTCCGTTGTTTGTTCTTCTGCCCATTGAGCAAATGCTTGACGCACGGCTGGATGAACTATTTCGTTTATTGCAGTGAGCAATTTTTTGTCGTTGAATATTTTTTGAGAGATGTACGAACGATTGAGTTCATTGTTAAGATATGCCTCTTTTCCAAAAGCGGCGTTTATTTGACCTTTGATATTATCGTCAGAATTCAGGATGTTTTTGGCCGCTTTGTCTGAATAAAAAACGGGATAACCCGTGGCATGAATGATACTGCAAACAAGAGTTTTTCCAGCACCGATACCACCGGTTATCCCGATCAGTTTTTTATTAACCAAAGGTTAAATTTCTTCTACTTCAATCATCTTAAACGGCAGATTGATTATCGCTTCATAATCTTCACCTGCTTCAGCCATATCCTCATCATCCTCTTCATAATACCAATTTACCTGCACTTTAGTCTCTTGCTTGTCAAGCGACTCAAGTTGTTTAAATAAATCAAGAATACACTTAGAAGAAGAAGTGTTGAAATACTCTAACTTCACATCCACTACCGTTGCTGATTTAGGGGCATCAGCATAACCATCAATCCAATCGTTAAGCGGTTTATAAAACTCTATTGAATTTTCAGGAATTGATCTTCCTTTTAATTCTAGCGTTCCGTCACCTGCGTTAAAATTCACCGTTGGTGTTTTTGCTGATCCTTCCAAATTTAAATTTTCCATACTACTATTTATTACTCTTCAATTTTAACCGAAAGGCTAAAAAAGCTTAAATTATTGTTAATTGGAGCAAAATCATATTCCAATTTTTTTCCTGATTTTCTTGCAATATCAATCATTCCTAAACCAGCAGTTCCCTTAGCAGACATAGTGCCCTCGTTTAAAACTTGTTTATAATAAGCTTTTAACTCATCTTTGGTCATACCGTTAATAAGGTCTAGCTTACTACGCAAGCTGTCGACTTCTTTAGGTTTTATATAATTACCGGTAGTAATCGTATAAGTTGATACTGTTTTGGCAATCATAAAAAGAGAATTCAATTCATTTTGTTCCGTATCCATGTCGTCAATATCTTCATCAATATGATGATAAAGGTTTTGTAAACATTCAACTAAAACATTGAAAACTTTTTTCTTGATCTTCGGCCGTTCTTCAAAACGTTCCATTTTAGATTCCATGATCTGAAGAATTGTTGTTAGCAATTCTGAAGTCATAATTCCTTTAAAGGACAGAATTACATTCCGTTCTTCAAGCTGTTTATATATATCATAGATCTTTGTCACGCACAATTAGGCTGATAGGAGCAAATATATAAAATTAATGGTCGAATTAATGGATATCTGAATAAATTTTAGCAAGTTACACAAACCAAGGCATTAATTATGCTTATTATCAAGTGGTACAAGCGAATAATGATGGACTTATTTAAAGTTTGATTTGGTTTCAAATGGGGTTCACTTTGTAATGCAATAAAACTGTTGTACTTTTGCCTCAAAAAATCAACGTTAATGAAGGAATGGTTCGAGTCGTGGTTTGATACACGTTACTATCATATTCTTTACAAGAATCGCGATCATTCAGAAGCTGAATTATTCATACGAAATCTTTTCGGTGAATTAGATGTTTCTGAATCGTCTAAGGTTTTAGATTTAGCCTGTGGTAAGGGTCGGCATTCGATTTTTGTCAATTCAATGGGCTATAATACTACAGGGGTTGATTTGTCTGAAGAAAGTATTGAAACTGCGAAGTTGAATGAATCAGATAATCTCCGTTTCTTTCAGCATGACATGCGTTTGCCAATTGAAGGAGCAAGTTTTGATTTGGTTTTGAATTTATTTACAAGTTTCGGGTATTTTCAAGACACTACGCATAATGAAAAAATGCTTTCATCCATTCATAATTACCTTTCTGAAGATGGAAGGTTAGTGATTGATTTTTTTAATACTGAAACTGTATTAAGGGATTTAGTGCAAACCGAAACGAAATTAATTGATGGAATTGCGTTTAATATTTCAAAAACCATTGAAAATGGGTCAATTGTAAAGGATATAAATTTCCAAGATCACGGTGACGATTATAATTTTCAGGAGCGTGTTCAAGCGCTAAAATTAGCAGACTTTGAAAAGATGCTGCAGGGAACAAATTTTGAACTTGAGGCAATCTTTGGTAACTATCAGTTAGAGGAGTATGATTCAAATTCGGAACGATTAATTATTGTAGCTAAAAAGATAAAAAAATGAATATAATACTTCAATTGGTGCTTTTTCTCTTCTCAGTAATACTGGGCGGATTGCTGGTTGAGTTTTTGAAGAAAACAGCAAGTATCAAGATGTTGCTTTCCTTTAGTGGCGGATTTTTACTCACGATCATTTTTACCCACATCTTGCCTGAATCTTATGACCAGATCGAATATACCGGCATTTTTATTTTAGTGGGATTCTTTCTGCAATTGGTATTGGAGTATTTTTCGCAAGGAGCCGAGCATGGTCACACACATGTGCATAAAAATGTGGTGAGTCATTTTCCAATTGCCATTTTCTTAAGTTTAAGTTTACACGCTTTTATTGAAGCAATTCCGTTGAATCATGGATTGCACCATGGCCATGCACATGGCATGAATGATTTGTACTGGGGTGTATTTATTCATAAAATTCCGGTGGCAATAGCTTTGAAAACAATTTTAGATGCCTCTGGTGTATCGAAACGAAATTCATGGATTTATTTAATCATATTCGGTTTAACCGCACCATTAGGATTGATTTTTGGTGAAGTTGTTATGGCTAATTTCGAGGTTTCACTTTCATGGTTATTAGCGATCGCAATCGGTATGTTTTTTCATGTTTCTACAACTATTATTTTCGAATCTTCTGAAGGTCATAAGATTAATTTCTTCAAGTTGATGGCCATTCTCGCTGGATTTGGTGTAGGAATTGCAATTGGCTAATTTCAAACAAATTCACATAACTTATTTCGTGCTAAAATGGGCATGTGTATTCTTAAATTCTGTGTAAATTTGTACCGAATTTGATTTTTAATTTAAAATAACAAAATAATGGCAGTATTAGTAGGTAAAAAAGCACCAGTTTTTTCTGCACCGGCAGTAGTAAACGGTGGTGAGGTTGTAAATGACTTTTCATTGGAGCAATTTTTAGGTAAAAATGAAGTGATTTTATTCTTTTACCCAAAAGATTTTACGTTCGTATGCCCAAGTGAATTACACGCATTTCAAGCCAAATTAGGTGAGTTCGAAAAAAGAGGAGTTAAAATCGTAGCTTGTTCAACAGATACAGAAGAGTCTCATTGGGGATGGTTGCAAATGTCTAAAAATGATGGTGGAATTAAAGGTGTTACATATCCAATCATTGCAGATACAAATAAAACAATAGCAGATGCTTATGATGTTTTATTAGGGGAGTACGATTACGATTTAGACGGAAGATTAATTGCTTCTGACACAATGATCGCATACCGTGGATTATTCTTGATTGACAAAAATGGCATAGTTCGTCACCAAATTGTAAATGATTTACCATTGGGAAGAAACGTTGATGAGGCAATAAGAATGGTTGATGCATTGCAATTTACTGAGGAGCACGGCGAAGTTTGTCCTGCAAATTGGAATAGCGGTGATGAAGGTATGACAGCTACACATGACGGTGTTGCTGATTATTTAGCGAAAAACTAGAATAATAAGTTTAAGAATTTTCAAAACCGTCTAGACAGTATCGTCTGGACGGTTTTTTTATGCCTTTCTATTAGATATTCTGTTAGTTTTTCGGAACTTGTGCCCTTTCGTTTTAATGGATACCAACCGATTATTCCCATAGAACATATATTCTTAACGAAGGACTTGTCAATCTAACGCTTGTTCGGAAGTAGTTAAATCAGTCTTTGGTGGCTGGTCGGAAATAGATGGGTTTTGTTGTATTTCCGTGCTGAAATTAGTTGTGTCAGCTAAACTTTCATAATACATTTTGGAGGCTGCAATCGTTAATAAATGGGGTAGTACTGCAATTGCCGCCGCGTAAAGCATGATTAGTCCAGTTTTTTGAGGGAGATAAATTCCTAAATTAAATACAAGCCCTAGGACAATACAAGCCAACCAATTTTTTCGTGCATAGCGCCGACTATCTTTTGAATTAACCTCATCTAATTCAAGCCCAAAATCAAAGAATGAAAAGCCTACAAAAAAGGCGATATTAACAATGCTGGCAATTTCATAAAAGTGATCACCTAAAAGAAAGGAGAGCAGCCAAAGTAAAATACCAAGACCAATTTGCATTAATAAACCAACGAATAAAATGGCAAGTGTTCTTCTCAATGAACGCAAAAACACGGCCAATGAAAATCCTAATTTTTCTCCAGTCAGGTCTTCTCGTGCTTTTTCTGCAAAAAATGAGTTGACAGGGGACAGTAACACTAAAATAAAAAACTCGAATATCATGAAAGAGATGAAGCCGAAAAAAGTTGTTGTAGAGGAAATAAGCCATCCAATTACCCACCAATCTTCCATAAATGAAACGCCACCGCTCAAATAGCTACCACCCGAAAATAGTAAGTAAAAGATGATTGCTAGAATAGCAGCCGGAACAAAATATCCGTATAGCTTTTGTTTATGCACGAGTTTTAAAGCATAACTAAAACCGTTAAAGAATGATGTAATCGTTTTCATAATTCATTTTCAATTAAAACGCCCATTTTGCCCATTTGATAGTCGCGCATGGCTTCCATTATTTCAGTTTGTGTATTCATAACAAACGGCCCGTGTTTGGTCACTTCTTCTGCAATCGGAAGCCCTGCTAAAATTAAAAATGTTGACTCAGCAGTGAATTCTATCAATATACTGTCACCTTCTTCCTCAAATACAACAAGTGTTTCTTTCTTACAGGGTTTACCGCCTTCTAACTTACATGCTCCTTGAATTAAATAACAAAGGGCACTATAATTTGCAGGAATTTTTATTTCACAATTCCCGGCAGTTTCAGCCGTTCCCCAAAGTACTAAAAGTTCACTTTGGGCGATAGATCTCACCGCCTCATTATTATAAGTGCCAGCCACCAATTTCATATTCACTTTTTGATCAGCTGACTGAATGATGGGCATGTCTTCTGCTCCTAAATGCAAATAAGCAGGTTCAATCATTTTTTTATTCCGTGGGCTATTAATCCACAATTGAATAATTTCTTGGCGTCCACCATTCAAAGCAACGAATTCAGAAGGGCGTTCACTGTGAATAATCCCTAATCCTGCATGCATCCATTGTACTTCTCCTTTTCGCGCTATTTGGCTATTCCCTCTGCTGTCGCGGTGATGAATTTCGCCTTCAATAACAAAAGTGACAGGTGAAAATCCACGGTGCGGGTGAGGCCCAATGCCTTGCTGCATTGGCGGGCGATTTTTTACAGCCTTGAAATTGGCATGATGTAACAATAAAAAAGGATCAACTTGATCTATTCCTTTATAGGGTAAAGGCTGCTTTAGAGGCAGTCCACCCATGTCAATTGTCACGGCTGGGAGCAAATATTTAATTAATTTTCGTTTCATTTCAATTTTCACCCAACGCTTGGTTCAATTTTTGCGTTAATAATATAAAGATAGAAAAGATTGATTATTATCCCTTCATGTACAACTTAACGTTGTCATTTTAATCAAATCGAATCGATTTGGACCCGCCTAATATTTATTAATTAAAATTGAATGACAAGAAAAAGTTATGTGTTGGTGTTGTTGCTTGCGTTTACGTTGTTTAACTGCGGGCAAAAAGGGTTAGAGTGCGAAATATGCGGAGAATTTGAGGTGGTTAATTTTTCAAAAAACGAATTAAATTCAACCGATAATGATGCAGTTTCTATTCGCAGAAATTTAAGTTTGAATGAGTTTGATGGAGCTGATTATTATACCATCTGGTCCTGGGACGAGGAAAAACCAGATTCTTCTTGGACGGAGAATATGGAAAAGAACCTTGAAATAGTAAAAAGTAGCCTATCAATTGAGGCAGATGGAACATGGTCTTGGTCTTTAATTGCTGAAGAAACATTTCAAAGCAGCCCTTATTTTGGAAACACAAATTACAGGGTAAATAAAGAGTATAGCGAAACAGGGACATGGAAATATCTCAATCCTTGTCAACAATATATCAGCTTGGAATTAGAGAAAGCGGTTCTAAATAATGAAGTAGCAATTTTAGATGAAAATAATCCGAATGAAGTACTTGAAATATGGCCGATTTCAACAGATAAAAAAATAACGCACTCAACTACTAATCGTAGTTTTCATGTTTCCAGATCAAACGATTTATCTAATCATCTAACATTAGAGTCAATTGAAGATAATCGAAAAGTGAATCTAGAAACTATCTATGACGCCTCGTATGGCTTAACCGAAGGGAATATCATGTTAACGCTTTCTGAACAAGTGGATGAAGGGAAACTGGCTTCGAGAATGAAATGAATTATCAATTTTCAATGCGCTGCTGCGATTTTTTTTTAGGGGTTAATGCGCTAATGGGTTAATGTTTTGATGAATGAAAAGTTATTTTGCTTGTGAGAAAGAATTTTTATCGTTCAGATAAGATATAAAATAATTGGTTACGTCAGTTTGCTGTTGATCTGATGATTGTCCAAATTCAAAGTGAATGTTTTCGAAGCCGTATTTATATTGAAAAATATATAAATCGCATGCTAATAGTAGATCAATTTTATCGCTGATTAAATTGATCTCTCTATCAAATGCAGCGATTGTTTTTTCTAACTGTACTTCAAGATTCTCAAAATTGTTTTCCCTTTGTAGTTGTCGCAATGTATCCTTTTCAAGGTCCAATTCAGGGAAGCATGGCGATTTATCCAGCGTTTTAGACCAGTCTTTAAATAGAGAATCAACATATGTATTCATTTTTTCCATCAGCGAATCCTGTTGGTTTGTCAATTTAATATAGCTAGAATGCATAAAAACGCGTTCTAAATTTATGAATCCATCAGACATTTGACTGAATCCAAAAGGTTGAAAAGATAATGCTATTATTAGAGTTAAAATTCTCATTGAGTCAAAAAAGTGAATTTAGCAGATAGTTAATAGTATTTCAAATCCTAAGAACGGTTTTAGTATTTATTAACTTAATTTTTCATGATTCCAAAACCTACACTTCGAGTTTTCTGCGCTATCCGACAGCTGACGGATTCTAGTTTACCTAACCTAACACCTTAAACTTAACACGAAAAAAGACATCTAACAGCGAGCTACGCGAGCGATCCAAGTACTAACAGCGAAGCGATCTAAGTACTAAAAAAAGTTAATATCCTGTTGAAAACTCCTCGTTTACTTAGCGCTTATAATAGTTATCTTAGTTCTCGCATATTTCACACCAATAATTCGCTTGAATGTATATCATATTTGATACTGAAACAACTGGTTTACCTAAGAATTGGAAAGCACCTTACACGGACACAGATAACTGGCCAAGGTGTATTCAAATTGCGTGGCAATTGCATGATGAACAGGGTGAGTTAATTGAGCACAAGGATTATTTGGTGAAGCCAGATGGCTTTAACATTCCCTATGATGCAGAGCGAATTCATGGAATTTCTACCGAGTTAGCAGAACAGGAAGGCGTACCCTTAAGTCAAGTATTAGAAGAATTTAATGAAGCATTAGGCAAAGCCAAATTTGTTATTGGTCAAAACGTTGGTTTTGATAATAACATTATGGGCTGTGAGTTTCACCGTTTCGAGGTTGATACGGAACTCAATAATATGGCCGTTTTGGATACCTGTACGGAAAAGACCGCACAATTGTGTCAAATTCCAGGTGGACGTGGAGGGAAATTTAAACTCCCAACTTTAACAGAATTACACGAATTTTTATTTAGCGTACCATTTTCCGAAGCGCATAATGCAACGGCAGATGTTGAAGCAACAACCCGTTGTTTCTTTGAGCTATTAAGAACAGGGAACTATACAGGGCAAGAACTAGATGCTACGGATGATTATTTGCGTGCATTTATAGAGAAAAATAGGGGCCAAATTAAGCCTTACGGATTAACGCACATTAACTTAAAGGAAAAAAGTGCTGAGATAAAAGCGCTACTTGCTGATGACGCTCCAGATGACAAAATAATTGACATTTCGGGCAATAAAGCCAAATTAAAAGGAGTTCCCTTTTCGCATTTACATAACCATTCACAATTCTCTATTCTCCAGTCTACCATAAATATTAAACAATTGGTGAAGAAGGCTGCCGAGATTGGAAGTCCGTCAGTTGCATTAACAGATACGGGTAACATGATGGCGGCATTCCATTTTGTGCGAGAAGTTCTTAATTACAATAAAGGCGTTGCTGCAAAGGCAGCTGAAGCGAAGGAAAAAGGAGAAGAATTTGACGGTAAACCCATGGTGCCAATTGTGGGGTGTGAATTCAATGTTTGTCGCGATCACCTAGACAAAACCCAAAAAGACAATGGTTATCGCGTTGTTTTATTGGCAAAAAACATGGCGGGTTATTTGAATTTGGCCAAAATGTCTTCAGCGGCATTTACAGCAGGATTTTATTATGTTCCACGGATTGATAAAAATCTGATTGAAACTTATAAGGAAAATATCATGTGTCTGACAGGAAACATGAACGGAGAAATTCCTTCATTGATTTTAAACGTTGGAGAAAAACAAGCAGAAGAATCATTGCTTTGGTATAAAGAGCAATTTGGCGAAGATTTGTATATCGAAATCATGCGTCATGGCATTGAAGAAGAAGATCGAGTAAATAAAACCTTGATTGATTTCCATGAAAAACATGACATTAAGTTAGTCGCAACTAACGATACATACTACGCAGAAAAAACAGACTCAGCCGCACACGATATTTTACTATGTGTAAAGGATGGTGAACTAAGATCAACACCAAAAGGGCGAGGAAGAGGATTCCGCTTTGGTTTAGAAAATGAAGAGTATTACTTCAAGTCCCCTGAGGAGATGAAGAAACTTTTTATTGATTTACCAGATGCGATTATCAATACCAATGAAGTTGCGGCTAAATGTGAGCCCTATGATTTAGCGCGCGATATACTTTTACCTGCCTTTGATATCCCAGATGAGTACACTGATCCAAAAGATGAAGAAGATGGCGGTAAACGAGGAGAAAATAATTATTTAAGATATTTAACATACGAAGGTGCCAAAGAGCGCTATGATGAAATTACTCCAGAAATAACCGAACGCTTAGATTTTGAGTTGGAAACAGTTGCTAATACTGGCTATCCAGGTTATTTTCTAATTGTATGGGATTTCTTGGTTGCAGCACGTGACATGGGTGTTTCTGTAGGGCCAGGTAGGGGATCTGCCGCAGGTTCAGTTGTCGCCTATTGTTTGAAAATCACGAATATTGATCCACTTGAATACGATTTGCTATTTGAGCGGTTCTTAAATCCTGAAAGGGTATCCATGCCCGATATTGATATTGATTTTGATGATGAAGGTCGCCAAAGTGTTATTGATTGGGTAATTAATAAGTATGGGTCAAGTCAGGTGGCACAGATCATTACGTATGGAACAATGGCTGCGAAGTCCTCTATCCGTGATACATCAAGGGTTTTAGACTTGCCATTGCATGAGGCTGATCGTTTGGCTAAGCTCGTTCCTGATATTAAGTTGAATAAAATATTTGGCTTAGATGACGTTGCGCTTGCCAATAAATTGAACGATAATCAAGATGATATTGCGCGTGCAAATGAACTAAAGGAAATTGCCAAAGGAAATGATTTGCAGGCTGAGGTAGTTCGCATGGCTGTGAAGCTGGAAGGTTCAATGCGGAACACAGGTATTCATGCATGTGGCGTTATTATTACGCCAAGTGATATTACCAATTTTGTTCCAGTAGCATTGGCGAAAGATTCTGAAATGTACTGTACCCAATTCGATAACTCCGTTGCAGAGGATGCCGGATTGTTGAAGATGGATTTCTTGGGTTTGAAAACATTGACTTTAATCAAGGATGCCGTAAAAATTGTAAAACATAGACATGATGTTGACCTTGTTCCAGATGATTTTCCAATTGATGATGTAAAAACATATGAGCTTTTTCAACGGGGAGAAACGGTAGGGATTTTCCAATATGAATCTGCAGGAATGCAAAAATACTTGCGGGAATTAAAACCTACAGTATTTGCAGATTTAATTGCTATGAATGCCCTGTATCGTCCTGGACCTTTAGAATATATTCCTTCTTTTATTAGAAGAAAACATGGAACCGAGGAGATTGTATATGACATTGAGGATACAAAAGAATATTTAGAAGAAACATACGGAATTACGGTTTATCAGGAGCAAGTAATGCTCTTGTCGCAAAGTTTAGCGGGATTCTCAAAAGGTGAAGCAGATACCTTGCGTAAAGCAATGGGGAAAAAGAAATTTGACCTCTTGGCTAAAATGAAACCTAAATTCTTAGAGCAAGGACATGAGCGCGGACATGACAAAAAGAAGTTGGAAAAAATTTGGGTGGATTGGGAAGCCTTTGCAGCCTATGCCTTCAATAAATCGCATTCAACTTGTTATGCTTGGGTCGCTTATCAAACAGCCTATTTAAAAGCACATTACCCAGCCGAGTATATGGCTTCGGTTTTGAGTAATAATATGAATGATATCAAGTCTGTTTCATTTTTCATGGAAGAATGTAAGCGGGCAAACATTCCCGTTTTAGGACCAGATATTAATGAATCGCAATATAAGTTTACGGTAAACCACGACGGCGCAATTCGATTTGGCTTAGGAGCAATTAAAGGTGTGGGAAGCAAACCCGTTGAGGCAATTTTACACGAACGCACGGAAAATGGGATGTATATTTCTGTATTTGACGTGACATCTCGTGTTAGTTTGCGTGCATGTAATAAGCGTGTTTTTGAGAGTTTAGTTTTAGCCGGCGGATTTGATTCGTTTGGGCGAATTAAACGCTCACAATTTTTCATGGAAGATACAAACGGTCGTTTGTTTTTAGAAAATGTAATGAAGTTTGGTGCGCGAGTTCAAGAAAATAAAGACTCGTCTCAAGTTTCCATGTTTGGTGGAGGAGATTCAGAAGAATTAGCAGAACCGCAGCCGCCAAGAGCAGATGCTTGGCCTACCTTAACCAAATTAAGTAAAGAAAAAGAAGTTGTTGGAATCTATATTTCTGGACATCCCTTAGATGATTTTAAACTGGAAATTGACAGTTTTTGCAAAGGATCGGTTTCAGATTTGACAAAATTAGAGGAAAACGCCAATCAAGAATTGCGGATAGCTGGTATAATTACAGATGCGCAACATAGAACCACCAAACACGGTAATCCGTTTGGAACATTTGACATTGAAGATTACGGAGACAGTAATCGACTATTTGTTTTTGGCGAAGATTATATGCGCTTTAAACATCTCATTGATATGGGGACTTTTGTTTATATATCAGGCAGAATTGCACCCCGTAAATATGGAGACGGTTGGGAATTCAAGATTAATACAATGGAATTGCTGACTGAATTACGCGATAAACGCGCAAAAGTATTAAAGCTTGAAGTAGAGTCTTCAGATATAACGGATCAGGTGATTGATAAGCTCTATAATGTCGTTATGGATCATACAGGAACTTGCCAATTAAAGTTTATAATTAAGGATCATAAGACCAATTCAACGATCAAAATGCCGTCCAAAACAATGAAGGTTGCCATTGATAATGAGTTCATTAATAAGGTCAATGAGCTAGAGGTATTTGAATATACTTTAGAGTAAAATAAATAAATTTATCATCTAAATTGCTGAAAATCAATTTTTGGCATTATATTTGGCTTGAGTTAATTAATAATTTTAATAATATAATATGAGTAATGGAACAGTAAAGTTCTTCAATGAGACCAAAGGATTTGGATTCATTGTTGAAGAAGGTTCGAATGAAGAACACTTCGTGCACGTATCAGGTTTAATCGACGAAGTTCGTGAAGGCGATAACGTTGAATTTGAATTGCAAGAAGGTAAAAAAGGATTAAACGCAGTAAACGTAAAAGTTGTCTAGTATATAATTTACTTTTTAGTAAGCCCTGTAAACGAAAGTTTTACAGGGCTTTTTTTGTGCTGTAAAATCAATTTTGTAAGGCATGTGCTTCGCTGGTTTTGTAATCCAGCGACACTAATGTGTTGAACGCTTACACGGTTTTTAGTTAAATAGTGCCCCGTGTTTTGGAGGTAATATTCTACTCCATTTCTAAAGGTACATGCCACAGCATAGTTCCAGTCTATTTGGAATTGAATGACTTTGAAACATGGGTGATGAAATAGCTTTGCAGTCGCAGGATTACAAATTAGTGCTGTTGGGAACATGGAAATTGAGAGTTCGATCGACATATCATTAATGAAAAATCAGCGATTATCAGCTTTATCTGCGTTCCATTGACTGACTTTTTTATAGAGCTTAGAAGGTTCTGAACACTTCCGATTACAAATCCAGCGAAGCACAGCGAACCGAAATTTTGTTCATAAACTTCTTTCTCAACCAAACAAAAAATAAGGCCATTGTCCCGCCAATAACTTGCGTTATAAAATCGCCCCAATAAAAAATCTTCAAACACATTGTAAATCCTAACATGATTCCTGAAATCCATTTATAGGTTTTGTTTTCAGTAGTCATTAACGTGTACAATAAAAATAGCACATGTCCCGAATGGAAGAGAAGACCTAAAAGTCGCAGGGCTGATAATCCAACAACAGTGGTATCAATTAAAAAAAGTTGGTATTCAAAAGTATGTTTCTCATCTAAGCGATAGCGCAACCATAAAAAGAAAATAAACACCATTGGAATGGAATAGATAATCGTTTCCATTTTTTCTTCCCAAGTATAGAAGTAGAGATCCTTAAATAAAAGCATGGCAGTTAAACAGATCCCCATTATAATTAATCCCCATTTTAGAAATGGGAGGTAGGGTTTTAATTTATTTTGCGAAATAATTTCCATTGGCAGTATCTGAAATTATAAACGGCGAAGGCTCTAACTTATTTTTACGATTGCATTATTTTAGGCGTATGCTCCGTGTAATTCTCTCGAAATCTTCTAATTTTTCAAAGCAATCTAGTGCATAGCATTCGCAACTAACGCCTAATTGAATAGAATCTACAATAAATGAAGCACTGTAATAAACATACATTTTATTGGCAAAAGTAGAATCGACAAACCCATAATGCAGGCCATTAATACCTTGTTGCATGAGTAGTCCACTAACTGAAGGGTTAAATTCACTCCCCTGTGCTTTAGCAGTAACAGTAGCTCTTTGCAAACTTTTTATGAAAACGGCACTATCTACAAATCCGTAATCGACTTTCTTTAGGGATAGATCCATATTTAAAAAGGTATCTACTTCCAAATTATCTAGTATAATATTAAAGGTGTCATCACAATTATAATTGCTGTTCGAAATTCTAAAATTTGATGTGTTTGAAAAGGAACACATACCAAAATACTGTACTTGATAGGAGGTGTCAAAATACCCTAAATCATCATATCCAAAGGATTGATTGACCTCTTTTATATAAAAATCGTCTGAATACAAGACTTCATCTTCTTGTGGAATTGCAGGTATCTCATTTTTACTATTGCAAGCAACACAAATAAAAAATAAGCCAAATAATGCTTTAGAATAATTCATAGCCACTTCTCTAATACGAATTACGAGAAATTAACTGAGATTTAGCATTAATCGACTAATTTATTTGCCCTCAATTAAAAATCATTAATTTTGGCAGGAATTAAATCTAACTGAATGAAATCTTTACGCAGTACTTTTATATTTCTCTCTTTTCTATTCATTGCAAACTCCGCCACAGCGCAAGCCACGATTTACATGACGGCTGATGATTTTGGTAAAGAAGAAACCAAGACTTATAAAGAAGTTGTTTTGGTCAAAAACTCATTGATCTTATCTAGTGAGGATGGCAGTGCAGAAGTCTATAGTTTAAAAGAGCACAAGGTTTGGGGTTATCGTAACACTTTTGGAGAAGATTACAGAATTAAAAATGCGGGTACAGCTTTGCGGATTGTAGAATATGGTGAAATTTGCATTTATGCGCCAGCTAGAGAAATTTCAACAATTTCGCAGGCTGATAAAAATACAGGAAGGCAAGAAAACCCGTATGCTTTAACAACTACACATAGTTTCTCGATTGGAGCGGAAGGTAAAATTATTAAATTCTCAAATCGGCGTTTATTAAAAGCTCTTAAAGGCAATGCGGCGGTTTATCAAAAATTTGAAAAATTGATGGCAGCAGGAAGTCGCGAATTATTACTCAAAGTAATTGAGCATAATGCAGCTTCCAATTAGTCAAAGGAAAGTTAGATTCCTTTAAAAATAACAATTGCGTTATGGCCACCAAAGCCAAATGCATTACTCATTGCAACATTCACTTCTTTCTCCATAGCTGTATTTTCAGCAATTCTCATTTTTGGAGGAATGCGATCATCTACCTTGTCCACATTAATGGTAGGCGGAATTAGATTATTGTTAATCGCTTTAATAGAAAGAATGGCTTCAACCGCTCCAGCAGCACCTAACAAATGCCCCGTCATAGATTTTGTTGCGCTCAATACTAAGTTTTTAGGTTCCTCGCCAAAAACATTTTGCACAGCGTTAACTTCACTTATATCTCCAACAGGTGTTGATGTTGCGTGGCAATTCAGGTGATCCACGTCTTCAGGATTCAATCCGGCTTCTTTCAACGCGAGTTGCATGGCTTTAGTCGCTCCCAATCCTTCTGGGTGACTCGCAGTCATGTGATAGGCATCACAGGTCATAGAAGCTCCTACAATTTCTGCATACATTTTTGCTCCCCTTGCTTTGGCGTGCTCATAATCCTCAACAATTAAAGCTCCAGCACCTTCTCCCATCACAAATCCATCACGTGCACTATCAAAAGGACGTGAAGCTAAAGTAGGTTCATCATTTCTTGTAGACATAGCACGTAAGGCATTAAATCCTCCAATTGATGCTTCTGAAATTGGCGATTCAGAACCACCAGTAACGAAAATTTTCCCTTTTCCTAAGCGGATATAATTAAAGGCGTCCATCAAAGCTGTATTTGAAGTAGCACAGGCGCTAATTGTATTATAATTTATACCCATCAGACCAAACTTTAGCGCGATCATTCCAGAAGCCATGTTCGTAATTATCTTTGGAATAAAGAAGGGAGAAAATCGTGGATTCCGGTCATTTTCATGATAGGTTTTCATTTCCTCTTCAAAGGTTGTCATACCGCCTTGTCCCGATCCCCAAATCACGCCAATATCAAAAGGATTCATATCGGCCACATTAATACCGCTATCTGCCATAGCTTCTGATGCGGCATGTAAGGCGTATTTTGTGAATAGATCTGTCCGTTTAATTTCATTGCGATCCAAATAAATAGTTGGGTCAAAATCTTGGATTTCGCAGGCGAATTTCGTTTTGAACTTAGTGGTGTCAAATTTTGTGATGTCTTTTGCTCCACTTACACCATTTATGGCATTGTTCCAAAATGATTCAATGGTGGTACCGATTGGTGTAATTGCACCTAATCCCGTTATTACAACTCTTTTATTGCTCATAATAGCATTAATTCTTTTTTTCAATTCGTTTTAATAAGGTGCGCTTAACATTGTCTAAAACCGCATGTTTAGATACGCGATCTAAAATCAATGAAGCTAACATTCCTGATGTTATGAGGTCAGACATTTCCTCAGCTGTAATGTCAAATTCAATTTCTTGTTTTTCTTTCCCTAGCTTTAATACATTGATGAGCCAAACCGTAATTTCTTCATGCGCATCCGTCAATTCTTGTTGCATTTCTATTGGCAATGTATTGTACGACGAGCCTAATGCGCCCATAAAGCAGATGCAATTGTTTTTACTGTTATTGCTATACATTTCAATAAACGCATTTACTTGATCAAATGATGAAAATGAGCTCCACAAGGTTGTATTCTCCTTAAATTTTTCGCGTGAAGCAATGATCACTTCCTTACCTAAAACCGCTTTGGATTGGAAATGGTAATGAATTGCAGCGTTTTTAATATTGAGTGTTGACGCAATGTCCGCATAACTAAACGCATTATATCCCTTCATTCGAATCAATTGATCCGCAATAACAACGATTTTTTTGCGTGTAGAGAGCATAGTTGTAAATATACTTACTTATTAGTAAGTAAGTGCTATAAATTGAAAAAAAAATAGCCCCGTTCACAACAATGTAACGGAGCTATTCAATTCTTGATTATTTTACTTAAATAAAATCTACTTTACCTGAATCTAAGTTATAGTACGCAGACCAAATGACTAATTCTTTACCATTAACGGCATTTGAAATAATTGAAGAGCGATCATGTAATTCTTTCGCGTTTAATTTTGCGTTAGATTTAACAATATCATTTTTAGTATCACCTTCTTTTGCAGCACATAAAGCAGGAGTGATGTGTGCCAATAAATGATTTAAATTGTATCCATTATCACCACCGTCCATGGCAGCACCTACAGCACCACAACTTTCGTGGCCCATTACAACAATCACACGTGTTTTTAAATGTGCTATTGCATATTCGATACTTGCAATTGTTGAGGTATTGGCAACATTACCAGCGACTCTGCACACGAATAATTCACCTAAACCAGCATCAAAAGCTAGTTCTGGCACCACACGACTGTCTGCGCAACCTAAAACAACTGCAAATGGGCTTTGTCCGCCAGTTAAATGCTCTCTTCTTGCACTATCTTGCAATTGTCCATCTAATTTATCTGCTATATATCGGGCATTACCTTCTTCTAATTTTTTTCGGGCTATTCTAATTTCTTCCTGAATATCCGCTAATCTTTTTGCTTCTTTTTTTGCTTTTTCTTCTTCTGTTAGTTCTGACATAATATTTTTTTTTGGAACGTTAATTTAATAAAATCATTTTTAAAATCGAACTATTGAGGATCGATTTTTTATAGTGACGCAATTATTTTATTGATGTCGGCAGCTTTTTGATAACCTTTTGCGATTAACGTAAATTGTCCCTTCTTTTTTAAAACCATTGAAGGAAACGAGTTAATCCCCATTTGTTGCGTGATTTGAAAGTCGCCTTTTGTATGCTCCTTGGCTTCATTTGAATTAAATAATTCTTCAAATTTGACTGGATCAAGACCAAACTCACTTGCTAGGGGCAGGTAAGTAGCAACATTATTGGTATTAAAATTATCTCTATAAAATGCCATTTGCACCGCCTTGAAAAAGTCATATTCAATGGCAGGATTCATCATTCGTGCAACTACCACGGCTCGCGAAGCAGGTTCAGTATCGTAAACAAAATCGGGATCTTTTAAAATATCATGCGTAAAAGGTTGTCCTGTGCGTTCTTCAATTTCTACCCAATGCGATTTTAAGAAATCAGCCATATCAATAGCTTTCTCCGTATTATACGGACGTAAACCGCCCATAACTAATTTAAAGTCAAGATCTGAATGATCATTTTTAAGTTGATCTAATTCTGGAGCAATTCCATGACACCATGAGCACATTGCATCTCCAACATAAATTAATGCATCCCTATCGTCGTTTAGCCAATCGTAATTCATTTTTGAGTTTATTTATTATATGTTTGAACAAATTTAAGACAAAATTGTTCTATAGTCGGTGTTTGATTGGAAAGAAGCGAATTTTAACATGCCGGTTACTATCGTTACAAAAAAAAAATCCAACCCAGCACCAAGAACTGAATAATAGATTGTATGAAAAGATTACTTTTGATTTTACCACTTCTTGTTTCAATGAACTTGTTTTCACAAACGCAAGGAACGATTCAAGGAACGGTTATCGACAAAAACACAGAAGCACCATTGCCTTTTGTAAAGGTATTTGTGGCTGACACCGAATATGGAACAACAACCGATTTTGACGGGAGTTATAAATTGGAAATTCCAACAGGTACTTATACTATTCGGGCATCCTTTGCAGGATATGATCCTATGACCAAATTCAATATTGAATTGAACTCTGGAAATGCGCAAATCCTCAATGTTGAAATATCTTCAGGTACTACAGATTTAGAGACTGTTGAGGTTATTTTTAATGATGATGCTGTAGCAATAACGACAGATATGGTGACGCCGCTTTCTGTTCAAAAGCTGACTAGCGAAGAAATAAAATCAAATCCAGGTGGAAATTTTGATGTTTCTAAAGTGGTGCAAACATTGCCAGGTGTTGGCGGGTCAACAGGCGGAGCTGCTCGAAATGATATTATTATTAGAGGTGGAGCGCCCAACGAAAATGTTTATTATTTAGATGGAATTGAGATTCCGGTTCTCAACCATTTTCAAACACAAGGCTCTTCGGGAGGTGCACAGGGAATCTTAAATGTTTCATTTATAGAAGACCTTAAATTGAGTTCCTCGGCTTTTGATGCGCGTTATGATAATGCCTTGGCTTCAACCTTTGTTATTAAGCAACGACAGGGGAATCGTGAAAAATTTTCAGGTAATATTAGAGCAAGTTTTACGGAAAGCTCGCTTACGTTTGAAGGACCGATTGGTAAAAATAAAAAAACGGATTATTTAGTTTCGGCTCGCGCATCTTACCTCGATTTTTTGTTCACATTAATTGATTTGCCAATTCGCCCAAACTTTACTGATTATCAATACAAAGTAACGCATAGATTTGATGATAAAACGACACTTACAGCAATTGGATTAGGAGCTGTGGATCGTTTTAGCTTTGCCGAAACCAAGAATGCTACGCCAGAAAGCGAGTTTTTTAGACGGTCGTTGCCATTTATTACCCAATGGAATTATACGGTTGGTGTTGCAGTGAAAAGAAGAATTGAAAATGGCTACTTTAATATTGCCGTTAGTCGAAACATGTTTGATAACCAGCTCGATCAATATGAGGACGCACAATATGACAATGAAGCGTTTCGAAATTTGGGATTAAATTCGCAAGAAGTTGAAAATAAGTTTCGATTCGATTATAATAAATATGTAAACGGCTGGAAATTTTCTGCAGGATTAATGGGGCAATACGTAAAATACAATACCAGTATTTTTAATCGCCTTTCCAGTGCCGTAACAGATGGTGAGGGCAATGTAGTCGTGCCAGAAGTGGTTGTGAATTTTGGGAGTGAAATAGATTTTTTCAAATACGGTGCATTTGCACAGTTATCAAAAAACTTTTTAAACGATCGTTTATTGGTATCGGCAGGAGTAAGGTCGGATATGAATTCATTTACAGACAATGGCAATAATCCTTTAGAAACACTTTCACCGCGTGTTTCGTTTGCTTATCATCTAACTGAAAAATTGGATTTAACTGCATCTGTTGGTTCATATTATAAAATACCAACTTATACAGCATTGGGATATCGAAATGAAATGTCAGAATTGGTGAATCAATCAATGGAATACATTCAAGCCGATCATTATGTTTTAGGGGCACAGTTTTTACCCAACAAGGGAATGCGGGTTACTGTTGAAGGATTTTATAAAAACTATAAAAATTACCCCGTTTCATTATTGAACGGTACGTCATTGGCTAATCAAGGGTCACAATTTGGGTCAATCGGGAGTGAAGAATTAGCATCTGTAGGTTTAGGACAGACTTATGGGTTTGAAATATTTGTACAACAAAAACTAGTAAAGAACCTCTTTTATGTTGTCAGTTACACGTATGTACGAAGTCTTTATTCAGGGTTAGATGGTGCATTGGTTGCTTCGGCATGGGACAATCAGCACCTTCTTTCTTCTACATTGGGGCTGAAGTTTGGCAAGGGTTGGAAACTAGGACTCAAATATCGTTTGGCCGGAGGTGTGCCGTATACACCTTACAATTTACCTGCTTCACAGGAAAGTTTTGCAACATTAGGCAATGGCATTTTGGATTATACTCAATTAAATTCAGAACGCTTAAATACGTTTAACCAACTCGACTTTAGAATGGATAAAATTGTGAATTATAAGAATGTGAGTTTTGATTTTTATGTGGATTTGCAAAATGTATTGTTCTCAAAACAGCAAGCACCACCAGTTTATACATTTAAAAGATTAGCTGATAATTCAGGTTTTGAAACAACAGATGGTTTAGCCTTAAAGTCAGATGGATCAAATGCAATTCCAATCTTATTGCAAGATGATTCTTCTTTAATTACACCGACAATAGGAGTTATATTTGAGTTTTAGTTTAGTGATTGGCTCAAATATAAAGAGGCTGTTCAATAAATTTGAACAGCCTCTGTTTTAATGGGTATTATTTTTTAAACCCCCCAACCGTTTTGCAATGTTAAAGGATATCCAGGATCAATGACAAAAGCATCAATGTCTGAATAGCGAATGTATTGACCATTTTTACTCACATAAGTTTTGCCATTACTTGCCAAAGCAACTGCATCAAACCCTGCTAAAAAATCAGAATAAGCGGCAGTAATACCCCAAGATGCGGCACTAATTGCCTGCGGATAACCCGGGTCCATTGTAATATCGTGTACACCAGGCCCATGCGTATATCGCACGTATTGATTTCCTTTAGTGAAATAAATTTTGTCGTTTCCCAAAAGAGACATTGTATCAATTCCTGATTGGAATTCAAGGGGTAAACTAGGCCATCTTTCGGCAATTGATAGAGGTCCTTTCTCGAGTGTCAAATGAAGGCCATCCCATGTGAATCTAGCATATTGACCTCCTTTTGTAATGTATAATTTTCCATTAGGGAAAAGACACATGCTATCAAAACCTTCGTAAAAGGCTTCCATTCCTGTAAGCCCCGCAGAAATAAAATGACTTTTAATTGTTAGTGGATATCCCGCATCCGGTGAAGTTTGTGCTATATTCGAATAGCGATAATATAAGGGGCCAACCGTTACATAAGTTGCGCCATTGGGTAAAGTACACATTGAATCGAATTTTGCAACAGGTGTTTGTAAATTTGACATAATTTAAAATTTTTAAGTAATATTTTATGGCTTCTAAAGCCCCGTTTTTTTTTATGTGGTAGCTGAACTCCACATTGTTCAGGAGTAATTCTTGAACAAGGCAAAGTACGGGATACTTTAAGGGGTGAGATAGCGCAGAATCACGCAGTTATTATTTGAGGTAGATTTACCTAATGGGTTGTTTTCTTCCTAAGGAGTTGGTTCAACCAAGTTGTTTTTAAAGGCATAAACAACTAATCCAGCTACATTTTTGCAGCCTGTTTTTTCTAAAATTCGATTGCGGTGTCCTTCCACCGTTCTTGGACTAATAAAAAGAAGTTCGCCAATTTCTGGAGCCGTTTTTTCTTTACAAATTAAACGAATAACTTCGATTTCTCTTTCACTTAAGAGCTGTTCGGATTGTTCCAATGAGACGTTATCCTTCTTTTCTTTTTTATTATTGATAATCACCTCCATTATGGCTGGTGTAAAATAATAACCTTCATTGGCTACTGCCGCTATTGCTTTTTTCAGATCCTCTGGCTCGGCATCTTTTAGCAAATAGGCATGCGCTCCGCATTCTAATAAATGTAAAATGAAGCGTTTTTCATTGTAGGATGTTAAAATGATGATTTTGATATCAGGGTAGGTCTCTCTAATGATTTTGGTCGTTTCAATCCCATCCAATTCAGGCATTTTTAAGTCAAGTAAAAGGACATGGGGCAGGTTTGCAATTGTTTTTAATTGATCCAAAAGAATTCTGCCATTATCAGCTTCTACAATGACATCAATCGTATCAAATCCATTGAGTATTGAAACAATTCCTTTTCTAAAAAGAACTTGATCTTCTGCTATTCCAACCTTTATTTCTTTTGTCATGTCCGCTTTATTTTAATGTTGGCTTGAAACCCTTCATTTGGTTTGGATTCTAAATTTAATTCCCCATTTATTACCATGAGTCGACTTTCGATATTCATAAAGCCTAAACCTTTTTTCATCTTGGAGTCCGCTAAGTCAAATCCAACTCCATTATCTGAATAATGAAATTCTAATGTAGCATCTACCTGCACAATGTTTAAGTTAACATGAGTTGCATTCGCATACCGCAAAGTGTTTGTAATTAATTCCTGTGTAATGCGATAAAGAATCAATTGAATGATTTTATCAGCATCTGAAAATTGATAAGTACAAGAAAATTGAAATTCAGCCTCGCTCGTTGTTAACTTTTCAAAAAGATCAACTACAGTATTTACAAAACCAAATTGTGCCAAGCCTGGCGGATAAAGATCGTGTGAAATTTCACGAACGGTATTGATCGTTTCGTTGAGCGACTCTTTACTTGCGTCCACTAATTTTTGCAATTCTTCTGGATTACTTTGCGCAACTTTAAGTGCGTTGAGAGACATTTTGGCCACTGCTAAATGAGAACCAATGGCATCATGCAATTCTTCAGCAATTCGTTTGCGCTCTTGTTCGGTGACTTCTAATGTAGCTTTCAATAATACTAGGCGGTGCTCACTTTCTTGGCGTTCAATTTCGAGTTGCTTTTTTACCAATCCGCGCCGGTAGCGTAAAAAAAATAGAATCACTGCAATTGCAAAAATGAAAATCAATCCAATCGCAATGAGTATGGAGTAGTAAATGTTTATTTCCGCTTGTGAATCCATAGGCCAATGGCTAACAAGATATAAAAAAGAATATCAGCTATCCATCTTATTAACCAAATTCGATAATAAAACGTGTCGCTTGCCTTAAGCAAATAATTTCCCAAGAGTAGGATGAGAAGCGTAACGGAGAAATAAAGAAAAATCCCAATGTTAAAATAGATGAGTGGGGCTGTTTGGAATTCCTTTTCTTCCTTTTCAAAAACGTCATAAAAAAGTTTTAAGCTCAGTAAAATGAGAATGATTCCGCCTATGGCTCCTGGGTATGTATTATGCTCAAAAATTGACTCCAAAAAAAGCGCATTAATTACAGCAAATCCACAGAAAAATATTTGAAGACTAAAGAGCAAAGTCTGCATTTTTTGCTTCGACATTGATTTATAAAACTCCACAAATAGCACAAATTCAATAACCGTAAATAAATGGAAGAGAGGTAAATTATTTATCGAATAGATCTTCGCTAAATAACTAATAATAGACATCAACAATGAAAGTAAAGCGTATAGCAATATAAGCTTAGTAACCCTGTTGAGTGTTTTAAATTTATAAAGTCCAATTATTGATGGAACTATAGAAATACTTGCAGCTAAAACGAATACCGTATTCAATTTTGAGGGGAATTAAGGTTACATTTTATTTTGCATCTTCGGGCATTACCAACGTATATAAAGGACTTGATTTGTCATCACACATCCTAGGGCACGGGATCGTCATTTCATTGATATTGTCATAATTATTACCAAGCATATCTTGTTTATTAGGATCTGCACCCACTATAATTAATTTAGGACTTTCCATACCATTTGGGTCGGTTTCGTCATTAGGACCAACAGCCATATACATTCGAACATATTGATAATCATCATTATTCATGATTTCTTGAAAGTCAGATTTGACAACTAAGAAAGATTTAAATTCAATTTTATCAACTTGATTATTTTTTCCGAGATGGAAATTGTTGCGCCAGTTTGAAATCCATTGAATGGCTTTGGAAAGACTAATTGGGAAGTTTGCTTCAGGTTGTTCGTTTAGTGACATAAATTAAGATTTAGGTGTATATTAAACTTAAACTTAGTCAATAAAATTAGGTTCTCCTAATTGATGAAAAAGCGGATTTATTAAAGGGCGGAACTACGCCTACCCTTTTTACAAAAACGTCTAATCGTCTTAAATCAAAGGTTTATCACCTCCTAAAATTTTAATAGTTTCATTAGGTCGCAACGATTTTTTACTTACCGCATCTCATTTGAAAGACTCGAGCGGCAATTGGTTTAATTGACCAAGTTTTAAAGAAAAAAATTGCAGATTAGTTTATTTATCGTAATATTGCAATGTATCAATTATGGGGTTAACAAAAACAGATTTATTCACCACTGAGCAAAACGAATTGGCTGTGCTAGCAAAGTGCCTAGCGCACCCGGCACGGATCGCTATTTTACAACATTTGCTAAAAGCGGATGCTTGTATTAATTCTGATCTTGTTCAAGAATTAGGTTTAGCACAAGCAACAATTAGTCAGCATTTAAAAGAATTAAAGGCAATTGGCTTAATAAAAGGAACAATTGATGGCGTTTCAATGAACTATTGCATAAATCCTGAAGTTTGGATTAATATGAAAAATACGTTTAACGAAATGTTTGACAAACATAGTTGCTGCGGCGGAGATAGTTGCTGTTGATAATAGGCAAGAGTAATTAAGAGTAAGACATAACACGTAATACAACACACATAACACTAAAAAAATGAAACTATCACAATTTAAAGAAATATTAAAAACGAAAATTGCCATTGGGTTTGAATTGCCTGATGGACAATTAGTTCCTGGACATTTTCATGTGACGGAAGTAGGGCAAATTGACAAACGATTTATTGATTGCGGTGGAACACTTCGCACAGAAAAAGTTGTAAACTTTCAACTTTGGGAGGCGGATGATTATGACCACCGATTACATCCAGATAAATTAGTAAACATTATCGCACTTTCTGAAAAGGCCTTGGATCTTGAGGATTTAGAGATTGAAGTGGAATATCAAGGAGCGACAATTGGTAAATATGGTTTGGATTATAAGGACGATAATTTTTTATTGACTTCTAAAACAACAGATTGTTTGGCGAAAGATAATTGTGGAG
Organism: Crocinitomix sp.; assembly: GCA_013138735.1. Lineage (GTDB taxonomy): Bacteria > Bacteroidota > Bacteroidia > Flavobacteriales_D > Crocinitomicaceae > Crocinitomix. Next base: position 54,910 of record WTCE01000009.1, on the reverse strand, counting down.
TGCCAGAAGTGAAGGTGAAAGTAGCTATGAGCGATCTTACGAATGACAATTCATGTACACCAGGTTCTGGTTGTTGTTAATTTTTAAGAATGTATCATTTATTAAAGCAGGTTGTTGAAAAAATTAATTTCGACGAAATTTCAGACACGCGCAAAGGCGAACTTAATTTATTGATTGATTTTGTTCAATGGAAAAAGGATCGAGGAGAAGTTATTCAATTAAATTTCATTTGTACACATAATTCACGCCGAAGTCAATTTTCGCAGATTTGGGCAAAAGTGGCAGCCGATTATTATGGCGTTGCAATTCAAAGTTATTCGAGTGGAGTCGAGCTGACTGAATTGAATCCTAGAGCCGTGCAATCATTAAAGCGTTTTGGTTTTGATGTCAATTCTAGTGGTGGCGATAATCCACACTATAGCATTGATTATGGAGCAGCAGGCGCATCCATTACAGCTTTTTCGAAACTAATAGAGGATCCGGTAAATCCAACGGGAAATTTTGCTGCAATTATGACCTGTTCTCATGCAGATGAAAACTGTCCAATTGTTGTTGGATGCGAGCAACGCATTTCTTTGCGATATGATGATCCTAAGGCATTTGACGATACGCCATTAGAGTCTAGTATGTACGATTATCGTTCATTTCAAATTGCTACTGAGCTATTTTACGCTTTCTCAAAAATAGCGTAGAATGGGCAGCTTAAAGGAACTTTTAGGAGAGTTTATTGGAACTTTTATTCTTGTTTTTATTGGTTGCGGTGCAGTTGGTGTTACCATTTTATTTGGTTGGCTAGGCAGTTTGTTAGAGGTTGCAATAGTTTGGGGAGTCGGCGTGGCTTTAGCAATTTTTGCAACCCGCAAGTTTAGCTTCGCTCATTTAAATCCAGCGGTGAGTTTGGCCATGACATTGGCGAGACAAATATCAATCAAGAAATTTCTCTCCTATACAATCAGTCAAACCTTTGGTGCTTTTGCCGCTGGTGCTGCTTTATATGCCTTGTTAAGTGTTGACATTGCTGCTTTTGAAACAACAAATGGTATTATTCGAGGAACTTTAGCATCTCAGAACACAGCTATGATGTTTGGTGAGTTTTTCCCAAACCCTGGTTATGCAGATCAGTTAAATGTTTCCGTTTATTTAGCCTGCGCTATGGAAGCGTTGGGCACATTCCTTTTAGTTGGGGCCATATTTTGGTTGGTGCAATTAAAAAATCTGAACAAAAACTTAATTCCACCTTTGATTGGATTAACAGTGACTTTGATTATATGTCTTGTTGCGCCATATACGCAAGCGGGATTAAATCCCGCACGTGATTTTGGGCCAAGAGTTTGGGCTTATCTAAGTGGTTGGGAGAATGCTGCATTTCCAGCAACTAACTTGAGTTTCTTAACTGTATATATTTTATCTCCGTTTTTTGGAGGAGCAGTAGCCTTCTATTTGATGGGTTTTATTAAGAAAGCTTAGAATTGAGTTCCTTTATTTTCTTCTCAAGAAAGGCTTTTTCTGTTAGGGAATTAGTCAGTAAAATTGCCTCATTTAAACAGGCTTTTGCTTTTCTGTATTCATTTAAACGGAGATGAATTTCTCCTAATCCGGCGTGAAAAAGGGAGTACTTTTTCAAATGTTTATTTTCGGCCACCTTTTTCATTTCAAGCAAGGCTTTTTTTGGCCCCTCGGCTTCCATCAATGCCAATGTGCGGTTTAAATAAACAATCGGATCAAATTTATGTGTCAACATTTGATCGTAAATAGCTAAAATTGCCGTCCAATTTGTGGCTTCATAAGTAGGGGAGATGCAATGCTCACGTGCAATTAATGCCTCGTAATGATACATACTTATACGATCTCCTTCATTGGCTTTTGCCAAATAGGAAAGCCCCAAGTTAATGAGTTCAACATTCCATAAGCTGCGGTCTTGATTGGCCAATAAAATTTGCTCATCTTTATCAGATGAACGACTTTTTAAACGAGCAGAATGAAAACACATCACGGCCATTAAGGCATATACCTCAGGATAAGCTGTTTTCTCATTATCCAATAAAGCCTTACCCAAAAAAAGCGCCTGAGAAATCACTTCTTCTCTCACCTCCATATTGTTATGACTTGCACTATATCCCGCATTAAACATCAGGTAAATTACACTGCAAATAACGCCGAGTTTGCTCTCCAATTCTTCTCCGGTTGGAATGGTAGGGTAAATTTGATTTTTTCTGAAATGTTCTTTCGTTCTATAAATGCGTTTCGAAATAATGTCCTCAGTCGTAATAAACGATCGCGCCACTTCTTTTGTGCTAAAACCACACAAGGTTTTTAAAATAAATGTGACTTGATTTTCCTTCGATATTTCAGGATGACAGCAGGCGAACATCATACCTAGAAAGTCATCTTCAATTTGATCAGATTCCCAAAAATTATTGAGGACAACCGGTAAGGTATATTCTGAAGTTAAAAGCTGGCGTTTTGGATCAGAAAAATCAAATAATTCGCTGCGTTTTTCACGCCGAATGATATCCAAAGCATTGTTTTTGGCGACGCGGTAAAGCCAGCCCGAGGGATTATCAGGAATCCCCTTGTATTTCCAAACTTCCAGAGCTTTGATCAATGTGTTTTGTACCACATCTTCGGCTAATTCAAGATTACTTGAACCAAAAATATTAACCAAAACAGAAACCATCTTTCCAGATTCTTTCCTGAAAAGATGGTCAATTTTTGTATTTAGTTTCTGTGATTCCATCTACGGTTTAAATGTAGTCATAGAATCTTAGTTTATTTACATTGCTGCGCATTCAGATATTTCGATTGAAGCTTCAGCGTCCCATTGTAAATGAGGATGGTTTGCCAATAATGCATGTGCAGCATTTGAATCTGCCGCTTGAATAATAGAATAACCCGTAGCAGTTGCTTTTGCAGCAGAAGAACCACCAACAACTTGTGCTGGCATTAACGGTGCTCCCATGTTCAAAAGGTTTTCACCCATTGATTCTGCCCAATCCATCCAAGGTTTCATACCTGCTTCTTTTTCTTCAGGAGTTGCTGTTGCCATTTTTGCCATTGATGCTGGCGACGAATAATAGTTTACTAAAAATTGTTTCATTTTGATATATATTTAGGTGTTAAAATTTACTGATTTACATTGCTGCTAATTCGCGCACTTCGAGTGTGGTTCCATGCTCAAAACCTGGGCATCCCTTGGCAATTTCACATGCATCATCTAGGGAATCTGCTTTTACAATTATATAACCGCCAATGAGTTCTTTTCCTTCCGCCAAAGGACGGTCTATGATTTTTGTTCCACTTTCAATTAATGTCTTTCCGGCATATTCTAAAGGTTGACCGCCAACTAATTGTCCTTTTTCTGCAATTCCGCCCATCCATTCGGACCATAATTGCATATGCTCTTGTAAATATTCAGGAGAGGCATTGATCATTTTTTCCTGTCCTCCTCTAATTATAAATAAAAATTCTTTCATGTGATTTTCTGTTTTTCTTGTCTGTTATCTATAAGACGATTGAGCTTTTTAGATTAGGACATTTTGTTTAAATTATTTTCTATATCCAGCAGAACCGTGCGATTCTCCCTTGCCAGTTTGACAATATTGTCTTAAACTTTCTAAATATCTTCCCCAACTGAAATTGCAATGAGCGTAAAACTCTCCCTGCTCACTCCAATCATCATGCACAAAAGTGATGGCAGTTTTATCCTCAGTTTCAGTTAGCGTAAAAGTGAAGGTATGATTCAACCAGCCATGCTTACTGTCAATACAAATCCATGCTACTTTTTCATTTGGCACCAATTCAGTTACTTTCATTTTAGGGCCAACATAATCGCCAAAATTGAATTGTAATTCTCCATTTAAATTGGGATCGCCATCAGTTAAAACCGTCCACCAATTGCGTAATCCGTTTACTGATGTTAGGGCTTCATATATTTTGGACTTGTCAGCCGCAATATGAAATTGGTGTTGAATGGAATATTTCATGCAATAAATAATTTATGTAAGTTGATACTGATTCTAAGACGAATGCATTTGGGAGAATTGGACATTCGATATTCATAAACTAAATATAATAATTCTTTATGGGATTGTTTATTGATTCAAAGTCGGTGGAACTAGGTGAAGGGCAGAGATTTACTATCTTGCTCACATAATTTCAAAAACCATGAAAAAAATCAGTCCATTGCTCTTTCTTTTAATTCTATCTATTTCTTTTGGGTGTCAAAATGAAATTCAAGAAACCGATACAGAACTAATTGAGCCAGATATTGAAGAGTCTATCCTACCAATTGAATTGAGCGATACGCTAATTGAAAGTATTGTGCCTGAACATTTGGATGATGTGATTTCGGATTGGAAAACAACAGAAATGTATATCCATTTTGGCGCTTCAATTTTAGACTCCGTACGAATAGGTCCAACAAGAGCAATAAAAAACCCTTTCGACTATTTTTCTGAAACAAGAAGTAACGTTTTAGTTCTAATTGATTCTGGAAAATATGTGAATGAAAGTGCGCTTTGGATTGATGGTGAGAATGTTGTTATAGTAGGGGAGGATGGAGTTTCAATTTTAATAGACAAATTGTATGACAATGTAATGTGGATCTCAGGCAATAATATTGTAGTGGACAATTTACATATGATGCATTTAATGCCCGGTGATTCTGAAGGTCAAAATTGCTCAGGCCGCGTTGTTGCTTTTGATAATGCCGATAATGTAACAATAGTAAATTGTGATCTGAATGGATGCGGACTCGCTGGGTTACACGATAATTCTGGGAATGGTACAATTTACGTCGAACATAATTACATTCATAATAATTCATTAGGAGCTTATACTAATATTGCAGGAGATGTTTGGCAAGAGGAAATTTCCGATCATGAAACCTTTGTATTTAAAAATAATAGAATGGAGAATAATGGTTTTGACAGAATTTTTGAAGGAGGAGATGAATACTACGAGGAAGATTTTCATGGGGAACATTAAATAATATCAACTAGAAAATTGATGTTTTTTTATGAATTGAATAAATTTTGAGAACAGTTTGGTATCTTTGCTAAAAACCTGTGAGCGTTGATTATATTCAAACACAGGTTAAAACTACTCTACATGAAAATCATTGTTGCCCTACTCATGATTTCATCTATTTGTTACGGACAAGTAGATGGGCCTGCATTTAAAAAAATTGATCAACAACTTGATTCAATTGAAAACTTGAAGCAAAAATTGACTGGTGAATTAGAATTAATTCGGTTAAAATGGATTCAAGATGAGATTACGACAATAGGCACTCCTTTAGGAAAATCAACACAAGAAATAGTTAAACATTCAGCTATGCGATTGAGCTATAATGAAGCGCACGAGCAAGCCAATTGGGTAATGCATGTCATATTACCGGCAATAATGGAAGGCAATGTGTCAAGAACAAATGATTTTCGAGAAGATGATTTGGTCAAAACGGGGACTGCACAGGAGCAGGATTATTTTCTAAAAACATTGAAGGCGGATAGCACTTATAAATATGATGGTTTTGGTTATGATCGAGGCCATTTAGCACCTTCGGCGGATTTTAGATGGAGTTCTGCAGCCTTATCAGAAAGTTATTATTATTCAAATATGTCTCCCCAAGTTGCCGAATTTAATCGTGAAAAGTGGGCTTCATTGGAGAATAACTTAAGAGAATATGTGATAACAAATGAGACGCATTTAATGGTTGTTACTGCTCCAGTTTTAAGTGCAGATTTGACAAGGATAGAACGAAGTGTAAATGGATTGTCAATCCCTAAATACTATGTTAAAGCAGTATTAGATACAAAGAATAATCGCGCAATCGCTTATCTCATGCCCAACGAGAAATTAATGAAACCAATTGAAGCCTATGCGGTGAGTATTGACAGTGCTGAAATCGTTTTAGGATATGATCTTTTTCCAAATATGGATGATCAAATTGAAAACGAAATTGAGGCAAAATGCGATTATCAGAATTGGTTATCTGAGCGGGAAAAAGGAGATGTAATTGCGATTAGCCGCAAACGCTTGCCTAAAAACACATTAAGTACAGATGGAATTCAAGTATTTATTGGTAATGAGAAGAAAAGGACCGTATGTGGTAAAGTTGTTAGCACTAAAAAGCATGAAAAAGGACATGTTTTTATTAACTTAGATAAAAAATTCCCAAATCAAATTTTTAGCGTCTCAATTTTCGATTCAAATATCAATAATTTTGATTATCAACCAGAGATTTATCTGATGGATAAGGAAGTTTGTTTTACTGGAATGATTACTGAGCACAAAGGTACCCCGAGTATGGTCATTGAGCACGGGAAACAGGTGAAGCTATTGGTAGATTTGAGCAAATAACCCTTCGTCAGGCTCCTTTGTTCGCTGAAAGCTAGCCTGAAGGCGCGCAGGATGATAGATTTAAGAATAATCACAGCGGTTCAATAATAATGTTCCGTTTAATTTTAATTTATAAAAAATGTACATACAAAGAAGGTTCCCATTTAAAAGTGTATTGATGTGGACGAAAAGAGAGATTATTTTCTTTACTATTTTTGTCACAGGTATTACTGTCCTATACCATTTCTTTGATTTAAAATGGTTGCAAGTGCCATTGGCAGCAACTGCAATGATTGGTACTGCCGTAGCTTTTATGGTCGGTTTTCAAAACAATGCAGCCTATGATCGAATTTGGGAGGCAAGGAAAATTTGGGGAGGAATTGTAAACACATCAAGATCTTTAATTATTACGGTCAGGGACAGTTTTTATATGCACCGTAATGAAGCAAAAAAAGATGAGTCAGCAGAATTAAAAATTATCACCAACCGACATATTGCATGGTTAACAGCATTACGTTATGCTATGCGTACCAAAAAATCTTGGGAAGGATCTTATGAAAAAATGCATAAGGCGGATGTTTTTAGCTATAACATCCCTGAATTTAACGGTCCATTAGAAGATGAATTGAGACCTTACCTTTCTCCAGAAGAGTTTGAATATGTCATGTCTAACGACAATAAACCCAACGCAATTATAAGTTTACAATCACGTCATTTAAGAAAATTGACGGATGAAAAAAAGCTATGGGACTTCTCCTTGTTGAACATACAGCAAATGTTACAAGAATTAACGGCCTTGCAGGGTAAATCAGAGCGAATTAAAAACTTTCCATATCCTAAACAATATGGAAGTATAGGATATCATTTCGTACATATATTTATGTGGATTTTACCGATATCGATCATTCCAGCGTTTGCAAATGTTGGAATGAAAATGTCGGAAAATTACCCTCTGATGAGTGAATATTTTGTTTGGTTTAATATTCCATTTACGGTGATTATAATTTGGGTTTTTAATACTATGCTTCGTATTGGTCTTGCAGGTGAAAATCCTTTTGAAGGTTCACCAAATGACGTGCCGATTTCAAATATAGCGAGAGGAATTACACGTGACATTTTGCAGATAATTGATGAAGATCCTAAAAATATACCAGCACCGTTTGAGAATGTAAACGATATTCAAATGTAATTAAATACAAAAGATTAAAGAGCATAGATCAAAGAGCAAAGATTCAATTACTCAACCATTCTAACATTAAAGAAGAACAGGTCAACTTGTAGTCTTTTATCTTTGCTCTTTAATCTATGAGCGTAGCGATCTAAAATCTAGTCCAAATCAAATCGATCAAGTTGCATAACCTTCGTCCAAGCAGATACAAAATCGCTTATAAACTTCTCATTAGATCCTTCAGAAGCATAAACCTCTGAAATGGCTCTGAGTTCTGAATTAGAACCAAATATTAAATCAGCTCTTGTCCCTTTCCAGTTCAATTCTCCCGTCCTACGATTGCTTCCATCAAAAATTTTATCATCATCAGTCGTGGCTTTCCATGTATTGCTCATGTCCAAAAGGTTGATAAAAAAATCATTGCTAAGCTCTCCTGTTTTCTTTGTGAAAACGCCGTGGTTAGATTTGTCGAAATTCGAATTTAACACACGTAAACCTCCGACTAATACCGTCATTTCAGGAGCAGTTAAGTTGAGCAACTGTGCTTTGTCAACAAGCATTTCTTCCGCAGAAATTGAAAGGTTCGAATAACTATAATTTCTAAATCCATCTGCAATAGGCTGTAATGCCTCGAAAGATTCAATGTCTGTTTGCGCTTGGCTGGCATCTGTTCTTCCTGGAATAAACGGAACATTAATTGTTTGCCCTGCATTTTTTGCAGCTTCTTCAATCGCGGCAGCACCGCCCAGTACAACTAAATCGGCAAATGATACTTTTTTATCCGCGCTTTGTACAGAATTAAAATCGGCTTGAATGCTTTCAATGAGAATCACTATTTTTTCTAATTCAGCTGGATTGTTCACTTTCCAGTTTTTTTGAGGCGCTAATCGAATACGGCCGCCATTTGCTCCACCACGTTTATCAGAACCACGGAAAGTTGAAGCCGCTGCCCAAGCAGTTGAAACCAATTGGGAAATGGATAAACCTGAGACTAATAATTTGCTTTTTAAATCGGCGATATCACTTTCGTTAATCAATTCATGATCAAGCGTTGGAATTGGATCCTGCCAAATGAGTTCTTCTTGCGGTACTTCTTCACCTAAATAGAGAGCAGCTGGCCCCATATCGCGGTGCGTTAATTTGAACCAAGCTTTTGCAAATGCTTTTTCAAATGCTGCTGGGTTATTTTTGAAATTGGTTGAAATAGCTAAATATGCTGGATCCATTTTGAGCGCCATATCGGCAGTCGTCATCATTAAATCATTCAGTTTATCCGAATTGTGAGCAGCAGGAGTCTTATCAGGATTTGATGCTGCTGTCGGTTTCCATTGGTGAGCGCCAGCCGGACTTTTAGATAATTCCCAATCGTAATCTAACAATACTCTAAAAAAATCATGATCCCATTTGGCAGGGTTTGGTGTCCATGCACCTTCAACGCCACTTGTAATAGTATCGTCACCATGTCCCGTTCCATAAGTACTTATCCAACCTTTGCCTTGTGCCTCAATAGGTGCAGCTTCTGGTTCTCTTCCAACATATTTATCTGGATCGGCGGCGCCATGAGCCTTACCAAAAGTATGGCCACCTGCAACTAAAGCAACGGTTTCTTCATCATTCATTGCCATGCGGGCAAATGTTTCTCTAATATCAACTGCAGATTTTAAAGGGTCTGGATTACCGTTTGGTCCTTCGGGATTAACATAAATTAAACCCATTTGCACAGCGCCAAGTGGATTTTCTAAATCTCTCTCTCCTGTATTTCTTTTATCACCTAACCAATCAGTTTCAGTCCCCCAATTGACATCCGCTTCGGGTTCCCAAATGTCTTCGCGTCCTCCACCAAAACCATAGGTTTCAAAGCCCATTGATTCTAAAGCACAATTTCCTGCTAATATTAATAAATCGGCCCATGAAATTTTAGCGCCATATTTTTGTTTGATTGGCCATAGCAATAAACGCGCTTTATCTAAATTTCCATTATCTGGCCAGCTATTTAAAGGAGCAAATCTTTGCGAACCTGAAACTGCGCCACCTCTGCCATCTTGAATTCGGTAAGTTCCGGCACTATGCCATGCCATACGAATAAATAAGGGGCCATAATGTCCATAATCCGCTGGCCACCAATCTTGCGAATCAGTCATTAGTTCATTCAAGTCTTTCTTAATTGACTTTAAATCTAAACTACTAAATGCTTTTTTATAATCAAATCCTTCATCCATTGGGTTGGACTTCGTTGTATGTTGGCGAAGAATATTCAACTTTAATTGATTGGGCCACCATTCTCGATTTGAGGTTCCACTTCCAGCACTTGATGAAGCTATTCCATGATTAAAGGGGCATTTTCCTGTATTTTCTGACATGATGTTTCTTTTTTGGTTCTAACAAATATCCATCTTATAATTCAATTTACAAAATAGATAATCTTATATTTGATATTGATAAAATCAATATCATGACGCTTCAACAATTAAAATACCTCGTGGCACTGGACAATTATAGGCATTTCGTAACTGCCGCGGAAAAATGTTTTGTTAATCAATCTACCATTACCATTCAGGTAAAAAAATTAGAGGAAGAAATTAATATTAAAATTTTCGACCGTAGCAAATCGCCTTTAACAGTGACACCAGCAGGTGAAAGAATAATCGCTAAGGCTAGAAGCGTATTGGGCGAAGTAACGGAAATGAAGGAATTGGTTTCTGATGAAAAAGAAAGTGTCCAAGGAACCTTTAAAATCGGAATTATACCGACCATATCACCCTATATCATTCCCAGTTTTAGTCATGATTTTGAAAAGGAACAGCACGATACTCAATTAATCATAGAAGAGATGGAGTCTGAGCAGATTATAGATTCTTTAAAAAAAGGAAAATTAGACATTGGAATTTTGGTGACACCGTTAGATGATAGAGACATTCGAGAAGTGAAATTGTATAATGAACCTTTTGTTTTTTATGGCAGTAAGTCGCACAAACTCATCCAAAAAGAGGCCATAGAGCTGAAGGACTTGGTCAATATTGAGAATTTATGGTTGTTGAAAAACGGGCATTGTTTTAAAAATCAAGTAGAAAGTCTTTGCAAAAATTACAATAATAAAAGTTCCATTCAATTCCAAAGTGGATCCATTGAAACACTAAAAAAAATGGTAGATAAATATAAGGGGTGTACAATTATTCCTGAAATGTCTGTTAGTGAAAATGATGGAGAAAATATAGCTTATTTTAAAGAACCAAAACCGATTCGGGAAGTAAGTTTGATCGTCCATAAAAACTTTACGAAAGAGGCATTACTGGAGATCATTCGGAAAAATATATTAGCCGTAATTCCAGAAAGATTTGAGAAGAATGAAAGATACATTCGGGTAAAGTGGAGATAAGGTTTTTAGCCTTATGAAGAACTTTTACAAGATTAAAATTTTAATAGTTCACTGTTTGATAATTAAATAGAGCTTTTGAAACATGGTTTTGATAAATTCTCTCGATCAACTTAACTTGAGAATCAATCATGGCTTGGTCACGTGTGTTTACCAAGAAAAGAGAACTTTCACCAATATTGAATAGCGTCAATTCAGCCTGGAATAATGCAGTATAATTCTTTAATGTTTCAGTAGAGATGAGGACTTGTCTTTGCGAGCTTGACCAAGTATTGTAGGTCGCTTTAATTTTATAGGTTATTTCAGCTGTTTTATTTTGCATTTGTGCGCCTTGCTCTTCCAACTTAAGTTCCGTTAACCTTAAATCACCCCGCTCCTTTCGGGTAAAAATGGGATAGGAGATGTGTGCGCCCCAATTATAGTTCTCTACCGAATAAGAAGCCAATACATTATCTGTGATGGGACTGCTCAAAGCATTATATTTTAATTGAGCGACAGGTTTTAACGCTTCCTTTTTTAAACGGTAGTCGATTTGTGAAAGCGCAATTTTATTTTGAGCTAAGACAATTTCAGGATGATTTGCTGCCATGGTATCTAAATCCATCAGCGCTGAAATGGGAGGTGTTGATGTAGCCACAATCGAATAGGGTTTAGGAGAAATACTACTGTCCAATTCCAGCGGAACAAAACCATCCTGCCACAAATAGACTTCTAAAAGTGCCTTTTTATTGTCCAAATCTAATTTGGTTTGCTCTAAAGAAAGAGAGCGTTCTTGTACTTGCAGCAAAGCTTTTAATGTATCGACATCTGCTTTATCGCCTAAAGCAGCACTTTGGCGAACTGCGTCGAATCGTATTTCAGAGTTGACAAGGGCATTGGTATAAACGTTATACTTATTGTACGCTTTAAACCAGTCCCAATAGGCAATTGAAGCGTCCAAAGTTAATTGGTTTAAAATTAAGCGTTGCTCCAGTCGGGAACTGTTTTGATAGATTTCAGCTTGTCCTAATTCGGCGCGTCTAGCGTCTATAAACAAGCCGTTTCCCAGATTTAACGTTAACCCTGCATACCAAAGTCCTGCATTCGGTGGGGTATATAATTCTGGATTTAACCGTTCGCCTGAATTATTGCTATAACCCGCTTGCGCACTTAGACCGAACCATGTTGGGATTTTTAATCCAGCATGCAAATGGCTATAATATTGTTTGTCATCAAAATATTTCTGACTCGCAGAACCGTTAATTTTTGGATCAAATCCGCCTTTCGCTTTTAATAATTTGGCATCACCCATTTCACTTTGAAGCTGCGCTTGATAAGCAATAGGATGATTGGCCTTTACAATCTCAATAAAATCAGAGAATGTAAAGTTCACGATAGAGTCTTGACTAAAAGAAGTCAAATGAAACAACAGGAACAGTAGGATTAGTCGCTTCATTTTTTCGTAGTTTTAGTGGGTTGCTGGTGATAAAAATTGGGAGGGAATCCATTAATTTTTCGCCATAATTCATACCAAATAGGAACATCTGAAAGTAGCATCATGCTTGAACTACCTGATCCAAATCTTAATGCTTCAGGCCACGGGTTATCGTCTGGATCAGGAGAAACTAAGACGCGATATTTGCCATTGGAACTTATATACTGATCAATCGCATATACTTTACCACCGTATGTTCCATAACTTGCGCTAGGCCAGCCGGAGAAAACGATTGCAGGCCAACCATCAAATTGCAAACGTACTTTTTCGTTCACTTTAATAAGAGGAAGGTCGATAGGTTCTACATATAATTCAACGGCCAAATTGTAATTTGACGGCATGATAGTTAAAATTTCCTCTCCTGCTTTAATGGTTTCACCCAAACCATTTGAGGTTGTTTTGGTGATATAACCGTTTTGAGGTGCCGTGATGAAATACAGTCCATTTCGATAGGCATAATTACTATATTGGTTTTCTAATTTGCTCACGGCTGTCTCTGTGTCTAACTTGTTGGACATTGTTGAGAATTTATCGGATTGAATTTTATTAAAATCCGTTTCAAATTTGATTTGAACATTCGATAATTCCAATTGTAGACTAATCAATTCGTTTTGACTATTTAACCACTTGTTTTTTGCCTCAACCATATAAGCTTGAGTGGCTTGTAGCTTCAAGTTTTTAGTTTCTAAGTCGGTTAGTGATTTCAAGCCGCTTCGGTATAAACTGTCTTGACGTTTGTATTGAAATTGAGCGGTTTCAAAGTTGATTAATGCCGCTCTGTATCCAATGCTATCATTTTGCACTTTTAATCCAGCTTGTTGATATTTAATGCGTGTTTGCGACAATTTTAAATCACGTTGACTCCGTAGAACTATCAACTGCTCTTCCAACGTCTTAATCTTGTCCGTGTATGCCAAAATCGATTCCCTTTTAAAGTCAAGTTGATCTTGTGTTCGAGGCAGTAATTTCTCATCAAAATAGGCATCTTTCACCTCTTTTATTTTAAGGATTGTATCACCAGCGCGAACATGATCTCCTTCTTGCACATACCACTGCTCAATTTGTCCGCCAATTACTGAATTTAAACTTTGTGGACGCTCGTTGGGTTTTAGTGTAGTTACTGTTCCATTGGAACGAATATTTTGCGTCCAAGGTAGCAGGAGGATAATTATAAAAAGGATTAATGAGGTGTAGATAATACGGGGCAAGACTTTTCCCGAAACTTTTTTCTCTACGTTTTCCAAAGCACTAAATTTCTTTGGTACAATATATTTTGAAACTCTTGAATTAGAAATATTAAGCATAGTTCTTAGTTTAATTCAGTTAATTCACCGTGTTCTGATAAGATGACGCGATCTACTTTTCCAAACCATAGATCGTCTTTAGATGCAACCACTAAAGTCCATTCATTTGATTTCGAGGTCAGAAAATCCATAATCCTTTCCCGCTCTATATGCTCGAGTGAGGTAAAGGCATCTTTTACCAGCAACAATTTTGGTTTATCCGCGATACTTCGAGCGAGAATAAGTTTGTCGACTATTCCTTTAGAGAAATGTTTGCCTTGCGAATGGATTTGCGTATTAAAACCATTCGGTAATTTTTTTATAAAATTAGATAAACCCAAATTCTCAACTGCCCATTGAACATTTTCAAAGGTGGCTTTCTCTCTACCCATTGTAATGTTTTCGAGTACGGTCCCTTCAAATAGTAGTTCGTTCATAAAACAATCTCCAATGGCAGCACGCAAATAGTTTGGATTTAAATTCCCCATTGGAAGATCATTGAATATGATAGAACCTGACTCTACTTTATAAAGTCCCGCGAGCAGATAAAGCAGGGTAGTTTTACCAGCATCACTCTTCCCTGTAATTAATACTCTTTCAGAAGCTTGGATTGTCAATGATGCATCATTGAACATTAACGTCTCTTGAAAAGGATATTTAAATTTGACATTTGCCAATTCAACTTTGAGTGCATTTTGACTTACAGTTTCGGAAATATCAAGTCCATCATTACGTTCCAGTTCTAAATCCGTTACTTGTCCTACTTTTTCAAGTGATGTCAGCACGTCATAAATCGTTTCTAAACTGAGTATCAATTTTTCTACTGAACTTAGCACGAGTAGGATAATTATTTCTGCTGCCACGAATTGACCGATATTCATTTGCTGCTCCATCACTAATAAGCTACCAACAATTAGTAGACCGGCTGCCACTAGAACTTTGAATCCTACCATTAGCATGTATTGGTTTTTCAAAATTTTAAAGTGAGCATCTCTAGCAGCAACATATTTATTTACCTCTTCATTCGTTCTTTCCATTGGCAAATCTGTTAAGCCCGCCAGTTTAAAACTGACGCTGGTTCTAGCAACTTCTTCTAGCCAATGTGCCACATTATATTTACTTTTTGATTCATTCAGACTGGTGCGCAAGCCATTTTTTGAGGTTAGCTTAAAAATTGCATATACCAATACAATAAGTATGAGACTGAATACAATAAAGAAGGGATGATAAAGTGAGAGTAGGAGCAGGCCAAATATGGTTTGAATCGACGCTGTAGAAAAATCCATTAGTATTTTTGAAAGCCCTTTTTGAATTGAGATAACATCAAAAAACCGATTCATAAGCTCTGGAGCATAATGTCTATAAAGCGCTTCCATTTTTACTTTGGGAATGCGGTAGGCAAATTCAAATGCGGCTCTTGTAAAAATTTTTTGCTGTAGATTTTCGGTGATTTTCAATTGATTAATCTGCAGGACTCCTGTTATAGCAACACCCAAAATCACAAATATGACAAGGACTATCCATGATGTGCTGATTTGGCCACCTTGAATTATATTGATGATTGACTGGATTCCAAGCGGCAATGATAGGTTTACAAGCCCGTAAAAAAAAGCGTAGACATATACATTTTTAATTTCTTTTTGGTCGGGTTTTAATAGCAGCCAAAATCGCTGCATAGGACTGTAGGTTGTTACGTCCATAATTTAGTGTAATTAGTTTAATTTAATTTTTCGGATAGAAGAATTGCTATTACTCGAAGAATGAGTCTTTTTGAGTTAAAGTTCGGGAGGTGGAGTAGGGATTTCACCATATCGAATTTCGATTAAATCAATAGAAAGTGTGATCATATTTACGCTGTAAGCAATTAGAAACGGATCCACATTTGAATGTCTATGACTTAAATCTTTAATTTCGGATTCTTCCGAATCGCTATCATCTTCACAGTCGACAATATGGGTTTGATTACCTGCTAATTCTGAATATTCAGTAAAGGTGCTAATAACAAGTGCGCCAAGTAGAATAGCCGTGAGAATCACCGAGATATTGAGGCGGAACTGATATGACTTTTTTTCTTGATTCATTTATTTGTTATAGCTTTTCGTGCAAATATAATAGTATTACTATTAATAATGGATGTAAAACTGTATTTTTTTTTATCATTGCTATAAATGAATAACACCTATGTCTGAATAATGTTTTGGAAAATCGATTAATTATGGACTAATTGGCTAGTTCAACAATGTTTGTTTTAAACTAGATGGTATACTTCAAGTGACTTTTCCATAATTTGGTGATTTTTTTCATTCGGCGCTTATTTGCACCAAAATCGCCATAGCCTATTCTAGAAGCTGATCGAAAATGGATATGTTGTGTGCTTTCATCAAAATAGAATTCAACATCATCAATAAATTTACCCATGGACGTTGAAAATTCGAAGTGCAGGTAATTGCTCTCTTCCACTACAAGGGTTGCTCCTTTAATGGTTAGAACAATTTCTTTCAATTTTGTTTTTGACTTTTCTAAGTCACCAATAAAAGGCAATACACTCATTTTTTTACGCCCTTTTGATTCTAATGTGGAAACGCAATTGGGTGATTTAGGACAAGGTTTTAAGGGGGTATTGTTTTGCGCAATTCCAGATATGGATGACGAACTTAATAGAAGAAAGATCAATAATTTATAGTATCGCATAGTTTATTTTGATTGCATACAAATTTACGAAATGAATGCCTTTAAGCTTTCAATTTGGCTAAAAGAAAATTTGAATATTAGAGATGTGTCAGCCTAGGAATATGAAGGGGAAGAGAATAGATTTAAGTCTTCTAATAGGTTTCAATATTCACGGTATTCACTTAGTTTTTGCGGATTAACAATAAAACATTTCTTCGCTATCTAATTGTTTATCATTGGTTTGTGTTTTTCTAGAGTAGAAATACTTAAATAAACTCAATTATGGGTTGTTGCTAAATCAAACCCGTCCATTCCTAAAAAATGAAAAATTTCACGATTAGTTGAACCCTAACTTTGTACCACAAAACAAAAATATATATTATGAAAAAAGTAATTTTAAGCGCTGCAATGTTTGTAGCTAGTATGAGTGCAAATTTCGCACAGACCTATCAAAATGATTATCAAAAAATAATTGGATTGGATAAGGAGGGAATGAAAAATTATACCCTATGCGAAACAAAAGATAACGGTTTCGCAATGGTTTCGTTTATTGAGGCCGGGACGAGTTTAGAGCAAAATAGAATACAGATTTTTAAAACGGATGCAAATTTTAAAGTACTGCAAACGCAACGATTTGAATTCAACCCTTCAGGCCAATTTGGAACGCAGATTACACCTTTTGATATTTATGAAACCGAAGATAATAATTTCATTATTTCTGGAGGCATTATGAATGAAAGTGATCAGCAAAATAGTGGAGGGTTTTTATTGTCAATCAAAAACATAAAGAATCAGATGTTTGAGATGGATTGGATGCAGATTTATCCAAATGACGATCCAAATGGTGAAATGAGGATTCAAGATATACGGCGCGTTGTCAAGTTAGATGATGGATATATTGCCTTAGGGACTGGACGTGATGCTGGCAGAATGGGGATCATTATTAAAACGGATTTAAAAGGAAATATTAAATGGTCCAAACACGTTTACGACACTGAACATGGAGAGTATCGCAATTCAGTAATGAGAGATATTGTTCGAATAAATGGCAAAGAAGTGGTCATTGTAGGATCAGTAAATAATCTTCCGTATGATGATTCTGATATTGTTGTCGTGCATTTGACAACAGATGGAGAAATCATTTCTAATATTATTTATGAAAATGAGTTAGAACCAAAGGACCAAGAGTTTACTTATCATGAAGATGTTTTCGCCGTTGAATATAATCGTAAAAAGAATGAAATTATAGTAGCAGGAACAAACTTGAAAAAAGTTAAAGGTTCGTGCGTTACTGCTGAATATAAGGAAATATTAACTTTTGGTATTGATTTAAAAACAGCTAATGTTAATTGGTCTACACGACATGATATTGGCGCAGATAAAACGTATCAACGCGAAAGTTACTTCTGTTCAGATATAGATTTTGGAGAAGAAGGTTTTGCGGTATCTGGCTCGGTAAAAAATAGTTTGTTTGGAAAAGTAGATAATTTCAACGGCTTTATTCTGCGCTTAAATGAAAAAGCAATGAGCACAGATATCCGCTTTTATGGAGCGCATAACCAAGAATATTTACAACGGATTTACAGTAGAGGAAACTGCTATGTCGCTGGCGGAATGTTTAACAAAGATGGCAATAATTTAAATTGGATGATTGAGTCATTTAATAGTGTTAAGTCAGATTGCTCATCAAATCGTAGTGAAGCCAAAAGTGTAGAATATCCGCTTCGTTATAAAAAAGGAGCCTCCCGAAAAGTTGTCGTTAAAGCCAACCCTACTTCAATAAAAACTGTAAAGTCACCGTACTTTGAAAGTGTTATTTGCCCTAAAATATTGACAAAGAAAACTTTTGAGCAAGTGAATGAATCAAAAAAAACGTTTGAAAAACTCTAATAAAATAATTGAATTCATAAAATCGCCTGTCCGCCTTAGGCGGATTGGCGGTTTTTACTGTTAAGTTGTTTTGAAGTATTTCCGACTAGATAATAAATACATCAGCTGATAATATCTATTTTTGCAGTAAAGTATTACGCATGGATTCATTAACACAAATCGTATTAGGAGCAGCAGTTGGTGAAGCTGTGCTTGGCAAAAAGCTAGGGAGTCGTGCAATGCTTTGGGGTGCCATTGCAGGTACTATTCCTGATTTGGATGTTTTGTTAAGGTTTGTAACGGACGACATAACGTCAACAGAAATGCACAGGGGATTTTCGCATTCTATTGCATTTGCCATTTTAATTGCCCCAATTTTAGGCTGGATCGCGCATAAAATTCACCGCAGACGGAAAGAAGTTAGTTTCAAAAATTGGATGTGGCTCTTCTTTTGGGCAACAGTTACGCATCCTTTATTAGATGCACATACCACTTGGGGAACACAATTCTTTTGGCCATTTGAATATCGCTTGGCGTATCAAAATATTTTCGTAATTGACCCACTGTACACTTTACCTTTTTTAGTGTTACTCTTGATTGCAATGTTCCATAAACGGACGAATCCACGGCGCAGAAAATTTAATAATGCTGGTTTAATTGTGAGTACAACTTATATGCTTTTAACATTGGTGTTAAAGTGGATTACGTTTAATGAATTTAAAGAGAGTTTAGAAAAACAGCAGATTGCTTACATAGAATTGGACACCAAACCTGCGCCACTAAATGCCATTTTGTGGAGTTCTTTGGTTGAAACGGAGAATGGTTATCGTACCGCATACTATTCTTTATTCGATACACAAGAAATTGAGTTCTCTAAAGAGTTTACTAAAAATCATCATTTGATTGAACCTTATAAGGATCAAAAAGTCATAAAACAGCTGATTCATATTTCAGAAGGATGGTTTTATATTGAAGATGTCGGAGATAAACTAATTTTTTGGGATGTCCGCTTTGGTCAATTTGGAATGGATTTAGACACAGCACCTTTCTTATGGTCGTATGACTTGCTTGTGGATGATAAAGGCCACGTTGAGGTCATTAAAAACGATCCGGATGTAGGTAATGCAGGAGAAGTTTTTTCAGGGCTAATTGAACGGGTGAAAGGGAATTAACTGTTGTTAATTATTCGGGATGCAACCACACATTAGAAGTACGGTATAAATTCTCCCCATTATTCTATTCTTATGTTGCTCATTTAATGAATTACCAAGGCCATTTTGAATTCTCATGGATATGTTAGGATTTCAATTTTACCGTTATCAGAGCAGACATAGTTTAATATTCCTATTTCGGAGGTCTTCTTATTCACGCCATAACATTGCTGAAGAATGAATATTATTGGGAAAATTCAAATTAATTTTTTCATTTGATCAATGAATATAAATTATAGGGCTGGACGATTTTGTAAACTCTTTGGTTATAAGTATAACGCTTAGATTAGATTTACCCTATTGCATTACTGTAATTTTCTTCGTGTAGAATTTATTCTCTCCATAAACAGCTAAAATATACTGTCCTTTTTCAAGCGTTGAAAGATCAAGTTTAATTTGTGTTGCATTCATCTTATCTGTTAAAATAATTTTTCCTGAAAGATCAGTGATTGAATATGCCGCATTAATTAATTCATCAGATACAATTACAGTAATATGATCATTAGCAGGATTAGGATAAACCTGAAGCGCTAATTTATCATCAATTTCTGTGACGGATGAATTATCTATTTCCTCGCACAAAACCGTCTTGATTAGTGGTTGATCAGATGCGGTAATTTCAATTGCTGTTACATCTGAAAAAGTAGCCATAAATGGTTCAAATTCATAATCAACATAATCGAAGTAGCTGGACGTATGTAATGTTGTTGTTTCATACATGCATGAAGAACTGAATAGTTCGTCGGTTCTGTGAAATCCACCTTCGAATTCGCCATCATCAGTTGCAATACTTCCAAACATATAATAGTTTTCTGGTGCAATATGTAGTTTGTTATAATCGTAAGGATAGACTTTATTCACACTTTTAATAGCAGAAAGTATTAGTCCGAACTCTCCAATTTTTAGAATATAATGATGTTGGTCAACCATAGTCATATCTAAAATAACATCCTCACCATCCAACATAAACTCAGCTGAGCCTGTAAAACCCAATATTTTATCATTTATCGTTCTCATCCAAACAATTTCTCCAGTCTCTTCTGAAATCTCTGACATAAAAGGATTCAAATTTCCATCTTCTCCTCTTAAAAAACCAGCAAGGTATATTTCACCTGTAGGTGTCCGGAATATTGTTTTTCCATGTGTATAAGGAGTCTCAGTTGTTGCGGCAATATTATGGGATTTACTCCACATAAATTCACCGTCTCCATCAATTCTAACTATGGATAAATAATTGTCAATTTTACTTGAAACCATGCACCCTCCATCTGGCATTGGCAACAATTCGAAACCCGGATTTTTTCCACCTTCATCTGGCGGGCCAACTGCTGTGTATGTTCCCCAAATAATATTCCCTAGTGGATCCGTTTTCATAGCAATCACTTTATTTGAGATTGCAATCATCATTGATAAATCTCCACTTGGTAAAATTTCAATTTTATTTATGGTATACCATTCAAGTGGATTAATACCGAAGTTATATTCTTTGCTCCATAAAATTTCACCGTCTGGCGTAATTTCAGATAGTAAAGCGCGCATATGGTCTGTCTCAATTTTTTTACTCAGCCCCCAGTGGTAATAATTTCCATCAGAATTTTCAATAAAATCAAATGTGCAATCTTCTGCAGAGCCGTCAACTGTTAATGTTTTCGACCAAATAAGATCTCCATTATCATCTGTCTTCATTATACCAGCAATTGGAGCTGCTCCCGTTTGCATATAATCGTAACCATAAATAATTGATCCATCTGAAGTCACATTCAAATCACGAATAATGATTGATGCATTCTCTTCTTCTGAACTATATGTATAGGTAACATCTTGTGAAAACGCAATGTTTGTAAGTAAAAAAGAAATGAGTAAGGTTATAATATTTTTCATAGGGTAATGTAAACTAAATGTGCTGTTAACAAGAAGACGTGGAAGCGTACTAAAAGGTTGGAGGATTATCCTTTAAATTAAAGCTTAATGGTTTTAAACGCATTCTGTTTTTTCTGTGGTAGAAGACGGGATTAATCATAAACTCTTGATCCCTATGTCTTCTGTAGGAACCTTCAATGTTAAAAGTCATCTATAATGACTTTTTTTTGTGCCCCAAATTACTCATTGAAGCAAGCTTCATTCGAATTTTGAGGCACAAAAAAAGGTCTTGTAAACACAAGACCTTTTAACTTTGGGTGGAAGACGGGATTTTTCGTAAACTCTTGATCCCTATGTCTTCTGTAGGAACCTTCAATGTTAAAAGTCATCTATAATGACTTTTTTTTGTACCTCAAATTACTCATTGAAGCAAGCTTCACTCGAATTTTGAGGTACAAAAAAAGGTCTTGTATACACAAGACCTTTTAACTTTGGGTGGAAGACGGGATTCGAACCCGCGACCCTCGGTACCACAAACCGATGCTCTAACCAACTGAGCTACAACCACCATTTTATTGTCCTATACAGAAACGATATTCTGCGTTAGGGTTGGCAAATATAATTCATTTTTTTATAATAGAATTGTAAAGTGAAGAAAAAATTAAAGGGATTTTAACGATCGCTGCCAAAACGTAAACGAGAGAAAAGTTTTTCTATTCCATCAAGCATTTTCTTTAACAAATCAAAATAGAGTGTTAAGATCAAAAATATTGACATTCCCCATATAACAAGCAGGTTTCCAGCAAATGTTCCGATATAACTTCCGAAGAGCTTTTTACGAGGTGCATAGAAATGTGCGCCAAAGAAACCAACGTCGTATGGATCTAAATAAATGGGGTCAGACTTTTGAATTAATCGATCACCAGAATGTACTAATTTAGAAAGATCCGTTTTATTTGTAACAAATTGCGTCAATGCTTCATTCGTATGATCACGTTTGAGCGCTAAATAACGTTCCTTGTCATACTTTTTAATAATTTCTTGCGTTTTGTTATCAATTTTTTCACGGTTTTTATCGACAACGGATTTATAATGTGTCTTTAAAATTCCCATGTAATTTTTAACATCTGAATATGTCGCTTCAGAGTAATTTTCAGTTGTTAAACCTTCAATACATCCTTCACATTTGACGTTTTGTATGAAGTTATGTTCTCGTTCTATTTCGCCACGGAGTAATGCGAAGGAAGCTTCTACTTCTGACTGCTTTTCGTCATTGTCAAAATTGGTTTTTACAAAATCTAATTGGGCAGTTATTTCTTGCAACCAATAATCTTTTTTCCAGGTAGCAAAGCTTTTGTTTTTTTCAAACTCGAAATAGACTTGATTGTACTCATTTTCCTTGAATTGTGTGACAGCCAATGCCTCATAAGCCCAGCGCGAAGCCATGACGTTACCAATCAGTGGTACAGCACTTTCATCTCCAAATAGTGGGTGGAGCTTGTCAAATTTCACAATCACTCCACTAAATAGGAGTTGCGGAATGATTAAAATTGGAATTAGTATGTAGATAACCTTTACAGAATTGAAACTTGCAGAAATATTTAAGCCCAACAGATTGGCAAAGCACGATAGGCTGAATAGGATGAGCCAATACTCTAGCCACATTCCTTTTATTTCCAAAATAAAATTACCGATTAGTACAAATAGTAACATTTGCACGGCAGAAATCATAAACATGATCGATATTTTTGAGACTAAATAGGAGCTCCTGCTTAGGTTCAAAAATGATTCACGTTTTAATATTTTTTGATCTTTAATAATTTCCTCGGCGGCAACAGTTAACCCAATGAATAAGGCGACAATTACTGCAATAAATAAGAATGGCGGAATATTTTGGTTTTCACTAAATGAATAGGTATCACCAGCATTACTATTGTAAAACTTGACAAAAAACGAAAGAACGAAAGCCAATACAGGTGCCTCTAGGAGGTTAATTATCATGTATTGTTTATTCGTCAATTTCGATAAAACATCTCTTGTAAAGAATACACCGAGTTGTTTGAAAACATTTGGTTTTTTAAATGTGCTTTCTGGTATTTCGTCCTCACTTTCAATAAGATTAGGATCTTTTTCTAAGAGCTCTAAATAATGTTTGTTCCATTCTTCAGAGGATACCTTGCGGTATTGTGTTAATGTTCCGTATTCATCAACAACTTTTGATTCAATAATATTGAAAATCTGTTCGGGGTTTACATTACCACAAACATGGCACTCGCTCTCATTACTCTTGGCGTGATTAATGAGGTTTTTAAAATACATTACTGCATCAACTGGATTTCCATTATAAATTGGATAACCACCCACATCAAGAATCAACAACTTATCGAACATTTTAAAAATGTCGGATGACGGTTGGTGAATCACCACAAAAATGAGTTTACCTTTTAAGGCTAATTCTTTCAAAAGGTCCATGATGTTTTCTGAATCTCTTGAAGAAAGACCTGATGTCGGTTCATCTACAAATAATACAGAAGGTTCACGGATTAATTCAAGGGCAATGTTCAACCGCTTTCTTTGGCCACCAGAGATCGTTTTCTCTAAAGGACTTCCAATTTTTAAATCTCGTGTTTCATATAAGCCTAAAGAGATTAAGAGTTTTAATACCTTTTTGGCTATAACGCGGTCGTTTAGGCTGCCAAAGCAAAGCTTGGCATTGTAGAAGAGGTTTTGATAAACGGTTAGTTCCTCAATCAATAAATCATCCTGAGAAACATAGCCGATAACTCCTTCAATAGCTCCTTTATCATGGTGTATGTCAACACCATTAATAGTTACAGCTCCTTCGGCGGGAGCATAATTGCCATTTAATACGTTTAGTAGGGTAGATTTTCCAGCGCCTGACCCTCCCATTATGCCTAATAGGGAGCCTGATTCTTCAGCAAAATTAAAATTATGCAGTCCAATTTTACCGCTTTTAAATTTGTAGATGACATTATCTGCCTTGAATACAATTTTCTTCTGCGTTTCATCTGAAAGAAATTGGCCAATGATATCACTATAATAGATTGGCGTAACTTTTGAAGATCGAATAGAACTTCCCTGATTAAGGATTAAGTGTCGATTTGGACGAACAGATTGTCCGTTTAAATTTAACTCGGCCTTGCCTAAGTATTTGAAAAAGTGGAAATTTACACTTTCAATTTTTAGGACACGAATTTGTCCTTCGATTCCTTCTGAAAAAATATGTTTCGCTTTTTCGAAAGACTCTTCTTTTTTAGACGTAACATAAAGCAAGTTGGAATCGTCAATAATTGATTCGATCGGAGCTTCTACAAAGCTTCTAATTTCCTTGTATTCTTCCATTGAGACGTTAAACGTGTCTGCAACAGTTGCAGCAAATTCAAGCTCTTGGTCGTTAACTATTTCATTTGCATTGATAAATTCTAAAATTCGAACCAACACAATCATTTTTTGACGTTGCGTTAATTCTTCATTGATTTGCGTGCAAATGCGCAATACTTTTACAGAATGTACTGAAGTTTTTTTTCTTCTTCCGTCTTTTTTAGTGGATTTTCCTTGGTAGGCAATTAAGAATTCGTCAAATAGTTTTAAGTATTCTTCAACGGCAGCAGACCCTAGCTCTTGATTCAGAAATGATTGTACAATATTACGACCTGCGCCTTGAGTGACAGGGTTTTGTATGTCAATTTCTTCATCAACTCTCGCAATAATTGCGAAGAGTTGCATGAGTGCTTTTAGTATCCTTTGACTCATCTAAGCGAGTACTTATTTTTGAAAACCGAGAAGTACAACGATACAACCGGAAACTTTTTTATCAATATCTAAATACGCCTCAATATAACAATCGAGGGTGTTGTCTATTTTGAAATCCCAATAAGGTTTGTTTTCATACTCTTGATTTGAAAAAAGTAAATTTCTTTCTTTGTCATATACATTGAAGATGACATAGTTTTCCTTTTCACCGGCAGTTGCAGCAATTCGATATAAAGATCCACCATAGAGTGTTACTTTAAATTCGGCAGCTTGTTCGGCATCAACAAAGGCCTTGTAAACTTGACCATCTGAGATGAAAATTTTTCCAACGCTTGCATCAGCGGATAAGTGTTTATAACAAACGTTCGCCAATGAATCACATTCTTGTGCATTCACAAAACCAGAGACTAATAATAAGGTAAATATTCCGAGTAGTTTTTTCATTTTTATCCGATTAATTCGTTTCTGATAGCTTTAATTTTAGTAACAATGCTGTTTAAAACTTCTGGCTCAACTTGTACTGATGATTTACTTTTAATATTTGTCTGAAACTTATCGGCTATTGTTACTGGCTCAATGAATTGATAATTGAACTTAATTTGATCAAAATCGGTTTTTAAATCATTTAAGTCATCTATCAATTTGGTATACGTACCTTCCTTATTAAAGTCTGTCAATAGTTCAATAATAGTTTTTAGAGCAGTTTTTTGTTCACCAATTCTGTTTGCGATTTCTTGATCCTGTGTTTTCTCAAAGATGGTTGCTGCGAAGAAAAGTGACTCAATCCAACCTCCAGTAAGAATGAGAGACGCAACATCATGTTGTTCATTGTCTTTTAAGAATTGATCTCCTTTGCGATATCCTTCTGACATGATTACCAACATGGAGTCTTGATTGCTGCCATTATCAATAAAACGTTCAACTAAAGAAGCATCAAATGCTCCAGAAATCCCTAGTTCATTAGAGAGCTTATCAACGGAGCTTAAATATGACACGGCTTGGATGTTTTTCTCATAGATTGTGGCATAACCAAGATCTGCTCCATAAACGCCCATATTAATTGCGCGCTTAAAAGTAGTCGTGAAATTTTCTACATTTTTAGGGTCAGTTAAAACAGATTCATTAAAAACGTCATCTTGACTTTTTAGTAATGAAACCATTTGAATTGGAGATGGTATACTAAATATTTTACCGTTGATATTGGTATTCATTGACTGGGCTGAATCAAGGACATCATTAGTAACGATTACCAATTCGTTTGTGTCAGGTTGATCAACACTAACATCAACACCTTCTCCGCCACATGAAACCAAGGCAAAGACAAGAATTAAAGGTAAAAAAAGTATATAGGCAAATTTCATAGCGCTAATTTAATTCAAAACTAAAAAAATAATTCGATTTTCGGCAAAAAATAGCGGTATATAAAGGAAAAGTTGTGAATAAAGTTACTAACAGTTTAGCGATATTCAATGCGACTTATTTCGAGTTTAATCCTAATTTTGTTAAAAAAGGAATAATATGCGCGTCAGACCAAGAAGAAATAGAAAGAATCAATTGATAAGAAACATGGTTGAGGAAACGTTATTACGCCCGACAAACTTGATCTATCCGTTATTTTTATTGGAGGGTAATTTGGGCAAACAAGCAATTACTTCATTGCCTGGGATTTTCCGTATGAATTTAAATGATTTATGTCAAGAAGTTGAAGCGTCTATTGCAGTTGGAGTTTCAAGTTTTGTGCTTTTTCCAGCTGTCCCGGAAAAATACAAAGATAAAACGGCGACATATTCGGTTCAAGCAGATAATTTTTATTTAGAAGCAGTCCGTCAACTCAAAGTAAAATTCCCAGAAATTGTTTTGATGAGTGACGTGGCAATGGATCCTTATAGTTCTGACGGTCACGACGGATATGTGGAGGATGGGAACATTTTAAATGATAGGACTTTACCTATTTTAGGCAATATGGCAGTGGCACAAGCGCAAGCTGGCTTTGATATTATAGGTCCTTCAGATATGATGGATGGCCGCGTAGGCTTTATTCGTGATGCTTTAGATGATAAAGGATTCGAAAACACATCAATTATGGCTTATACCGCGAAGTATGCTAGCGCGTTTTACGGCCCTTTTCGAGAGGCATTAGATTCGGCACCTAAGGGGGGGGATAAAAAGACGTACCAAATGAATCCGGCAAATAAAAGAGAGGCCTTGATTGAAGCAACTTTGGATGAAGCAGAAGGAGCCGATTTTTTAATGGTAAAACCGGCGCTGTGTTATATGGATGTTATTCAAAGCTTAAAGACGCATAGTAATTTACCAATTGCAGCGTATAATGTTAGCGGAGAATATGCCATGTTAATGGCCGCATGTGAGAAGGGTTGGCTTGATTATGAATTAGCCATGCCTGAAATGCTATTAAGTCTTAAACGCGCTGGTGCAGACGTTATTTTAACTTACTTCGCTAAGGATTTTGGTCGACTTTATAATCAAGGTTAGTCAACGTTTATTAGAGGTTCGGAAGATAAGAAAGTGGCGTTTCCCAGCCGTCTAATCGTAAAGTTACCTCTCCTTCACCAACGGCAAAGGCAGAGATATCAAAAACTATTATTTCTTCTATCAATTCTCTACAATCATCCTTGTCGGCATGGTGGAAAAGTCTTATTGAGCGTTGTGGCGGAATAGATTTTGAGATCATTTTATGTCCCAATAATTCAAATTCATGTTTTTTACAACCACCACTATATTTAATGCCAATGCGCATTTTGTTCTTGTCAATAACAACACTGGTAATCCCAATTGGGTCTGAACCATATGTGCTCATGTCAGTAACTAAAACTCCTTTTAAGACATTAGTGTCTTCCGGTTTGTCAGCATCAGGTTCTAGTTCTTTAGCGTTTGTGCAGCTTACTAATAATGCAATAATTGCAAAGAGAGATAATGTATATAATTTCATTGTTATGTTTTTTTAGTTTTTAAGAAGAAAAGTACAAGAATAAATAATAGAAAAATTCCAGCTACTACGATTAGTTCTGGTTTAAATGGAAGTTCAACTTCTTCGGTTGGGACCATTAATACGGGCGGTACATCTGGAATAGTATCGGTTTGTTGTAAATAGATTTTTTCTTTTAATACTTCATATTCAAAACGCCATTGTTTTATTTTAGGAAAGTATTTTCTGAAGTTTGGAATCTTATATTTTTTTTGTGTCAGCTTGGCCTTAACTTGCTTTACACTATTTAGGAGGTCTTTATCTGATTTATTATATTGGCGACCAAGACTGTAGGCAATATAAGCCTGAGTGAGCGATATATGGTTTTCAAATATAATTCCCATTTCAAAACAAGCTTTTGAAATCACAGGGTCATCTTCGTGCACAAAATGGATGAGTTCTCGCAATACAAAATCTAAATTTCGCAAAGGATCAACTACTTCAGCTTGAAATCGAGGGCTGCTTTTGTCGATATTAAATAGGCTAGAGTCCACATCCCAATTAAAAACCTTACCGGTTTTATACCACTTACTGTTTTTTTCGTTGGCAATATAAGCGAGTAAAATTTTATCTAAAAAATAGATTTTAGAAAACTCTAAAATCCCAGGACTTGATTTATGAATACTTTCGATACCTAACTCATAGTCTTTGTTTAGGATATAAATCATCATTTGGTCCCACCAAAAATCTTGATCACGGTTGTAATCCAAAACGAGACTCTCAAAATAATATTCGGATAAAGGAGTGTTTCCAGTATGTAATGAAGCTTGAGCAAAATCTAAACTATCTTTTCGACTCCATTCTTCTCTTGGTTTAGCTTCAAGTAGATCGAGGTTATTCGTTAATGAGTCACTGTGAAAGCCACGCTTAAATGTTCCTAATTTGAACCAAGGATTATATTCTGTACGATAAGGCGAAGATGGACGCACGAGCGAATCGTTTTGACCATACGCCTCAAAGGACATAAATGTCAAAACAGCTATGGCTAGTACTTTAGTGAACAGCTGTGAAAACATACTCAATAATATTTGCACCCATTCTTAACGCTTCAGACCTTTTATCTGGGCTATCACCATGCACTTCTGGATCTTCCCAGCCATCACCTAAATCTGTCTCATAAGTATAAAGACAAATTAACCGACCTTGATATACCACGCCGAATGCCTGACTGTCTTTATCGTCGTGTTCGTGAATCTTTGGCAATCCTTTTGGAAATTTATAGGTTTGATTAAAAATTGGATGATTGTTGGGTAGTTCGACAAGATCAACAGCTGGAAAGACTTTTTTCAATTCTGAGCGAATGAATTGATCCATGCCATAATTATCATCAATATGCAAAAATCCACCTCCCAATAAATAATTACGCAAATTTTCAGCATCCTCACTTGTAAAAACGACATTCCCATGCCCAGTCATGTGTACAAAAGGATAGTTAAATATTTCTGGATCGCTAATGTCGACGGTTGCCACATCCGTTGAGATCGAAGTTCCCAAGTTTTCATTGCAAAACTTCACTAAATTAGGAAGTGCTGTTGGATTGGCATACCAATCTCCGCCACCTTTATATTTAAGCACGGCAACTTGATAGGAAGCTTGATCCTGAGAAAAAGTCCAATTCATGTTCATTAAGAACACAATTAAAACTACGATATGAGATGTACGGTATGACATGCTACAATTCCTGCTGTTTCAGTTCTAAGTCTACTTTCACCTAAACTAACAGGATTAAATTTATTTTGTTTTGCTAAATTAATTTCTTCCAAGGTAAAATCTCCCTCAGGACCTATTAAAATTACAACATTTTTTTTTGGATCTACTGCTTGTTTCAATTCTATTTTATCGGTATCACTATCGCAATGTGCTATAAACCGTTGATTATGATTTGACTGGTCAGAAATAAATTCTTTAAAAGTAGTTAAATCATCAATTTTTGGTAAAAATAAATTTCCAGATTGCTTTAAGGCCGAAATAGCATTTTTACGTACTTTCTCCTCATTTAGCACTTTTCGTTCAGAATTAACTGTAATTATAGGGGTGATTCGATCAATACCAATTTCAATGACTTTTTCAATAAAAAATGAAAAACGGTCCATGTTTTTTGTTGGAGCAATTGCAATATGAATTTGATTTGGTCTGGCAGGCAACTGTTGCCGTTCTGTAATGTTAAAATGCAGTTGTTTTTTATTGGCAACAGTAATTTCGCCTAAAGCCGTTTGTCCCTTCCCATCAATCAATGTGATTGTATTTCCTTCTTGAAGCCGCAATACGCGGACGGCATGGTTAGACTCTTCCTCAGAAAGAATTCCTCCATCCAAGGATTGACAAAAAAAGGTATGTTTGGCAGTATACATAAATCAAAAACGTACTTTTGCAATAGCAAATAAGATTAATGACAGGGACAAAAATAGCATTTTTATACAGTGAAGTAGCGGGTTATTTTATGGCTTGTGTTCAATCCTTGTCTCAAGAGGCTGAAGTCTTGGTTGTTCGTTGGCCCACAAATGCAGAGGCTCCCTTTGAATTTGAAAAATCAGACCAGCTAAATGTGGTCACGAAATCAGATTATACTGTTCCCCAATTAAATGAATTACTGGCTGAATTTAATCCTGATATTGTGGTTTGCAGTGGTTGGATGGATAAAGATTATTTGAAATTGGTTAAAGGATTGGATAAAAATGTCAAGCGTGTTTTGTCATTGGATAACCATTGGAATGGAACTTTAAAACAGAAAGTAGCTTCATTCATTTCGCCGTTTTACCTTAAAAAAATATTTACTCATGCATGGGTGCCTGGATCTCCGCAAGCGGAATATGCTAAGAAGCTAGGATTTGAGTCGCAAATAATTCGCGGATTTTATTGCGCCGACAATGCTCTTTTTAACCAGAAGTTTGAGGAGACATTTGCTGAAAAAGAAAAGAATTTTCCAAAGCGGTTTTTATACGTTGGGCGCTATGTTGAACATAAAGGAATTTTTGAATTATGGGAGGCATTCGCACAATTGCAAAAAGAAAATCCAAACGAGTGGGAATTATGGTGTTTAGGAACTGGGGACCAATGGGAAAATCGACTTGAGCACGAAAAAATTAAACATTTTGGTTTTGTACAACCTGCTGACCTGAATCAATATATTAGCGAAACGGGCGTATATATTTTGCCAAGTAAATTTGAGCCATGGGGTGTAAGTGTTCAAGAATTTGCTATAGCTGGGTTTCCATTACTTTTAAGTGATGAAATTGGAGCAAAAGAACAATTTTTGAAAGAGAACGGGAGCTCATTTAAAGCAGGAAGTGTTGACGCTATTAAAAGAGCAATGGAGCAAATAATAGTAATGAATGATACAGAGTTGATTGAGAAAGGAAAAGCGAGTCATGAAATTGGCATGTCATATACCACAGATCAATGGGCCAAACGAATTTTAGAGATTAACAGAAAATAAATGGAGAAATTAGCGATCAAATTATGCATGACTAAAGATATTGGCGTGCATGGCAATCTTTTTGGAGGAAATATGTTAGCATGGTTGGATGAAGCTGCGGCAACATGGGCCTGTAGCGTTTGTCAAAACCCATATATGGTAACTGCCAAAATTGATGAAATGATATTTGAACGGCCTGTGAAAAACGGAGATCAGGTTCTAATTTATGGGGAGGTTAAACGCATGGGGAGATCATCCCTCACGGTTTATATTGAGGCCAGAAATAAAGACTTTTATTCGGGAGAAGAGGAAATTGTTTGTTCAACAATATTTATTTTTGTACGGGTAAATGAAAAAGGAAAGTCCATTCCAATTGATCAACAAGTACGCGATAAATATGTGCATTTAAAATAATAAAATTGAGGAAGGTACTTATCATACAAACCGCTTTTATTGGGGATGTTATTTTAGCAACTTCAATGGTTGAAACCATTCGTGTCCAATATGGAAACGAAGTTTCATTAGACGTGCTTGTGCGAAAAGGGAATGAGAGTTTGTTAGAGAATCACCCTTATATCAATGCTGTTTTAGTTTGGGATAAAAAGACGCATAAGTACAAGAATTTATTGGCGCTTTCGAAGCAAATTAGAAATGCGAATTATGATATAGTCTATAATCTGCAGCGCTTCGCGTCAACAGGTTTTTTGACAGTGCGAAGCAAGGCAAAATTGAAGGTTGGTTTTAAATCAAATCCGTTTTCACGGTTGTTCGATCATAAAGTTGAACATGATGTTGGAGGGGGTTTGCATGAAATTGATCGCAATGCAGCTTTGCTAAAAGTTGCATCAACTGGACAGGAATTGAAGACGGAGCCTCCAAAATTATATCCTACTCCAGCAAACAGTTTGAAGGTGGACAAAATCGTTGCAAACAAGCGTCATATTCTTGTTATGGCGCCAGCGTCAGTTTGGTTTACGAAACAACTTCCACGTGAAAAATGGATTGAGCTGATTCAATTACAAGAGGCGAAATTCACCATTTATCTCATTGGAGCACCGGCGGATGAGGAATACCTACAAGGAATTATAGACGAAAGTCAATCAGATCATATCATCAATATGGCGGGGCAATTAAATTTACTTGATTCTGCCGCTTTAATCGCTCGGGCGGACAGAACATATGTCAACGATTCTGCCCCCTTACATTTGGCTAGTGCAGTTAATGCTCCAGTTACGGCCTTTTTCTGCTCAACAGTCCCTTCGTTTGGATTTGGCCCAGTATCTTCTGATGCCCAAATTATAGAGGTCAAGGAAGAGCTAAATTGCCGTCCATGCGGCTTACATGGACATAAAGCCTGTCCCCAAGGTCATTTTGATTGTGGGTATAAAATTGATGTTAAAGCATTATAATTGGCACACAAACAGCGAATTACGATATCAACATCCAAATAACTGGCATTTTCTACTTCCTCTTTTGTAACTAATTTATAAGTGTCGCGTAAGCCAATATCTATTATAATGTATTGCATTTACTAGGTTTTTATACGGTATTATTAAGTTCATATTGGAGTAGGGGAGAATTAAAAGGTAATTGTAGCGATATAGTCGTGCAGTATTTAATTCAAGAGGGGACAAGTTGTAAGAACAAGCGATTGTACCAAAATGCTTATATTTGCGAGGCTACTTAATCAAATGAAAAGAATTTTTTTGCTCATATTTATGTTTTGCTGTGGAACAGCATTTACTCAAAGAGACTCCCTGCTTTTATCAAAAATAGCGGAGCTAAAAATTCTTTTTGAGGAGTATGAGTATACGCCAATGGAATTTAAAGATACGTCTTTAGTCCTAATCCGTGAAATTTCAAACATAGAGGATCTAAATCAATTTCCAGATCGAGCAGTCTATTTGCAAAAACGAGCTGAGCAATTGCGCAAGGACATTGGCTTAAATGCTGCGGGAAGTTATGTCGAAAATTTTAATGCAGATCCGTCAGAAGGATTAGAGAATAATATTGGTTACCAACGTCGCGTTCAAGCGGGTGTTGAGTGGGAGGTCTTAAGTGGTGGATACTCTGAAAACAGGGTGCGTGCCCAGATGATTGATGACCGTATTTTACGCGAAAAATTGAGCAATGATATCGCCAAGGAAAGTCAATATTATGTGCAACGTTTCGATCAAACGGTTTTCGCATTTAACCGAATGAAGTTGAATCTTTTAGAAATAAGGCTGGTAGAGCTAGAAAAGCAGCATTCTTTGGTTCGTGACCTTGTGTTTCTGAAAAAACTAAAAAAGGAGCAGCTAATTAAGGTAGAGATACGTCTTGCAGAGGTAGAGAGTTTAATTAACGTCTATAAAAGTTATAATGATTATTTGGGTATAGAGGCGGATTCAGTTGATTTTATGTCGAAAGACTTGCCTTTAATTGATTTAGATTATGATGCCATTTTTAAACTTGTAGGTGTACAAACCGATAGTTTGTTAGCGGGGGGGGTTGATTATCTTGAATATTTTAAATGGTACCATGAAGTTGGTTTGCGTCCATTTGCGCGTTACAACTACTATGACATTATTACTGGAGATAATCGACAGTATTTTTCTGCGGGAGTGAATGTAACTGTGCCATTGAGTTTTAACACAAAGCTGAACAATGAGGTGGAGCATGAAAAATGGAAATATGAAAATGAACGATTTACAAGAGATCGCGCTCAGTTACATGAAGATGTTTTAAATACTGCTTATGAGTTTCGTTACCAAATGAAACGATTTGTGGACAATTATCAAACTCGAAAGTTAATAAGCGAACGCCTTAGAATAGAAAAAGCGAAAATGCGATTAAGTGAAATATCAGGTGACCCATTTAAGGGTTTAGATTTGTTAGATGAACTAATGGAGTCTGATATTGAGTTGCTTGAATTATTGCAAGGTTTGTATTTAAAAGCGCTTAAGATTCATACAAAAATTCCGGGTGTAAAAATTGATGATATTATCAAAAGTCAGTCTGCAGGTGATTTGTTTGAATACGTTAAAACTAGGAAAAGAGACGTTTATATTTGGAGTAAAACTTTTGAAAATTACACAGGAGACTTTTTAGCTGAGTATGCCGTTTATAATGAGTTTGGTAAAATGATTGTAGCGGTTAGTGATAAGGATGTTTCGAAAGAAAAGAAATTATTCATGCAATACGCTTCTGAAAGCAGTGAAGTTTATTTCATGCTGGGTAATAATAAGTTGTTTTATAATACCGATATTACAGGATACTTAGAGCGCGTTTTAAAGAACTATGATAAAACAACACCTACTGGAATTCATTTAGATATTGAGCCGCACACGTTTGACAATTGGGAAAAAGATAGAAGGAACCTTTTGAATAAATATGTGGTACTAGTGGCAGAAGTAAGCCGTTTTTGTAAAAAGAACGACTTAAAATTAGAGATTTCTGTTCCGAAACATTATGATACGTTCATAATGAATCAACTTTTTCAGTTAGTAGACAAAGTTTATTTTATGTGCTACGAAAACGTAGATACAGACTTCTTAGTGCGGAAAATATCGCCATTTATGGAAGAATATGCGGACAAAGTTGTGATTGCATTACGTACAGAGGATTTCAATAACCGCCTAGAAATGGAGAATAAGATTGATGAGTTACAGAAAAGATTAGATCTTGACGAATTTGCTTATCATGATTTACAACGAATAATTAGCTTTGATAAAAGAGGAAGACAATAAATGAAGAGTCTTAGTTTTAAAAGAAAAGAGAATTCCCAGCTTCGTTACTTAGAAGAAAAAGTAACTGGTAAGAAGCGATCCCGATTTAATTGGGATAGGGTAGTCTATTTATCTATTTTGGCGCTTATTGTATTTTTTGTTTTACGTTATTTTTTCTTGAGCAATTTCTATATCACTGCAAACGGTCAAGTAATTTTTGACAATGTTGACATCAGTCAAACTGAAGATATTAGAATTGAGAAATTTTACTATAATGAAGGGGATAATATAAAAGTTGGAGATACATTGTTCTCCTATTTGATTGAAGATCCTGCATTTGCTGTTGGAATTGATCCTTTGGCGAATACTGGCAATGAAAGCAATTGGACGGAACGTGAAATGTATTCATTGCAAAAGAGTATTGACTTAAATAATAGTCAAATTAGAGGAGATCGACAACTCTTAACTTCTTACAAATCACAATTAGGTCAATTAGAAAACGAAGTTATTTTAGGAGCAGCGAATGAACGAGATTTGCAAAACTTAGAGTATCAAATTAGTAAGCTAGAAACGTCAATAAGTCTAACGCAATCAGAAAACGGCGTATTAAACAAACAATTAATGGCCCTGCAAACAGGGGCAAATGAAACTGCAGACGCTATTACTGCTGCGCCCCAAGAGTACTCGCCTTACCGCACATATGTATCGCCGATTGATGGATACATTTCTAGAATATATAAAGAACCATTTGAAGTTGCTTTAAAAAGTGAAATGATTATAAAAATTCACCAAGCAGACTCTGTTCATATCAAAGGATATTTCGAACAAAAAGATTTAAAATACGTAAAGGTTGATGACCATGTAAACATACTTTTTCCAGATGGACAAGAGAGTGAGGGTGTCATTGACCGTTTTTATTCGTCTACTGTATTGATGCCGGAGGAGTTTCAAAAGAAATTTGAACCTGTAAAGCGAACAATAGCCGTTGATATTAAACCTGCAGAAGGAAGTGACTTGGACCTTTGGAAAAGATATTATAAGTTAAGCGTTGAACTAACAAAAAGAACTTTTTAATGAAGCATATTGCAGAACATAAGGACAATGCGGAATCTATTATAGAGCACGCTGGTTTCTCGTTCTTGTATATTCGGAACTTAAGCCCTATCCCGGTAGAAGAGGTGCAGTACCACAGTGCTGTAATCATAGAAGTGAAAAACTATGACTTCGTCCGTCTTATGGTTTCGAGTATCAGAGCAAATCTTAGTCCCGATATTTATTTAAAACCTATCTTCCTTCTCAAAAAGGATACATATGATGATGCGGTAATGGATGAATTGGCTGACGGCTCAATAAAAGGATTGGATGAATTAGATCTCGTAGTTCCAACTGTTGAACGCATTTCAACGCGTGTTCAAGATTTGACGTTTACGAATTCAATTTCATTTGAAGCACAAATTATAACGAAATTAATTACCCTACTTTATACAAAAGAGCAAAAAACGGTTGATCCGTTTCCATATGTTTATTCTAATATTGGTTATTATTACCCGCTATTATCGGTTAATTTTCAACGGACTGAGGAAACAGTGGCACTTGATATTTTAAAAATTGCTGAGGAAGAAGGCATCTTACGATCAGATTATTATGATCGCGTATACCTTTGCTCATCTTGTTCTAGTAATCACTTGAGTTATCGCGAGGTTTGTCCAAAATGTAGCAGTTCAAATACAACACCAGATGACATAGTCCATCACTTTCCGTGCGGATACGTTGGACCAATGCAAGATTTTAAGAATGAAATTGATGATAAATTAGATTGTCCAAAATGTAATAAGCGTTTAAAGCATATTGGAGTTGATTATGACAAGCCATCCGTAATTCATGATTGCAATAACTGTCATCATAAATTTCAGGATTATCATGTGAATGCGAAATGTCTTTCATGTCTTTCTGATAAATCGGTGGAGACTTTAAAACCAACTGAAATAAAATCATACCGCTTAACGAAAAAAGGAGAATTGGCAGCCATTAAAGGATTTGTCACAACTACCAAAGATATTGATGAGGTAATTGGTACAATTAAATACGACACCTTTAAGACAATGCTTAAATATGAAATTGAGCGTCTGAAACAAACGGAGGGTCAAAGTAATATTTGTGCGATTAACATTAGTAATTCATCTCAGGTTTATTCTAAGTTGGGAAGTGATTTGCAAAGAGGTTTATTGAAAGATTTGGTTTCCGTAATCAGAAGTAATATTCGCTCATCAGATGTGATAGCATTTGAGAGTTCTTCAACAATTGTAATGTCTATGAATGCCATTCCAAATAAAATTGCGAAGAAGATTATTGGCGAAATGGTTTCATTACTGAACGACTTAATTAAGACAAGTTTTGAAGATTTAGACGTATTGTTTGATACAAAAGTAGTGGCGCTTGATTATGCTAAAACACATGAGGCACATTTAAAAGAATTAATTACTGATTTTAGCTAGTTTACGGTGGACGAACTCTTAGATAATTATATAAGATTTCTGGCTACCTTAACGCCTGCTTACTTTGTAGAACTTTTCTGGTTTTATTTTGTTTTCGAATTCGTTCGTTATTTTTTATTGGAGTTTATCGTTCTTAATTTGGCGAAAATTAGGGCGGTTTTTAATAAACCCCATAAAGAGGATGCGCGCCGAAGGCTCTTCATGGAAAACCCCTTAGTTTCGATTTTAATTCCCGGTAAAAATGAAGGGAAACACCTTTTTAAATTGGTGAATTCATTAGGGGAACAAACCTATAAAAATATTGAAATTATTGTGGTCTGTGATGGATCTGATGACGATACACCTATCATTGGGCGGTCGCTTGAAAAAGCAGGTTTAATCGACATGTTTATTCGGAATGAAGTAAGAGGGGGGAAAGCTTCTGCCGCAAATACAGCTTTGCGATTCGCAAAAGGTAAATACATCATTCATTTAGATGCCGATTGCTCTTATGACAATGATGCCATGGAGAAAATTCTAATTCCATTTTTTGAAGATGAACGTGTTGGTGGTGTAGGTGGTAATGTGAGTGTGAGGAATTATAAAGAAAGTTTGGTTACGACATTGCAAGGTGTTGAATATTTCAATACAATTACAACCGGCCGAACAGTGACATCTTATTTGGGGATCTACAGAATTATTTCAGGAGCCTTTGGTGCGTTCCGAGCAGATGTAATTGATCAACTAAAGGGGTGGGATATTGGTCCTGGATTAGATGGAGATATAACGGTGAAAATTCGTAAAAAAGGCTACAAAATTAAATTTGCGCAAGATGCCAATTGTTTAACATCTGTGCCAAACACTTTTAGAAAATTAATAAAGCAACGTTTGCGTTGGGATAAATCTTTGGTGCGTTTTAGAATGCGAAAGCATAAGGATGTGTTAATGCCAACAGCATCTTTTAAAATGTTAGATTTTTTCTCGGCTTTTGAAAATATAATGTATAATGTGGTTCTAAACTTTAAGTGGTACGTGTACCTATTAATCATGCTTAGTTTTTATCGCCCCTTGTTTTTAAACATTTTCATTACCAATATCTTACTGTATACCGCTACTAATTTTGTTAAGTTTATCGTGTACTCTCTCTATCGCGAAAAAGCGCATGCCTCCATGTCTTATTTCTTAATCTATTTGCCTTGCATGGTATTCTATTTCGGGATTTATTTAAGGGTTGTTAGAACCGTTGCCTACATTCAAGAATTGTTCTTTAAAAAGTCCTATCAAGATCCTTGGAACCCGAGGAAGACTTCTGTCCATGCCAAGCATTTGGGGATTTAGAAATTGAATGTGCAATTATCAATGGATTAATGTAAAATTTTATTTTCATCCTAATTATTCATCTTATTAAGGTCATTTTAAACTGGAAAACCTATAACGCACTGCATCCTTCAAAGCCTATAAAAATGCGCCCGAATTATACAGGAATGTGGCAAAAGGAAAATGTGAAAGGAATTGAGAATATATCGAACTCAAATTTCATGTTCATGTATTGTTTTGTTGTATTATTCTGGATTAAGATACCCAAATCAAAATCAGGTCGAATTATGGCATGGAGCGTTTTGGCACTTACAATCTTACAAATTGTAATTATTGTGTCAACAGACTGGAGCCAATTGTAAACGGAGACATATATCTTTTAAAACTATACTAGCGAATAACTATGCCTAGCGCAAAATAAATATCGGCGCATAGCGAAAACAAGCTAAATGCTTATATTTATTTAACGCTGATAAGATATTGAATATAGCAACTATGAGTATTATTAACCAACAAATCATTTTAAAAGATGGCAGGAAATTAGGATTTGCGGAGTACGGAAATCTTAAGGGTTATCCGATTGTCTATTGTCACGGTTCTCAAAGTTCCAGATTAGAAATGCATTATGATATGTCATTTGCTATTGAGAACGATTTAAGAATAATAACAATTGATCGCCCAGGTCATGGAATTTCGGATTTTAATCCAGACGGCACCATTCTTGATTTTGCAAAGGACGTAAAGCAATTAACGGAACATTTAAAAATTGAATCTTTTTCAGCTGCAGGAATGTCTGCAGGGTCTCCTTTTGCGCTTGGAATCGCCTATTTATTTCCAAGAAACGTCCGCAAAACCGCAATAATCAGTGGTTTTGCTCCTTATGATGACCAGAGTAAAAAGCACCTTTCAAAAGAAGTGAAAATCATGCTTAACCTTGCTAGACGTTTTCCTTTTTTATTGAGG
Source organism: Crocinitomix sp. (assembly GCA_013138735.1). Classification (GTDB taxonomy): domain Bacteria; phylum Bacteroidota; class Bacteroidia; order Flavobacteriales_D; family Crocinitomicaceae; genus Crocinitomix. The sequence goes on along the minus strand of WTCE01000009.1, from coordinate 15,027 downwards.
TTAATGCTCAGAATTCAAGCGAAACAACTCTCGAAAAATCCAAAAAAGGCACTTAAAGGGTTTTTAAAAATCATGAGTGAACCAGATCAGGAAATCTTGCAAAATGACGCAGTCATGGGTATTATTGAACAGATGTTTACAGAAGCTTTTAGAAATGGAAGCGAAGGTGTGGCCTATGAAATTTCGCGGTTATTAGTGAGAGATTGGGAATTCAACTTGAATAAAATTCAGGTACCAATTGCATTTTGGCAAGGAGAAAAAGATAATAATGTACCTCATAAATGGGCTGAATTGATGAGAAATGAAATTCCAAATGCAACATTGAAGTTGTTTCCTGAAGAAGGCCATTTGATTATCTTCGAACATGCTGAGGAGATTTTCACAGACTTAAAAGATTAAAAGCAATTATCAATGAGTAATTTTATTTTTTTTGACAAATGACTAACACCTATTCTTTAATTACAAAATGAATCACATATTTAGTGCCGTTGGTCTTATCAATCTCATAAGTGCCATCTAATTGCTCAACAAAACTTTCAATTAAATCTAGTCCAATGCTTTGGGATACTTTTTTTGGCTCAGCCCAACTTCCATTGTCCGAATAGGAGAGTTTTACGCGATTTTCATCTGTAATAAATGCGTCTATTATTATTTTGCTGTGTTCTTGATTTTTAAATGCGTGCTTTACCGAGTTGGTCACTAATTCATTAAAAATTAAAGCAATTGGCACAAGGTCTTTGGGCGGAATAAAATTAATGTTCGAGTTGATTTCAGCTTGAATCGTGTTTTTGTCTGTATAAGAAGTGAGCAAGTCAGTAATTAAATCTTCTAAATATTCGGATAAATCAATTTGATTGAGTGACTTATTATTGTACATTTTTTCGTGAATTTTAGCAATAGCAGAAATACGATCTATGGCTTCGGAAAATTCATTGAGAACTTTGGGGTCATCAACGTCACTCGTTTGTAAGCGTAACAAACTTGTTACTATTTGTAAATTGTTTTTAACGCGGTGGTGAATTTCTTTAAGCATCACCGTTTTTTCTTCATTCATTAATTGCAATTCACTATTTGCGAGGAGGTATTTCTGCGCCATTTCCTTATTCTCCTTTAAAAACTGAATAATTAAAAATGAAAATAGGACACCACCCATGCATAAATTAATGAAAAAGTTCATTTGGCTAAAATCTGTGAACGGCTTTGGTATTTGTTCTACCATCTCAATTCGAATCATATAGAAAATGACGTATATAACTGAAAGGTTAACAATGATGAGGAGAATTCCCCAATTTTTGCCTAAAATGAAAAACCCTGATGTTACAATACAAATTACCCAAAAATAATCACCAATATGATAAAAATTGGATGTCAACGATAGGTTAAAAACATTGAGCATGGTCAATAGAATTAAACTAACCATGACGGGAGTGCGGTATTTTTTAGTACGCACTGTTGCAATATAGGAAATCAAAGAAATTATTCCGCCAGCAATAATTAAGTATGCCGATAAGTCATTCTCAAAGAAATAGATAACGCCAATTATAAGTAATAAACCAGTTGATAATAAGGTTAGGTTTTTAGATAGATTGTATCGCGCCTGATCAAGTGAGGCGTCTAATTCTAGTTGATAGTTATTCGATTTAGCGATACTTTTTTGGATTTATTGGTTGCGCAAATTTAGATTAAATTATCAACTTATGCTTGTAATTCAGTTTGATTTGGAATGTAGAAGTTAGTTGTGGCGAATTAATTCAACCTGTTAAAGTTCAAAATTTTGCCAAAATTCAGGATAACTCTTCGCAACACTTTCGCTATTCACAACTGTGATTCCATTTTTTGTTAAGCAGGCAGCAATTGCACCAGCCATAGCAATTCTGTGGTCATTATTCGAATGTATATTTCCATCCTTTAATGTTCCAGTTCCATGAATTATCATTGAGTCGGCCTTGAGTTCAATATCTAAACCCAATTCCCTAAATTCTTTTTGCAATACCAGTGCACGATTGCTTTCTTTATGAATCAATCTGTGTGTGCCAGTGACTTTACTAATACCATTGGCCGCAGCGGCTAACACAACTAATGAAGGAAAAAGGTCGGGACATTCGGTAGCGTCAAAATGAAACGGGTTTATGGTTGACTTAATTATTTTTAGACCATCATTCGTCCAATTATAGTTGACATCTGCTACAGTAAGCGCCTGCAACATTTGCTTATCTCCTTGAACAGATTGCGGGTTTAATCCTTTAATTAAAATACCATTATTTAATGCGCCGTGGACCATCCAAATTGATGCGCCACTATAATCACCTTCAATTTTGAAGGTTTGCTCAAGCTGATAGTTTTGATTCCCCGAAATACTAAAATGAGAAAATTGTTTATGTTCCACATGTACGCTAAAAGCTTCCATCACATCTAGCGTAATATTGATATAGGGTTTACTTTTTAACTTATGCACAAAAATGTGAGAATCACCTTCTAGTAAAGGCAATGCCATTAATAATCCTGAAAGGTATTGAGAACTTAATGCACCGTCCATTTCTATTTTTGAAGGATGTGCGTTTCCAAAAATTTGAAAATGTCCTGCATCCTTAACTTGCTCATACGCCACGCCCAATTGAGGTAATATGCGTGCAAACTCGTCCATTGGCCGATCCATCAAACTGCCTTCTCCTGCTAATACGAAATCGCCATCAAGAACCGCAGCAATCGCCGTTACTAATCGCATTCCTAAACCGGATTCGCCAACATTTAAATTCCGCTCTATCGGATTGATTGATCCCGTTATGCTTATGTTTGGATCTTGAATTTCAACCTTAGCTCCCAATTTCTTAGCCACCTCAATCATGGCTAAAACATCTGCACTTGAACCAACGTTTTGTAAAAGACTTGTGTTATAGGATAAAGCCGCAGCCAAGATAGCGCGTTGCGCATAACTTTTTGAAGGTGGAATATTAACCTCAGTTATAATCTGATTTGCGTCGATAAATACTTCCATTATTTATTCATTACCGCTGTTTGATGACGGATTGATTCCTGGTGAATTGCTTCTAAATACTTTGCAATAAATTTGGAAGAAAGACCATGTTCTAATCCTAGTTTTAATTGTCTTTTTTGAATTTCTTCCCAACGTTTTGGTTGCAAAATAGTGATGTTATGTTCCTTTTTATAATTCCCTATTTCTGTAGCAACGGCCATTCGTTTGGCAATTAATTCGTTGAGTTCGGCGTCTATTCCGTCAATCGAATTTCGCAATTCGGTCAAATTTTGATTGACTTCAAGATTATCTGTGTTTACTGTACGCAGAATCAAATTTCCAAGTAGTTCGTTTAAAACCGCTGGCGTAATTTGTTGTTTTGCATCACTCCAAGCGTTGTCTGGATCAATGTGCGATTCAATCATCAATCCATCATAGATCAAATCCATGGCTTTTTGAGAAACGGATTGTAATAAAGCTCGTCTTCCAGTAATATGACTGGGATCGCAAATTAAATTTATGTTGGGAAACTCTTGTTTTAAAGCCAAGGGGATTTCCCACATGGGTTCGTTCCGGTAAGTTTTACTTTTAACTGACGAAAAGCCACGGTGAATCGCATGTACTTCTTCTAAGCCAGCATTTTTCATCCGTTCAATTCCACCAATCCACAAATTAAGATCAGGATTGATAGGGTTTTTTACAAGCATTTCAATCCCTGTGCCTTTTAAAGCATCCGCAATTTCTTGAACAGCAAATGGATTAACTGTTGTTCGAGCGCCAATCCATAACATTTTAAATCCAGCCTTTAAAGCCGCATCAACGTGCTTGGCATTTGCAACTTCAGTAATAACAGGTAGTCCTGTTTCTATACCTGCATTTATCAGCCATTCTAAACCAATCTCACCAACCCCTTCAAAAGAATTGGGGCGCGTGCGCGGTTTCCAAATTCCTGCACGTAAAATATTAATCTTCCCCGTAGCCTTTAAATCACGGGCGGTTTGCATCATTTGATCCTCAGTTTCAGCACTACAAGGGCCTGAAATTATAATTGGGCGTTTGATATTTTTTAATACTTCCATTCTTTATTATTCTGATAATTGAAATGCCTTAACTTGTGGCACTGCTTTCTTAAAACAGTTCAACACAAATATTGGTTCAATCCCTCGCAAACAAAGCTAAGCACAATTTAGGGGAATGTGTGATTGATGCTTCATTTTATTCAATATTTGAATGGTATAAGAAATGGTTTTGTAGTTTTTTGAACGGGCACAGTCAATCTCGCTATTTTTAAAATAATAGCAAATGTAGTGGGTGAATATATGTTACACAATAAATGCATGTCTACTTTGCCATTTGTTGCAAGTAGGTGCAATAATACTTTTTCCGTTATATTTTTCTGTAAAGTTGACCCTTTGTAGGGGAGAGGGTTTTGCTAATCGTCCATTATTTCTACACCATAGGGTTTTAACGCAATGGCAGCCATTCTATAATGTTTTTGTGCAAAAGGGAAACCAATGATGGTAATGGCAAATGCAGTTCCTAAAATCAAATGAGACAAGGCAATCCATATTCCTCCGAATAAAATCCAAATGATATTTAAGAAGATGGAAGGTTGACCAAAGTTGCGTCTTTGGTAAACACGTTTTCCAAAGGGGCCTGAATTTAGCGAGCCTATTTTAAGCGTTTCTTTGGCAAATGAAACACCAACGACCGTAAATAAGAGAAAAATACTGGCGATAATATATTCTAAGGCGATAATTAAACCGCCAAAAATAAACCAAGTCATATTTGCTATCTCTACTTTTCTCAAGGAAATGTGTTTTGGGCAACAACCATAGATGGGTAACGCATTATCAAAAATCGGGAAAATGAATCCCCAAAACAAGGGTATAAATACCTGATTTTAAATTAATGGTTTTTTGATCATATCGGAATTAATCGTAAATTAGTGTGGATTGTTCTTTGACATAGACGGAATTACTGTTAAACAGAAAACGCAGATGGCGTATTGAAAATAATTATCATTCGTTTGATTAAAGAAAGAGTATTACGACATTTATTGCAGTTCAAAGTAACTTCACATTACAGTTGTGGTTTGATTAAAGAAAGAGTATTACGACATTACATGCAATCATTAGCCATCACATTAGGAAGTTGTGGTTTGATTAAAGACAGAGTATTACGACATTTAAGTACCTGCAAATTTCGCAACCTTATCAGTTGTGGTTTGATTAAAGAAAGAGTATTACGACATTTGTGCAACCTTAACAAAATGACCCCATCCGGTTGTGGTTTGATTAAAGAAAGAGTATTACGACATTATTCCCTCATAACTTAGGTCACTAGCATAAGTTGTGGTTTGATTAAAGAAAGAGTATTACGACATTTAGTTGCAGCGTCCCAAGTCATTTCGTCTAGTTGTGGTTTGATTAAAGAAAGAGTATTACGACATTGTAAACAAATAGACGGTGCGCACTTTAACAGTTGTGGTTTGATTAAAGAAAGAGTATTACGACATTGTATTAAACGCAATTGATAAGATAATTAAAGTTGTGGTTTGATTAAAGAAAGAGTATTACGACATTTGTTACAGGTCGTGAACAGTCTAAGCCGTAGTTGTGGTTTGATTAAAGAAAGAGTATTACGACATTGAATATGGAGCGATCACTTTCAAGATGTTTGTTGTGGTTTGATTAAAGAAAGAGTATTACGACATTCGTTACAACGCGCCATAACCCCAAATATAGTTGTGGTTTGATTAAAGAAAGAGTATTACGACATTTTATCAATCCCTCATCCACCGCTAGATGGAGTTGTGGTTTGATTAAAGAAAGAGTATTACGACATTTTCAATGACCGAGACAATTTTTAATGCTATGTTGTGGTTTGATTAAAGAAAGAGTATTACGACATTAAACCCGACTCGCGTTATTGGTATGACCTTGTTGTGGTTTGATTAAAGAAAGAGTATTACGACATTAAACCTTTGAGGATAGATTCAATGAGGTAAGTTGTGGTTTGATTAAAGAAAGAGTATTACGACATTAGCACATGATCTGATTTAGTATCCCAGCTGGTTGTGGTTTGATTAAAGAAAGAGTATTACGACATTATACAAATGGAACACCAAAAACGATTTAATGTTGTGGTTTGATTAAAGAAAGAGTATTACGACATTTGCCTTCAATGATTAGGTTACAGCACTTAAGTTGTGGTTTGATTAAAGAAAGAGTATTACGACATTAATAGCAACGGCATAAAATGAATAGATCTAGTTGTGGTTTGATTAAAGAAAGAGTATTACGACATTGAATCCTCCTTTAAATATTGTTATTGCTGGGTTGTGGTTTGATTAAAGAAAGAGTATTACGACATTGTGCGCGAAATTCGAAAACAGGTGACACAGGTTGTGGTTTGATTAAAGAAAGAGTATTACGACATTCAATTAGAGCAACTAAAGAAGTTAGCTAAAGTTGTGGTTTGATTAAAGAAAGAGTATTACGACATTAAAAATGTTCATTATCAAATCGACCAACAAGTTGTGGTTTGATTAAAGAAAGAGTATTACGACATTAATGCAAAATCGGAGTCCAGCTTTACGCGGGTTGTGGTTTGATTAAAGAAAGAGTATTACGACATTTGCAACCTTACATTCCAATTTGGGTGTTGAGTTGTGGTTTGATTAAAGAAAGAGTATTACGACATTCAAAAATCAAAAGGCTAATGCTGGAGGTCAGTTGTGGTTTGATTAAAGAAAGAGTATTACGACATTAGAGTATGACGAGAAGATTGCAGACATTCAGTTGTGGTTTGATTAAAGAAAGAGTATTACGACATTTAGATTTTGAAAGCTCCATCAAGGACATCAGTTGTGGTTTGATTAAAGAAAGAGTATTACGACATTCAAAAATGAATCTAGATCCTAAAATGATAAGTTGTGGTTTGATTAAAGAAAGAGTATTACGACATTATATTTCAGATTATATTTTTCAATTCACGGGTTGTGGTTTGATTAAAGAAAGAGTATTACGACATTCAATGTTAAGAGAGTTTTACGACTATTGGAGTTGTGGTTTGATTAAAGAAAGAGTATTACGACATTTGACGCGAAAGCATTCAGTGACTATCTTGGGTTGTGGTTTGATTAAAGAAAGAGTATTACGACATTAGCTTTAATTGTTATCATTAGATTCATACAGTTGTGGTTTGATTAAAGAAAGAGTATTACGACATTACTAACTTTTAAAGGAACAGTAAAGTTACAGTTGTGGTTTGATTAAAGAAAGAGTATTACGACATTAAAAATGGATGAAGCCGTAAAGCAATACGAGTTGTGGTTTGATTAAAGAAAGAGTATTACGACATTAAGCTAGAATTTGTATTCTTATCTGAAGCTGTTGTGGTTTGATTAAAGAAAGAGTATTACGACATTGGGTAGTAACAGTTGGGTTATTGGTTCAGAGTTGTGGTTTGATTAAAGAAAGAGTATTACGACATTCGTGTAAGTTCATTATAACTAACGAATCTAGTTGTGGTTTGATTAAAGAAAGAGTATTACGACATTACCGCGCGACATATATTGCTAGTAATGACGTTTTTACAAAGGAATGTCGTTTTTAAAAAAGTGGTTTTCAGGAAATAAATTGCCTAGATTCCACTTTTTTTTATTTCTATATGTTAAAATAACTCCAGTTGCTGTGGTGTTCCTGGCAACGGGGCGTGCGAAATACCCCAATAATTTTGAATATTGCCGTATTGTTTATCGGTAATTTGCATGATGCTAACTTGTCCAGCATTTGGAATAAAACTGTTAATTCGATTTATATGAACGGTGGCACTTTCAAAACTAGCACAATGTCTGGTGTAAACTGAAAATTGCATCATTGTAAATCCATCCTTTAGCAACTTTTTCCGAAATTGTTGAGCGGTACGCCTTTCTTTCTTCGTATTGGTAGGCAAATCAAAAAACACAAATAACCACATAATTCTATATGCATTTAAACGACCTTGACTCATAGCCGAAAGGTTGGATAATAGATTGTTCGTTTTTTGCCCTCAAAACATTGGGCTAGTGAGGAGGATGTTTTGTTTAAAGCAATCATTAATGGACTAACTTGCTCATTCATGATGACATCTTTTGTCAATATTTTAAGTAGTTCTGCTTTTTCAACCTTGCCCAAGTTTTCACAATCCAATCCACCGTGATACATTTCATATACTGTTTCGTCAACCAACGGGCGATAGGGTTCCATAATATCATCTGCCAAACAAAACGAGTTGTATTTATTGCGGTGGTGAATTCCTAAAGTTGCCAACAAACCGCTTCCGGCCAATGCACGCGCAGTTGCAGCACGTAAAATGGCATAGCCATAATTTAATGCAGGATTCGGGGCTTGCCCATTTCGTTCTCGCCTAAAATCTTTGCCAAATAATCTGTTCCAATAAGCGCGTGCAGCTTTTGCTTCTTCGTTTGTGGTGTCGCCACTTTTAACTTGTTTGGCTTTATAATAAAGGGCCTCAGCATCTTTTTCTTGCATGCTTAGCAAATCTGCCTGATTAATAATTTTTTGTTTAACAGTTTGTTGCCACAATTGTTTTTTTAAAGGTTCGCTGGCATTTACTTGGTGTTTAAATCGTTCAGATTGTATGTTATGCGTATCTAAATGCAAGAGCATAGAGGAGGGGTGAAATTTTTGATCGCAAAAAATTACGGCTGTATTATTCTCCGCCAATAGCTGCATCACACTTTGTGTAAACGTAATATGTGGGTGCTCAAAAACGATATAGCCAACATCCTCTATAGGAACCGTTTTTATTTCACCCGAATCCTTTTCCGCTATTTGCAATTGCAAATTCCGCGTACTCAGGTGGTAAGGGTTGCTGAATAGAAGGGTTCGTTTTAGCATTTTATTTTGGGGTTAAATGAAATATTCTTGATTAGAGTTTGATGATCTCCCCAGTCACCGAAACTTTAAAATCAACATTTTCAATTAGAAACTGCATATTGTTAGGGCTCAGAAGAAATTTGGGTGTGGGCAGGTTTGAAAAATCTATTTTCGATTCACCATTAGTCAAAGACTTAGGGGCTTCTACGTTATTTTGCTTTAAATAATCTTGTTTGAGTTGCTCATCAATACGCGCTTCTTGATGAAATTGAAATGTCGCTCTGCCGTCTTTAGACATCTTTCTAACATAATAAAGCCTTTTCAGCTGCTCGGTTTTATCTAAATCCCAAACTTCCTCGGGTAACTCCTCATAAAATAAAACCATTGTATTAGGTTTTAAAATCCCACATAATTCAAATCCTTTTTTGGATTCCGGAATTAAAACGTGATTCTCTTTCGAATTGCTTTTTTTGAAATAATTAACGGCATTCATTAAATTAATAATTTCTGCTTTCCGTTTCTTATTAGCTTTATTTTCAAATAAAGCCAGACAATAGTTTTCATCATTTTGAACATAATACTCCCGTTTGTGTGGGTGCTTAGAAATATCCTTGTGCTTCTTAAAGTCAGGTAACGGTTCTGTCATTTTTGCATTGATGCGTACTTTTCTAATGGGCGTAATTATTCGCTTTCCTTTTTTGGGAGGAATAACATATAAATCATTTTTAATTTTTTGTTCTAATCTTTCTATTCGTTCGGACAGTTCTTTTACCTCAATCTCAATAAGCTCTTTTTTCAGTTCCTTTTTCAAAGAATCTAGTTCTTTTTTTAATGTTTTTTCTTCTGCTCTGGCTTTTATGACAATTTCCCGAGTTGTAGGGTCAACAATTTTTTTCAAGTCAGCGTCTGTTAAACTATCTAAAGGTTTTCTTATCACATAATTAATGAGCGGATTCCCTTTTTTATCCGCTTCAAACACAAAATTTCCATTTTCATCTCTAAGTGGGATATTATTTTTGTCCCGTTTGGCTGTTTTTATAGCGCCATAAAAAGTGTCTTGATGTAAAGAGCCTTTAGCTGTATCACCCGTTTCATATCTAGGAATAGCCTTGCCGTCTCTATCTACTATTTTTTTAGGATTACCGCTCTGATCTAAGACAGGAATCTTGTTACCGTCATCTGCGCGTAAATAAACGGCATCATTATCCTTTTCGAATTCTATTTTGTATTCGATCTTTCCTCTTTTTCGAACCTTCTTTTTTGTTTGATTAGATTTGTTGTCTCGGAATGCTCGTACAATTGCCACCTCAGTTTCAATTTTTAATAAATCCTCCGTAAATGTTACCCAAGGTTTTTTAATAGGGGTGGTATCTCTTGTCAGAAGTTTGCTACCTTCCTCATTCTCTTTCCATGCTTGAACAAATGTGTTATATTTTGATCTTGTCATACAGGCAATTGTCACTGCATCTATACAATGATGAATGTGATTTGAACGCGATTTTTTTTCTTGTAATTTTTGGACACCCCACGCTTTTCTAAATTCATAAACAACACTTCCTTTTACAACACTTACATTGCTATTGCCATTTTTGTTTTGGAATAAACTACCTAAATATGATTTAGCGTAACGTGTTATAAGTCCAGTGTCTACTAATTGGCTATTCTTAAAACCTGACGGTACATCACGCATTATAAAGCGGTCGTATTTTTGATACCAATAGTCGTATTCAAATCTTAAAAGATGTTTTTTACGAATCATTCGGTCTTTCGCTTCTTTATCAATAATAGTAGCTGTATTAATCCTTTTAATTTGGTCGTCTAATTTTTTCCAATGTGTTTTCCAGTGTCTAATACGCCCCAGGATTTCTGGATGTGCATCAAGTTCTGAAGGAATTTTATTGCGTTTGGTTTCTCGATTGTATGTAGCGTCAGAAATTGTTTTGTTTTCCATTGAATTATCCCAAGAAACACTCCGCGGAATCGTGTGTTCAATATCAAAAGCTGTGCCTTCAAATAATTGTGTCAGGTTAATAGTTTTACCGGTATAAATGCAATAGCCTTTTTGCTCTTTCCATAACTTGTATTTTTGAACCATTTCCTTTTTAGTCTTTCCTAATTCAAAAACATCCACAGGTTTTTCGTTTTCATCCTTTAACTGTTCTGTCCATGCTTTTACCTTTTTGATATCTTCAGATCCAATTGTTACTTCCTTTTTTCCAGATTCTTTAAATAATTCTCTAATTATACTGGCTATTTCTTCATTTTCCGCTTGTTTTTGATCTTGCCAAGTTTTGTATGCAGCCCTTTTATTAGAATCATTAACTTCTCGAGCTAATTCAATATGAATACGTGTTTTTGCATTTATTTTTTCTTGTAGCAACAATTCATTAATCAAATTCCTAAGCTGATGCATGGTTCGCATTAAAACCGGATTTTTAATTGCGCCAGTTTTTGGGCTGTTTAATATTTTTAAAGGTTCATTATCAACCAGTATATATTCACCAGCTCTGTTTTTTGCATTTATTGGCTGAAAGCTTTCCAAATCTGAAGGGTGATAAAGCTTTTTTAACTTATTCGTATCTTTAATGAGATTATTTGATTCTAAAAACTCGTGCAACATTTCGTCCAAGCGTTTGTCTGGAATAAAAGCAATGGAGAAACTATCCTTTTCAAGTTGTTTTTTTAGCAAGTTAAAAGCATCATCCAATATTGGGTCTGATAGGGATTGTCCAAATGTTTTGGATAATAATACTTTCAATTCATTTTTAATTATTGGGCTTGATTCTTCTGACATTTGAACCTGATTAACTTCTGCATTGTATTGAGCAATTAAAGCATTGATGGTCCTATTCCTTTTTTTCTCAAAAGAATGCTCATTTAAAATTGTTCCAACAGCATCAATAAGCATTTTTTTATCCGTTTTGTCAGACCATATTTCAGGCCTTACAACTTTTTCCATATTCGCTAAAAAAACAGCATGCGGATATTTTAAACCTTGTTTTAACCAAGCTAAAATCTTATTTATAGCTGACAAACTTAAATTCGCGTAGCCTTGTTGGAAGGATAGTTTTGAGAATTTTTTAGCTTCCTTTTCTTCCAAGCGTAATTTTTCTATTGCATAACTATAAAGCTTTTTGTCGTCGTCAAATGTGGACAATACATGCCAAATATCTTTATAATCAATTTCATGTACCTGCTTTAATCCATCAATATCTAATGTTTCATAAATAAATTTTTTTGTTTCCCAATTGGCACCAAAAAAATAATTAAACATAGCCGAAACTGGGCAGCCGTTTACGGTTGTATTTAATTTGAAGTTGATTAGGTTGGTATTACCATTTGGCACCGTATCTTTAAAATGAACAAACTTATCACCATAATGTTTTGATAAAGTTTGAGCAAGATCGTCAAACTTGAAAGTTGATTTGCGCCGATAAAATTTAGGAATTAATAATTCCTTTTCAACCATGGTAAGTTCGCGTAGACTAGTATCAGTTTTAGTTTTTATTTTGATCGAATTAAGAAAGGACCACATTCTGAATGCTTCAAACTCCGTTCTAGAAACGGGACATCTTGCCTTATTGTTTTCTAAGGTGCATTTGCCTACTAATCCTTTTTGTGACCTCAAAGGACGTTGAAAAAAGATGGCTTGATATAGCATCTTTTTAAGTTTGTCAGAGATGTTTTGTGTTTTGCAAATAAGATTAAACTCTGTTTCGTAATGCTCCTCTCGTGAAGTGTAATTAGAACGAATTTTATGATTTTCGACCTTTCTGTCTTTTTGATAAAGCAACCAAAAATATTGCCCTAAAGATTGACAATCTTTCTCAGCTATTTTTTTACTAAGTTCTTTTATCCCTCCTTTAACAGCACCCAAATTTTCTGGTCTGTTAATGTATCTGTCTATCTCTTTTTTTGCAGTTTGATAGCTTGAATAATCTTTGTTCTTAATTTTATTTTCTAAAACACCAAAGATATACTTGCGTATTGATTTTAGTTTTTGTTCGGTGCTATCTAATTCATCTGCCTTGCGCGTGTCAAAATTATATTCTTCAAATATAGTTGCGAGTTGAATCAATAATTCAACTCCATTTTGTGAATCAGCTAAAGCGTCTTGTATGAATTCCTTTACGTCAGAAATAAGGTTTTCATCTGATTGCTCAAGTCGGTTACTCTTAAATCCACGTCGTTGTGCCAAGTGGTAAAAGGCTCTGCCGAGTTGGTGGCGAAGTGTTTCATCATTTCCCCAAGCGGAAACTTCGCGCGAAAATTTATTTCTGAAAAAGTAAGGAACTTTATTTGTTTTGTCATCTGTTTTCAACCACTCAATAAAAGCAGGCTTATTTGGGTATTCCTTAAAATTCGACTTCCGCCAATCTTCAACTTCAACAAGCGTTAATGGACAAAGATTAAATTTAGACAACACTTTAAGTGTTTCGTATTTCCTTAACTTCCGTCTGAATTTTAATTTCCGCGTCCCTCGAAAACCAGTTCTTTCCGCAGCTCTTGATTTTTCCGTTCCTTTTTCAATTTTCACTCCTTCAGGAAAAACAATTACACCTTTCTCGACAATTGGTGTATCTGATTGGTCATCAACAACCGCCCAACCAATACTATTTGTCCCTAAATCTAATCCTAATGTTTTGCTCATTTTAAAATATATTTTGTCGTAGTCAATTTTTTTTATACATTTGACCCAATAAGAAATTATTCTTTAATCTTATCACAATAAGGCTATATGCCGTAGATGAAAATCTTTAGTCCCGCTTCGGTGGGATTTTTTTGTTTAAAATTGTTTAAAATCAAAAGCAAAGCAATCCCTTTGACAAATTATAATCTTTTGGATTAACGACCAACGATTATGGCTAAAACCTGATGTTTTAACTCCCAAATGGAGATTTAACTGGCTGATTGGATTATAGAAAGAACAAATGGATCTTAGTATTGTACATGACATTACGTCTTGCTGAATCAAAATTTGCACAAATCATTAAGTAATACAAGGGTATAAATACGTGATTTTAAATTAAGGTAGCTTTACTTCACAAACGCAACGAAACCCTAACCAGTTAGTTGGTGTGGTATAGGCAACCGAACTATCTACTGAGGAGGATTCCAATGTATGAGACCAACTGCCACCCTTAGATTTCCCTTTTTCTGCCGTCATTTCAGCAACGTTTCCTATGAGGTTGTACATTCCAAAACTATTTGGCCAGTACGAAATGACGGGTGCGATTATTTCGGAGTCGTCATCATTATGCTCAATTTCAGTTGGTTTAAAAACGGTGTTATAGATGCGGTCATCTTTCTGCTTACGCAAGACTTTTTTAGAAAAGGGAGCTATAGCAAAACTTTCCCATTCTTTTTCTGTTGGTAGTCGATAAGTACAAATTTTGGGGATTTTGCAAAAGGTAGCGTCTTCTTTATAAAAGTGATATTCAATCGTATTATTTTTTGCGAAAAGCATTTCATTTACCCGATCCGATCGCCATGCACAATAGGCAATAGCTTGCTCATAGGAGACGCCAACTACGGGGTGATTATGATAGGAAGGATGGCGTAAATACCATTCTTCGAATACAATATTTGTTTTCCTCCAGATAAGTGTATCTGGCAATGCTGCAGCATATTGTTTGGACGTTTTGCCATAGTTAATTTTCATCCAGCTCATATATTCAAGCCAGTTAAAATTAGATAACTCAGTCATATCAACATAAAGTCCTTCATTAAATTTAACAGTTCCAGGTGGCACAATTTCTTTTTTAGATGAGCTGTGTAAGGCTTTGCTCGCCATGTCCGCAGTATATCCATCTAAAGCAGAAAAAATGAAGAGAATCAATAAAATAAAGAGGGGTTTCATTTTGGTTTTTGTGGATATAATTTAGACACTTAAATTGGTTACAATTCTCAGCCAAACATATAAGACTGAAACAAATAAAGCAAGGTAAAAATTGAGAGAAAAAGGATGGAACCCCTTATTGCCAAATTAGGAACAATTAATGCTAGAATAATTTAATGCAGGACAATTCTAATTAGCTTAACTGATCCCCCCATTAATTACCAGTAAGATTTGGCTACGGCAAGTGTAAGCCTATCAAAGACTCTGTTACCAAAGTATCTGCGATTAAGTTTATAACAGAATTCGTTCAAATAGTTCTGTAGATATTT
>WTCE01000012.1 GCA_013138735.1 Crocinitomix sp. | reverse complement strand
CGTAAAGCCTATGAATGGGCTAATACCCGAAAAGGTGGTTGGCGCATTGTTCACAGCTTTATTCTTACCCGAACAATTACCAATAAACGTCTTAAAGAGAAAGGATACATTAGCCTTATGGAAATGTGCTCAAAACAATTACTAACTTAATGAACCGCCGTATACGAATCCGTACGTACGGTGGTGTGAGAGGACAGATAGGGGAATAACCTCTATCTTCCTACTCGATTTTTACAGTTTTTTATTCCTGAGGTCGACCTGCATTGTGTCAAGCATGGCTTCTTCGTTTCTGAAGATAATCTCAATGACATTGGTTTTGACTTTTCTTACCAGACCTGGAAACTCTAAAAAATTGCTATTGATTTGATCAATGTTTTGGTCTGAGGAGTCTAGAATATTTTTATTTACAAGTCCAAATAATCCATATTGATTTTGAGTTTCAGGAAGACTCGGTAATTGCCAGTCCCAAATGGAAAAAGAATAAAGCGTTTCCCAAGCATTTTTTCGATAAGTCATTATATGCCAAGTGTTCGTGTTTGACCAGTCTGCCCAGTTAATAACGTATGAGATTTCATCTTTCCCATCACCAGTTAAATCGCCTTCATTTTTTAAGAATGATAATCCAAATTGCTGCTCTCCGTCGGTGATGCGTAATGTGTCAATTTTAGGATTGCTACAAAGAACATAAGAATTGGGCTGTTTTTTAATTGTTGTGTCGACCAAATCATCATATTCCAACATGTTTTTATAAAACTTATTCGTTTCTTTCATGTTGTCTTGACTTATGTAATGCTCGACCAAAGTATCTTGAATTCTATCACCATCAAAGTCACCTGCAATGATGAATCGATAACCGAAAACAGGCGAGATAATTTCATTAATTGAGTTATCAATGAGGACTTTGATTTGATTTGTGTCAAGATTTGACGAATCTGATCTTTCAGGCGAAGATGAACAGGCAAACAATTGTAAAAATGAGAAGAAGAGAGTGGTGACCTTCATGTGCTTTTTTATCAAATCTATTTTAAGCAAAGCATCAAGACAAATTATCAACTAAAAAAACCAATCTGAGTTATTATTCGAGACATTTTACGGAGAATGTTGCATAGGCAATAAAAAAAATAGTGATTATCTGCTTAGTCCTTCGCCAAGAACCTTCGCCAAAGGCTATGGCCGACGGTGAAATCTGTGTCAATGGCTTTCTACTCTTATCAAACTCCCGAAGGAATTATAAAAAAGGAGGCGCAAAACTCTCTTCGAATTTTTAGGTAATATGAAGTAGCGCATGTCACCTAGCGCAAATTAACTACACCAATCCTTTGAATACTTGTATATACTGTAACTATTCGGTAACTTTAGCCCTTATTATCAAGTATAAAAACCAAGTTGAAAAAACACCTTTTATATCTCTTCATAGTGCTAATGCCATTTTTCTCAAATGGGCAGGATATTCATTTTTCTCAAGTTACCCGAACACAATTTTCAATTAACCCTGCTTTTACAGGGACGTTTAGCGGTAATATACGCGCAACAATGAACTGGAAAGATCAATGGCGTTCAATCAATAAAACATTTCGAACATACGCTACTTCAGCTGAATTTTCTTTCGGTAAAGGCCGCGCAAGGAGACCAACGTTCTACGCACTTGGTATTCACATGGCAAAGGACGTATCTGGCGATATTCAGTTAGGAACAACAACAATTGGGACAAGCTTTTCTTCTCTCATTCAATTATCCCGAAATCAAAGACTATGCGTTGGGATTCAAGGAGCTTTTGGTAAATCGGGTATTAGTACAAGCAATATGCAGTGGGGGAGTCAATACTCTGGACTCAATTTCGACCCAACACTATATGATGGTGAAGGAATTGAATATTTACCCCAACAATATTCCGATTTTTCGGCAGGAATTGCATATTGGTATCATAAAAATGATCGTAATGTGACTTTTGGATCTCCCCAAGATGCAAAAATTGGACTGGCCGTTTTTCATATCAACCGACCTGAAAACTCGTTTGTCGTTAACGGAAATACTAGATTACCTATGCGTGCCGTTTTCCATGCGTCTGCAATATTTGGCACGCCAGCAAATGATTTGTATTGGTATCCAAATCTGACAGCCCAATTTCAAGGGGCTCAAAATCAGTTTTTGTTTGGCGCTTTAATGAAATATACACTCAAATCTGGTTCTAAAATGACAGGTATGACAACGGATATGTCTGTCGCTGCAGGAGTTAATTTTAGAGTCAACAATGTTTTTGATGCAATTATACCACAAGTCTTCTTTGATTTTCAAGCCTTTTCAGTAGGGATGTCATATGATATTAACGTTTCTGGCTTGAACGCTGCATCCTCTTATCGCGGGGGTTTTGAGCTTTCTTTACGGTTTACAAATCCAGATCGTTATACGCATAGAAATCCACAGCGAAGAGGAGTGTCAATTTAAAGTAGAAAATTAAAATAGAATTTATATATTTGTTTGCCTTAAATTAAACGACGTCCATGAAAATTTTTAGTTTTATTTCTTGCCTTACCTTGCTTGTTAGCGTTATGTCATGCGGTGGTAATGGAGTTAATGAAGACGAACCACTAACCGATCCAAATGAACTCACGAAAGTTGAAGGAGGGAAATTCGAAGGAGGAGTAATGAGGTTGAACTCAATAGAAGATTATACCAGTTTATTTCCAGCATCAATCAATGATATATATTCTACTCATATCGCGAGTCAAGGATATGAGGGTTTATTGCGCCTAAATCAGAAAACATTAGAGGTTGAACCTTGTTTGGCCGAGTCTTTCGACATTGATAAAGATAAAACGAAATATACATTCCATTTACGTAAAGGCGTAAAATATATTGATGATGAATGCTTTGCAGGTGGTAAAGGACGTGAAATTAATGCAAACGACTTTAAGTATTGTTTTGAATTTTTATGTTCAAACCACAAAGAGAACAAATGGACTTCTTTATTTAGAGATCGACTTGTTGGGGCAAACGAATATGCTAGTGGAGCAGAGACTTCGGTAGCAGGAATTACAGTAATAGATGATTACACGCTCGAATTGGAGTTACTTAATCCATTTTCTAGCTTCCCTAACTTATTAACCATCTTAGCTGCAGCCGCATATCCGCAAGAGGCAATTGATAGGTATGGTTATGATGGAATGCAAAATAAAATTGTTGGTTCAGGTCCATTCATTCCAACCGAAATCGAAAACGGAAAAAAGGTAGTATTTGTTAAAAACAATAATTATTGGCGTACAGATGAATTTGGAAACAAATTACCTTTCCTAAATCAAATCGAATTTACCTTTATTAAGGATAAAAATGCAGAGCTAAAAGCCTTTCAAGAAGATGAATTAGACATGATATGGGGAATACCTGTAGAGGAAATTCAAAACATCATGGGCAGTTTAGAAGAAGCAAAGGATGGATTGAATAAAGAATTTGAAGTACAATCGATTAATAGTTTGAATATTCAGTATTACGGTTTTTTATATACGAGTAAGGTATTTGCTGACGTGCGTGTACGACGCGCATTTAACTACGCTGTGGATAGAGACTCATTGACAAATTTTGTTTTGCAGGGAGAAGGTAGTCCTGCGCATAATGGATTTGTTCCTGAAATGTCTGGTTATCCAAGCGAAACTGTTAAGGGATTTGAATATAATCCAGCATTGGCAAAAAAATTAATGAAAGAAGCAGGTTTCCCTGACGGAAAAGGATTTCCAGAAATCACATTGAACTTGAATGCAAGTGGAGGAGTTAATGAGAAAATAGCAGATGCAATTACCTATATGTTAAATAAAAACCTGGGCGTTAACATTGCATTGAATGTAATGCCAATGTCTGAATTGCATCCAAAAGTGGAGCGCGGTGAAGTGGATTTTTGGCGTTTTGGTTGGATAGCTGATTATCCAGATCCATCTAACTTTTTATACTTATTCCACGGAAAAAACATTATTGAAGGAAAAGAAACCTCAATTAATTACTTCCGTTATTCTAATCCTGAGTTTGACAAGGTTTACGAAGAATCCTTAGTTGAAATCGACGCAGAAAAAAGAATGAAACTATATGCTCAGGCCGATCAAATATTAATGGATGATGCTGTCATCATGCCTTTATTCTTTAATATTGATATTCGACTAATTGATCCAGATATTCAAGATTTTGATATCAATGAAATGGAAGTCAGAGATCTTTCTGTGGTTTATTATAAAAAGACCAACAAAGGAAATGTCCGCGTCTATGATATTCTAGAGGCAGAAGAGGGTGTTGATGAAGAGTAGGTCGCTGCGGCTTATATGTTCGCTACGCTTTTAGTGCTTAGATCGCTTCGCTGTTAGATTTTCATTTGGTTCGATATTAGTTTGAACAGCCTTTGTGAAACGAATTGGATTGATAAATGCTTTCTTCTACACGAGTCAAATCTTATTAAATCACTGAAAACCCAGTCAAACTGCATTGCACATTGAAAATTGATCATTGTACATTAAAGAAACACGTCAAACCGCATTGATCATTGATCGTTGAAAATTGCACATTGAAAAATTACCCAACTAATTTTTTATCAATTAAATAAGCCGCAATTTGAACAGCATTAGTAGCAGCTCCCTTTCTCAAGTTATCCGCAACAATCCAAAGGTTCAAAGTATTTGCCTGGCTCTCATCACGTCTAATTCGACCAACAAAAACATCATCTTTTCCTTTTGCATACAAAGGCATTGGATAAGTGTTGGTATCAATATTATCTTTCAAAGTAACGCCTTGCATCTCGTGCAAAATCTTGCGAACATCCGCCAAATCAAAATCAGATTCAAATTCAATATTAACCGCTTCTGAATGTCCTCCCGAAACCGGAACACGAACAGCGGTTGCTGTAACATTAATAGATGGGTCTATAATTTTTTTCGTCTCATTGGTCAACTTCATCTCTTCCTTTGTGTATCCATTTTCTGTAAACGAATCACAATGTGGCAAACAATTTCCTTCAATAGGGTAAGGGTAAGCCATTTCACCTTTCACCCCATTTTTTTCATTTTCCAATTGACGCATTGCTTTCATTCCTGATCCAGAAATAGATTGATAGGTAGAAACAACAACACGTTTAACACCATATTTTTTATGAAGTGGTGCCAATACCATCACCAATTGAATAGTAGAACAATTGGGGTTAGCAATAATTTTATCAGTTGACTTTAATAAATCCGCATTGATTTCTGGAACAACTAAACATTTATCTTCGTCCATTCTAAAAGCACTCGAATTGTCAATTACCGTTGTTCCAACAGCTTCAAATTTTGGTGCCCATTCGAAAGATGTTGCTCCGCCTGCTGAGAAAATAGCAATGTCCGGTTTCTTTTCAACAGCATCCGACAAACCAATTATGGTATAGGTTTCATCCTTAAATTGAATGGGTTTTCCAGCAGATCTTTCTGACGCTACAAAATAGTAAGTGTCCACAGGTAAATTGTAAGCTTCTAAAACAGCTATAATCTCTGTTCCAACCATTCCTGTTGCCCCTACAATTGCTACTTTCATACTTAATTTTTTTAGACGAAGCAAAAGTAGTATATTTAGCAGTCGAAGTTCGAAACATTATGAAATTTTATTTAACAGTCGTTTTTTTATTCGTGACGTTTATAACGAGCGCCCAGTTCTCTGATGACTTTGAGGACGGTGACTTTAATGTGGATCCCACCTGGACAGGTATGGACGCAAATTTTGAAGTCGACGAACTAAATCAATTGCATTTGGTGGCGCCTGCAGAAGCTGATACTTCTTATTTATCTGTCTTTACAACATTGATTGATGATGTGACGTGGGATTTTTGGTTGAATATGGATTTTAATCCATCATCTGGTAATAATACACGTGTTTATTTGGTGTCTGATGAAGAGAACCTTAAAGGAAGTTTAAACGGTTATTTTGTTCTGCTAGGAAACACAGATGACGAAATTAGTTTATACCGCCAAACAGGAGAAAGTATTACTGAGATTATTGATGGACTTGATGATGCTACTAACTCTGATAATGCAGAAGTTCGTGTACGAGTGACAAGAGATGTGGCAGGAAATTGGGAATTATTGAGAGATACAACTGGAGGTTATGCATTTATTTCAGAAGGAACAATTTTAGATGCCATGCATACCACAACAAATTATTTTGGGGTGTTTTGTAAATACACTTCTTCTAGATCTGAATTGTTTTATTTTGATAATTTGGGAAATCCTTATGTAGATGCAATTCCACCTACATTGGAAAGCGTTACGGTGATTTCTGACACAGAGTTGGACGTTCTTTTTTCTGAACCGATTGATCCTGTTACAGGTACAGTATTTTCTAACTATTCAGTGGATGGCGGCATTGGAATTGCCACAGGTGCAATTATTGATGGTGTAAATCCAGCCTTGGTTCATTTAACAACGGGTACTGCTTTTACAAATGGCGAAACCTATGAACTGTCAGTTGAAAACGTGGAAGATTTGGATGGAAACACCATTGAGTCGCCGGCGGTAATAAGCTTTTTATATTTTGTTCCAGAAGCCGCCGAAGCGAATGATGTCATTATTACGGAATTATTGGCAGATCCGAATCCTGTAATAGGTTTACCTGAGTTGGAATTTTTCGAAATTTATAATAGATCAGATAAAATTTTCGATTTAGCAGATTGGACAATCAACGACAATACAACAACGGCAGATTTTGACACCTATATTTTAAAGCCAAACGAATATGTGGTGATTTGCGGTGAAGACGAAGGGGTGTTATTTGGGATTGATAACTATTTAGAAGTTGGTGGACTGCCAACACTGACTAACTCAGATGATGACCTTGTTTTAAAAGATAATGCTGGTTTAGAAATTGATTCAATACATTATTTCGTGTCTTGGTATGCAGATACTGATAAAGATGATGGAGGTTGGACCTTAGAGCGGAAGCATTTAGATTCGCCTTGCAGTGATGCGAGCAATTGGGGAGCGTCGACACATACAAGCGGTGGAACGCCGGGTCTTCAAAATTCAATTTGGACAGATGTTGATGATTTTGAGCCCGCATCTATTTTGGGAGTGCTTGTAAATAGTGAAACAGAAGTGATTGTCACTTTATCCAAAGCACTTGACACTTTAGTTCCACCAACCTTATATTTAAGCCCCACCGTTGATGTTTTGTCAGGTTATTTTTTAACGTTAGATACCTATCAAGTAAATGTATTCACCCTTGAAGAAAATCAAATTTATACGCTTGGTTTATTCGAAATGCAAGATTGTTGGGGAAATGCTTGGTACGACACCATAAAATTTGGTTTACCAGGTAGTATTGAACCAGAAGACATTATTTTGAATGAAATCCTTTTCGATCCTAAGACAGGTGGTTCTGATTTTGTCGAAGTTTATAATGTGTCCGATAAAATATTAGATCTGAATCAATTGTTTTTGGCAAGTTGGGATGAAGGAATTGCAAATTTTGAACAAATCGGTTCTGAACAATACTTGTTATTGCCAGGGCAATATGCCACATTAACTGAAGATTCAACTGACATTATCAATGATTTTTCAATTTATGCTTCAGGGGCATTTTTAGATACAGAATTACCAACCTATCCGAATGATTCGGGTACCGTTTATTTGATGAGGGCAGATACAACCATAATTGATTATTTTCACTATGATGATGGTTATCATTTTGCTTTGCTGAATACGGAAGATGGCAAGTCCTTAGAAAGAATAACCTTTGGAGGTGGCATGAATAACCCTAGCAATTGGCACACGGCCTCAGAAAACGTAGATTGGGGTACGCCAGGCTATTTGAATTCTCAAGCAGCTATGCCTGTTGCAATTGGAGATGTGAGCATTGATCCGCAACTCTTTTCACCAGACAATGATGGTTATAATGACGTGGTAACAATCAATTTCGATTTAACAGATTCCGATAATGTTTTAGATGTGACGATTTATGACAATCAAGGACGATTAATTCGATTTTTAGAAGACAATTATTTCATGGGCCAAACAGGAATCCTTGTATGGGATGGAATTAATGATGATGGCGAAAAAGCTGCCATAGGTTCCTACATTATTTTGATTTCAGTTAAAAACACGAATGGCGACGAAACGCAATTTAAATTGGTAACTGTTTTGGCAGGGCAATTGTAGATCGTGTTATGGTCTAACTAAAATACTACTACTCAAAATCGTCAATTAGATCTTCAGATTCTAATGCAATGGGTCTAGGTTTAACCTTTTTTTCGCTAGCATAATTTGATAGTGACACGATTTTACTCGGCACAATGATAACAGCAGTAGTTACTTTTATAACCCCAACTACAATACCAAATAAATTTTTGGAATCGAGTAGCACAAAGAAATTACCAATGAATTTATCTACTCCAGTTGTAAATGCGAGATTTAAAGCTTCAACGCTAAAGATGAGAAGGATTGCAGTTAAAATGACATAAGGTTCTTTTTTTAATACTGAAAACCGAGTAACTTCTTTTTTTGCAAGAACAAACGCAAAAACAATCATTAAGGTAAAAGCTAAAAAGCGAACTAATTCATAGGACCAATCCGCGAAAGAACTTATACCTGATATTGAGTACTCCAAAATACTCCATTGATCGCCATAGTAATATGGAGAAGGGTAAAGCTCTGTTAAACTAAGTATCACAAGAAAAAAGAAGTATTGACTCCATTTTTTAGACGGAAGCCCTTTGACACAGTTTGTAAGTGATAGGTGCTGTTTATACCGAGAGAAACTAAGAAAATGTGATGCTATTAGCGCATAATTTAAAAGTGTTACAGCAGAAATAATCTGTGCTTTTTCAGCGATAAGTCCGAATATGCCACCATATAATTCCGCATATTCCGTAAAACTTTGGCCAGTATATGTTCTGCCATTAAAAAAATATGATGTCGCAATAACAAGTACAAAAGAGAGCAGGGAAACCAAGATAGTAGTGGCAAAAAGTCGCACAAAATTCGACCGATCGAAATCGATATAATAATCAAAAATTGAATTGATCCTTTGCCTAATTGATTGTAGCAATTTCATTTACATTAAACCATTAAATCCATAAAAACCCATGAAATCACATAGGTCGTCTCTTCGAGTGATTTTACAAAGTAAAATTGTATCGAGAAGCTCGTCAAATCGAAATCTAACAGCGCAGCGATCTAAAATCTAGGAGCGAAGCGACTTTAAACATAACTCAACTTAACCATATTAGATTTCCCTTTCTCTTCAATGGGAACAGATGCAATATTAACTACAATGTCGCCTTCGTTCACCAATCCCATTTTCTTGAGGATATACTTACTGTCGCTAATGGTATGATCAGTGCTTACCATTTTATCATAATAATAGCCTTTGACACCCCATACTAAATTCAACTGGGTTAAAATTTGTTTATTTTCAGTAAAGACAAAAGTATCTGATTTAGGTCGTTGAGAAGAAATTTTATAGGCCGTATAACCCGAAAACGTCATAGTGATAATGCCTTTAGCTTCAACGCGCTGAGCTAAACGTGTGGCGTTAAAACAAATCGAATCCGTAATAAAACGATCCTGATTTTTTTCTGGCAACTCTTCTTTATGATAAATTGAGTCCTCTTTTTCAACCTCGTTCACAATTTTACTCATGGCCTTAATAACTTCAAGCGGATATTTACCAACAGAAGTTTCTCCTGATAGCATAACAGCGTCAGCACCATCTAAAACGGCATTGGCAACATCATTTACTTCAGCCCTTGTTGGTATATAATTTTCGATCATGCTCTCCATCATTTGTGTGGCCACAATAGTTGGTTTGGCATATTCTCGACACTTCTTAATCATCATTTTTTGCAAACTCGGTACAGTTTCCATAGGTACTTCAACACCCAAATCGCCACGTGCTACCATTAGCGCATCCGTCACTTTAATTATGTCTTCAATGTCCTCAATTGCCTCAGGTTTCTCAATTTTTGCGATAACCTTTGCATGGCATTTATTGTTCTGTATGATATGCTTCAATTCTATAATGTCACGCGCCGATCTAACAAATGACAAACCAATCCAGTCCACAGTATGTTCCAAAGCAAAATCTAAATCTGCTCTATCTTTTTCTGTTAAACAGGGTAGTGAAATTGCCGTATTCGGAAGGTTTACACCTTTTTTTGAACGCAATTGCCCCCCATGTATAATCTTAGTTTCAACTTCGTCCTTATTATTCGTTTTCGTAACCTGCAATTGCAACTTACCGTCATCCATTAAAACCAAATCTCCAATTGAAACATCTTTTGGGAATTCTTTATAGGTCAGAAAAACTTTTTCACTCGTGCCAATGCATTCATTCGTAGTAATAATCAGTTTTTCACCGTCAATCAATTCTACTCCATTATTTTCCACTTCACCAATTCTGATCTTTGGCCCCTGCAAATCAGCCAATATCGAGATATGAAATCCTTCTTCCGTATTAATTTCTCGAATCATCTGAATTGTTTTCAAATGATCAGTATGGGTACCATGCGAAAAGTTTAATCGGCAAACATTAACGCCCGCCATTATCATTTGGCGCAATACCTCTTTGGATGAAGTAGAGGCTGGGCCCATTGTTGCTACTATTTTCGTCTTTTTCATTTATTCTTTTTTAAACTTTGTGCCACTCATACATATAAGAGTAGTCAATGGCGTATATCTATTTTTGCGATCTAACTTTATGTATTACGTATAAATGACCGTTTAGTTCGCAAATCACCGCATTTAATCCGCCTTATTTATAATCAACTCATCATGTAAGTCAAGATGTAGATTCAAATCAGAGTATTCATCCAGAATAAAAAGTATGACAGCACGAGTAGCACATTACACCTAGCACCGTCCGATCGAGTGCTTGAGATGTGCAACATCACAAGTGTATCGAGATCAGAACACCAAATTCCCTTTTGACTTTAATTCTTCTGGGTCAAATATAAACGCCGTCAAGATACTGTCAATTCTCTTAAGGGACGCTAAGATATCGTTAATTTCAAGCGTGTAATTATTTTTAATTAGCAAAAAGTAGTCTACCTGATCCTTTTCAGGAATGAGTCGGCGATAATTGTTAGAGAGATTTTTGACTAAATAATATTCAATATGTTCGAATTCGTCATAATATGAATAGAAAGAATATAAATGATCACCCTCCTTTTTTACATAGATGTTTAAATCTTCGTCTTTATGCAAGGCAATCGATAATGCTTTATTAATTCCCCATGTCAATCGATAGTCAGCATTACTTGAGCAAATACCAATCAATTCAAATGAGAAATCATCCTCTAGTATGAGTTTGTGTTTAGCCATAAATCATTTTCACCGACAAAGATATTCAATAATCATAACATGAGTATGATGTGTTTCAAAGTCTGTAACTCAATATTATTTTTCTCGTATATTTGAATTCACTCATAGGAACACAGAAATGCGCTTTAACCTTAATAATACCCAATATATTTTAACCGAAGAAGGGATAGACCTTTCCATACCAATTGTTGCCGGAGAAAATAATGTGAATGCATGGTACTGTGAACCAGTTTCCATTGAACCTGTTATGACTGATCAATTTATTGGTGATGTAAATAGAGGAGGAAATGTCAATTTTAGAAATCTAAAATTAAATCCACATGGAAATGGAACCCATACTGAATGTGTTGGTCATATTTCGAAAGAACCTTTTACCATTAATCAATGTTTAAAAGAATTCCATTTCTACGCCAAAATTGTTTCCATAAAACCTCAAGAATTTTGGAATGCGGCATATGAGAAGACGGATCTCATAATTGAAAGAGTACAATTGGAAAAAGCCACTGAAGACTGGAAGGACGAAAAAGCCCTAATTATAAGAACACTTGAAAACTCAGATCGAAAGAAACAAAAACATTATTCAAACACCAATCCTGCTTATGTTTCCAAAGAATGTATGGAATATATTAATGAATTAAAGGTGCATCATTTAATGGTAGATCTGCCTTCTGTTGATAGAGAATTGGATGGGGGTGCCTTAGTAGGACATAAAACTTTTTGGAATTATCCAGAAGATCCACAATCGCATAAAACCATTTCTGAATTAGTTTTTGTGCCCAATAGTTTGGAAGACGGAACCTATTTAATTCAAATTCAAATCATGAGTATTGAGAGTGATGCATCACCTAGTAAAATCATGGCACATAGAATCCATAAAAGCTAAAAATATAGGCCCGCTAATTTCGAACTTGCAAAATGTTGCTCAAAACGTTGGATAATTGGGTTAAACTACATATATTTGCACCGTAAAAGATAAGAAAACAGAAAAAGAGGGGACAATTGTCCCCTCTTTTTGTACTTCGAAAATGATTAAAAGGGAGACGATAATAGAACTAGCAGAAGAGCGAATTGAAGAGCTCAATAATGGTATTTACATTGTGGAATTAA
Organism: Crocinitomix sp.; assembly: GCA_013138735.1. Lineage (GTDB taxonomy): Bacteria > Bacteroidota > Bacteroidia > Flavobacteriales_D > Crocinitomicaceae > Crocinitomix. Next base: position 21,992 of record WTCE01000012.1, on the reverse strand, counting down.
AAATCAACAATGGAAACCAAATTTTTTTAGAGCTAGATAAAGAGGATGGAAACATAGCCATTGAGGATTGTATGTCCGTTAGTAGAAATGTCGAACACAACCTAGATCGTGAAGAAGAGGATTTTTCCTTGGAAGTTTCTTCAGCAGGGATTGATCAACCATTTAGAGTACTAAAACAATATTTAAAGAATATTGGGAAAGAAGTTAAAGTACAAACCTTTGAGCATGGACAAAAGTTCGAAGGCACTTTAAAGCACGCAGATGAAGAAGGTGTGACAATAGAGGTGAAAGAGAAAAAAAGATTAGAAGGAAAGAAGAAAAAAGTGTGGGTGACTGAAGAAATAAAGCTGAATTTTAGCGAAATAAAAGAAACTAAATTGATAATTACTTTTTAAGTAAAATGGAAGATGAAAAAGGAACGGTATCAATTTCCTTTTAAAATCTAACCACTAAACATAAATACAAAGAGATGAATGCGTTGGAATTAATCGAATCCTTTTCGGAATTTAAGGAGTTTAAAAACATTGACAGAGAGACAATGATGAACATCTTGCAAGATGTTTTTAGATCAATGCTCAAGAAAAAATATGGAACAGACGACCATATTGATGTGATTATTAACCCGGACAAAGGTGATGTTGAAATCTGGATTAACAGAGAAATCGTACCTGATGGCGAAGTTGAGGACGAAAACATTGAAATAGCTTTGTCTAAAGCGGTTTTAATTGAACCTGATTTTGAAGTAGGAGAGGAAGTTGCGGAAGAAGTTAAGTTAGATGATTTTGGAAGACGTAACGTACTTTCATTACGCCAGAACTTGATTTCACGTATATTAGAATTAGAAAAAGATCATATCTATAAAAAATACAAAGAACGTATTGGAGAGATTATTACTGGAGAAGTTTACCAAGTTTGGAAAAGAGAAATTTTGGTACTGGATGACGAAGGAAATGAGTTGATTTTACCGAAGCAAGAGCAAATACCTTCAGATTACTTTAAGAAAGGTGAATCTGTTAGAGCAGTTGTTGCACGTGTAGATTTAAGAAACAACAGCCCTATTATTATTCTTTCAAGAACAGCGACAGAATTTTTAGAGCGTTTGTTTGAATTAGAAGTTCCTGAAGTGTTTGATGGATTAATTACAATTAAGAAAATTGTAAGAGAACCAGGAGAAAGAGCGAAAGTTGCGGTTGAATCATATGACGATAGAATTGATCCGGTTGGTGCTTGTGTTGGTATGAAAGGTGCAAGAATCCACGGAATTGTTCGTGAATTGAAAAATGAGAACATTGATGTAATCAATTATACATCAAATGATAAATTATTTATTCAAAGAGCGTTGTCTCCAGCCAAAATCACATCTATTGAGTTGGATGATGAAACAGGTAGAGCAAATGTATATTTAAAAACGGATCAAGTGTCATTGGCAATTGGTAAGGGTGGACACAATATTAAATTAGCTGGTAAGTTAAGTGGCTATGAAATTGATGTTTATCGTGAAGGAGCTGAGGATATTGAAGATGTAGATTTAGATGAGTTCTCTGATGAAATTGAAGGATGGGTGATTAAAGAATTGAAATCAATTGGATTAGATTCGGCAAAATCTGTACTTGGATTAGACGCAGATGAATTAACAAAAAGAACAGATTTAGAATTAGAAACTGTTGAAGACGTTTTAAGCGTACTAAAAGCAGAATTTGAATAAAGTACAGTATTATAGTAACAAATAGAGGGATTGATCGTAAGATATCCCAACTAAACAGGCGGTAAAGATTACAAAGAATGGCAGGTAAGGCAAAAAGGTTAAACAAGGTAGCAAAAGAGTTCAACATTAGTATTTCTACTATTGTTGAGTTTCTTGGTACCAAAGGAGTCGAGATCGATTCTAAGCCGAACACCAAGATTGAGGCAGATATCTTGAGTGTATTAGACGAGGAATTTGCAGATGACCGAGAGGCGAAGCAAAATTCTGAAACAGTAGATATTGGACGAGAAAAGCGTGAGTCAATTTCATTGAAAGACGTGAAAAAAGAGGTGGCTACAACTAGCGACGAGGACGAAGATGATGAGGATGAAGATTTCATTGTCGAGACGCCACCTGTGGTTAAGCGAGTCGTCGAAGAGGTGAAGGTTGAGAAACCTATTGTCGTCGAGGAAAAAATAGTCGCTCCAGAAATAGTGGAAACAGCAAAAGTAGAACTGCCAGTTGTTGAAGCCGAGAAAAAACCAGAGCCTAAAGTTGAAGAAAAAACAGAGGAAAAGGTTGAAGAAAAAACGGAAGTGAAAGCGGAAGTTGTTTCGGATGATAAAGTTAAAAAAGTAGCCGTTGTTGGTAAAATTGATTTAGATGCCATTAATCAAAAAACACGACCTACTAAAAAGAAAAAAGAAGCCCCTGCCGCTGAAAAAGTAATCAAAAAAGAACCTATTAAGCAGCCAGTAAAGCAGACGAAGCCTGCGCCATTTACTGAATCCAAAAAGGAAACTGTTAAGGTAATTAAGAAACCAGAAGAGATTACTACAATTAAAGCAACTGCCGGGAAATTGGCAGGACCTGTTGTCATTGGTAAAATTGTTTTACCAGTTGAAAAAGAAAAGTCTGACGCTAATTCTCGTAAGAAAAGAAAGCGTATTAAAAAGGTAAATGTTGAGAAACAAGCCAGCAGACCACAACCAAGTGGAGGCGTTAGTAGAGGCGCACCACACAAAGGAAAAGGTAAATACGGTAAAAAAGAAAAACCGGTTGTTACTGACAAAGAAATCCAAAAAGAAATTAAAGACACTCTTGCTAGATTGCAAGGTGGTGGTAAGAAAAAAGGTGCTGCTCACCGTCGTTCAAAAAGAGAGAGTGTTGCTGAAAAAAGAGCAGAAGAACTCGAACAAGAAGAACTCGAAAAGAGCATCTTAAAAATAACCGAATTCGTAACTGTATCCGAGTTGGCAAACATGATGAATGTGAGCCCAACAGAGGTTATTGGTTCTTGTATGAATCTCGGAATATTTGCTTCAATTAACCAGCGATTAGATCGTGACACAATTGAAGTTGTTGCATCTGAATTCTCATTTGAAACAGAATTTATTTCTGCTGAAGTTCAAGAATCTATTTTAGTTGAAGATGATGCTGAGGAAGATTTATTAGATCGTCCACCAATTGTTACGGTAATGGGTCACGTTGATCATGGTAAAACATCTTTATTGGATTATATCCGTAATGCAAATGTAATCAAAGGTGAGGCCGGTGGAATTACGCAGCATATTGGAGCTTATTCAGTTAAGACAAAAGATGGGAAGCAAGTAACATTCTTGGATACTCCAGGTCACGAAGCCTTTACAGCTATGCGTGCACGTGGTGCTCAAGTTACAGATATTGCAATTATTATAATTGCTGCTGATGATGATGTGATGCCGCAAACCAAAGAAGCTATTTCGCATGCTAAAGCAGCAGAAGTGCCAATTGTTTTTGCAATAAATAAAATTGATACTCCGGGTGCTAATCCTGATAAGATTAAAGAGCAACTTTCTCAAATGAATATTATAGTTGAAGAATGGGGCGGTAAATACCAGTGTCAAGAAATTTCAGCTAAAAAAGGTGAAAACATTGAGGAGTTATTGGAGAAAGTATTACTCGAAGCTGAATTGTTAGAGTTGAAAGCGAATCCAAATAAACGTGCGAACGGTACAGTAGTTGAATCTCTATTAGATAAAGGTAAAGGTTATGTTACAACAGTACTAGTTGCTGCAGGTACTTTACGTGTTGGTGATCCAATTATTGCTGGTAAAAATTACGGTAAAGTAAAAGCCATGCACAATGATAAAGGTCAGTTGGTGTTAGAAGCCGGACCTTCTACTCCAGTTTCAATCTTAGGATTTAACGGAGCGCCAAGTGCAGGTGATCAGTTCAATATATTGTCTGACGAAAAAGAAGTGAAACAAATTGCTTCTAAACGTGAGCAATTACATAGAGAGCAAGCACAACGTTCTCAAAAGAAATTGACACTCGATATTATTGGTCAACGTATTGCAATTGGAGATTTCCAAGAGTTAAACTTGATTGTAAAAGGAGATGTTGATGGATCAGTTGAGGCTGTTGCAGATTCACTATTGAAATTGTCAACTGAAAAAATTCAGGTAAATGTCATTCATAAAGGTGTTGGGCAAATTTCTGAGGCAGATGTGACCTTAGCAAGTGCTTCAAATGGTATCATCATTGGATTCCAGGTAAGACCGTCCGCAATAGCAAGACGGGCTGCCGAAGTAGAAGGAATTGACATTCGTCTATATTCAGTTATCTATAAAGCGATTGATGAAATTGAGGAAGCAATGAAAGGTATGCTTGCTCCTGAATTCAAGGAGGAAATTTTAGGTGTTGCTGAAATTAGAGAAACATTTGTAATTTCTAAAGTGGGTACAATTGCTGGTTGTTATGTTACTGAAGGCAAAATCATGAGAAACTCTAAAGTAAGAGTAATTAGAGATGGTGTTGTGAAGTATGATGGATTGTTAGGATCATTGAAACGTTTCAAAGATGACGTGAAAGAAGTGAAAAACAATTACGAATGTGGACTGAACATTGACAAATACAACGACATTAAAGTTGGAGATATGGTTGAAGCATATCAAGAAATTGAAGTTACACCGAAACTGTAAAACAAAATAACTTAAAAGTATATGTCCCGATTCGCCTAAAGCGGGTCGGGATTTTTTTTGCCAATAAATTCAATCAATAGCGATAAATACTCAACGAGGCCCAATAACAAATTCAATAAAGAGCACTTCTTTGCTCTCGAGAAGCTTTAACCGGCGGCCGAAGCAAATAGCGAAGGACTCAGCATAGCACAGCGCAGCTCAATAACCTAACCTCAGTGTACATTAGTTTGTGATAACCCAAACGCTGGTATGTGATTTATGGCGTTCCAAAAACACCACAAATCAAAGAGTTAGGCGATAGTTCGATACTTCGACGGGCTCAGCACAGCTCACTAAACTAGCCTCAGTGCTCTTTGCAATACATTAGTTCGTAATAACCCAAACGCTGATGTGCGTCCTGATAACTATTGGGACTATCGCGTTCCATCAACAAAAACAAGAAATAAAAAAAATTACAACCAAGAACCATCCGTCATATCGTCCCGATAACTTTTGGGAGATACTGAAGCGAATTGGAGGTTGTATTGAGATCAAGGGATGTTTGGCAACTGAATCTTATCTTCCACAACAACTGCAGTTGGAAAATAAACCAACAAGTCAGCTTTCAGGGCTTCAGCGTCTAAACGTGTTCTAAAGTTCCCAACTCTTACACGATAATTCGGCGCCATATAATCTACATAAGCACTATGGTCACTATAGCGGGCTAAAAAATTGGCTCTTTGTTGCGAAACAACAGATTTGTCTTGATCAAAGAAGATAACAATGCGATATCCATCTATTTTAACCCCTTCAACAGATTCTTCACCCGAGCGCACAAAATCATTCAATTTTTCAAGCCGTGCATCTTGATGCAACGTTACCTTGCCCTTTTTAGCCGAATAATCTAATTTAACAGGCTGTGCCTTAGTTGAATCACTTTTGTTTACTGGGAATTTAAGCCAGCCATCTTGCGCATTGGCAAAGTGACTTCCAATTAAAATTGCGCTTATAAATAATATTCTTTTCATATTGCTTTTAATCAATTGCTGAACAAAGGTAAAAAAATACCGATTCAACCGTTTCTAAACTGCCTGATCTTTTTGTCATTTTTATTAAACAACGGGTGCAATTTATTATTCTATAAGAGTTTGCGATTATTTGCTTATTTAGAATCAATTTAAATTAGCATTCTGCTTCCCAAAAATTTCTTTAAACTCTAGGCTTACTCTGACTTTGTGCTAATTTTGTGCGTGATTGTGTATCATGTATACCAACGAAAAAAGGAATAAAATTTTTCAAATGAATATAAAAAGTTTGTTCATCTCTAACAAAATCAAGCATTTAGCACTTGTTGTGCTCGCTTTTTTCTCTTTTACTTACAATCTTCATGCCCAAGAAGGGGATGTTGCAACAGGTGAGGCATTGTTTAACGGTAACTGTGCGTCTTGTCACTTTCCTCATGAGGATATGACAGGTCCCGCGCTGAAGGGCGCAAGGCAACGTTGGATTGATAATTCTACAGAAGAGAATTTTTATGCTTGGATTAAAAATTCGCAGTCGGTAATCGATAGCGGAGATCCTTATGCGGTTGAGGTTTCAAAATTTGATGTAAGTCCAATGACACCTCAAAATGTGGATGAAGCAGCCGTTGATCATATCTTTGCTTATATAGAAGCATTTGAACCTCCAGTAGTTGTTGAGAAGGCAGATGGTTCGGCTCAAGCAGGGCCTGAAGAGTCTTCATCACTATACTGGTGGTTATTATCTGGGCTTTTAATTATTGTAATAGCAGTTGTTGCTGGTGTAAAAGGAAACTTAGCTGCCTTAGCAAGAGATAAAGATGGTGATGAACAACCAGAACAATTAACTGTAGGTGAGTCTGCTCGTTCTTGGGCTTGGAAAAATAGAGGTTGGTTTGGCGTAACAGTTTTTGCCGCTACTATTGTTTTATTGTCATTAGGTATGACGAAATGGTTAGACCTTGGTGTTTATGAAGATTATAAACCAGAACAACCAATTGCATATTCTCACGAATTGCATGCAGGTGATTTAGGTATTGATTGTAAGTATTGTCACAACTCAGTAACAAAATCTAGACATGCTACAATTCCTTCAGTTAATGTTTGTATGAACTGTCACAAAACTGTCAAAGAAGGAACAAATGCAGATGGAACTGCTGAAATCGCGAAAATTTACGAAGCAGCAGGTTTTGATGCAGACACTAAAACTTATACAGGTGAAACAAAACCAATTAAATGGGTGAAAGTTCACAACCTACCTGATCACGTTTATTTCAATCACTCACAACACGTTGTTACAGGTGGGGTTGATTGTAAACAATGTCATGGTAACATGAAAAAAGAAACAGTGGCGCGTGTAATGTCATCTGAAGATTTAAATAATGTTGGTGTTACAGATAACGATTGGGCTGAAAACTCGGTAAAATTCACAAAACCTACTTTAACAATGGGTTGGTGTATCGAATGTCACAGACAATCAAGCGTTGATTTAGCAGGTGCTCCTGATGGAAGTTACTACAATGAAATTCATAAACGTTTGTTGAAAGACAAAAAAACGTATAAAAAGTATTTAGAAGATGATGTTGTTACAGTTGGCGAGCTAGGTGGCTTGGAATGTGCAAAATGTCATTACTAATTAAGATTAAAGAGGCTTATATATAGATATGGGAACAAATAAAAAATACTGGAAAGGTCTTGATGAATTGAATGAAACGCCGGAGTTCGTAGCTTCGACGAAGAATGAATTTCCTCAAGAATTGAGTGTTGACCAATTTTTGGCAGAAGATAAGTTGAAAGAGTCATCTACAGGACGAAGAGATTTCCTAAAGTTTCTAGGATTTAGCGTAGCTGCAGCTACTGTTGCTGCTTGTGAAGCTCCTGTGATTAAGGCAGTGCCTTATGCGGTTAAACCAGAAGACATAACTCCTGGGGTTGCAAATTGGTACGCATCTACTTTTTATGATGGTGAATCTTACGCAAGTGTTTTAGTTAAAACAAGAGAAGGTCGTCCTATCCATATTAAAGGAAATAAAAATAATGGTTTTACAAACGGAGGAACGAATCCAAGAATTATCGGTTCCGTATTGTCATTATATGATAGTGAGCGTTTACAAGGTGCACGTTTAAATGGAGGAGAAACGCATTGGGAAACAGCTGATGAAGCTATTATAAAAGAATTAAAAGCAACAGGTAATAAAGTTGTTTTATTATCAAATACAATTATTAGTCCTTCAACACGAACCATTATTGGTGAGTTGAAAACTTCATTAACGGGAGCTGCTGTGGAAATGGCGCCGGTTGAAGGTGTTGTTGGAGAAGATTTGGCAGCTGCTGCACCAGTAGTTGACAATTCTAAATTTGAACACATTCAGTTTGATGCAATTTCGTATAACGGAATGCGTGAAGCGAACTTGGAGTCTTTCGGGAAAAGAGTTATTCCTGATTATGATTTCTCTTTAGCAAAAACAATAGTAAGTGTTGGAGCTGACTTTATGAATTCTTGGGTGTTGCCAACGCAATTCTTAGGAGATTACGTAAAAGGAAGAAATCCAGAAAATGATTGGATGTCACGTCATCATCAGTTCGAGACAAATATGTCTGTTACTGGTTCAAATGCAGACGTTCGTTCAATGATCAAACCATCTGAACAAGGTAAAGTATTAGCTTTATTATTGAAAGAAGTTGGTGGAAGCATTAATCTTGCAACTGAAGGTTTAGATGCAGTTGTAATTGCAAATGTTAAAGCTGCTGCAACAGATTTGAAAGCTTCGAAAGGAAAATCAATCGTTGTTGCTGGATCAAATAGAAAATCAATTCAAGTAATTGTAAATGCTATTAATAGCAAATTGAATAACTATTCAAATACAATTAACTTAAATAACCCAATTAAATTACACCAATCAGAAGATGCTAAAATGGATGCCTTGGTAAAAGACATGCAAGCAGGTAAAATTGGTGCATTAATTACTTGGGATACAAATCCAGTTTATTCTTACGGTGATGCTGTAGGATTTGCTGCTGGTGTAGCGAAAGTTAAATTAACAGTTTCTTTAGCTAAATATGCAGATGAAACGGCAACTTTATGTCAGTACATTTGTCCAAGCAGTCACGCATTAGAATCTTGGGATGACTTTAATCCTAAAGAAAACCACTATTCAATTGCTCAACCAACTATTCGTCCATTACACGATACACGTCCTGCGGCAGAATCATTAATGATTTGGGCTGGAATGGCTTCGCATGTTGGTAAAGACAGTAAAAATTATCACGATTATATCTCTGATATTTGGAAGCAATGGGGTTACTCAGCGCAAACTGAATATTCAGATTTCCATTCATATTGGTCAGCAATGGTTCACAATAGCTGTGGTACTGATGCTGTTATTGCAGCGAGTAATATGCCGTTTAGTGGCAACTTAAGCAAAGCAGGAACAGCAGAGGCAAGCATAACTAGTAAAGGAACAGAGATCTCTTTTTATCAAAAAGCAGGTTTAGGTTCAGGAATTCATGCCAACAATCCTTGGATGCAAGAGTTGCCAGATCCGATTTCAAAAGTGACTTGGGACAATTATGCAACTATGGCTCCATCTGAAATGGTAACTGAAGATGGGGATCAAATTTATAATACTGGCCTTGGACAAAGAGAAGAGCAAAGTGTTGTTACAGTAACTGTGGGTAGTGAATCAATTGATTTACCTGTTTATCCACAACCTGGTCAAACTCCTGGAACAATCGGAATCGCATTTGGTTACGGTCGTGGAGCAAATCAAGAAAAAATTGGTAAATCCGCTTATCAACAGTCAGGCGATTATGGCAAAGCTTCTACAGAAATGATTGGAGCAAATGCTTTTAAATTGGCAAAAGGCGGAGTAATGGAGTCCTTTGAAGGATCTGTTACTGATACCGGAAGAAAATATACATTAGCATGTACACAAACACATGCTACAGTGATGGCAAGAAATTCCATCATGAAAGAAACTACGTTTGACACTTATAAGAATGAGCATATTGCCTCATCTGCTTATAATCACAGACATACATTACACACAGGTTGGGATCATGAAGAGAAACTAACTGAAGAGTTTGATTTATGGGAAGAACATCCTGTAGAGCATGTTGGACACAGATGGGGAATGTCGATTGACTTAAACCTTTGTGTAGGATGTGGATCATGTGTTGTCGCTTGTGGATCTGAAAACAACGTACCAGTAGTTGGTAGAGATGAGGTAAGAAGAGGAAGAGAAATGCACTGGTTGCGTATCGATAGATATTATGCTTCGGATGTTGAAGCAACAGTTGGAACAAGAGTTCCAGAAGAATTTGCGGAAGAAGGATTTGCTGGGTTGAAAAAACCAGCTGATAATCCTAAAGTGGCCTATATGCCAATGCTTTGTCAACACTGTAATCACGCACCATGTGAAACAGTTTGTCCAGTAGCTGCAACAACGCACTCAAATGAAGGTTTAAATCAAATGACGTATAACAGATGTATTGGAACAAGATATTGTGCCAATAACTGTCCTTATAAAGTACGTCGATTTAACTGGTTTAACTACCCTTCTTATAGAAAATTTACAGAAGTAAATCCTGCTCAAGATGACCTAGGACGTATGGTATTAAATCCAGATGTTGTAGTGAGAACTAGAGGGGTAATGGAAAAATGTTCTTTCTGTGTTCAGAAAATTCAAACTGGAAAACTAGTTGCTAAAAAAGCAAATCGTCCAGTTGTTGATGGGGATGTTACAACTGCTTGTTCAGATGTTTGTCCTTCTAACGCAATTACTTTCGGAGATTGGAATGATGTTGAATCAGAAATCCGTAAGTCTTCTGAAGAGAAGAGATCATATCAAGCATTAGAAGAAATTGGAGTGAAGCCAAATATTTGGTATAAAGTAAAAGTGAGAAACGAAGTGAATGCCGAGTTAACAGAAATTCAAACTGCACACGGACACGGAGATACACACGGTGGTGATGATCAAGGAGGAGACGCGCATGACGATAATGGCTTGGATACAGGTCATGGAGGAGATGAAGACACTCAAGGAACTGGACATTAAGAATAATATTTTTTAGATAAAACTAAAACGACACGAATGCAAAAGGAAGCATCAATTAGAGAACCGTTAATTTTAGGTCATAAGACGTATCATGACATTACGGAAGACGTCTGTAGATCTATCGAAGGTAAGGCTCCAAAAACTTGGTATGTCCTTTTTGGAATAGCCCTAATTTTAGGATTATTCGGAATTGGATGCATCTTGTACTTGCTAGGTACCGGTATTGGTACTTGGGGATTGAACAAGACCGTACAATGGGCTTGGGATATTACAAACTTCGTTTGGTGGGTTGGTATTGGACACGCCGGAACATTAATCTCGGCGGTGCTATTACTTTTCCGTCAGAGATGGAGAATGGCAATTAACCGTGCTGCTGAGGCCATGACAATTTTTGCCGTATTTATGGCAGGGGTTTTCCCGCTAATTCACATGGGACGTCTATGGGTTGGATATTGGGTAATGCCTATTCCAAATCAATTCGGTTCACTTTGGGTTAACTTTAATTCACCACTCTTATGGGATGTATTTGCCATCTCAACGTATCTATCAGTAGGTTTTGTTTTCTGGTATATCGGTCTTTTACCCGATTTTGCTACAATTCGCGATAGAGCTAAGAATCCTGTTTCTAAAAAAATGTATTCTATTTTATCATTCGGTTGGTCTGGTAGAGCGAAACATTGGAATCGTTTTGAAATTGTATCATTAGTATTAGCTGGATTAGCTACACCATTAGTATTCTCAGTACACTCAATTGTATCATTTGATTTTGCCACGTCAGTCATACCTGGTTGGCACACCACAATCTTTCCGCCTTACTTCGTTGCAGGGGCCGTGTTTTCTGGATTTGCCATGGTACAAACAATTATGTTGATTGTACGGAAAGGGCTAAAATTAGAAGCCTATCTGCACGTTAAGCATATTGAATATATGAACATTGTAATCATGGTTACAGGTTCAATTGTTGGGGTTGCTTATTTAACTGAGCTCTTCATGTCTTGGTATTCTGGTGTTGAATATGAATCTTACGCCTTTATTAATAGAGCAACAGGACCTTATTGGTGGGCTTATGCATCAATGATGACATGTAATGTTGTTTCACCACAATTAATGTGGTTCAAAAAACTAAGAAGAAGTTTATTATTTACATTCTTTATTTCAATTGTAGTAAATATTGGAATGTGGTTTGAGCGTTTCGTAATTATCGTAACATCACTGCATCAAGATTATTTACCTTCCTCTTGGAGTATGTTCCACCCAACTTGGGTAGATATAGGTATCTATATCGGAACAATTGGATTATTCTTCGTGTTCTATCTAGCCTTTGCGAGATACTTCCCGATTTTACCAATTGCGGAACTGAAAACAATCTTAAAAACATCAGGAGAATCTTATAAGAATGGTACAGCAGGACTATCAGGTAATAAACCAATTCCGGCTGTTGAAACTGCCGCACCAGTTCAAGAAGTTGTAGCACCTAAAGTAGATGCGGTTGTTCCTCTAGTGGAAACATTAGAATCAACAGCTAAGCCAGCGACCGAAGAAATCACGGATGTAGAAAAAGAGGGTCGAATTAATTCACTAATTGAAAAATTGGGAAAAGGTTCTGCTGAAAATAAAAATGATCTGAAATTAGTTAGCGGCGTAGGTCCAAAATTAGAAGGAACATTAAACGACATTGGTATTTATACTTTCGAACAAGTAAGTAAAATGACGAAAGCAGAATATGATTTGTTAGACTCAATTACAGGAACTTTCCCAGGTAGAGCAGAAAGAGACAATTGGGCTGAGCAAGCTAAAACATTAATGAATAAATAAGAATCACATGGCTGACAGAGTAATATACGCAATGTATGATGATGATATGGTCCTTTTGGACGGTGCCAAGAAATTGGTGTCTGAAGGAGTACATATTACAGACGTGTTTTCACCATTTCCAGTTCACGGGATTGACCCAGTGATTGGCGTGAAACATACCCGTTTAGGAATCGTTTCTTTTATGTTTGGATTATTGGGACTGGCCCTATCGATTGTTGGATTCAAATACATGATGATTGACAATTGGCCAATAAATATTGGAGGTAAGCCAAACTTTAGTTTGATGGAAAACTTCCCGTCTTTTGTTCCAATTACATTTGAGTTCACCGTATTATTTGCGGCGCACGGAATGGCACTTACCTATTTATTTAGAAATAAGACATTACCAGGAATGCCTGCAGATAATCCTTATCCAAGAACAACGGATGATAGATTTGTAATGGAAATTAGATTGTCTGATAATACAAAGTTTTCTGCAAGTGAATTACATGCGAAGATTAAGGAAACAGATATAATCGAAATTGAAGAAAAAGATTACGTTGTTATTAAGTAACAATTGAGAAAGTACCATTTGATAGTGAATGATAATATTGAGCAAATGAAACTGAAAGCATTTAAAATTTTAACAATAGCGACCATAGCCGTAACAGGGACATTAATGTCTTGTAAGGCCGACAGCAATTCTCCAGGATTGGAGTATATGCCAGACATGTATCGCTCTCCTGCTGTAGAAGCGTATGTAGATTACGGTGAAGTTGGCGGTAGATATAATGAAGAGGCACAATCAATGGTAGAAGAGAAATTCTCTTTCTTACCACCGGCTGGAACTGTTCCTTATAATGGTGACGATTATTTAGCACCTTATAGTCATGGAGCTCCTGTAGGTTTTGATAAATCACACGGTTTATATGGAGTCGCTCAAGATACTGCTGGACGTGATGGTGCAAAAAATGATGTTAGCCCTATTGCTTGGTCAACTGACGTATTAAAAGAAGGAGAAGAATTATATGGAATCTTCTGTATTCACTGTCATGGTGAATCAGGTGATGGACAAGGAAGCGTTGTTACAAATGGTAATAACAAATTTCCAACACCCGGACCATATAAACCAGAATTAACAGCAGGTGAAATTTTCTATACCATAACTTACGGATTTGGTAGAATGGGATCACACGCTTCACAAGTGAACCCTGTTGAAAGATGGAAAATTGTTCATTATGTAGAAAAATTAATTGGAAAACCACAAGGAGAAGCAACACTAGCCGCTGATGATACAATGGTGAATGAAGGCGATCCAATTGGAATTGAATTATTAGAAGCGGTTCAAGACTCCGTGGAAGTAATAGAAGCGCATAACTAGGAAGTTTAATATTATTTAGAAATTAAGGTACATGGAATTTCAAATTTCAACTAAAACTAAAAAAACAATATTCGGAGTGATTGGTGTCGGTTTACTGGCAGTCATTATCGGTATTGTTCAACATAGCTCTGACGTTTCGTTCGGAACAAGAATAATGTCAAATTTATTGATTGACGGATTCTTCTTCTTTGCAATTGCATTGGGAGCGTTATTCTTCTTGGCATTACAATACGCCACTGAAACAGGTTGGTCTGTTGCAGTCAAACGTGTTGTAGAAGGTATTGCCTCCTACGTGCTCGTAGGTATAGGTATTTTAGTCGCTGTCTTTTTAGTACTAACGTTTTCAGACGGTGGATGGTTCGGAGCAGAGACAGTAAATAACTCTGCTGGGCATATTGTTCACACAGGACATATTTACCAATGGATGGATCCTGCCTTTACCGACATGAACAGTCATAGCTACGATCCTATTATCGCAAACAAAGCACCATTCTTAACAAAACCATTTTTCTGGGTTGTTTCAATCGTATACTTTGCAACTTACTTTTTGTTTTATAAAGGATTTAGAAAAAGAAGTTTAGCTGAAGATTTAGAGGGTGGAACTAGAATTCACTTCAAAAACTTTTCAAAAGGAGCATTATTCTTAGTATTGTTCGGTTACTTTAGTTCAACGTCTTCATGGCACTGGATTATGTCAGTTGATGCACACTGGTTCTCGACTCTTTACGGTTGGTATGTGTTTGGCGGAATGTGGTGTACAGCAATGACAACAATTATGTTAGTTGTATTATTCTTAAAGAAAAAAGGACATTTACAACTCGTTAACGATAGTCACATTCACGATATAGGAAAATGGATCTTCGCGACAAGTTTCTTATGGTCTTATTTATTCTTCTCTCAGTTCATGTTGTATTGGTATGCTGATATTCCTGAGGAAGTAATCTATTATGTAGAGCGTATTGCTGAATACAAGTATATCTTCTGGGGAATGTTCATGATTAACTTCATTATTCCAATGTTGATTTTAATGTCTGCAGACGCGAAACGTAATATCGGAATCCTCATGTTTGTTTGTTTTGCAATTATCATTGGTCACTGGGCAGATGTTTATATGCTAATTACTCCAGGTACAATGCATGAGCACGGTTCTATTGGATTTATGGAGGTTGGATTGTTCTTAATATTTGCAGGGGTATTTACCTACTTTGTTTTGAATACACTAACTAAGGCACCATTAATGCCTAAGAATCACCCGTATTTGGACGAGAGTAAACATCATCATATTTAAGTTATTATCGAGATTAAAAAGTAAGAAATGGGAATGAAATTTGTTGTTTTAGTCGTAATCGTATTAGCTGTCATAGCAATAGCACAGATAATGCGTGTATATGAACTTTCCTCAAAAATTAGAGGAAACAAAGAAGAAGATATTGACTTAAGAGTTAATAATATCAATGCATCATTGATGTTGATATTCTTAATTATATTGTTTGGTTCGTTTTTCTGGATGTTGGCGATATATGGAAACGGTACGTTACCAGAGCCAGCGTCTGTTTTAGGAGAAAAAATTCATTGGTTGTTTAATATCAACTGGATTATTGTAATTGCAATTTTCTTATTGTGCAATGGGTTATTGTTCATATTTGCTTGGAAATATTCTTACCATCCAGACCGCAAAGCGCATTGGTTTCCGCATGACAATAAATTAGAAATGATTTGGACAGTTGTTCCGGCAGCTGTACTGGCAGTAATAATCATTTTAGGATTAATGACTTGGAATGAAGTAACAGGAAAGCCATCTGATGATGCAATTGTTGTTGAGCTTTATGCAAAACAATTTGATTGGACGGCACGTTATTCAGGTGATGACAACAAATTAGGTTATGCTGATTATAAATTAGTTGGTACTGCTGAGGATAAAAACACAGGGACTACTTATAATAATCCTTTTGGACTTATTACTGATAATAGTGTTCATTGGAGAATTTTAGGATTGAATAATGAGATCACGGAAATTGAGAAGAACCTGAGAATGGAATCAAATGATTCTGTTGCCTACTCTCAAGCAAAATTAAATAAAATGAATGCCAAGGTTGAAAAACTGGAGCGTATTCGTGAGCGTGTATTAGACATGTTTGGTATGTTTAACGATTCTATTGATGCATTTGCTAAAGATGATTTTGTAACGAAAGAATTATTCATGGTAAAAGATCAAGAATACTTCTTTGTTTTACGTTCTCAAGATGTATTGCACTCAGCTTATTTCCCTCATTTTAGAGCGCAAATGAACTGTGTTCCTGGTCAACGAACTTCTTTGAAAATTACCCCAAAATATACAACGGCTGAATTCCGTGAGAAAATAGGTAATCCAGAATTCAATTACATTTTAATGTGTAATAAAATTTGTGGTGTATCTCACTCAAACATGAAAATGGCAGTAATAGTTGGAACACAGGATGAGTTTGAAGCGTGGAAAGTAGGTCCTTTATCAACACCTGCAATTAATGATTCAATTATTGCACCAATAGATGATATTGACAAAGAACGTATGCCTTGGCCTGAACCTGCACATCATGGAGATCATGATGACTCAGATCACGAAGCGGATGATCACGCAATTGAAGGCGACGATCATACAGAAGGACACTAGGAATTAGGCTTAATTAGAATAGAAAAAATTAATATATAAAGGAATAAATTATGTCAGCAGCAGCTCATACTGATCACGGACATCATCACAAGGAGAGTTTCATTACGAAATACATCTTTTCGCAAGATCATAAAATGATCGGGAAACAATTCTTGGTAACAGCCATTTTCATGGCGGTGGTAGCCGTTATTCTGTCAGTTCTATTTAGAATCCAACTGGCTTGGCCAGGAGAAAGCAATAGTGTATTGTCTTTCTTTTTAGGCGATACTTGGGCACCAGAAGGAATTCTCGATCGGGGTATGTACCTTGGTTTAGTAACCATTCATGGTACTATCATGGTATTTTTTGTGTTAACAGGTGGACTTTCAGGTACATTTAGTAACCTCTTAATTCCGCTACAATGTGGAGCACGTGATATGGCCTCAGGTCTATTGAACATGATCTCCTATTGGATGTTCTTCTTATCGAGTATTTTAATGTTATACTCTTTATTTTTAGAAACAGGACCGGCAAATGCAGGTTGGACAATTTATCCACCTCTTTCTGTATACGAAGAGGCAATACCTGGTTCAGGTTCTGGTATGACTGTATGGTTATTGTCAATGACAATATTCGTTGCTTCGTCTTTATTAGGTAGTTTGAACTATATCGTAACGATAATTAACCTAAGAACAAAAGGAATGAAAATGACGAGATTGCCTCTTACAATTTGGGCTTTCTTTGTAACTGCCGTATTAGGTGTACTTTCTTTCCCAGTTCTTGTTTCTGCTGTAGTATTAATGTTGATGGATCGAACCTTAGGAACAAGTTTCTATGTCAATGATACCATTATTGCCGGAGAAGTATTAGAACAATCAGGTGGATCACCCATATTGTTTGAACATCTATTCTGGTTCTTAGGTCACCCAGAGGTTTATATTGTACTATTACCAGCACTAGGATTAACATCCGAGATTGTCGCAACCAATGCACGTAAGCCTATTTTCGGATATCGTGCCATGATTGGTTCGATCTTAGCAATTGGATTCTTATCCTTTATCGTATGGGGTCACCATATGTTTATATCAGGAATGAATCCATTCTTAGGTGGTGTATTCGTATTTACAACCTTATTAATTGCAATTCCATCTGCTATAAAAGTGTTTAACTACATTACAACGCTTTGGAAAGGTAATATCAAGTATACGCCTGCAATGTTGTTCTCAATTGGTTTGGTATCTTCATTTATTACAGGTGGGGTTACAGGAATCATCTTAGCAGATTCAGCTTTGGATATCGTGGTACATGATACTTACTTTGTAGTTGCGCACTTCCACGTCGTAATGGGATTATCAGCCATCTTCGGAATGTTCGCGGGTGTCTATCATTGGTTCCCGAAAATGTATGGAAAAATGATGAATGCCAAGTTGGGTATGGTCCACTTCTGGTTGACCTTAGTTTCGGCTTACGGGGTATTCTTCCCAATGCACTTTGTTGGAATTGGAGGAGCACCACGAAGGTACTATGACTATAGTGTCTACGAAGGGTTCGATTCAAACCAATATGAAATGATTATGGATTTGAATGTTGTCATTTCAATCTTCGCAATCATTGGAGCATTAGCGCAACTAATCTTCCTATTCAACTTCTTCTATAGCACATTTAAAGGACAAAAAGCACCGCAAAATCCTTGGAAAGGAAACTCATTAGAGTGGACTACTCCAGTAGAGCATATTCACGGTAACTGGCCTGGAGAAATTCCAGAAGTTCACAGATGGCCGTATGATTACTCGAAACCGGGTGCTGCTGAAGACTATATTCCTCAAACGGTACCATTAGGGCCAGACGAAGAAGAACATTAGACAATACTAAAAAAATAAAAAACCGCCTTAACTTAATTTGTTAAGGCGGTTTTTTATTTTTATAGTATCAAGTACTCAGTATTTAGTACTCGGTACTTAGACCAAACCTAATTGTATAACGCAAAACCATCCCTGCGCTACCGCACGAATCCTTTCGTGTGCGTACACCTAATCCGCCCTCTCTAACTTCCCACGAAATAACTTCCCACACTTCAAGTTCTTGTACTGGGTACAACCTCAGTGTTCTACTTAGTACTCAGTATTTAGTACTCGGCACTTAGACCAAATCTAATTGTATAACGCAAAACCATCCCTGCGCTACCGCACGAATCCTTTCGTGTGCGTACACCTAATCCGCCCTCTCTAACTTCCCACGAAATAACTATCCACTCTTCAAGTTCTTATAATGGGTACAAACTCAGTGTTCTAGTTCATTTTGTTTCACATAACACATAACACAAAAACATAACATCATCTACTAACAACGATCCGTCAGCTGACGGAGAGTGGTCTAAGTACTAAATACTAAATACTATTTACTAAAGACTAATTAACTATCTTTATAAAAAAATGCCATTTTGGAATCATTTGACTATAGAGACGAGGAACAGTTTTCACAAGAAGAGGAAATTGAGAATGTATTAAGACCAAAGTCTTTTGAAGATTTTGCAGGTCAAAAAAAAGTGACCGATAACTTAACTATTTTTGTTCAAGCAGCAAAACAAAGAGAAGAGTCATTAGACCATGTTTTACTCCATGGCCCTCCAGGTTTAGGTAAAACAACTTTGGCCAATATCATAGCGAATGAAATGGGTGTTGGAATTAAAATTACCAGCGGACCCGTACTCGATAAACCAGGAGATCTTGCTGGACTATTAACCAATTTAGAAGAAGGTGATGTATTATTCATAGACGAAATTCACCGCCTAACACCAGTAATAGAAGAATATTTGTATTCAGCCATGGAAGATTTCATGATTGATATTATGATTGATTCTGGTCCTAGTGCGCGAACTGTTCAAATTTCATTGAATCCTTTCACCTTAATTGGGGCTACAACCCGTTCGGGACTTTTAACAGCTCCTTTACGTGCGCGTTTCGGAATAAATTCCCGGCTCGAATATTATGACGTTAAAATACTTTCTGGAATTGTAGCACGTGCGTCTAGTATCTTAAAAGTTGAAATTTATGAAAACGCCGCTGTAGAAATAGCGCGTCGAAGCCGAGGAACTCCGCGAATCGCTAATGCGCTATTGCGTAGGGTGCGTGATTTTGCGCAAATTAAAGGCAATGGCATCATTGATATCGAAATCGCAAATATTGCCTTAGAGGCGCTTAACGTTGATCAGAATGGGCTAGATGAAATGGATAATAAAATCTTATCTGTTATTATCGATAAATTTAATGGTGGACCTGTTGGAATGACAACAATTGCAACCGCCGTAAGTGAAAACCCTGGTACTATTGAAGAAGTGTATGAACCTTATTTGATAAAAGAAGGATACCTTATGCGGACACCGCGTGGTCGAAAAGCGACAGAAAAGGCTTATAAACATTTAGGCCGCGATATGGGTTATCAACAAAGTGGCCTTTTCTAATGGACAAATCCATTCTTAGCGAAAAGATAAAACGAAAATCAGCAGAACTAGGTTTCTTATCATGTGGTATTTCTAAAGTCGCCTTTTTAGAGGAAGAGGCAAAACATTTAGAGGATTGGTTAAAGAAGGATTACCATGGCAAGATGAATTACATGGAAAATCATTTTGATAAGCGCTTAAATCCGGCCTTATTAGTTGATGGAGCCAAGAGTGTTGTTTCTGTTTTATTAAATTACTTTCCAGAAAAAGACTTGTTCGAAAATAGCGGACTCAAAATTTCAAAATATGCTTATGGCACCGATTATCACTTTGTCATCAAAGATAAATTAAAAGACTTATTACGCTTTATTGAGGCGGAAGTAGGAGCTGAAGTGAGTTCGAGAGTTTTTACAGATTCGGCACCAGTAATGGACAAAGCTTGGGCAGAAAGAGCTGGCTTAGGTTGGATTGGTAAAAACGGCAACCTTTTGTCGAAGCAAGTAGGTTCTTTTTTCTTTATTGGTGAAATTATCTTGGATGTTGATTTGGAATATGACCAACCTGTATCTGATCATTGCGGCTCATGCACAAAATGCATTGATGCTTGCCCAACTGAAGCGATTATTAAACCCAATGTCATTAATGGATCTAAATGTATTTCATACCTCACCATTGAGTTGAAAGATGAAATCATTCCAAAAGAATTTAACGGAAAGATGGATGGCTGGGTCTTTGGATGTGATATTTGCCAAGATGTGTGTCCATGGAATAGATTCTCTTTAAAACATAGCATAGATCCTTTTAAACCGCACCAAAAACTAGATGACATTGATCTGACTGATCTTTCACAAGATGTTTTTAACGAACTCTTTAAACTATCCGCAATTAAGCGCACAAAGTTTAAAGGCCTAAAACGCAATATTGAGTTTGTGAAGCAAACGAAGGCTTAACGAATAATAATTATCATGGGTTCAAGAACAGAATCATATCTATTGGATTCCAATCAAGCAAAGAATAATCTGGCTCCAGCTTTGCGAAAAACGGACAGTAAACCGAATGCTTTTTCAAAATTTATGGAAAACAAAATTTTGGAGCATGATCTCAATCCAAAAGTATATAGTGCAAATACTATTATTCAAATAGTTGAAGATGATATCAACAAAATCAATCCCTGTCAAATAGAATACCTCGAAGAGTGGGTTGATGAATGCATAGAGCAATCAAGATTAAAGCCGAACGGATTTAAAAAGTTTTATGAAACCACTGCTACTAGTTCTTCAAATGCTTTCATTTTTAGTCTAAATGATTTTTTACGTACACGGTATAATTATGCAATAACAGATGATTCATGCAATTATGGTATTACGATAACGAAGGAAAGGTTTGAAGATTATTTAAACGCGACCATTTTGATCTTTTACATGATGCAATTGCACTTGGGTGAGATAGACTTAGAGACATATGAGAAAAATGTGGAATCAATAAAGGTTGAGTATAAGAATACTGAAGCGCCATTGGACTTTGCCCAACATGAATTCGGATATTTCATAAAGAAAATGAAGGGTTTTCAGGAAGATGATTCAGATAGTCGACTAGATAGTTGCCCTGAAGATTTTCAAGCTAGCTATTGGGTCTTTGAAATGAATAAGAATTTAAAAGAGGAACTAATTAACCACAAGGAAAATATTGTGATAACGCATTCTTATTGAATTAATTCAAAACTTTACTCCTGTTCTTTTGCGAAGCTTTATCCGGTCGCCACAACTTTAGTCGGTGTTTATTCATAGATAAAATATAATATAGCAACAGAATCTATCACAACGAAAACAACTAAGACGTTTTTTTTAGTAGCGTCAGTTCGAGTAATTCAAGAACATTGAGGTTCGGTTAGTGAGCCTGTCGAACTATCGAAGTGCTCTTGAATTGTATCGAGATTCTGTGTTAATATCCTAATAAAAATATGATTATTTTTAAACTTCTAAAGGAAGATTTATTCTATCCTGCGTAGGGCTCGGATTTTTCTGGGCTCTACTTTTTTCAAAATCAA
>WTCE01000029.1 GCA_013138735.1 Crocinitomix sp. | reverse complement strand
TTGATTTTGAAAAAAGTAGAGCCCAGAAAAATCCGAGCCCTACGCAGGATAGAATAAATCTTCCTTTAGAAGTTTAAAAATAATCATATTTTTATTAGGATATTAACACAGAATCTCGATACGATTTAAATTTTGGCGTTGCCAAAACATAAATCACTCGAACTGACGTCTAATTCTTTTTTTCTTGATAAAACATTCACTGTTTAAATCATACAGTAGCCTAAATGATTGCCCACGTTTAAGGCTATTCTCCCTGTCTCGCTTTATTTATTCTTAATTTGCCTGCTCAACAAAAAATGGCATTTACAAAACACGTCATACTATTCATACTCATACTACTCTGCTCAAAGAGCTATGCACAAATTGAGGATATTTCGAAATTCAGAAAAGGTCCTCCAAAAATTAGCGTTTTTAAGAATTATTTTTCTCCACAATACTTAGACACGACGTTTATTCAAAAACATGGGATTAGATCAATTACTACAATGGAGACTTTAATAATTGAAGATTCGTTGATCTATCATGAACCGCAATACGTTTTTACTTATTTTAAAAACGGTAATCAAAAGCATTTCGAATATAACTCTTGGAACCAAAATGGCGGATGTGTCAGTAATTATAGAGATGAATATGGTGACAGTACATTAAGTGTCAATCATTCGTATCGCGTCCAAAATGATTCTTTGATAAGAGATTCTAAATCTTGCTATACGACCTACTACATTGACGATACATTGTCGAGACGCATCAACTATACTTATTCTTTTGATTCACTCGTGAAAATTGTAGATAATGGCATTTATGACAGTAAGGCTTTGGAGCGGGAGCGAAAAAAGAATGCTAAAAAAAGGGCTACTAACAATTCGGGTATGGGCATAAGTATTTCTGCGGCTATGGATAGACAGAGAAATCGAAGTATGTGCATTCTACCGCCAAGTGAAATGCGGTTTGAGAATCCGAAACCGAAAATAGTTAAAGACAGTTTAGGAAGAATAATAGAGACACGCAGCTTTATCTATATATACATGGATGAAAAGCGTCCTTTGGTACCGTTCCAAAATTTGATTATTACTTATTTAGACACGACCTCTATTATTAAAAATTGTTTATCCTACATGCAATTGAATCGCGATCAGTTTGAAAAAACGATTTTAGAAACCCAAAAGGGAGAACAAAGAGAATTTCCACTTTGTGATTCAGAGGATTGTTTGAATTATCAATTATTAGCAAGTGATTTTATATTGGGAATTCCGCAAAACATCATTATAATCAAAAGTGAAAAGACATTAAAATACACAACGGTTATTGAGTTTTGGTAAGTTATAATTGTCAAAAGTAGTTTTAGCTAATACCTTTTCGGCTTGATAAGTATTTTAAAGTCGTAACTTTGCGGGCAAATACAAAAAGTCAATCGTTGTGAAAATTAAGCAAGCAGAATTTGTGATTAGTAATACGGACCAGCGTTTATGTCCTGAACCGAACATGCCTGAATATGCCTTTATTGGTCGTTCAAATGTGGGGAAATCGTCCTTGATTAACATGTTAACCAATAACAAAAGCCTTGCTAAAATTTCAAGTAAGCCTGGTAAAACGCGCTTAATTAATCATTTTTTAATCAATAAAGATTGGTATTTGGTGGATTTACCGGGATATGGTTATGCCAAGGTTAACCACAACGCGCGTGATCAATTCCAAAAATTCATTACACGTTATATGACTACTCGTGAGAATTTAACGAATGTTTTTGTACTGATTGATAGCCGCCATAAACCACAAGAAATTGACTTGGATTTTATGATTTGGCTGGGAGAGAAAGGTGTTCCATTTTCCATGATTTTTACAAAGTTTGATAAGCTTAAAAAAAATGAACAGACGAAGGCAATTAAGCTATATCAGGAGGAGATGTTGAAAGTGTGGGAAGTTATGCCGCCCTATTTTATCACTTCATCTGTTAGTGGAGAGGGCAAAGATGAGCTGCTTAATTATATTAGTGAGATTAATACCACGGTTGATTATTCGATTAAGGACTAAGCTGATTTTACTGTTTTTTGGCTATGCATGAATTGACATTACCACGTGATGCTCCCGATAACTATAGGGATTCACTGATTTTTTTCACTTGAATTCCCCATTCGTTCGATATTTCAAATAGTACTGATTTCAGAATTCTGTTAGTGCAGGATTACAAATCCTGCACAGCAGAAGTGGCATGCGGATTCACCGTCGGCAGAAGCCTTTGGTGAAGGCCTAACGCAGATTTAGCAGATATTCGCTGATTTAGGCTGTGCGTGAATTGACATTACCACGAGATACAATCTCGCGGCAGCACTATCGTTAACTCAAAGGCGGAGCAATTCCCATTTTATCTGCAAAGTGATGACAATAGTCTCTCAAATCTTCAGACATATTTTTTTCACCAGTAGATTTCTCAAAAGAATCGGCTAAAGTGAGTAATGTTTGATGCATGAATTTTTTCATATCATCTACATTAAATTCTTTGTTCCATAAGTCAATACGCATGGCAGCGTTTTGGCTTTTATCCCATAAGGATAGGAACATTGCTTCAGCAGGCGCTCCTTCTATTCCTCCTTCTTTTGCCGTCCACGTGATTTGTTCTGGCAAATTATTCTCGTTTGTCAACACTTCAATATTAATGTTTGACTTTTTTAGATTACTCATTCTCTTTTGGTTTATATGCTTTTAATATTTTTGTTTCGCTTGTTTCTTTCAACAGTTCTTCAAGCGTTACATCTTCGTTTGCGTTCATGTATGATCGCACCATTTGCCATCCCATAAATTGTCCAATTCTGCCAGGTGAATCATCAATACCAACTGTTGTTGGGGCTTCTTCAAAAAACCTGAGTTTCACTTTCATATCCACCGAATAAATCCAATCCATATCGACCAAATATTGCCAAATGCTATATTCGCTGGCTCTTGCGTAATCGTATTCATCTTTGGTATATCGAACAATTAAATGCTCCTCAAATTCAGGCATCATAGCTTCAAGAGTGTACATGAGTTTCCCAAAATAAATCATGCTAGAAAGAAAGGTTTCTCCTCTATCATCTCCCACCACATTTGCCGTGAGCCAACTTTGAGCCACATCAACTGGCATGTACTCTCTTCGCATTTTTTCTTTCATGTAAACCGGGAAACGAATTTCCTTGACAATGCTATTTTCGGGCCCCAAAAACATTTCTAAGCCAACTCCAATTACTGAATCACTTGAAATAACACCAAAACTGAATGCAGAATTATAGGTAATTATTTTATTTGGAACGAGCGCATCAGGCAAATGATAACGTAGGTGTTTAAATGCATCCGTCAATTGGTCTTCAATCTGAGTAAAATCAGCAAATTCAGTTTCCATATCTGAATTTACCAATTGCATCATACTATCACTTACGAAATACCATAAATACTCTCCAATAGAATCATCATAAACAGAGCCCGAACGGAGCATATCATAGACATAAAATTCGTACAACTCTCCCCCACGCTCAATCAAATCTGCATTAACAGTTCTCATTTCGTCTGGAGATTCACCAGCAAACATTGATTTTTCGAATCGATCAAATTCTAAATCTAGTTCAATCGCAGACACATCAACATCCAACTTATCGGTAGAACATGACGTTACGACTAAACATAACAATATAATTGCAGTTATTTTATTCCTCATTGCTGATAATTTCTTATTATTGTTACAAAATTGTAAAATAATAATTGCAAAATTATGAAAAAGTTACTTTCTCTGATTTTAATATCAGGTATTGCTTTTGGAGCAAACGCGCAAGATAAGAAATTTCAAATGGGATTGGTGTTAGGACCAACCTTTAATTGGACAAAAATTCAAACTACCAAAATTGAAAGAAATGGAATTGGAAACGGTTTCACAATTGGAGTTGGCGGCAACTACATGTTTAATGATAACATAGGGTTTGCTAGTGGGATTCAATTTGATTTAGAGTCGTTCAAAATAAATTATGGCCAAAACACAAACACTAATTTAGATGGTGTGTTTTATGCTTATACAGATACGGACATTCAAAAATATGAAGCGAATGATGACGGAATTTCTGGAAGCGTAAAAGATTTCACTGATACAACGGCATTTCTTTTACAAACAAGAAAATTCCGTGCTAAATATGTGACTATTCCACTTTTCTTGAAATTCCAAACAAATATGATTGGACAATTCAAGTACTATGGTAAGTTTGGTTTAAGAACGAGTATTTTAGCAGGTGTTAGAATGGATGACACTGGTTATAATGCGGATTACGATCCTGCAGATGGTTCTTTCACGCAAATATCAACTTCTGGTAGAACGCAAGAGAACATGAAACCAATTACTTTGAAAAAAGGTTTGGCTCAAGTAAGAATGGGTATTGGAATATATGGTGGTGCTGAATGGAATTTTACTGGAAGTACTTTCTTGTATAGTGAAATAGGATTCAATTACGGAATCACTCCTTCTTTATATCAAACGTCAAGTCACTTAGTTGATAAGGTTGAAAGCACTACTACTCCAGATACGTATGAGTATTCAAACTTGGATATCAAGAATAATCCACAACACATTATCGAAATTAAATTTGGATTATTGTTCTAAGAACGATAAAAATGGATTACGAAAAAGTAATTAATCACATTACGGCATGGTTGAAAAATTATGCGGTTAATGCGAAATCAAAAGGATTTATAATTGGAATTAGCGGCGGAATTGATTCCGCCGTTACTTCTTATTTATGTGCCAAAACTGGCTTAGATGTGATTTGTTTAGAGATGAACATTCACCAAAATCAAAATGAGGTAAATCGAGGAATGGAGCATATCCGTTTTTTAGAAAGCGAATTTGATAACGTTCGGCACTATTCTATTAATCTTACAGACACATTTGAAACGCTTAAGACGGTTTTGCCGAATGAAGCTAACGAACACGGTCTTTCAATGGCTAATACACGTGCGCGCCTTCGTATGACCACTTTATATGCTGTTGGGCAAGCAAATAGTGTCTTAGTAGCTGGGACAGGAAACAAAGTCGAAGATTTTGGTGTTGGTTTTTATACCAAATACGGCGACGGCGGCGTTGATTTAAGTCCAATTGCGGATTTAACGAAAACGGAGGTATTTGCCCTTGCAAAAGAATTGGGTGTTGTTGCATCCATTCAAAAAGCACAACCTACAGACGGACTTTGGGAGGATGAACGCACAGATGAAGGGCAAATTGGTGCTACATACCCTGAATTGGAGTGGGCAATGCATTTTAATGCGAATAAAAATGCAACTGAAGAAAATTTAACCGATCGGGAACGAGAAGTGTTAAAAATTTACAGAGGTTTTAATCGGGCGAATCAACATAAGATGGTTGCGATTCCGGTGTGTATTATTCCGGAGGATTTTAAATAATGTCTGGGCGGAAATACAGCAAAATCAAAATGAGACAAATGCATATTCTCATATTATCATTATTACTCTTTAGTTGTGGAAGTCCGAATTCTAACCAAACGGAAGAAGTTCATTCAAAAAATCAAACTTTCGAGACAGTAAATTTCGCTTTTCAATACCCGAATAACTGGAGGGAAGGGGCACTTATGGAGGGCTTAACTGCTCACGTGGAAGAATCTGATACGCCTGACGAATTTCGGGACGGCATCCTATATCTGTCAACTAATTTTTCAGTATTCAAGGAAATTTCAAATGAAAAATCACTTGATAAAACGGGTGATAAATATGAAGAAAAGATTCTAAACAGTCTTGTTTTTTCGAATGGGAAAATCGAGTCTCGAGAAAAAATTAAATTCGCTGGAACAGACGCTTTGGAATTTTTTGGATCTGCCCAATTACAAAAATGGAATGTAAGATGGAAAATAGTAATCTTACATTATAATGGTAATTATTTTGAAATCAGCACAATGAGTGAAGTCAAGCGTTTCGAAGATATGAAAACTACGATTGATCCGATTTTTGAATCATTTGAATTCAAGTAAAAAACTGTGCTTAACATATTAAACAAAGCTCACGTCCATTGCTAACCCATACAAAATGCTCCCATTTGCTTGTCCAATCTTCTGGGGCTTCATTACTACGGAATGCCACCGCATTCCGAGGCAAACGCATTTAAACTTTCAGTAATAGCTCCATATATTGATTATCGTACCCTGCCTTTTTGCGCTTAGATTTGATTCCCATCTTACAGGTTTTCTCTTTTTTTGCTAGATTAAGGGCGATTTTGTTGATTAATGAAAAATTTTGTGAGGCATTACCTTTTCTTTTTCTATTACGGTCTTCATTAAATGCTACATCTAGTACCCAGTGTAATTTATTTTCTATCCCCCAGTGATTCCTGATAATAGACTGTAATTTTTGGGCAGACTCGTTAAGGGAGGTGATGTAATATCGAGTAGCGGTTTGTTTTTCGCCAGTTGCTTTAAACTCTCTAATGCTTTCTATTCTTACAACGGATTTTAAGTCCGTCCATTTTTGAGTGTTTTCCATATGGATAAAGTCACTTATAACAGTGCAGGTTCTTGTTTCAATTCTTCCATGTCCATAATCAACGTCAATAGATTTGTCAATTTTTTTATTGAATCTAAATTCATCCTCTATGTTTTCTAATAACTCTGGTTGATTGCCCTTTACTCCTAAGACATAATTTGCCTGAGCATCAATTATTTTTTGAGCAATTTTTGTTTGACACCCCATTGCATCAATACTAACCGTTGTTCCCTCTAGCGCTAGAGCTTCAATTAAATTAGGGATTGCCGTTATTTCATTTGACTTTTCTTCAACCTTTAACTGTCCCAAAACCAAATTATTTTCACAAGCCCAAGCACTTACCATGTGAATAGGAGAAACCCCATTAACTTTTGCTCCTCTAATAGTCTTACCATCAATAGCCACAACCTCTCCATCCAACAACGTGGAGAGTGAAGCAACCCACTCACCAAAACAACGCTCAAAATTTTCGGGACATAGATAACTGAATACCCGATTAAATGTATCATGAGACGGGATGCCATTTGGTAAAGACAAAAAACGCTTTAACCAATCTTGCTTCGCTTTTCCATAGTCTTCTATTTCCTCCCAAGTCTCACATCCACAAATAACAGCACAAACTGATATCCCTACAATATCTAACAAAAGGTGCTTCTTACATTTATCACGTCTTGGATCTTCCAAATCTTTAAAAAAATCCAATAAATTATTCTTTTCACTCAAAACTGTATATTTAATTGATTACCAGTTAAATATACAGTTTTTTGATCGATTCCAAAAACTATAATGCATTGACTATTAATTAGTTATAAACATTTGATTTGTTAATAAAGTGAGGTGATTTTAAATGCGTTTGCCCTGCACCGCATTCCGAGGCGCCATCTAAAAATGGTTATCTTTAGTCAGGTGTTAGTAATTATTACCAAATGAAGCTCACAAAAAAGAAAACCAAAGAATTTGTCAATTTAGTTAAGGATTATAAAAACTCCGATATTCAAAAATTGAGTCAATACTTAACGGACTGTCCCGAATTAATAAATTTAAAAATTGACAAAATGGCTAAAGGTATTGACGGATTCTCTCCTTTGATGCTAGCTATAAGGTATCTAAACTTTGAATTTGCAAAGCTACTTATAAACAAAGGAGCTAATGTTAATTATATTGATGAATCTCCTGTTCGCGATCATCATTTTCCAGTTTTTTTTGATTTAATTGAAATAATGAGACTTATTGTAGAATCTAACAATACAAGTGTAGAACGTATAGAAGAATTATTTAGTGAATCCTTATCGGTGTGGCAAGAAATGGAAAAAAATGATCTTGACTATAATTTGACAACTCCAGAAACCGATATAAGAAAGCCTGAGAATTGTTTAAATGCTGCTATTAGATTAATTGGCGCGAGTGGGAAATATGGAAATAAACATCACCTCCATGAAGAGTCGACTTATACTCCTACTGATGGTAATAAAACTATACTTAGAATAAGTCATGAAAGCAAGAATCAATTAAAAGAGAAGATGTATAAATCAATCCTTCAGAAAATAATTGACAAAGTAGATTTTGATATTATCAAATCAGTTGATTGCTCGAAACACAGGTTTTCTAGTTTGTTCTTAAATTCTTTCTATGAGGAAAATGGTTTTATTGATAGTTACGCATTGGAAACCTCCAATGAGTTAATAAGAAATAAATTTAATTTTGATTTAAATAATTACAGAGGAAAAGAGGCTCTAAAATCATTAGATGAAAACATTGAACGATTTGCTAACACTATGTAAAAAGCATTAATTAAATGAAAGAAAAGTGGGTAGCATATAACCCTGAATGGATTGTCAAAATTGCAACTGAGCAAATTCCAGATAAACCTGAAATAATTAAAGCATTATCTGAGTGCACAGTTGGGTTAAGAGAAAGCCGTGCCTATATCTATTTCGTTAATGGGGAAAAACCAAATCAACCAAATTCAGAATGGCAATTTGAAGAAAACATAATTCTTGAGGATAAGAAAAACGGAACAATTATTCTGGATGTGTTAAAAGGAAATAAAATTGGCGGAATTGAATTTTTAAAATTCGTAAAATGACAAAGTACTATGGAATTAGATATTAAAACTAACAAAACATTTGAAATTTACTACCCTTCTTGTCCTCGCATGGAAGTCCAGTTGGTCTAGCCCCCTATAAATCGGACAAAATCATTTTGGTTATCAATAATACGCAAAATTCGTCATAAATTTGTGTCAGCAAGATACGACTGACGGTTCTTTTTGTACTGAAAGTTGATTTAGAGACATGGCGCCATTCTCTTTAGAT
>WTCE01000109.1 GCA_013138735.1 Crocinitomix sp. | reverse complement strand
TTGATTTTGAAAAAAGTAGAGCCCAGAAAAATCCGAGCCCTACGCAGGATAGAATAAATCTTCCTTTAGAAGTTTAAAAATAATCATATTTTTATTAGGATATTAACACAGAATCTCGATACGATTTCAGTTAATTTGCTGCGCAATTAATTAAAATCACTCGAACTGACGTTATATTATACAGATGTTGTTATATGTATTGATGAATGTAACGCCTCAGTTTTCAAGTCTTAATGCTAGAGACTAAGAACTCTTACCTTCTCTCTACTTGCCTGTTGCCTATCCACACTTCATTGCCTTCGCGAAGCTTCGGCATAGCAAGGCGAGTTCTTGCCCTGTAGGCAACCTCACTGTACCGGTTTAAATAACATGAACCAATTGTCTATTTCAATTTAAAAAGTTCAGAAGATGTTTATATTAGTGCTGCATAAGAAAAAGAGTAGTAATTAATCTGTCTACTTATTTAAGGACATGACACATGACATTTTTGCCTCTTGCCTGCTGCCTAACACCTAATACCTCTCCTAAACAATTTCCATTTTCCGTAACAAAAACGAAGCGTTCATGTTTTTGCAAATTCCATCTTTGAAACGATAATCAAAATACAATTCATCATCTACAATCTCGGCGTCAAAATAATGATTCTCGATTTGCGGTAATGTTTTAGACAATTCGCATAAGCTTAAATCGTGGGTTGCAATAATCCCGGTTGAATTGGTTCCAACTAATTTCTCGACAAATTTTTGAGACCCTTCTTGCTTATCCTTACTATTCGTTCCCTTCAAGATCTCATCTAAGATGATAAAATACTCGTCCAATTTTATTTGATCAACGATAAACTTTAGACGTTTCAATTCTGAAAAGAAATACGATTCATCATTCACTAAAGAATCAGAAGTTCGCATACTCGAGATTAGCTTAATTGGGGTGTATTCAAATGATTTAGCACAAACGGGCAATCCCACATTTGAGAGCACAAGGTTTAATGCTACTGTTCTTAAGAAAGTACTTTTACCAGCCATATTTGCGCCAGTAATAATGAAAAAATCTTCCCGTTTAATACTGAAATCATTGGTAATGCGTTGGGCGTCTTTTAATAAAGGATGACCTAAATCTTTAGAGATCACAATGACATTTTTATCAGTTGAAATTGTTGGATAAATATGACTTGGATTATTAAACCCATAGTTCCCTAACGAATTATAAGCGTCAAAGTCGGCAATCGTTTCAAACCATTGATGTGTGACCAATTGGTATTTATTAATCCATAATTCGATTCGGTGTGAATACCTTAAATCCCACAGAAAAAAGCCATTGGCCATGATTGCAAAAAGAAAGTTATTGCGCTGATCCAAACTATTTAGTTCTTTTGAAAGTGCTTTAAAAATAGCGGAAGCCTTTTTACCTTCCGTTTTAATTTTTGCTTGCTGTTCTTGCAACAATTCTGATTTAAAAGCCTGTGCCTCTATTTCAGAAAGGAGCTTGGCGTATTGCGCAAATGTATCCGTCATTTGACTTGCCGACCCATACAATGCATTGATTTTTTTAAGATAGGCGGCAGTAATTCCTACACCTACAAAAAACCAAACATAGAGGTAATTAATAGAGATTAATCCGAAACCAAACACCACCATTAAACCAATCGAGATCAAAGATACAATCAAAGGCAAAAATTTAAATAAACTTGGAATTGCAGATCGGTATTGTGTTAGCCAATCTAGGATCGTTGTATTCTCAATTTTACTATCGACCAAGCTGCCAATGGTTTGAAAATTTTGACGCCATTTTGGCATTTCACTCAATTCTTTTACGGCTTCTTGTTTCGACTCAACGGCGTCAATGCTATTGCTATTTAAAAGAGCAGCTAGCCTTCTTCTACCTTGTGTTGTGCTAGAACGGTTAACGTATTGAAAGATTGAGCCACGCCCAAATAGATCGATATCTTGATTATAATAATGCTCCTCACCTACAAAATCTTCCCCGGTGTCTAAATCTTCAAAATCACGATTTAAAACGCGCACTTCTAACTCGTTTAGCTCCAACAACTTTTCAATTCTCCGTTTTTCAATTCGAACAACAGAGTTTTTTGATACCACAAAAAAGAAAGCCGAAAATCCAACAACGCCAGAAATCACTGCAATGTTAACTTGGTCGCGCAGTAAAAAAATAGCAAGTATTGAGAGTAAAAAAATACTCAAGCGCATTAATCCAAAAAAGAACAACTTTTTCTTGATGGCACTTAACTCAGCTTTATAGGTAGTGATTTGACTTTGATAAAAATCGATTGGCGATTTACTCATAATTTAAATTCCTGTTATGTTGGGCTTTGCTTTCGAATTATTCTCCAGAATAAAGCTGGAAAAAAACGTTTAATGTGTACAGCCCAAATTTCTTTATTGCCTATTAGTATCGACTTTTTTCTTTTCGTTACGGCTTTTAGTAATTTTTTTACGCAAACTTCAGCAGACATACCCGTTGCCTGGTTATGATCCATCACACCATGCTCCTTACCGTCTTGGTTTAAAGCCGATTTAGAAATGTCTGTATTAATTTTACCGGGATAAGCCAAAGTCACAAAAATGTTATTTTTAGCTTCTTCCAATAAAACACTCTCGTAAAATCCTTGCAAGGCATGTTTAGATGCGGCATAAGCTGAACGTAAATAAAATCCGAATTTACCTGCTATACTCGATATTACAATAATGTGTCCCGATTTTTGTTTTTGCATATAAGGAAGCACGGCTTTTGTCAAAGCAATATTTCCAAAATAATTAATTTCCATTATGCGGCGGTCAATCTCAATATCTGTTGCTGCTGCCTCGCCACGTTGGCTTAATCCTCCGTTATTGTATAAATAATCAATTTGACCAAAAGCATCAATTACTACATTTACTTTTGCTGCAAAGTCAGTCTGATCTTCCAAATCCAATGGTAAACACAAGGACTTTTCAGGATACTTTAAGCGATCTTGAACTGCCTTCAGTTTTTCTTCGTTCCGCGCAGATAGTACAACAGTACCTCCAGCGGCATTAACCTGTAAAGCTATTTCAGCTCCAATTCCTGATGACGCTCCAACCACCCATGCAATTCGATTTTCAAACGATTGATTCATATATGCAACGAAAGTAGTGATTTCAGTAGAGAAGAGAAACTTAGATGAAACTTAATGTTTAAAAAATCGTAAAGGTCAATACGAAATCAACTTTGCCTTAAAAAACATGATGCTCCCTCCTATTAGCACGTATGAAGATTATTACGAAAAAACACGTTATCAAATAACCTTTCGTATCACTGTTGTCATGGGCCTTATTCTGCTTGTCTTAGGTCTCGCCTTTATTTATCTTGAGCAACCAGCTACTACAATTACGCTTAGTGGAGTAGTTATTTGTGCTCTACTCGCAGCTTTTATTGCCTATACCAAAAAATATAAAATAGGAGCCTTTTTGTTTATGTCAATTGGCGCAACTCTATGCATCACTACACTACTCACTTTAAAAGATGTGTATCACTTTGTAGATCCGCTCTATATGTTAATTGTCTCATTGTTTACCTACTTTACCTTGGGGAAATTATGGGGTAACATAATTTTAGGTGTTCAATTTTCGGCAGTAATTTACTATCTATTATTCCATTTGAACACGAACTTAGTAATAGTTGATGAATTAAGCCAAGGTGAATTATATGCAATTAGTTTAAATGCTTTTTTATGCGCATCTGTGGTTTCATTTTTAATTAATCAATTTTTAAAACGAAATTCATTTGCTGCAGAACAATATAGAGCCTTAACTACTGAACTACAATCAAAGAATGAGCTTGTAGAGCAACAAAATGGTGAAAAAACGGCCATGTTAAAAGAGATTCATCATAGGGTTAAAAACAATTTGCAGGTTATTACGAGCTTATTAAGGTTGCAATCACGTGATTTGAAAAGTGTAGAGGCGCAAGTCCATTTTAAAGAAGCGATTGATCGTATTGGGGCTATGGCTTTAATTCATAATCAAATGTATCAATCTAAAGATATTGGTAAAATAGAGCTCGAACATTATTTAAGATCCTTGTCGAAAAACATGATGTCTTCGTATTTGCTAAATCAAAATGTAAAAATGAATTTTGAAATTGATGTTGAATTCGCGCCTACAAATACAACAGTCCCTATCGCCCTGTTGTTTAATGAACTAGTTTCTAACTCATTAAAGCATGCGTTTGCAAATCAAAACAAGCCTGAAATTCTAATTAGAATTATAACACAAACCAATACTACGATACAGTTTATATACTCGGATAATGGACACTGGACTCGGCCTGCAAACGAAGATTCTTTTGGCCTAGAGCTAATCGATACACTTGCACACCAATTAAATGGAACAGTCACACGAAACACAGAAAATGGAACGACTTACGAAATAATATTTCATCTAGAGGAAGATTTAATTTTATAATTCCTTCTTGATTATGTAAATTTGCAATGTGAGACGATTAACCATAGCCATTGACGGATATTCTTCATGTGGAAAGAGCACATTAGCAAAAGAAATTGCGCAAAAACTCAACTATATTTATGCCGATAGCGGTGCTATGTATCGCGCCGTTACTTTGCATATGTTAAATAAGGGCATTTTAAAAGATGGCGCATTTATCATAGCGCAAGTTGTGCAAGAGCTTGAATCTATTAACATCCGATTCGAATTTGATTCAAAAATAAGCCGCTCTGAAACTTATTTAAATGGCGTAAACGTTGAAAAAGACATTCGTAATTCTAAAATCACCAAACACGTTAGCGTAATTAGTGCGGTAAAAGAAGTACGAGAGAAATTGGTGGAAATTCAGCAAAGCATGGGCACGCAAGGCGGTGTTGTGATGGATGGAAGAGATATTGGAACTGTCGTTTTTCCAAATGCGGAAGTGAAACTCTTCATGACAGCTAGCAATCAAATTAGAGCTGAGCGCCGTTATAAAGAACTAAAGGAAAAAGGAGAAAACATTAGTTTGGAGCAAGTTGCTACCGATTTACAAAAACGCGATCATTATGATATGAACCGCGACATCAGTCCTTTACGCCAAGCCGAAGATGCAATTGAAATTGACAATAGCGATTTGGATCGTGCTAGCCAACTCACGCTAGCCCTTTCAATTATTGAAAAGAAAGATGTTGAACTGCAAGAAAAGGTTTAAATTAGTTAGTAGCTAGAAGTTTTCAATACATTAATACGGCAATAAAAAGCTTGCCTTTTTTCATGGAGTAAGTCGAAAGTTTTTTTAATTTTGCGCCTTCAATAAATTTAAAATAAAGAAATGGCTGCGAATAAAGTCCTTGAATTATTAGGTAGTGAAGGCGAAGCGCTACTTAACCACGAATGTAAAACAATCTCTAAGAACCTACTTCACTTGCCTGGTGCTGATTTTGTTGGACGTTCATTTGGTCCGACAAACAGAAGTCCACAAGTGTTACGAAGCTTAGAAGCATTGTATAATCACGGTAGATTGGCAGGAACAGGATATGTTTCCTTTTTGCCGGTTGACCAAGGAATAGAGCATTCAGCTGGAGCATCATTTGCTCCAAATCCTCTTTATTTTGATCCAGAAAACATTGTTAAGTTAGCAGTTGAAGGTGGTTGTAACGGTGTTGCATCTACATTTGGTGTTTTAGCAGCGTGTTCTAGAAAATATGCTCACAAAATTCCATTCATTGTAAAATTAAATCACAATGAATTTTTATCCTATCCAAACACATTCAACCAAATCGAATTCGGTTCTGTTGAAGAGGCTTGGAACATAGGAGCTACTGCAGTTGGAGCAACCATTTATTTTGGATCTGAAGGATCTGAAAGACAAATTGTTGAAATTGCACAAGCTTTTGAAAGAGCGCATGAATTAGGTATGGCAACTATACTTTGGTGTTATTTAAGAAACCCAGGTTTCAAAAAAGACGGAGTTGATTACCATACAGCAACAGATATTTCTTCACAAGCAACGCATTTGGGTGTAACAATTCAAGCTGATATTATTAAACAAAAATTACCAGAATTGAACGGTGGTTATCCGGCAATTAACTTTGGTAAAACGCATGATAAAGTGTATTCTGAATTAACAACGGATAACCCGATTGATTTATGCAGATACATGGTTGCTAACTGCTATATGGGACGTAATGGTCTTATTAATTCTGGAGGTTCATCTTTGGGGAATGCAGCTTCTGATTTAGCATCAGTCATTAAAACTGCGGTAATTAATAAAAGAGCTGGTGGACATGGTTTAATTTCAGGAAGAAAAGCTTTCCAACAAGATATGTCTGTTGGAATTGAGTTATTGAATGCGATTCAAGATGTTTATCTTGACGAATCAATTACAATTGCCTAAATTAACACTCACATTGGCCTAATTAAAATTATTCACTACTATGGGATGGTTTACTAGAAAAAAGGAAGGTATTTCTACCTCCACTGCAGATAAGAAAGAAACACCAGAAGGTTTATGGTATAAATGTCCAAAATGTAAGGCTGTTATTACCACTGAAGACCATAAGGAAAACGTATTCACTTGCAATAATTGCAATCATCATGAGCGCGCAAGTGCAGCTGATTATTTTGAAATACTTTTCGATAGCAAAAAAGGAACTGAATTTGCCAGAGGTATTTCATCTGCTGATCCACTGAAATTCGAGGATACAAAAAAATACGTCGATCGCATAGAATCCATGCAAGAGAAAACGGGGTTGAAAGACGCGATTCGAGTTGCTCATGGTAAGATTGATGGTGCTCCATTGGTTATTGCTGCTATGGATTTCAAATTCATTGGCGGATCAATGGGATCAGTTGTTGGAGAAAAAATTGCCCGTGCAGTTGACAAAGCGATTGATTTGAACGCACCTTTTATGATTATATCAAAATCAGGTGGTGCACGTATGATGGAAGCTGGGCTTTCATTAATGCAAATGGCAAAAACATCCGCTAAATTGAATCAATTATCGGCGGCAAAACTGCCTTATATTTCATTATTGACAGATCCAACTACAGGTGGAGTTACGGCTTCGTTTGCAATGTTAGGCGATATCAATATGGCTGAACCAAATGCATTAATCGGCTTTGCAGGACCGCGAATTGTAAAAGAAACTACTGGAAGAGATTTACCAGAAGGTTTTCAACGCGCTGAATTTTTATTGGAGCACGGATTTTTAGATTTAATTGTAGATCGAAAAAACTTAAAAACGCAATTGGTTCAACTATTGCGCATGCTTAAGGCAGATGCAGTCGAGGCCTAATCATTGTTCGTCTATTAAGTCCGATTTTTGCGTGATGCTTGCCCATAAATTGGCACTAATTAATATTCTAGAAAATTTTAATTAAAAAAATACAGAGATAGAAAATTAGTACTATCTTTGCGCCCGATATACATAATATTCATTAAAAACAATCTTGGCATGTATTTATCAGCAGAGAAGAAAGAAGAAATATTTAAAAAGCACGGTACTAGCGAAAAGGATACTGGAAGTTCAGAAGGACAAATTGCTTTATTCACTTACAGAATCGCTCACTTAACAGAGCATTTAAAAAACAACCGTAAAGATTATGGAACACAAAGATCTTTGCAGTTATTAGTAGGTAAAAGAAGAAGTTTGTTGGATTATTTGAAAAAGACAGACATTGAGCGTTACAGAGCTATTGTTAAAGAATTAAAATTAAGAAGATAATACAGTTCTTAATATAAAGATTAGAATGGGGCAATTGAAATTTAGGTTTCGATTGCCTTTTTTGTTTATTAGTATGGGCATTTCGACATTTCGAGAGCCTCAATGGGCGAAATGCTTCACTATAGAACAAAATAATATATAAATTAAAAAATAAAGTTGCAAAGACGTTAGCGTCAGTTCGAGTATTCTCCAAGGAACTTGGAGATTGTATCGAGAACAAGCGATTAAAGAGAATAATAAATAAACAACGAAACGGAATCCCGAAAAACGGGACAAGAAGAAGCACCGTTTCACAAAACAAACAAATATGAATGTAATAACAAAAACAATTGATGTTGGTAATGGAAGAGAGATTTCTGTGGAAACAGGAAAACTCGCCAAGCAAGCTGACGGATCAGTTGTTGTAAAATGTGGAGGAACAATGATTCTTTCCACAGTAGTGTCAAACCATGACGCTAAACCAGGGGTGGATTTTTTACCACTTACAGTAGACTACAGAGAAAAATTCTCAGCTGGTGGTAAAATACCAGGTGGTTATTTAAAGCGTGAAGCAAGACCATCTGATGATGAGATTCTTGTAATGCGTTTAGTGGATAGAGCGTTAAGACCGCTTTTCCCAAGTGATTATCACGCAGATACACAGTTAATGATGCAATTGATATCATATGACGGTATAAACATGCCAGATTCATTAGCAGGATTTGCAGCTTCGGCAGCAATTGCTGTATCTGATCTTCCTTTTGCTGGACCAATGTCTGAAGTAAGAGTTGGACGTGTTGATGGAAACTGGATAATCAATCCAACTTTTGAAGAATTTGATCAATCAGATGTAGATGTTATCATTGCTGGAACAGCAGAAAACATTGTAATGGTTGAAGGTGAAACGCTTGAGATTTCAGAAGCTGAGCTTGTTGAAATTATCAAAGTTGCTCACGTTGCAATTAAACAACAATGTGCTTTTCAATTAGAATTAGCGGCTGATGCTGGTGTTTCTCTTGAAAAACGTGAGTATTCTCACGAAACACATGATGAAGATATTAAAGCAAAGGTTCATGCTGCAACGTATGACAAATGTATGGCTGTTGCTCGTTTAGGTACGGCGGATAAGGCAAAGAGATCTGAATTATTTAGAGAAATCTATAAAGAGTATGTAGATGGATT
Source organism: Crocinitomix sp. (assembly GCA_013138735.1). Taxonomy (GTDB): domain Bacteria; phylum Bacteroidota; class Bacteroidia; order Flavobacteriales_D; family Crocinitomicaceae; genus Crocinitomix. Next base: position 6,423 of record WTCE01000109.1, on the reverse strand, counting down.
GGATGAAGAAACTTTAGCAGTGGAATCTCCGTTTATATCTGATTACTTTAATAAGACGAAAAAACAAGCAGTTAGACGTGTAATGCTAGATGAAGGAATTCGTTTAGATGGTAGAGATATGGATGAAATCAGACCAATCTGGTCAGAAGTTGATTACCTTCCATCTGCACACGGTTCTGCTGTATTTACACGTGGTGAAACACAATCTTTGACTTCACTTACCTTAGGGGGTAAATTGGATGAGCAAATGATTGACACTATGGCGGATAAGCGTTTCGAGAAATTCTTATTGCACTATAACTTCCCTCCATTTTCAACTGGAGAAGCTAGACCAATTAGAGGAGTATCGCGGAGAGAGATTGGACACGGTAACTTAGCATTAAGAGCATTGAAAAACATGTTACCTGATGATAATCCTTATACAATTCGTTTAGTATCTGATATTTTAGAATCAAACGGTTCGTCTTCAATGGCAACAGTTTGTGCTGGAACATTAGCGCTTATGGATGGTGGTATCCAATTGAAAAAACCAGTTTCTGGTATTGCAATGGGATTAATCACTGATCAAGAAGGTAAATACTGTGTATTGTCTGATATTTTAGGAGATGAAGATCACTTAGGAGATATGGACTTTAAAGTAACAGGAACTGCTGACGGAATCACAGCTTGTCAAATGGACATTAAAGTAGACGGTTTACCTTATGAGGTGTTAACTGAAGCTTTAGAGCAAGCAAGAGCGGGGCGTTTACATATTTTAGGAGAAATCTTAAAAACATTAGACAAGCCGAATACTGAATTGAAACCAAGTGCACCAAGAATTGAAGGATTAATCGTACCAAACGATTGTATCGGAGCAATTATCGGACCTGGTGGAAAAATCATTCAGGAAATGCAAAAAGAAACGAATACAACCATCACCATTGATGAAAATGATAAAGGTGAAGGAAGTGTTCAAATCGTTGCTAAAAATGCGGACGATATGGCTGCTGCGTTAAAACGTATCAAAATGATTGCATTCCCTCCAACTGTTGATGTTGGTGCTGAATATGAAGGAAAAGTAAAATCTATCCAAGCTTACGGGTGTTTCGTTGAGATCATGCCTGGAACTGATGGATTGATTCACATTTCTGAATTAGATCACAAACGTGTTGAAAAAGTTGAAGACGTATGTAAAGAAGGTGATATGTTGAAATTTAAAGTAATTGGACAAGATCCAAAAACGAAAAAATTCAAATTGTCTCGTAAAGTTTTATTGCCAAAGCCGGAGTAGAAACTAGCTGAGTAATAAATCAATTACTATAAATATTAAGGAGGCGATTCATCTGAATCGCCTCCTTTTTTTGTTTAACCTATTTACTTTCTAGTCTCATAACTAGGAAAATATTAAAGTAAAGTTGAAAAATCAAATACAAGCGCAAATACACTTCCCATTAGAACGCCGTATAAGTATCCAGAAGAAACCAACCATTCTAAAGCGATCAACGTGTATATAAATAGAAGAAACGCTTAAAATGTACATTTTACTCAAACATATCAAAACTCCGGTCCTAATACTAATTCTGTTTTTTAGTACTAGCGCCCACAGGCAAAAAAAGGACGATCAAAATAATAACTTCTCAATTACCACTTATACTGGATGGGGAGTTGCAGATCCAAATGTCAAAATTGGATTACTTTTCCAGCGAGGAGATGCAAAATTGGCTGGATTACCAATGGCAATCGGATTAAAGGGAGAATTATCCATTAACGAACGATATGGCATAAAGTGCGATTTAAATTATTTACACACTGGAGTTAGTTATAATAACACTGTTCCATCAACTTTCTACGAAGTAGAACGTCAAGTCTATCACCGAAGAACAAGCACTAAATTGAGAATACTCCTTGGTATCAATATCTACTTTGTAAATACTGCCGTCAAAAAGACTTATTTTTCATTAAGTCTTGGAGGAAAGTATGTGAATAGAAATTATACAGTAGACGGGAATCAGGCAGCCGTGTTTTATGCATATCCCTTCTTGTTAGGCACAAATCAAGAAAAATTTGCTCGTCCAGCTCTCAGAATTGCCTTAGGAGTTAAACGTAATTTATCAAAGAAGCTATTCTTCTCATTTGAAGTTGGAATTGGCAGCAACCCGCTACAATTAGGACTTGGAATCCGATTATAATCTTTAACCTCAGTTCAATTATTCCAAATTTTAAGGCACATGCTAATTCTCCTCTTTTTGTTGTGATCAAAATAATAGTGCCTTACAGGTCTATAATTATTACATTTATACTCTTCAACAGAATGCCATAATTTCGGCTAGAACCCAAATTAATTTGATTACCTTAAACGGGCTTATGAATTCTTCCTCCATCTTTTACGTCATTATACTGCTGGTTTGTTCAATCATACCTAAAACTAGTAATGCACAAGACTCAACAGCGCATAACCGTGGTTTTTCAATTGTTCCGTATGTTGGCATTGGAGTAATGGAACCTAATTTGAAGATAGGTTATTTCTATAAGCGGGAAGATGCAAAGTTAGTAGGCCTTCCTGTGGCATTTGGCCTAAAAGCTAACTACATGACCGGTAAAGGCATAGGAGTGCGTCTTGATTTCAATTTTATCCATAAAGGAGTTGGCTATAATGAGTATTACCCCATTTCAGTTCCACAAACAGGAGTAAAAGTATATCACAAACGAACTGTAACAAAAATTCGGGCGAATTTAGGATTTGACTATTTTTATGTAAACTCAGCTACTAATCAAGCTTACGTTTCATTTAATGCTGGCGTTAAATATCTCGACGAAGCATATACAATTGATGGAGAACCTTCACTTTTCTTTTTCGAATATCCAAACTTTACAGGCATATCTGAACAAAGGTTTCCAGTTCCATCTTTTCGCCTTGGATTTGGTTTCAACCACAATTTTTCATCCAAATTATTCCTCTCAACTGAAATAGGAATTGGTAGCAATCCGCTTCATATAGGACTAGGAGTGCGATTATAAACTTTAGCCAATCTTTTTTTTCTGCTCAAAAACACTCTTGACACACCCTTGTCACACCCTAGCCCTAACTTCGTTTCAAATTAAAAACAAGATTATGGAAACGCAAAAATTAGCGCAATTAAAAATTGTAGGAATTGAAATACGAACGCAAAATGCACCAGGCAAAGCCGAACAAGACATACCCGCTCTATGGGGTAAGTTTATGTCAGAAAACATCAGTGCGCAACTCCCGAATAAAGTCTCAGAAGAAATTTATTGCGTTTATTGCGAATACGAAGGCGATCATTTAGCGCCCTATACTGCACTTATTGGTTATGCCATTCCTGAAAGCGCAGCTGTTCCTTCACTATTTAAGGCAATTGATATTCCCACAAGTGATTATGCAGTATTTAAAGCAGAAGGTGACTTAACTGCAGGTGCGGTATTTGACGCTTGGAATACAATTTGGAAAACTGATTTAAACAGAACTTACATGGCCGATTTTGAAGTTTACGGCGAAGAAGCGACCAATCCAAAGGATGGGAAAATTGAAATTTTTGTTGCTATTAAATAGTTAGTGTTAAGTGTTATGTTTTAAGTGTTATGTGTCACTATATCCTGAAGACTATCGACTAACGACTATTCATAATTAAATAACGTAAAAGTGTTCTTCTGAAAATTATCTGCATCAGATTCATTAAGACGAGATATTAAAAGCCCTGCTTCTGTAATAAACAGACGCGGGGCATACTTCGTATCATCCATTATAAATTCGTCTAAACATTCCAAATCCGCATTATAAACTATAATGGACCATGGCTCTGCCGATTCCTTTTGCGCATGCTTCACAATGCAGTAAAACAAATCTCGATACTTGTCATATTGAAAACTCACGATTCGCCCTCCAATGAAATAAACCATGTAAAGCGCATAACCGTCATCAACGTGCTCTTGCGTTGTTATTGGAATTGTGCTGGTTTGTGTATTGTCAGACGCTACTTTTACCCAGTCGTCAATTTCAAATGTTTCCGTATTAATAATATATGCTGTGTCGGTAAATGGGCTAATAAAAGTGGCGAAATTTCCATAAAAATTAAATAATCGATCGGATTCTGACATTTCATTATCAGCTACATAACGATTCAAAAAATGAGGTAATTCAAAAGAAACTTCAAGCGAATCCGCAAAAACGTCTTCCACTAAGAGGAAGCTTGGAGCCGCTCGAGAAAATTTATGGTAGACAGTCCAAGCTTCAGCATCCGTAATATTGGTAAACAACGAAGAATCAATATTATTAGGAGAATAACCAAGAGAAAAAATAAGTTTCCCATTACTAACATGAAATGCTGTTGAAGATCTTATAAGCTCATATTCTGATCCTTTTTTAAAGTATGGGCTAAAGTCAATTGTTTTCCAAATTGCCCCTGTTTGATTTATAAAATATAAATGACTGTTAAACTTGGTCAAAATCATGATGGTATCCAAGTTTATCACCTCATAAGCAATTATCTTTTCTCCTAATTGAACGACCGAATCTAGCGGAACAGAAACCATTAGATCTGAATCTATTTCATGAAGTGAAATTTGCTTGTGTTTACTATAATCTGCAACGCAATAATATTCCTGATTATTAAACTTTTCAATTTGTCCTTTCTCACTATTAAATCCAGAATCAAAGGTAAGGTCTTCAAGTTGTTTCAGTTCTCCGCCAACTTTTCCTTCCTTACAGGAAAAGAAAACTGTAATTATTGAAAAATAAATCAAGTACCGCATTGAAAACATGAATATAATAAAACCTAAGGCATTTATAAAAGACCGCGAGAGAATAAAGCCGATCTATATCTAATAATGCTCTCAATTTTAATCGTTCAATTAACTTTCTGTTTAAAATCAACAAAAAACTTCTTTTAACCCTATTTAAAAGATTTAGGCATCAAATTTGTATTTTCGTTCTAAAATCTAAAACATTTTATGAACCACGCTGCATTATTCTACCCTCAATTAAACAGTAATGTTGCTCTAATTCCAACACTATGAAAAAACATTACATTTTAAGTATAGCATTTATTACCGTGCTAATTACTTCCTGTACACAACGTGTTTATCTCACTGTAAACGAACCCCCAGCTGTTCATTTAGACAAAATGTACGATCGTGGTGGTGTGGTTAACAGAAGCTTTGCCGAAGGCGGATCAGAAATATTAGAAACAATTGAGAATGGATTGACTTTAGAAGGAGATTTGGACCTTAGAGGCTCCAATGCGGCTGTTCAAGGTGTTTTTGACCAATTGACAACCAATCAACGTTTTCAATTTGTAACTATTATGGACAGTTTAACTGTTAAAAATGGTGGAATTGATGTTTTCCCTGCACCACTACCCTGGTTTAAAGTTGAAAAATTGTGTTTAAAAAACGAAGTTGGATTTCTTATTGCATTAGAGGTTTATGATACAGATACGAAAGTATCCTATTCTACTGGCACAACTACAAAAAACACACCTTTGGGTTCGGTAACCTTACCAACACATAACGCAACTGTCACCACTATTATTAAAACAGGTTGGCGTATCTATGATCCTGTTAACAAATTAATTTTAGACGAGTTTTGGATGACCGATCGTGTTACTTCAAGAGGTAGCGGAATCAATCCTGTAAAGGCGCTATCAACTATCTTAAATCGAGGGCAAGCGGTAACACAATTGAGCAATGAAATTGGCCGTTTTTACGCAAGAAGAATTGAACCGCAAAGCTTTAGAGTTTGGCGAGACTATTTTAATAAAGGAAGTCAAAATTTAAAAATAGCCAAAAGAAGATCAGAAGTAGGCGATTGGGATGGCGCGGCAGAAATGTGGGAAAAAGATTTAGACAGCCCTAAGCGTAAAGTTGCTGGTAGAGCGCATTATAACATGGCCATTTATAAAGAAATTCAGGGAGACGTTGAAGGCGCATTGGAAATGGCACAAAAAGCTTATTCAGACTATAATATTAAACAAGCACAGAATTATGCAAGAATTTTGCGTAATCGTCTTGCAAGGCGCGAACGCGACAAAGCATTGAGCGGAGATTAAAAATATTTCGTTTAGTTTGTAAAGAGGGCGGTAACTTTAGGGTTATTGCTCTTTTTTCTTTGCTCTTTTCTTGGGTGTTCCCTTTTCAAGGGCGGGCTATTCGCTAAAGTCGCCAAAGGTTTTGCCGAGCTATCGCTGCTATCCCTAACACAAAACAATTTTCGTGCTTGTAAATCCATCAACACTCGCGCCCGATCAATCCAACTATTCCAGATAAATCAATCCCCATTACAGTTTAAAAAGAAATTGGTCAATAGGGTTACGCACTTAAGTCGCGAGATTTTGAATCTCCCTTTTGGTAATAGGTTTAAGATTTGTCATTCTGTCGATTAGCTTCGTCAAAATTGATTTCCTGTGATTCCTTCTATTGAATCGAAAA
>WTCE01000180.1 GCA_013138735.1 Crocinitomix sp. | reverse complement strand
GCTCCGAAAATCTGTAATCGTGCCTTAATCAAGCCCGTTCCGCTTTTGCAGCGTAATTTTTATTTGGATTCTCCGCCGCATGTTTTGCACGTTGTTTTTGCAAACAGTAGCCAAAAGCAGTTGGCTGCCCATTTTTCGGCAATCAAGGTTTTAGTGCTTAATTATTCGTTCAATTTAAACAAACGGCGTTCGCTCTTTAAGTTACTCGGTCATTTAAAGGCGCTTGGTGCGGAGCCTTTTTAACGGGGGCTAAAGGGCTTGTTTTCGGTCGTTAATTGTCTGATTTTTAATTGATTAAATCGGCTATTTAAACTTGTTTTATCAACTGAAAATCAGTATATTGTAGTAGTAAAACACAGCCTCCAAATATAATTTTTCAACCCCACTTTTATTAATTAAAACTTGTGAAAAAATGAGTGTTTTAAACACGGATAATCCCGACTTTATCGTTTGGGAACATGAAAAACTATGCTTTGATATTTTAGGCGGAATCCGAATGGAAGGGCTTGACCGTTTACGCGTCACGCTTCGTGTTCGCTTCGATCAGGAGGTGATTCGCCATAATCTAGATTTGTATAATGATGATGCTTTGACAAAACTTGTCCGTAAATGCGCGGAACGTTTTGAGATGTCTAGCAGCTATATGTACCCTGTGGTTGGGCAATTGGTTAATTTGTTGGAAGATTATCGGATTAAGGCGATTCAAGAAGCCAAAGAAACCACTGTTGTTAAAAAGGAGTTGACACCTGAAGAGGCGAAGGCCGCCAAACAGTTATTGTGTAGTAAAAATCTGCTTTCAGATATTAATGATTTGATTGGAAAGGGCGGTGTAATAGGAGAGGTCGATAATCGACTGCTGATGTATATTATTTTCACTTCGCGGCTGATGGCGAATCCGCTGCATATTATTTCAATGGGTGCAAGTGGTACAGGTAAATCACATCTTCAGGAGTCCGTAGCTGCGCTACTTCCTCCTGAGGATTGTATGAGTATAACGGATCTATCTCCTAGCAGTTTTTATTATTTCAAACCAAATGAACTCAGTCATAAGTTGTTACTTATTGAAGATTTGGACGGCGCAAAGCGCGTCCTTTATCCATTGCGTGAGCTTCAAAGTAAAAAGTATATCACCAAAACTTTTGTAGAAAAGACGCGGCAGGGTTTACGTACAACAAGTCGCACCGTTTATGGTCCTGTTTGCGTTGCGGGTTGCACAACGCAAGAGCAGATATACGAAGATAATAGCAACCGTAGCTTTTTGATTTATATTGATGATTCTGAGGATCAAGATCAATTAATCATGGATTATCAGCGAACAATTTCGGCGGGCACTAGGGGTGAGGTAGCGCAGGAACAGGCGAAAGTGCTTTTGCAGAATTCACAACGAATTTTAGAACCTCTAAAGGTTGTTAATCCCTTTGCTAGTCAGCTTGTATTGCCTAAATCTGTTTTTAAACCGCGCAGAACTAACGCGCATTACTTGCATTTTATTGAGGCGGTTACATTCTTACATCAAGCGCAACGGACATTGCATGTCAGCAAAGAGACAGGTGAACAGTGGATTGAAACTACGATTGAAGATATTCAAAACGCAAATGTCCTGATGAAAGATATTTTGCTAAAAAAATCAGACAAATTAAGTCCTGCTGTCCGCAGTTATTTTGAACAGCTTAAAAGTTATTTGAAAAGAAAAAAACGCAATACGTTTACCCATACCGATATCAGCTATGGGTTAGAAATGTCTTTAACAAGAGTTAAACGGTATCACTATGCTTTGATGGATAATAACTATTTGAAAATGAAAAAGGTTAAAGGCAAGAAAGCTAATCAATATCAAGTGGTCAGTTATCAAGAATATAAAGAACTGCAAAGCCATTTGGATAATGAGTTGAACAAAGCTTTGGATAACATAAAAAAGAACAATCGCCCAAAACGTACAAGGAAAACAACACCCAAAATGGACGGTTAAATAGTAGTGTTTACTGGTTGTGTAGGCAACCGTCCACCCGTCCACTGATTTTAACAAAGGTATACCCCAAAACTAATTTAAAGATTAACAAAATGATAAAAAATATTAAAATCCGCTATGTCTATGAACTTATTCGAATAACGCGGTTCTTATATCCAACTCAAAAAGTACAACATACTTTTGATGGTGATTTAAACAGGCTCGGTGATCGTTTTAACGCAACAGATTTAGTGCTGATAAATGATCTTACCAAATCATTGGCAATGATCAATCACCAAGATAGAGATCAAAAAAATGGAATGCTTTTAGCAAGCCGCAGTGATTTTTATAATGCACTTTATTTAATCAGTCCGTATGAGTTTAAGCTATCGGATGCGCATTACAATTTCTTGGCAGAATTACATGAGAAATTTGGGCTAGAGTTATTCACACATTTAATTGTTTCGCTCAAACTTCCGCACTCCATAAGTGGGGTTAAAAGATTGCTTAAACCTTTGGTTTATCATGGTTTTGTAATTCTAGACCATGTAGCTAAACAAAAAAGACAATATTTTAAAATCAACACTTCGAGAATGGAAGAGTTTGAGCAAAATCCTGCTCAAAGTAGTTATGAACAAGCTATGCAGGAATGGGATGATTTTAAAGGATGGATTGATACCCAAAACCGAACCTAGGTCGCGAGCGACTTTTACTAAAGAAAATTAACCCCGTTAACTTAAAAATAGACTTATGATTGGAAATAATAGTCCTTAGAGGGATCTAAAATATTGAAATAGCTTTACAAAGCTTATTCTTAGTTTGAAACCGCAAATTTTATATGTAGAAAGAATAAGGAAAAAGAAAGTTTTACGTATCTATGTAATTCAAATACATGGTGCGTGGACTATTCTGTCCTTCTACACAGGCTTTTGCGGGCCTTAAACTAAGGGTAGTAGTCTCACGCGCCACCTTTTTGGTCGTGTGTAAATAATAGTTTTAAACACGCAAAAAATGAAATCCAAAAAAATAGATACCAAAGACTTTATAGTTGATTATTGTCAAACTTTAGAGCAAGATAAAGACAACAATTTTTTCCTTAAAATTCCTGTTAAAAATTACGAAGAGTTAAATTTTATTCGTTTGGCATTGGTCAACGGAATTTCTAATACAGCAGCATTGCATGAATATGAGTCGCAAATCAATTTGCCGCTTACTATTCGTTATTTAGCACATGTTATAAATAACATCAGCTTGATTAGTGAAAGTGAAGGTTTAAGCGTCTTGTTTGAGAACTTAAAACAAGAATAGTTTACCTGAAAAAGCGATTTTTCAACCTTGAAAGATCGCTTTTAACACACGTGGCGATATTTACGCGAAAAAAGCGCGCAAATATTGAGGCATTGATTCAAAAAAACTTATTTTTACTATATAAGAAAACGTTCTTTGAATTTTAAAAAAGTGAACCTGTGTAAAGGGGGAATCGTGCGCGCGCGGAAATTGGAGCTTTTTGTATGAACTGTCTAACCACTTAGGAAATGTGTTGGCTACCACATCTGATCGGAAGTTAGCCACCACGACAGACGGCACTAACGTTGATTATTATGATGCGGATGTGACTTCTACTACTGAGTATTATCCTTATGGGATGACACTTAGGAGTGAGACGGATGGTTCGGGTTATCGTTATGGTTTCCAAGGACAGGAGATGGATGATGAAGTGAAGGGTGAAGGGAATTCTGTTAATTATAAGTATCGTATGCATGATCCTAGGATTGGGAGGTTTTTTGCGGTTGATCCGTTGGCGGCTAAATATCCTTATTATAGTCAGTATGCGTTCAGTGGTAATCGGGTAATAGATGCTAGAGAATTTGAAGGGTTAGAGCCTGTTGTTGAAAATGGTCAATTAGTTGGATACGACGTTCAAGATGGAGACGGGCCTTCACAAGTGGCAGAATTTTTAAATGATCCTGAAAACCAAGCTATTCATGAATATTCGCTTCCAGCAAATTATGTTGTACATTGGACTGATATAGTTTCGGCTAACAAAGAAGTTTATATAAATGGTGGTGTACCCACAATGGTTGTATTCAATATGGAAGTAAATCATGAATCTTGGAAGCATCTAAATGTTAATGTTGGAGATAGACTAAACTTAAATTACATCCCTCCAGTAGTATTACCTCCCATGTGTAATTTAGCTTTAGATCCAGAAATCGTCGTTAATGATTTAATTGCCAATGCATGGTATGTAGAACATTCGACTGCTCATGTTAAACATCACATGGAGAACTTCATTGTCTTTAAAATGCCAAAAAAAGAAGTCAAAACTACGGACAATTTTATTGATGCGGCTGGTCAATATGTTATCGACGGTTATGACGCTATCTTTTGGGGTGATGGCACATCAGGAGGGTCATTCCGAGGTTCAGGAACGATTAATGGAGCTGAGTTTGATTACATTGTAACCAAAACCCCGGCTTATGCTGATAATTATATTACGGGCACTACGTTTTCTGTAGATCTTAGATCGGGTTATCTAGATTCTGATGGTAATCAACTTCCTCCAGTGTATAAAGTTATTATGCAACATAATAATGCCGACCGAAGAATTACATTATCAACAACATCACTTAAGCTTTACGAAGAGTGGAGGCAAACTATAGAATCAAACGAAATGCCTTATGAATAATATTCTCAATAATTTTTTAGTTTTCATTATTCTTTGTCTTTCTTTGGCAGGATGTAAGAATGATACAAACGAAAGAAGCACTCCTGCCGCAGTCTACACAAAATGGTACAACCCATTTGTTGATTTTGATTCCATTGTAAGTTTCCAAGAGTGGAGAATTGGTGATAATATTCTGCAAATCGAGTGGGTGGGGCTGAATAAAGATACTAATATTGTATTAACTTCAGAGTCTAACTTGGATCGCTCCTACATCAGACTTGTGAGTCTGTCGAAGACCACCCATTCCAACTCAGGAGTTATGGATATTATTAAGACATCTTACGAAGATGAATATCATGTATCGATTGAAGGAGAAGATACGATTTATCATAAAGGAGAGTATTTATATAAATTTGAAAATGGACTTTTGAATTCTGAAGAATTTAGTTATTATCTGAATAATAGAGATTCATTAAACGGTTTATAAGGTCTTCGGAAAATCCCACAGATAAATAAAAAGCAAACGCCAATCCAAAAAAAGGGTTGGCTTTTTGCTTTTTATTTGCCGCCCTTCCATTTTCCTCAGTAGTAGCTTACTTTATTTTTC
>WTCE01000042.1 GCA_013138735.1 Crocinitomix sp. | reverse complement strand
TTGATTTTGAAAAAAGTAGAGCCCAGAAAAATCCGAGCCCTACGCAGGATAGAATAAATCTTCCTTTAGAAGTTTAAAAATAATCATATTTTTATTAGGATATTAACACAGAATCTCGATACGATTTTAATTAATTGCAAGGCAATTGATTAAAATCACTCGAACTGACGTTCTTGTTGTGGCAAACTTGAATACTTGACTTCATTTTTGAAATTTAGTTGTACTTGCTTTATTCGTCCACTTATGCCAGATCCTTATAATAATTGAAACATTGTGCATTGATAATGATTAGCTTTACAACATCCAATAAAAATGAAATTAATAAAAGACATCCGCCAAGAATTAACTGACCTACCTGGGGAGATAGCGCACAAAGACATGATTCCGTTTCGTCTTACGGCATCTGAAGCGCTAAAAGAACCCGTTGATTACAAACTCTCGGCTGTTTTAATTTTACTCTATCATCAGCAAGATGAACTTCACTTTATCTTAACAGAACGGCAAGATTATAACGGAACACATTCGGGCCAAATTAGTTTACCTGGCGGAAAAACAGAACCTGAAGATGGCTCTACTCGCGTAACGGCATTACGAGAAACGCACGAAGAAATTGGAATACCACCCGGTAATGTCGAAGTTCTAGGTCAAATGACCAACGTGTATATTCCAGTTAGTAATTTTCTCATTCACCCTTATGTTGGATTTACAAACAATATGCCTGCATTGGTGCCTGACCCGCGTGAAGTTAAATCTGTTTTACATTGCTCAACTGGCGACTTATTGAGCGACGAAAGCAGAACACAAACAAAGATTCAGATGAAAAATGGTGCCTGGATGAAAGACATTCCTGCTTTTTTACTAGAAGAAAAAATAGTTTGGGGTGCCACAGCAATTATATTGAATGAATTTAAAATGATTTTAGCCAGGTAAATAGGCAAAAGAAAAATTATTTACCCTTTTGAATTGATAATTCGATCAACCTCCCTTATGCAAATTCTCTATATTATCATCCCATTCCTTTGGCTGCGGATCTTTGAGCTTGCCTAGTGATTTAGCAACAATCATTGAAACGGTGGCATCACCAGTAACATTAACCGTAGTTCGTAACATATCTAATGGACGATCAACTGCGAAGATGAGTGTTAGACCAATTGCAATTTGTTCGGGTGTAAATTTACCTACAGCTTGCAATACAATTACTAACATGACCATTCCTGCGCCAGGCACAGCCGCTGATCCAATAGAAGCCATTAAAGCAGTTATAATTATGGTCATTTGATCCATTAAAGTCAAATCAACACCTAAAGCTTGTGCAATAAATACGGCTGCAACGGCTTGATATAAACTTGTGCCATCCATATTAATTGTTGCACCAACTGGCAATACAAATGATGAGACCTCTTTCTCAACGCCTAAGTGCTCCTCCACCCTTTCCATTGTTACCGGCAATGTTGCAGCACTACTACTTGTTGTAAATGCTAAAAGTTGAGCAGGTGCCAACTGTTTTAAAAACCATAATGGATTCTTTTTAACTACTAAACCAACAAGCAATAAGTAAAAGCCGATCATCACCAATAGTCCAAATACGACTGTTAAGGCATACCATATTAATGCATATAACACTTCTGGACTTTCTGAAGAAACAACTACAGTTGCCAATAATGCAAACACGGCATAAGGTGCGGCGAGCATGATCAAATCAACCATTTTTAAAACAATATCATTCAGCCCATCAAAAAAGTCTTTAATTGGCTTTGATTTATCTTCTGGAATAAGCAACATGGCAATTCCAAAAAAGATGATGAAAAATATCACTTGAAGCATACTACCATTGTCGCTTAATGCACCAAATAAATTTGACGGTACCATATCTACAACAAAATCAAGCGGGCCGCTATTAATTTGCGAATCGGCGGTTGCCAGTTTTGATGTGATCCCAGAATTTCCTGCATAGGTATCTGTCATGGTTTTGATCGTTTCATCTGAAATACCATTACCCGGTTGCGCTATATTGACGGCTAATAGGCCAATGCAAATTGCTACAATGGTTGTACCAACATAAATAAGGATTGAACGCCCTCCTATTTTTCTAAATTTCGAAATATCTTTTAAATCTGAAATTCCTTTTAATAAGGAAGCAACGATTAATGGAATAGCAATAAGTTTTAGCAAATTCACGAAGATTTTACCCCAAGGTTTTATCCAATCAACTACAAATTGTTTCCCTTTAGACATGCCTGCGCGCGACACCATTTGTAGGTCAGAAATCCGATTGCTCAAGACCTCAATTTGTTTCTGAAGTTCTTCCCTCTCCTGAAACTTTTCAATTGGGGCTTTTGTAGTTGAAAGCACAGTATTCAATTCCGCTAATTCAGCCTGACTGACTAATAATTCTTCAAATGTAACATCTAGGGCCGCTTTGTTTTTTTCGGCCTCCGCAATTTCTACTCCACTAGGTTCACCAATTCCAATCATCACAATTCCGAAAATTACACCAGCAATCATTCCAATCAGAATTTTGAGGTGCAATGGGAATTTTTTCTTTTGTTTTTGCTCTAAATTTGAAGCCATAAATGTGATGTCGTTATGCGTAGATTTCTAAAGACATGAAATTAACAAAAATATTAGTCTTTGACGCTGGACTTTTGCAAATAAGCCGCCGTAGGATAAACGGCCTCAACAATAATATTCGCATTTGGCTTAATCACAAATTCACTTAAACCTACATGATCCAAGTTTTTAACATTCCAATCATAAGTGTATCCCAATTGTGTCCAAGGATATTTATTAGATAGCTCACAATCATAGTAACGGCTAACCCTGTTACTATTGATCCAATTTATATAGGTTGAATCGGTAGGAGTTGGGAAACATAAATCACATTTTTGATCTGTTATTTCATTATCCGCACATGGTCGGAACAAATCAGCCGGTTTCACCCAAAACTCGACAAAATAATTATAGGTTGAACTTGGTGGTAATCCAAGCATTTGCTTTATTCGTAAGTTTGTGTCCAATACTTCATCTTGACTAAAAACAGTCAATAATTCGGGTGAAGCGCTTACCCATATTTCGTATGGTCCTGTATTATAAACACTGGAGTCAACATAAGGTTCATAGTAAGAGGCATTTCCTTTCCAACTGACCATCAAAACATATTCTTCGCCGTCAATTGTTTGCCACGTTAAGTTTTCATTTTGTGGATTAATGGCGATTAGATTATTGTAGACTTTATCCGGCGCTGGCGACATGGCATTTTCAATGGCAGACTGATAAACTTGCTCCTTAGATTGATTGATAACGTCTTCGGTTGTTGTAACGACTTCTTTTACGGTACCACATGATGAGAGTACAAATAGTGAGACAATAATGATTGCATTGTAAATTTTCATAGCTTAAAGATTAGGTTCGTTAGGTCGTGTAAGGTAAAAAATTAATTAATGTTTGATCGGATATGGAACAAAATTAAATTTCATTTTTTAGCTTATCTTTATAAATAGTGTCTGGTCGGAAATACAACAAGAATAAAAAAAATTGAATGAAGCTCCTTGTGATTACCTTATTATTGTGTTTGCAGCCTACTCTTTATGCACAGCTTGAGATGCGGATCATAGTAACGGGTAAATATTCCACTTTTATCAATAAAAAAGGGAAGAATCAGGTTCAACTTTTTGAAAATGGTGAATTTTTCAATCCATTTAATGCTGACAATGAACAATATGGCCAATATGGTCCGTTTTCGAAGAAAAAAGGAACAGTTCAGTTTCAAACTTTCGAAAACGGTGAATTTTTAAATCAATTTAATGCCGGTATTGAATACCATGGTCAATCAAGCAGACGCCACCCTAAAAAGAACTTCGATTTTGAAATACGAGATCAAGCAGGTGAAGCAATTAAAACGGCAATTTTTGGAATGAAACCCGGTGATGATTTTGTTCTTAATAGCATGGCATTTGACGGTTCCTACATTAGAAATGCGCTTATTTTTGAATGCTGGAAAAAAATGGGTTATTGGTCACCTGACTATCGCTATCTCAATTTATATATTAATGACGAATTTCAAGGTCTGTATTTGATATGCGAAAAAGTCAAGGTGGCTGAAGATCGTGTAAACATTAAACAAGATAGTTTAGTTAATTCCAACTATTTATTCAAAATGGGGCGCTATTGGGATAGTAAAAAAGCCTTTTTTCTCTACCAATCTACCAGCCATTCGTATTTGTCAGGAACAATGATCTCTTTTAAATCTATTTATCCGAAACTAAAAAAAGCTAATAAATCAGACTTTTCCATATTGTCTGGCAAATTGACTGATTTAAGTCAATGCCTTGCAAAAATTCACGCGCAAAGTAATTTGATTAAATCTTGCCAAGATTGTGGAATTGATTTGCAGAGTTTTATCGATTATTTTTTAATCTCTGAATTGACCAAAAATCCAGATGCCTATATTGCTAATCTTTATTTGATGATCCAATCAAGAAAACCAACTAATGAGACGCAATTATCCATTGGCCCGCAATGGGATTATGATTTGGCTTTTGCAAATACAAAGAAACCCTTTTTTCAAACAGATACAGGATGGTCTTATATCTATCAATCTCAAACGCCCCAACATGATGTTCTCTATTGGTGGAATTCATTATCCAATTCGAACGCATATAAGAAAGCCTGTGCAGATCGACTGCAAGCATTAGGTGTCTTATTCTATCAACCAAGTAAAAGTATTGAATCAATCGCAGATTCTTTAACGTCAATAGTGCGTCCATATTATAAGCAAGATTCTGTACTTTGGAATAATGGAACGATCGAACTTCCATCCAACCTTAAGACGCACGAAACGTTGGATAAAGAAGTTAGCGCATTACTCTCTTTTTTTAATAAGCGTTTAAAATGGGTTCATTCACACATTAATCGCTTACCAAAAGCTAACGAACCAATACATGCACTTTTGAGAAAGTCTGAAGGTAATATTTATCCTTTGCAAGAAAACAATTTGAACCTACACTACCCTCCCAATGATCCTAAAAACGAATTTCCTGGCTATTATTCTTATGAAATATATGATACAGAAGGTAAATTTGATAAAGAAGGAATTTTGGATTATGACCCCTTAAGCATTTCATTCGCTTCTTACAAAAAGGGAATATACTTTTTGCATATATATGGAAATGAGGGCTATTATGATGACCCTGATAGGTACTTGAATAGGCCTGCCGTGTCAGCAATTGATATCTACGAAGATTTGTACTACCGATTTACAGTAGAATAAGCAGACGTGCACGTTGTTTAGTTAATCTTTTCAAAACGCGCGGTATAGCTCTATTTATCATGACCTGAGCGAGATTCATACTCAAGTATTTCTTCCCACTCAAAAAATTTCTCAAAATTCATTTAAAAATCAAGTTAAAAATTTGACCCAGATATTAGATGGCTATACTGGAACAGATGATTTATGGAGGTAGCGGCTAGAAAATTGATTGATAAACCTGCCATTCAAAAACTTATAAAACCTTACATAACAATAGTTTACAGTCTTGGGTTACGAACACTCAGGACCTAATATAAATGTCAAATAGCTCTTAAATAGAATTATTATTCCTATCTTAAATTTAATCCACTAAAGTTTAAATTATGAAAAAAGTAAAAAGCATTGCATTAATAAAAAATATTAATCAATCATTAATTCTGACAAGTACTGATAAAGTAAAAGGAAGAGGCTCAAATCCAGAAGTCACGAAAGAGCTTTACAGAGCAAAAAAAATACTACTTGGCTATACAGCTACTGATGATTTATGGGAATAGAGATAAGTCAAAACACACGATTAACACCAAATTTATTGGGCGAATTATCGTTCCAATCTTAAATTTCTTCAAATAAAATTTAAATTATGAAAAAAGTAAAAAGCATTGCTATTATAAAAAAAGGCGATAAGGTCTTAACACTTAAAAATGCTAATAAAATAAAAGGTGGTACCGCTACTGATGATTTATTTAAATGGCGCAGATAGTACTAAAAAATTAAAAAGGGCTTTTTCATAATGGAAAAGCTCTTTTTTTAATTCATTATTTCGAAGTGATAGAGGCACTTCAATTCCGCGAGTTACTTCTTTTTATAAAGAGCCGTATAGCTATAAATATCGCTACTAACGTAGGAAAAACCAGGGGAAGTATCCGCTTCCACATACTCTACAACATCCCGCTTTAATATCAATTCATCTTTTGCTAGACGATCTACTTGAAACAGCGTTCCGTTAAGCAAAAGTCCCGACTTTTTCTTTTCTTGATCCAACCAATACCATTCAATATAACTTGTATTCGTATCATTTTCAATGATAGAAAACTGTGTAAAGATTCCATTTTTTTGAAAATCACGTTCTTGATATATATTTCGAACATATGTGCAATCCAATGGACTTGGTTCATCTCCCTCAAAAAGACTTACAGACGTTCGCTTATAATTCTCTACTCCATCTTCAATTGTGCGGCTTGATGAATATTCGTAAGTATAGGCTTCTCCAAGACTAAGACCTTCTCCAGATTTTTCGCGCTGCTCGTCTAATTTAACAAGTTCCCAAGCACCTTTTAAGCGATTATTGCGTGTTTTAAGCGATAACGCAGGATCATTTTCTCCTTTTTTACAAGCGATAGTAAAAGAGCCAAGACATAAGACTAGTGCCAAAAGTCTGGTTAAGGTTTTATTATTCATGCTTATTAATGTTGGGTTTTACGTAAAGTAACCTTGATATAAAAAATAATTTGAATTGCTTATTGCAAGCCTTTTCATTTCACATTTTATTAAAGCAATTGTACACTTTGGCATTCGTTGGCATCAACCGTTAAATTCTTATTAAAGCGTGACACACCGCTTTGATCACGGATGATACACTCAACGTTTTTAGACGTTTCCAGACCCATATCATAAGTTATCGTCAATCTATTTTCGCCAAAACACTCTGGTCCAATCGCCCATTCGTTTGGATCAATTGTTCCGACCGAAACATCATCTAAATAGACTGTTAAACTGACAACACCGGCTGAAAGATACGTTGTTGATCTACTCTCATTAAACCAAAAGGAGATATCCTCAGTATAACTCAATTCGCATGAACCGTCATCCTCATTTGCAGCTTTATCATAATTGACTGCTGCAGGATCTGTGCACCCTGGTGTTTTTTTGCAACTTCCAGCAAGAAGTACAACGGACAAACACATTACTAATATTCTAAGTTTCATGTTATAAATTTAATGCTTTTTTAAAAAATTCCAATCAAATATAAATCTTCCATCCTATTCTCAATCAAAAGGTTTTGGATTTGGGTAAAAAAAATCCCGTCGATCAAAATGAACGACGGGACTTAGTATAGTTTAAAAATTCGAGTTTCTTACTTCTCTCCTTTTTCCATTTCAGACTTTAATGCTGATAGTGCATCCAAATCACCTAAAGTGGCTTTTTCGTTTGAACTATTGATTGCATTAACAGCTTTGTTTCCGCCGCCTTTGTTTCCACCACCAGTTGTAGTAGCTTTCTTCTTCGTTGTAGAAGTAGAAGGTCTATCTTCACCAGCTTCGAACATTCTTGTATGAGAAACAACAATTTTGCGTGCATCTTTGTTGAATTCAATCACTTTAAACTCAAGTGTTTCTTCAGCAACAGCATTTGTACCGTCTTCTTTTCTTAAATGTTTCTTAGGACAGATTCCTTCAACACCGTAAGGTAAAGATACGATTGCAGCTTTGTCTTTTTTCTCTTCAATAATTGTTCCTTGGTGTGTTGAACCTTCAGCGAAAGTTGTTTCGAACACATCCCATGGATTTTCTTCCAATTGTTTATGTCCTAGAGAAATTCTTCTGTTTTCACGATCTAATTCAAGAACGACAACATCTAATTTATCTCCAACTTTACAGAATTCAGATGGGTGCTTCACTTTCTTAGACCAAGAAAGGTCAGAAATATGAATTAATCCATCAACTCCTTCTTCTAATTCAACAAATACACCGAAGTTAGTAAAGTTTCTAACCACTGCATTGTGCTTAGATTCTACTGGGTATTTAGTTTCGATATCAGCCCAAGGATCTGGCATTAATTGCTTAATACCTAATGACATCTTGCGCTCTTCTCTATCTAAAGTTAAAACAACCGCTTCAACCTCATCTCCAACTTTCATAAAGTCTTGTGCAGTTCTTAAGTGCTGAGACCATGACATTTCAGAAACGTGAATTAATCCTTCAACACCAGCAGCAATCTCGATAAATGCACCGTAATCAGCGATTACAACAACTTTACCTTTTACTTTGTCACCAACGTTTGTTGAATCATCCAACGCATCCCATGGATGTGGTTGTAATTGTTTCAATCCTAGTGCAATTCTTTTCTTGTTATCATCAAAGTCTAAAATTACAACATTGATCTTCTCGTCCAATGATACAATCTCTTCTGGGTGATTAACTCTACCCCAAGATAGATCAGTAATGTGAATTAAACCATCAACACCACCTAAGTCAATAAAGACTCCGTAAGATGTAATGTTTTTAACAGTTCCTTCCAATACTTGACCTTTTTCAAGACCACCGATAATTTGTTTCTTTTGCTCTTCCAACTCAGCTTCGATAAGCGCTTTGTGAGAAACAACAACATTTTTAAATTCGTGGTTGATTTTAACAACTTTGAACTCCATGTTCTTTCCTACAAACTGATCGTAATCACGGATTGGTTTCACATCAATTTGAGAACCTGGCAAGAATGCCTCAATTCCAAATACGTCAACAATTAAGCCACCTTTAGTTCTGCATTTAACAAAACCTGTAATGATTTCTCCTGTTTTCAATACGTCATTTACTCGTTGCCAAGCTCTGTGCGTACGTGCCGTTCTGTGAGACAATACTAATTGTCCATATTTGTCTTCTAATTGTTCAACAAATACCTCAACAGTATCACCAACCGCTAATTCTGGGTTGTATCTGAATTCGTTAATCGCAATAACACCTTCTGATTTGTAGTTTACATTCACTACAACTTCTTTTTGTGTTAACATGATAACTTTTCCATCAATAACTTCTTTTTCCTGAATTGAATTCAAGGTTCCGTCATAGATTTCAGTCATTTCTGCAATCTCTGCAGGACTGTGTCCGTCGTTTTCGTAAGCGTACCAATCGAATTCTTTTTCAACAGGTGCTTCTGCCGGAGCTTCAGCTTTAACGTCTACTTTTTCAACTTTCGCTTCTGCAACTGGTGCTGCTTCAACTACTGCTTCTACGGTTTCTTCAACCACAGCTTCTACAGTTTCTTCTACTACTGCTTCAGTTGTCGCTTCAACAGTTTCTTCAACTTTTGCAGTTGCTTCTTCAGAAACTTCTTCTTTGTTTGTTTTTTCTTCAGCCATTTTGGCATTAATTTTTGTATCTCAATTGCCTGATTATTGAGAGGTTATAAATAAAGTTCCGATCAGGAATCGGTCCGTTTACCGTTAAACGGGCTGCAAAGATAGTGTTTTCCAGCAATTTATGCAAATAGTTAGTGGTAGGAATTGGAAATTTTTAATTCAACGTAAACACCTATTAATGAATCAATTATAACGGGAACGTATTCGGTAATGCGTATTTAAAACAAAACTGTGTCTTAAAACCCACCTATTTTCGACGTATCCCCGCTTAAAAAAAGAGCAAATACAGCAAATACAGCAAATAAATATATACGCCCATTATTATTGGGAGAGTAATTAAACGATAATACATTGTCAGTTTATCAGGAATTTGTTCACCCGTAACAGCTTGGTATAATGATGAGACCACCAAAGAGCCATTTAAGCCGCCCAATGGAAGTATGTTTGAAAGATAAAACCACACACCAAAAAAAGCTATGATCGTATACCAACTGTCTTTATTTAAGCTGGAAAATGAGAGCTCTTGCTCACCGTTAAACATTGCTTTCAATTCATCAAAAAACGGAGTTAATGCTTGGATGTAGAAAATGGAGATTAGCAGCAATACAGCTATAAAAACCCATGACATGATCGCTACTTTTGTATCTATATTTGTTTTTGAATGGTCTGATTTTTTTAAGAGTATGCGTGCAGCAATTTGACCATAAATGATCAATACAACTAAAATTGATAAAAAGAAACCAATAGTATAAACATAATAATTTGAAGGAATTGCATCTAATTTCAACATGTAAACATAAACGCCAATAATTAAACAGATGACAGGACCAGCCAATATTGTGAAGATTTGCTTAATCGGTGAAATGGCTTTAAAATGAAATGTTTCAAGTTGCTCACCTTCTTCTAAAACCATTCCTGAAATCTTGATGTATCCGCCTAAAGGAAGCCAACCCAGCCCATATTCAGTCTGTCCTATTTTAAATCGAAAAACACGAAACCAAGTGTCAAACCAGATATAAAATTTCTCAACTTGAACTCCATAGAACCGCGCTAGTATAAACATAGATAGGTTGTACAGAAAAAGATATCCCGTGTACATTAACAAGAAGTAGAAAATATTTAATCCCATTATTTAAGCCTTCTTTTTTTATCTATTTTTAAATTGACAAGATTCAAATTTAAACTAATTTTCATCACAATGAAACGATTTACAATGCGATACGAGTTTTTAACCCAATTCGGGCGGAATAAGTTCTTTAAAGGCAACGTTGAGAATCTATAGGCGTCTTAAAAAATCACAATTAAATTATCATGTTTAAGAAATACAATTCAATAGAAAACACTTATCGCGAAGAAGTTTTGAATCAAATCAAATTGCACGAATTTGCAGAGCACACTTATGCCGTGCAAGAAAAAGCGCATGGTGCTAATGTTAGTTTTTGGACAATGGATGGTGATACTATTGCTACAGCCAAACGTTCAGGACTGCTTGATGAAGGTGAAATATTTTATAAGCATGATGTGCTACTTATTGATCTTGCTCCAAAAATTAAGGCTATTTGGAATGAATTAAAAACTGCGGACAAAAATTTGAATCAAATCACCGTTTTTGGTGAAATCATTGGCGGTGCTTATCCGCATCAAGATGTTGCTAGAAATAAAATGGCGACTAAAGTTCAGAAAGGTATTTATTATAGCCCTAACAACCTTTTTTTCGCTTTTGATATTCTCATTAATACGACTGATTATTTATCGGTTGATGAATCTGCGCGGCTTTTTGAAAAGCATGACGTTTTTTATGCAAAAACTTTATTTAAAGGCAGTTTAACCGATTGTTTAAACTTTCCAAATGATTTTGAGTCAACAATTCCAAAGGCATTTGATTTACCGGAAATTGTACCAAACGTTTGTGAAGGGGTGGTAATTAAACCTATTACGCCGCTATTTTTCGGGAACGATTCTCGCGTAATACTAAAAAACAAAAACGAAAAATGGGCAGAAAATACCCGTTTCAATAAAGTGATTAAGCAGCAAGATTTACCATCTGAAAAAGTAATAAAACTGCAAGAAGCAATCGCAACTTATGTAACTGAGAATAGGCTCAATAACGTTTTAAGTAAAATAGGCGAAGTTTCGTTTCAAGATTTCGGAAAACTCGTTGGGCTTTTTAATAAAGATATTGTGGAAGATTTTACCAAAGATTACCAGGAGCATTTGTCTGAATTAGAAAAGAAAGAAGTAAAAGTTATTACGAAGTCTTTTTCTAGAAAGGCTGCTCATTTGGTTAAAATTGCGCTTCAAAAGTAGGTATTGAAATGGGCTTTGGACAAAATTTACAAATCGAAATTAAATCCAGCTTTAATTCCAATTGACCACAGTCTTTCGTTCACTGGTGATTGAAATACAGAAGTAAGACTATAATTTGCAGTTGAAGAAATTCGGAAATTAACGCCGTTCTTGACAGGAATACCCATGCCCAATTCGCCCAATGCGCTGACCATGAGGCGGTGATGATTTTCTTCCCAAGTAATTGGACTCCAAGACACCAATCGCTCTGTTCTTTGATACCTCTCAACCGCAATTTCAGTAGCAGCAGAATAATCTATCTTGGCTTTGTATGCATTTCTGATCATATATTCAAAACCTAGCCCTGCATTCACAAAAAAGGAGCATTTATTGAGGTTTTGTTCGAATTCAAGCTTTAAAGGAATGCTTAAATAGGTCATTTGAAAATTTATAGCTGCTTCCCCGACTTCATATATCAATTTATCATCCGTCCAATGAACAGTTTTGCGCTGATAACCACGCTCGGAATATTTTAATCCCGTTATGAGATTAAACTTTTTTGACAATGGCTGTACGAGATCTACTTGCAAGCGATAACCAAACTTCCACGTTTCACCGCCCATATTGCGCATAAACTCATAATGATTGATGCCTCCAAACTCACTTTCTTCAACCGTTAATGTACGAAAGCAATAATCACCACCAACAGCAAATCCAATTTGTGTTTTTCGTTTGGTTGAATCATTTTCGATACTGAAAACAACTGACTGGATGCAAAAAGTAATAAGTAAGGTTAATCCTAATTTATTGAACATTGATATGGGGTTTAGGTTTATAGTAAAACAAAGTAAATCGGGTAAAAGTTACAGATTACTTGAAAATGAGTTTGTATTTATGGCATGCGTTGCGAATATTTAAGCTTCGTAACACAATAAAATCGCTCAGCAGCGTTAAGCTAAAACCCGTCACTTAATTAAAATAAAACACAGCCGAAATGCAACCCTATATTCATTTGTTGCATCAAGTAAATAAGACCGAATGAAATCGGACGCCTAATTAATTCCAATTTGTATGAAAAATATAACTTCCATTCTAAGCCTTTTTTTATTCATGGCTTTGGCATTTAGCTGCAACAAAAAAAACGACAACATTAATACAATAAAAAAACTGCACAAAACATATAAAAATGGTGAAATATCGGAATGCACATACGAAGATGAAACTGTTTATAGTTGCGGAATTAATGCGTATGACGCAGGCGGAGTAATTTATGATAAGGATGGTGAAATAATAGGTTCATGCAATTACGCCTGGGGAACTCCAGATACGATTTGTGGGGAATTGGAGGATTGCACAGTTATTTACCGTGTTGCCGACAATATTTGGGGACAAGCCCACGTTGACAAATATGATTTGGGAGATTAATGGACTAGAGTTTATAGCTTATGCTTTTTCCTAGTTTCATGCATCTATATAATATGAAAATTTTATTACTTATTATTTGCATTTCTACCATTGGATATGGGCAAGATGCTGATTCATTAATTCAAAATCAAGGCGTCCCATTTTTTGATCGTGTTTTTGTAACACATTACTCAGGATATTTCGGGAAATTGAGCATGTCTGGACATGAAGTAGAAGATAGTTTAGGAAATAAAATTTCAAATTCTAAATTTTGCCAATTAGAAGGGAATCCTCAAATATGGTTCTATCAACTCACCGAATATTACCTTAATGGCGAAATTAAATATGATTCGATTCTTGATTTTAGAGATCATAAGCGAATAAAAATGCAAGTGTCTGCATATTCTGCAAATGGATCGAAACTTAGAGTGCTCCGTCTAAAATCTAAGATTGAGTTTGGTTCTGCAGAAGGTATAAAAAAAGATAGTGTATTTTGGAATGGATTTGAGAAAGTTTTTTATCCCGCTAAAACCAAAACGAAATTTCGCGAGGTTAATATTTAGGTCTTAATAGGACTGAACTAAGTGCCATCTGGTAAGTTAACCTTAAACCACTCTTCTTGCGAATTAGCACGCAAGGCATTTGGAACATTTTTATCAATTTTTTTCTGCGCATTTGAAATTGACTTTGTAATCATACTATGTTGGATAACTTCATTTTCTTTATAGCCCATTCTGTCCATAATCGTCACTATTCTTTCTGATCCAAAAACGCGCATTAAAGGATCATCCATTGCGATATAAAAACAGCAACCAATCACTGAATCATGCAAATCAATTAATTTTTCTAAAATTTCTGTTTCAAAATCATGGGTTGGATAATGATTAGGGAATAAGAATTGAGAACTGTTCGGATCTGAAAAGTTCTTCAAAGCATCAACTAATCTGCCAGATGAGTTTATTTCTGCTGCCGGAACAAGTATCACTTTAGTACCGCGGTTTGCTCTATCTAAGTCCTCAAAATCGATTTTTTTCGCTTTTAATAGCGCTTCGATCCATTTTTTAGAGTCTTCAAAATAATAGAAAAGGAAAACAGTTTGATCTGCAGCTATAATTGCGTCAATGTCAACCCCAAGTCCACGCGCCTTTTTTTCAGCTGATCGCCAAATTTTATCGGTTGATATAATACTTTTCTTCTTCTTAAAAAAACTAAACATAAGCTTGATTTACTGATGACATTAAAATTAACACATTTGAATCAATAGTTGGTGCGATTGAGTTGATATTTATACCGATTCACCAACGTAAAAGTAGAATTCAGCGTTTATTATAGTAACCAAAATCAATTCATTATGAATATATACTCAAAATTATTAATTATCG
This sequence comes from Crocinitomix sp., assembly GCA_013138735.1. Classification (GTDB taxonomy): domain Bacteria; phylum Bacteroidota; class Bacteroidia; order Flavobacteriales_D; family Crocinitomicaceae; genus Crocinitomix. The sequence goes on along the minus strand of WTCE01000042.1, from coordinate 25,054 downwards.
TTTTTAGTTTAATCGCCATTAGCTGTTCGAAGGCTAAATCGCCCAAATGGATTACTGGAGAATTCAATATTATTGACAGCGAAACCAAAGAACCTGTAGAGGCTGATTTAAAATTACGTTACTATGAGGGATCTTTATTAGGTTCATGGGAAACCGTTGAAGAAATTGGAAGTACAGATGAGAATGGGTATTTCGAATTAAAGCAAAAAGTTAATAGGAGAGATCAACAATTCAAATTGGAAGTGTTTGCAAAAGGTTGGTATGGTTATTACGGACATTATGGACCTGCTGCAATCAAAGAAATTTCTGAATATGGAAAAAATGAATATACAATAGAAGTAGCTCCAATTTACGCTTACAAACTTACTTTTAATAATATCAGTTGTTATGACGGAACGGATTCTGTTTGGGTAACTCGAGCTGACTTTCCTGATCTTCCAAGAGTTTACACTGGGTGTCTTTTAGATTACTCGGCTGGAGATGGTTACGCTTCTGTAAATACATCAAGTACAAGTTTAACGACGGTTTCAAAGAAAAACGGGATTTACGAAACTATTGTTCATCCGCTTACATTGACGCAAGGCGTCGACAATGAATTTGTAATTAACTATTGATTTTTCAATGTACAATTGGCAATGTGCAATGTGCAATGCTCAATTAGCAATTTAAATTTGATATGACCTATGTCTTAATAATGAATTCATTTCAACATTGTTTTGGATAAAGCCTTTACTGCTTTATAAAGGGCAGTGTCTCGTTTAATATTGAATTACTAATATTCATAAAATAAAGTCCTGTTTCAAGTGCATTTACATTAACAAATATAGTGGTTCAAAACAATAGTGGATAAAGGAATTCCAATTAATCTGACAAACCATGATTGAAAGTGGTATGAAATTTGCTGTTTTTGTTTCGATCAAAATTCAGCCCATGAAAAAAAAGCTTTACTTCAACTTCGTTATCATAACTGTTCTGATTACCCTCTCGGGATGCGCTGTAATTGCGGATGCTAGGGAGGCCAGAGATGGAAACCCAAATCCGCACTTGATTAGAGATTGCCCTGAGCGGAAGATCCATGATGGTGGAATAATGACTAATGAACCTAAAGGATATTATATCTATCAAGGACAGCGCAGAGAACTTCGGGAATTTGATAACGAATGGATTACTATATATTGTGATGTAGAATACACTCGATACAATTAGATTTTAAAAAAAGGCCTTAACTCGATTAGTGCTTTACAAAAGAAATAGTAGCTACAATATTTTCTGTATTCACTACGGCATAATAATGCCCATCAGCTATATTTTCCAAAGACAGTTGAATCAATCGCTGATCAAAATAAAATTTTGATAAAACTATCTTCCCAGCTAAATCGTAAATTTTCACATCAATATTGGTTTCATTTTCTTCAAAGTCAATATTGAACACGCCACTTGTAGGATTTGGATAGGCTATTAATTTTCTATTGTCATATGAGGCATCAATAGAAAGTACTCCTCCCAACTTTAAAACGTAACCATCTGTATTTGTGCCACTCGTTAAGTTATAAATCTCTGAAGGGTCTGGGTTAAAATCAGTCGTTCCTAGAAACAAGCCCGTCAGGTATACCTGATCATCATCATCTACTGTAACTGAATAGGCATATTCTAAATCCGTTCCACCGTAACTTAGTGCAGTTTGGAATTCACCGGCCTCGGTTAGCGTCAAGAAAAAAGCGTCAACATTCCCCTTTGACTCGAGAATATGCTCTTCATCAGACTCATCAAAATCCACGTCATTGCTAAATACACCTGCCACACATACTTCTCCTAGAGAATTCAAAGTAATCCCCCAGCCTTCATCTTTCCCTTCAGACCCATAGGTATTTACCCAGCCAAAATCTCCATTTGACATTATCTTCATCACATAAATATCGTTCCCACCATTAGACATTCTTTCCACAGTTTCCACTCCAAATCCAAAATCCATAGTACCTATGAACGCACCCGTTATGTATACATCTCCTGCGCTATTAAGAACCAATTGATTAATAAGGTCCTGGTAGACTGTTCCTAAATGCCTGTCCCAAATATATCCTCCATCTTCATTGAGTTTAATGATCATTCCATCAGTGTCACCATTAGCATTAGTTAAAACTTCTCCTCCATCAGGATCAGCATCAATTATTACTCGAAACCAAATACTCAGATAAACTTCGCCTAAATCACTAATAGCTATACCTCTTGCAGAAAGATTCCCAGGTCCTGCATCTATTGATTTACCCCATATAAAATTTCCATCAGTATCTAATTTTTGTACAAAAATTGCATGATCGTGAAGCGCAGTGAATAAAGCATCAGCATCTCCTGGATCAAGATCAATAGTTCCTTCATAGACCCCAGTAGTGTATATATTCCCTTCATTATCCAATTCTATTTTAAAACAATTTTCGTCCAAATCACCGCCAAATGATTTTACCCAAATTAGTTCTCCGTCGTCATTTAGCTTTAAAATAAATATATCGGCATTTGTCGGATCATCTCCTTGAAAATACAAATTCTCTATTCCTGCACCAGGATCAAAATCAACTGTATCCCTGAAATAACCTGCAATGAAAAGGTCATTATTTGCATCTATTTCAATAGAATAAGCCTGATCTAATGAAGAACCGCCAATTGATTTTACCCAAACTAAATTCCCGCTTGGATCTAATTTCTCAATGTATATATCATCCACACCTTGAGAAGTGACGGGAAAAGTACCCGGACCCGGATCAAAGTCGACCGTCCCTTCAAATGTGCCAATTGCATAAACATTACCGTCAGAGTCAATTTCTGTTTCAAAAGCAATTCCATAGCCGTCACCATTCTGCTGTGCAGCCCATTCGAAACTTTGAGCAAACGTAAGTGTAGAAAAAAGGCTAATAAATGCAATTGATAAAATTCTAATTCTCATGGGTTTGGATTTAAATTAAGTATTGTAGTTAACGAAGATAAAAGATAATTAGATTGTTTTTTACTCTATACATTCAATTTAGGTCAATATTTATACCTGTCTATTTACTTCTTTGCAAAGTCTAGAAAAATATCTGATCCATTAAAAACGGTATTACCCTAAGCATTTTGAATATTCCACTAAGAATCGTAAATTTGCACACTGTAATTAAAGGCTTGTATTTCGCTTATTGACGCGAAAGCAAATCAAAATCGATAATTAAAAATCTATCCTCCTTCGCCATAGCTAATGAGGATAACAAAAATTAGAAAATGAAAGACGTCTATATTATTTCAGCTGTTAGAACACCGATTGGTAGTTTTGGCGGAGCATTATCAACGGTTGCTGCAACTCAATTGGGAGCAACAGCAATAAAAGGAGCATTAGCAAAAGGTAATGTTGCTGCTGAGAATGTAAACGAAGTGTTTATGGGTAACGTAATGTCGGCCAACTTAGGTCAGGCACCTGCCCGTCAAGCTGCAATTTTTGCAGGAATTGGAAATAACGTTCCATGTACTACAGTAAATAAAGTATGCTCTTCAGGAATGAAAGCACTTAGTTTGGGAGCACAAAGTATAATCGCCGGAGACAATGAAATAGTTGTTGCCGGTGGAATGGAAAACATGAGCATGGTTCCTCATTATTACAATGCCCGTAAAGCCACTAAGCTAGGTGATGTTAAGATGATTGACGGAATGGTGAAGGATGGTTTAACTGATGTTTACAATGCTGTACACATGGGAGTTTGTGCTGAAAAATGTGCTACTGAAAAAGGTTTTTCTCGTGAAGAACAAGATGCATTTACAATAGAATCGTATAATCGTTCTACTGCGGCTTGGGCTGCTGGCAAATTTAATGATGAAGTTGTTCCTGTTGAAGTACCACAAAGAAGAGGTGACGCTATTATCGTTTCAGAAGACGAAGAATATAAGAACGTAAAAATGGAAAAAATCCCAACATTACGCCCTGTATTTGATAAAGAAGGAACTGTTACGGCAGCAAACGCATCTACATTGAATGACGGAGCATCTGCTTTAATTTTAGCAAGTGCAGAAGCTGTTGAGAAATATGGTTTAACACCAATTGCAAAAATTGTTGGTTACGGTGACGCAGCGCACGAACCTGAATGGTTTACTACGGCACCTTCAAAAGCGGTACCTGTTGCTTTGGCTAAAGCAGGTTTAGCAATTGCTGATATTGATTATTGGGAATTAAACCAAGCTTTTGCTGTTGTAGGTTTAGCTAATACGAAAGAGTTAGGATTAGATCCTGCAAAGGTTGATGTAAATGGTGGAGCAGTTTCATTAGGACATCCACTTGGTAATTCTGGATCACGAATTATAGTTACACTTATCAATGTTTTAAAACAAAACGGTGGTAAATATGGTGCGGCTGGAATTTGCAATGGCGGCGGCGGTGCTTCTGCTATGGTGATTGAGAATGTTTAAAATAGACTAAATAGCAAAGACAATAGATTAAAGACTTCACTATACGGTGAGGTCTTTTTTTTGCGCTAAATTTTGATTTAAATCATGATTCAATCTTGTTTTAAAAATCAACTAACCAATTCATAAACAACTTGGTATCGCTGCTTTTCCCTTGTTTCGAAAGTGTTTTAAGGTGTTTTTATGGCTTGTGTCGGCACTAGTTAGCCCCTAAATTTGCTCTAAACTTAAAAACAATTAATTATGAAGAATTTAGCAAAATCAATTACAGTATTAGCACTAATTGCAACCGTTATGGTGGCATGTAAAAAAGAAGAAATCGCAACTAATGAGGTAGATGAGACCACAGAAACAAAAGCAGCAATATGGGATATCGATCCTGTTGCATATGGACCTGATTTAGTTGTAACACGAGTTACCAGTACCTTACCTATTGTATCTCCATCAGCTTGCGGTGGAACTATGCCACAAACAACTTGCGGCGTAAATTATACACTAATTGTAGATGTGACTAATGTAGGTAATGCAACTGCTTCGGGTTATTATGAACTAGAATTGGACAAACCAACTGGAAACATGACAACACAAACGTTTACAAGTCCAACAGGTACATTAGCGGCTGGAGCAACGCATACATTTAATATTGGACCAGCACCGTTTGGAGGATGTCAAGGTGTAGCATTTACGACTCAGGATTTAGTGATGACAGCGGATATTTTTAATGATATTAGAGAAACAAATGAGAGCAATAATACTGCTCGTGCTTACAGATATTGTGGAGATTAATCCTTTTGAGGATTGACAAACATAGTTTTGGGAAAGAATGGCTTCGCTTTGGTGGGGCTGTTTTTTTTTGTACTTAGTACTTGGTATTTGGTACTCGGTACTTAGTACTTAGTACTTAGTACTTGGTACTTGGTATTTGGTATTTGGTATTTGGTACTCGGTACTTAGTACTTAGTACTTGGTACTTGGTACTTGGTACTTGGTATTTAGTACTTGGTATTTGGTACTCGGTACTTAGTACTTGGTACTTGGTATTTAGTACTTGGTATTTGGTACTCGGTACTTAGTACTTGGTATTTGGCATTTGGTATTTGGCACTTAGTATTTGGTACTTTAAAATCAATCAATGGCACACAGATGACACAGTCACGATTCCTGTCGGGATCGCTGATATTCGCTGGTTTTTTTTATTGAAATCAGATGAAAGTTTAAACTATTTGATCTGCGGTTTATCAGCTCTAAGCCTTCGCCAAAGGCTTCTGCCGACGGTGAATCAGCGTTAGGTTGACGGGGAATCTTTTTCTATCAGCTGGTTGGAAATACAAAGCGCATTGTGGAATGCGGATGGCTTGCTTTGATAGCTAAGTAGAAAGCTGATTTTTTTACTTTCAGAAGTCATTGAAAATGAATAATTCAAATAATATTCCGTTCTTTGGATCAGTTTTTAACGCTGCTAACCTATCCTGTTCATGTTAAATAAGTCTCTAATCATCATTCTTGTTATATTAATTATTCCGTTTACAGGATGCAAAAAAGGAGATGAAGATCCATTTTTCAGTTTACTATCTCGAAAGGCTCGTGTTTCGGGTGATTGGCAATTGTCAACGATTGAGGGAGAAATATACACATCATATTTGCCATTAGAAAATTGGCATAATGCGATTAAAACTGGAGACAATAAAGAGATTATTACAATAACTGATTATGCTAATGAAAATTTATCTAGGATACTCACTCAAACGATACGAGATTATTCAATGACCATTAATAAAGATGGAACTTGGTCGAAAACGATACAATATAATAGTTTAGACGTGCGTGAAACCGCTGAAAGCATTTACACGTACACCTTCCCTATAGATATGACCTTTTCTGGAACATGGGCTTTCGTGGGTAAAACAAAGGACAATTATAAGAACAAGGAGCGTATTTTGTTATCAATCAACAATTTTGAAATATTAGCATATGAGCAAAAGTCGATCAGGGAATACAAAGATGGCAGTCCAACATTTGAATCGACTTATGTGATTAGCGGCATTAACTTAACCTACGACTCTGGTGAAATAGAAAACCTGTATGAAATAAAAATGCTAAAATCGAAAGAAATGAAATGGACCTTATTGTCTGGCGAAATCTATCAAGAAACTGACATTAGTGGAGAAGAAACCGAAAATGCAAGCGAGACTCATTCTGAAGAAACAATTGTTTGGAAGCTTAAGTAAATCAACTTGTGGATCTACTTCCAAATCCCATAAACTTTTGAGTCGAAAAAATTAAGGTCAAAATCGACTCCTGGATCGAAATAACTCACGTTTATTTTTTCATTGCTACCCTTCTTATAAATTACTTCTTTTTCAAGGATCAATGTGCCTTGCAAATTATAATAAAATCGTTTTTCAACAGTAACAGGCGGCTCTGCGTAAAAGGTGTTGAGTCGCCAAAAAACAAAATAAAGTTGCCCATTTGCGTGATAATAGTAATCACATATCAAAAACCAGTCTCCCGAAGGTGAAGAAGACGTTTCTTGTACATAAAATCCAAGCGAATCTTGTTCTAAAACATATACTGATCCAGCTGGAAATAATGTATCGCCTAATTGTTTTTCTGAAAACCAATCCGAAAACTCATACTGATCTCCCCAACGATACGAATAAAAAACTTGCGCCGAATCTGCATTATTTTCAATAATTGGTTGCCATTGTTTAAAATTAGATTTAATGGAATCTATTTCGATTGTTTCTTGACTCCAAGAAACGGAACTCAGGTTAATTATCAATCCTAAAAAAAATAGCGTTTTTAAATTTTTCATACTTTTATTTTTCACACCTAATCATACGATCCTTACCTTGCATGTCTTGTCGTAGCTCAATATTTTGATATCCTAAATTCTCAAGCATCTCAATTGTCTCTTTCCCAAAGTTTTCGTGAATTTCGAAAAACAATAAGCCTTTTTTAGCCAATATTTCTCGTCCAATTTCAGCAATTTCGCGATAGAATAATAAAGGGTCTGCATCCGCAACAAAAAGTGCTAAATGCGGTTCAAACTCTAATACATTAGCCGACATTTCAGCTTTATCAGACTCTAATACATAGGGTGGGTTGCTGACAATAATATCAAACTCCTCAAAAACTTCTGTATTGGGGTTTAAAAGATCCATTTCAATTAATTCAATGGCTACTTTATTTAAAGTTGCAGATTGTTCAGCCGTTTTCAAAGCATCTGCAGAAACGTCAACGGCTGAAACTTTTATACTAGAATTGCTCAACGCAATTGCAATTGCGATACATGCGCTACCCGTACAAAGGTCCAAAACGCTAATGCCTTGTGTGCAATCTTCCAATACTAAATCTACCAATTCTTCAGTTTCTGGACGTGGAATTAACACATTTTCGTTCACCTTAATTTGCGCACCATAAAATTCAGTAAAACCAAGAATATGTTGAATCGGTTCATTTTTTTCGAGGCGTTTAACAATTGATCGAAATTCTAATAATTCAGATTCGCTTAGTCGTTTATCGGAATGTTTAACTTGAAATTTTTGAAGTTCGTATTTGTCTTCACATATCCAATAGAAAATAGTTGTTATTTCTCGATCAGGATAGTGCGCGCCTAGTTTCTTTTTGAAATAGGGTAATAAATCAAACAGCTTATTGGTTGATGTGAACATTGAAAATTATTAGACCACAAAAGTATTAAAATAGAATTAGTAATTCGTAATCAAGAAATCAGTCCGTCTATTTTTCGCACGATTTTCGTCTGTGCTATTTTGATACTTGGGTTTAGATTCTCCGAATCCTTCAGATTTTAAACGCGCTTTGTCTATGCCATTAGAAGCAATATACTCCATTGCGCCTTTTGCACGATTGGCACTTAACACTTTATTTCCTGCATCATTCCCAACATCATCTGTATGTCCTTGAATAGTGACATTAACCGTAGGATGGGCCTTTAAGAACTTCACGAACTGATCAAGAATAAATTTAGAATCAGTTGAAAGCGCATAGGAATCAGTTTCGTACAATATATCGTCAATTGTAAAGGCTCTGCCCACTTCAAGCGTGTCAATTTGCATTGCAACTGTTTCTTCAGAAAAAGTATCGTCTGATTTTAGTTCCTCTGCTTTAATCAATTTCGTATCGAATGAATGGCCTTGTTTTTTGATGGAAATCATTACATCTTGCTCTACAGCGTCATCCACTTGAACAATTGCGGCAAATTTACCATCATCTCCGTTCACTTTAACTTCAACACTTTCGCCAGATAGTTTATATGAAACTTCAACAACCGCATCTTTTACAGGTTCGCCTAACTCATCTTTGACAACACCTCTTATAAACTTTACTTTTTGCGGTCTTGCCTCTTCATATAAATCAAAATAATAAATATCGTAGCCTTTCGTTTTGGGGCCACGAGTAGTATAATAGGCCAAATGTCCGTCGGTTGAGACGACAAAAGCTACCTCATTACCAGCACCATTAATTGGGTGTCCAATATTTTTTGGTTCCATCCAACTTCCATTTTCATCTTTTCGTGAATAAAAAATATCCGTTCCTCCCGCTCCCATGCGCTCGTCGGAACAAGTAGATACAAAATACATTGTTTCACTGTCTTGATGAATAAATGGCGCTTTATCATGACCCAATGAGTTGATTGGCCCAGGTACAGGCTTCGCACGTGACCAAGTTCCATCTTCTGCACGTGTTGAGAAATAAATATCTGTTAATTCAGAACCATCTCGCCAAGTTGCAAAATAAAGTGTGTTTCCATCTGGAGACAAGGTAGGTTGTGCCTCCCAACCATCTGGTGTATTCACTTTTGGACCTAAATTCTCCAAAGGTGTCCATGTAAAATCATTTCCCCCTTGGCCTCCACGTTCAAATGTTGTTCTGTATATGTCGCAATTGGCGTGCGCCTGATAATCAACATCCTCACAAGCGCATATAAACATTTCCTTATTATCTAAGGATAAAGAAACACCACCGTAATTTGTATATTGAGGTGTATTAAAGGGTCTTCTTAATGCTTCACCATTATCGAAATCGCTATTTACATTTGCGCGTTGACTCATAGTAAATGATTCAATTACGCCGTTCACTATCCCACTAGGATCGTCACCCTTACCTTTACGCGAGTAAAAAATCAAGTCATTATCGGGTGAAATTATCGGAAGGTATTCGTCTTTTTCTGAAGAAACATTTCTTAGCTCTTGTGGATCAAATGGAACGACATTGGCATAGAATTCATCAAAAAATTCATTATCGGGCTGAGTTTCTAAAATAGCGGCTTTATTCTTAGCATAATTATCGTCATACTTTTCTGGATCTTTTGAATCGAATTCAACATAGGCTTTAAAATACTGTGTGGCTTGCTCTTGGTCGCCCAATAAACCGTAGATGTATCCTAATTTATAATAAGCGTCTGAATGAAAGTCAGGGCAATTTTCTACGACCTTTTTGTAGGTATTCGCCGCGCCTTTATATGCCGAAGATAATTGTGAAAAATTTGCACGACCTAGGTTAAATTTTGCCTCCACCTCTTCGGCCTTTTTAAAATTGAACTGTGCAAATGAATAGTAAATAAAGGCATTATCTGGTGCCAATTCAACAGCTTGTGTATAGGCCATTGACCGTTCTCTACTATCGTTTTTAGTGCTCTCGGCTTCTTTCAGTAGTTTTACTGCTTTTTTATCCTCAGGCGGAACACAAGATTCGTCTTCAATGTCTTGCGAAAAGGCAGCTGTTTGAATTAATAGAAGGGCTAAAAATAGATAAGGTAATTTTTTTATCAAAATCATTCTTTTAAGCATTTAATCTGGAAGTTATTTCAAATCAAACAACTTCAACTATAAGGTTTGTTACGGATGTGAATTGGCAATAACTGTACCATTGCGCACTGCAACTATTTAATATTACTTAAAAACGCTGTTTTGGTTACAGATTTTCAGCTGTTTTTTTGAACAAAATTGGTGGCAACCTGAACTCGACTATTCCAAATTTCCTCAGAAGTCTTGAAAATGATGAGATTTTGATAGAAAAAACGCAATACTAACTGGTTAATTTAAGGCTTTTCCTGTCGAAAGATCTCCGTTTTCAAGGCTTTCAACAGGATTGATTTCAAATTCCTTATACTGCGTTATAGTTTTTCGAAGTGAATACTCCTTCAAACCCATGCTTTGTCTAAGAAAACTGAAATCAACTGTGAGTGTTTGGAATAGTCGAGTGCAGGTTGGAGTTAAAAATAGTAGCGTAAGATCAGATCTAAGGCAGCCAAGTGTGAATTAGAATCCTCGAATTTTTCATAACTGCTTTTCCAAATATCTAGCACTTGATATCGCCCTTGTACACCAACTTCAAAATATCCAAAATCTCTTTCAATCAAAGAGTTTAAACCAAGTCCTAAATAAGGCTGTACATTGTTGGTAACGGCTGTCAAATTAGCGCCTCCCCCAATATTTAAATCGCGGACTGATAAATTATAAACCACTCCAGTTCCAACCATAGCGTAAAGCGAACCACTTAAATGAATGTTGAACATGACGGGTAAATGCAATGAATTAAATCGAACACTAGAAACTAAAAAGCCATTTTGCAAATAATCAAAGGCGGTAAATTCAAAATCAAGGCCAGTATTCAAGGCAGTAAATTCATTGATCCAATATTTAATGGGGATCCCCGCATTAAAACCATAACCACTCTGATTATTACGGATACCTGTCCCCTTTTGCTTTGACATATTTATTTTCCACGAAGGAGAAACATTTAAGCCAAATTGAACACCATCCTGAGCCATAGCGTTTGACGCAAAAAAGAGGGTTATTATTAAAATAAATTTTTTCATAGTACTAAATTTCTATTATCGTTCTCCATTCCACTCGCCATAAAACTGCGTTAAAAAAGCTTCCATATAGTCGTGCCTTCCCTGCGCCATTTCTTGCCCTGTCTTGGTATTCATTCCGTCCTTTAAAAGTAGTAATTTCTCGTAAAAGTGGTTGATTGTATGTGTGCGTTTTTTTCTATACTCTTCTGCAGATTCGAACTTACTTGGGGCAACATCCGGATCATAAAGCAAATTTCCAAATTTACCGCCAAAGGCAAAAGTTCGCGCTACTCCAATGGCTCCAATGGCGTCTAGTCGATCTGCATCCTGAACAATTAAACCTTCAATAGATTTCATCTTATTCTCTCCTATTCCACCTTTAAACGAACAGTTTAAAACAATGTGCAATACTTTAGCTATTATTTCTTCAGAAACACCCAATCCGCTTAATAAAGCCACGGTTCTTTTGCGCGATTCATTCTCAGCATCTTCTACAAATTTATGGTCGGCTATGTCATGGAGCAATGCGCCCAATTCAACTACAAAACTATCTCCCCCTTCTTGTGCATTAATGGTTTTTGCATTTTTCCATACACGCTCGATATGGTACCAATCGTGCCCGGTAGATTCATGGGCGAATTCTTTTTTAAAATGTGCAACTACTGCGTCAATTATTGCTTGATTTGTCATACTCGAAAACTTACCATAAGTCAAAAGAATCCATAATGAATACACTTGCTGCTATTACACCTAAGCCCAGAAAGAATAGGAACATTATAGCAACTATTTCTTGTTTAGGCGCATACATTGTTGGTTTCTCAGGATTATCATCTTTCAAGGATACTGTTAGCGAATCGCCGTTTTGTAGGTGACGTTTAAGCAAAAGTATTTTAGCTGAATAATCGACACTTTTATAGTTGTACGCAATAAGCGCATGGGGATGCTTTTTGAGTTGCCGTTTATCTTTTTCATGATACTCTAAGGTTACTTCTTGAATAATAGCCTCCGTTTTAGGGCGGCGCATTTTTCGAAGTAACATAATTAGTAGAACCAATCCTCCAATGCAAAACCCGACTCCAAAATAAAAAATCATTCCGTGTAATTTTTAAGTGCCTTTTGTAAGTTCTTTTTATCACGGAAAATTTGCGCATCTCCTCCCCCACACAATTCACTTGTAATGGTTGCCGTATAAAAGTCGGGTGTACAAGCAGAAAGTGTAACCGTCATTCTATCTCCAATGTTTAAACAGCCTGGTTTATTTGTAGATGCAAGGCGTAATTCGTAGGAATCGTCTCCGATCCAAGTGAGTTTACTTTCGGTTTTTGTATTCCCAAACTTTTCGTACTGATGCGTTGCTGTTCGTTTAATCTCAACAATTTCGGTACCATTATAATAATAGAATGTACCCTCTTTAAATTCTTGCAAGCAAGCGTCAGGACCTTGTTCAACGCCAAAAAAGCTTACTAAAAAAAGCATTATTGTCAATCCACCAATTATCCTCATTCGTTATATTTTAAACATGCGAACCGTTACAATTTTTGTATCGGCACTAAAATCTTCAGCACTCAAAATCTCCATATCACTGCTTCCGCTGATCTCTCCTTCAAAGCCACTTCCATCTAGCAAGAATTGCACCCCGAGACTCTCAGTTTCAATTACATACATATCACTCACATAGGTGTACCAAATTTTATAATCAGGATAGGCATCCATAAATTCAATTATAGTGCTTCCCATTCCTATACCTTCGACGGTTTGAAATCGGTCAGAATAAATATTCATTTCACCTATGGCATCTTTATATTCTCCTGTTTCATAATCATACTCTAGCATTATTTGCAATAAATTCTCATTTTCATCAGAAACATTATAAACTGTTTCCGTGAAAGGTCCTTCCTCTGTGTCGGTAGTAATATTTTCTTCCTTCACTGTATACTCATCTGTTGAAACTGGAATTGCACCACCTAATGTAAAATCACCCGCACTTTCGGATGTGATGGTATAAATTTCTTGAATGCCGTCAATTTCAGACAGTTCTTCATTCAGATCTTCAAATATTTCTGTTAATTCTGCTAATGGATTTTCTGGTTCTATTGGTTTTTCAGGTTTTTGTTCACCTCCACAAGACACTAAAGTTGCAATTGCAATGAAAGGTATTAGGCGTATAGTCTTCATATTTCTTCTATTTGGTTAGTGAATATAAAAATAAGAATAAATTCGTTGAAAGCACGTGATTTTCAAATTAGACTAGCGCTATATATTTATTGGATTTTCTGAAAGAATATTTTTATGAACTTGCCCCGGAATCATTCTATAAATTGGCATTTTAAGGTTAAAATGAGCTGATAATCGTTTGATTTCAGCATCTATCTCCTCTTTATGGTAACGCGGAGAGAAATGGCTTAAGATGACTTTATTCACATTGATATTTGCCAGCATTTCCATAACCTCTGACAGATTACTGTGTTTATTCTTAGTTACTGCATGTTTGAGTTCGTCGTCATTACCTAAAAATGTAGCTTCATGAATAAGAATATTAGAGTTATTCCAACGTTCATAATCCGCAACAGGTGTGTCACCAGAATAATTCAAAACATTTTCCCTTACCTCTTTGGTAACAAAATCGTTTCCTTTTTCTACTATTAAATCTCTAATTTCGTCTCCAGATAGCTTTGCATATTCCGCTTTTAGTTTACGCTTTGTTCGATAAATCTTATAACTCAAACTTTTACTGATTTCATCTGGAGCACTTACATGACTGTTCCGAATTGCTTCTACAAAAAGATCTTTCCCTACCAAATGTTCCGATCCAAATTCTATTGGGCACCATTCCGCACCACTCTCTCGTGGATCAAACTTAGCTGTGAATGCTTGCATTGCGGAAAATGATCCACAAGCTTTGGGGTAATAAATTATAGGTGAACCTTTATATCCATTTAGTTGATTAAACTGCAATAAACCCGTCAGGTGATCGCGATCGGCATGAGAAATAAAAACGTGTTTTACTTTACCTCCTTTTTGCAATAAACCAGCTGATAATCCGTCACCAGCATCAAAAACAATTCCCAATTCATCTATAAAAAACCAGGTTGCAAATAAAGCAGTTGAGTATCCTGTTACGGTTAAATTCATGCTTTAAATATACTCGATTCAATATAATTGACAAGTACATTGAGATTCACATTTTCAATCGGATGTGGTTGCCCTTCCAAACTGTGAAAACTTCCATTCGGCAATTGTTCAGACACATTTTTTGATTCTAATTCGGTGACCATTTTGTCTGCAGTCCCCCAACCTAATGTAACATGATTTTCAATCGTTTTTAGCATGGCATCATCAAAACCATAGTTTTGTCCTAATTCCTGCATCAAATTTGCTGTCATGATCATATTTACTTTCCAATCATTCGCAGGATGCAGTTCTACTAGACGCGCAACAAATTCCGGAAGCTTTTCTTCAATTACAGCAGGATTTAGCATTTTCACTTCTTTAGCCGCAATTGCTGGCGACCAATTAAACTTTGTACCATAGGTGACAATTTTATCAATCATTTCGGGAATCTCCGTTGCCGTATCTAGGGCAACATATCCACCCATACTATATCCGAAAACATGTGTTTTTTCGATCCCTTGCTCAAATAGGAACTCCATTAAGTTATCTGAAAAAAGAGGAATGGAAAATTCCTCCTCTTCCATTTCTCTTTCACCATGTCCCTCGAAATCGAGATCAAAAACGTTAAAATTAATTTTTAGAAGCTCTTTCAACGCTTTGAAATATAATTTGCTTCCCAGTGCGCCGTGCAATAAAATTAAGTTGGGTTTCATTATTCTGTTTTTAGTTCTTCTGTGCCGTCAGAATGTAAGGCAAATCTACCTTTATCTGCTGCGTGCGTTTTCTCCCGTTCTTTCCATGGCCATCCACCAAATTGAGTGCGTTGATAATCTGCAATTGCTTGTTGAATTTCTTCAAATGTATTCATCACAAATGGACCGTGCTGCGCAACGGGTTCTCCAATCGGTTCCCCTTCTAAAATCAATAAAAAAGCATCCACTTCACTCTTATTTTCAAGCGGAATATCTGCGTCTGACTTTAAGGTTATTTGATGATCTTTTTCAATCAAAAGCTTGTCAACAATCAACTTATCGCCCGTATAAAAATAGATATTTCTATTTGCTGAAGCGTCTGTAGCAGGTAAGGTCCATTTTGTATTTGCTTCTAGTTTAACGGTTAATACGCGCACAAAATGATCCGCATTTGCCGCCCAAGAGTTTGGAGTTGGTGCTGCTGCTTTTTTCTCACTCAATTCGCCAGCAATCAGATCTACCGTGACCGACTTGCCATTCGCAAAGGTTTCTTTTACAACAGGAATTGCTTCTTTCCACAACATTTTAAAATGCGGTTCAACAAATTTGCTGACTTTGGGCAAATTCAACCAAACTTGAAAAATTTCTAAATCATTTGACTTATCGGCATTCAAGAGTGGGAACATTTCTGAATGTTGAATGCCTTTCCCTGCTGTCATCCATTGCACATCTCCACCCATAAATCGACCAGCTGCTCCTAATGAGTCGCAATGGTCTACTGTGCCTTCTTTATTTATAGTAATTGTTTCAAAACCTCTATGTGGATGATATGGAAAACCAGGCACTTCTTGTCCATGATACATTCTAAAGCCATCTTTCACCACAAAATCTTGTCCAATTCTTCTTCCTTGAAAATCTGCAGTTTTCACACCCATTTTACCGTTTCCAGCAGGATAAGCATCTTTATGATAGGCACAAAACAAAAAAGGATCTTGTGTTTCCCACGGAAATCCCAATGGGGCTATTTGTATGATATTATTTTCCATTTCCTTTAAGCTTTCTTATCATCATTTATATAATAGCTTAAAGCACCTGAGGGGCACTTTGCTATTTGAGCTTTAAACTCATCACTAGTCGCATTACCTGTAATAATCCAAGGTTTTTCCTTTGGCTGATAAGCATTGGGAAGTGCTTTTATACATTCCCCAGCATGAATACATGTTTTTGGTTTCCAAACAATTGTTAATTCTTCGTTTGAATATTCTTTTATGATTTCATTATCCATAATTCCTCCGTTATTTTAAGTCCCTTAATCTCTAATTTTATTTACGCTGCTAGCTCTTTATTTTGTGTGAGAGCAAATTTATACCGTTTTGCCGATTCGGTATCTGTCAATAAGACCTCAAAAAACAAGCACGCAATCCGCTACCATCTTCGAGCGCAACTTTGAAAACCATTCGTCTTTTAGTTGTTCACAAAAAATACATGTTGCAACATTAAATATAATTATATTTTTTCCAATTATACATTCTTCTACCACGAAATAGTCAAAAAATTTAGACACAGAATATTAGAAGTCAAGAAGGTGACTTGAAGGGTAAAACGCAAAAATTAGATGCTATTCAAATTTAATTTTGCTCACAAAATAGACTTTTCGTTTTCTTTTACCACTTTCCTCTTCTTTATTTTTGATTTTTTGTGAACCATAAGCCAAGAAATACTTATCATACCAATAAGTAATGTTTGAAAAGGATCTTTTTGTTTGATCACCTTCAACACTTGTCTCGATTGGCTCGGAAGTTTCATCAGAAAGCACATTTCCATCAAAATCAAATGATTTACTAGTTATTTGTCCACGACTCGCGAAAACTACATTCAGAGCATCCTGTTCTCCATCAGCTATAGAAATAAATCGTTTCACTCTAAAAGGTTTATAAGATGGCCACATTTCAAAAATCTCATCCCATACCATTTCTCCATACTTATCAAATTTAGCTAAAACGGCATGCGTATATTGATACCCATCAAAAACTTGTTTTGTTTTTGTCACAGGAGAACCGTTTACATAAGTAGTATAAAACTCTGTTCGGTAAGTTGGATAATACGCTTCTCCAAGAAATAGATAGCCATCATCTAACTGAACAATTGGATGTTCAGCTATCAGGTAATTAATTTTCAATTCTTTTCCTGCGTCTTCTTTACGTTGCTTTTTCTTTTCAATTTTTTCTTGCTTGCGCTCAGGTAGATACTTCAAAAAGTTTTCCAAATCAGTGAAATTATAATATTCTACATAACTCATCTTATCGTCTTCGGCCTCGCAAAAGAATAAACCTTCAGATAAGGTTGAACGTTTACTTGAATAGGTTCCTGTAAACACATAGTGATTCTCGCCTAATGGGGATGCTGAAATACTACTAAAATTATTTTCTACATTCTCTGTTAACTTAAACTTTCCTTTTCTTTCACCGTTTCCATCATAACGCAAAACATAGACTTCGCTTTCCTTTTTATTTTTAGAAGCTCTAATAAATAATAGCACTTCATTATTTGCTTCTAGTACCTGAAAACGAATTAGTTTAAGACTGATTGTCGAATAGTCAGGAATATCTACTACACCCTTCTGTACATCTCCAGTTCTCCAATTGATAACATAAAGAAATCTCAACTTCTTTTGACGCGCATAGAAATAGGCAAAATCTCCCATTATGACCATATCTTTGATGGTTGTGGATTTAGGTAATTCTCCTTCAATTTTTGTTTCGGTTAGAGTTCCTGCCTGAATAGCGTGTAAAACATACCCCCCTTTTTTCGTTTTATAAAGGGTGTGCAAGCGATTATCAATTACCGCTATTTCATCAATAGCATATTTTTTATCAATTAATAAGGTCGCTGATTTTTTCAATTTCAAGTCTGTATCGTACATGTCAAACTTCCACTCGCGTTGTCCATCAATCAGATCGGACTTTTTGGAATTTAAAATAAACCCAAGTTCGTCGAATTGAATAATGCGCTCATTTCCATAACCATTACGCAGCTCTATTTCGAGACGTTCTTCATAAGTGATTTGGCAAAAAGCGTTCCCGCTTACAACTAAAAAAAATAAAATTAAGATGTTGTTTTTCATTGTTTTATAAGTTTAACGAATAAGACTGTAGTTCATTGACCATGAAGATACAAAAGAGCGGTAAAACAGGGATGAAAGATTTAGCTAATAAAAAAAGAAACTTAGGTTCTAAAAATCATCCATTCGCTCATTTTTATCGTACACTTTCTGGTAATTGTTCAATTTAAACGAAACCGAGAGCATAATTTGAGGAGAAAGTGGTTTTGACAATGAGTTGAATTCAACATTCTGCGTACTTGTTATAGAACCTCTTCGTTCTGTCCCTAGAATATTACGACCTGAGAGGGAAACAGAAATGCGTTTTTTCATGAAGCTTTTCTTCACGGAAAGATCTTGAGAAAATGAATCAAAACTTTCGCCTTGTGCTACAACTGAACCACTATTATATCGTGAAACTAGCTGAACCATATAGCCGCCCAAAGTAAAAGTATTGGTTAATCGACCTGAATAATTAAAAGATTCTCTGCTATAATCAACATCATTCAATTCACCAGTTAAATTAAACAAATAGGCGTTTCCGCTTGCATTTATTTTCCACCATTTTTTGATTTTATAATTCAATGATGCTTCTAAACCATAAGCTTCAGAAGTACCGATATTATAGGGTTGGCTAATTAAAATGCCTTCTTCATAAACAGTTGAGATTCGATTAATGATTCCACTACTCTTTCTAAAATATCCCTCTAAACTAAAGTATCCTTTCCGCTTGATTGGCTTTATATAACTTACTTCAAAGGCATTGATATATTCGGGTAACAAATTGGGGTTACCGCTGCGAACATTGAATGGACCTTCCCATGTAATGAATGGCTCGAAGTAATAACTCCTTGGACGTTCAATACGTCTAGAATAACTTAATAAGAATTGACTTTTATTTTTTAAGCTGTAAGAAAAATGTGCCGAAGGAAATAAATCTAGCCTATTAATTTCGGTAAAGTTTGTTGCGGCGGTTGAAGAAATTTCTCTAAAAGTATACTCGGCTCTCAAACCCAATTGATATCCCAAGGATTTATACTTGCCACTAAACATGGAATATCCTGCATGAATATTCCGAACATAGTCCACATCAGAACTTAATAAAGAATCAAAATCATAGGCATTGGTAATGATATTGTAAACATAATTCTTTCCAATATCTCCACTCGTCCCAAATTGAGATTGTAAACCCGCTTCAAATTTTCGATCTTTTTTTAATGGTAATTTATAATCAATATTGAAGCGGTAAGAATTCGACGGTCCTGTTTCTGTGTACAAATTACCCGAACGAATAGTACCATCATTATTATAAGATGTAGTCGTATCAAATTGCACCACATCTTTCACATTTGCAACGGCCTTAATACTAATATTATGATCTTGATTTCTTTTGATATTGTATTGATAATACAAGCTTGTTGAGCTATTGGTAAAATCAATATTATTATGCTGTTCATTGTAAAAGTCGGAGATCAAAGAATCATCATCATAATTAAGGTAAGAATAATCAGAATACGGCAACATTAGGTTCGAGCGGAATTTTGTTCTTAAAACAAGCACATGACTGTTATTTGGTGCCCATTGCACGCCACCACCAACACCCCAACCTTCACGTCTCCAATTACTTTCACCGTTGCTTTTCAATACATTCACAACACTGTCATAAGTTGTGGTTCTTGTTTCAGTAGTTTCATTTGGACGACCACGGTGACTTATATTCGCATTTAAATCGAAGGTAAAGGCGTTCTTTTTCAAATTTAACGCAATATCCCCGGCATAATTATCGAAACGACCAGCACTTAAATTAACAAGGCAACTTACGCCTTGAAGTTTATTCTTTTTTGTAATGATATTGATAACGCCACTTGTTCCCTCAGCATCATATCTCGCTGAAGGATTTGTGATAATTTCAATATCCTTTATAGTACTTGCTGGAATTGTGGCTAAAGCATCATTTGCATCCAGAATTGTAGGAATCCCATCTATTAACAAAGTAAAACTAGAACTCCCTCTCAAACTCACTGTACCATCTGCACTTACGCTTATAGAAGGAATGTTTTCTAAAATTTCAATAGCTGTTTGTCCATCTGCATTAATTTGATCTTCGACATGCACTACTTTTTTATCTATTTCGTAAGTAATTTCGGGCACATCACCATCTATCTCAACAACATCTAACACAGAGGGAGCCAATTGCAAATCCTTTACATTATAAGTGATTTGATCTTCGGTCAATGTTACTTTTTTAATGATTTTAACATCATAGCCAACAAAACTAATTTTCAAATCGTAGGTTCCAACTGGCAAGTCTGGAATAGAGAAATTACCATTATCAGTGGTGACTGCACCACCAATTGTTTTGTTTTCGGGTTGTTTTAATGCTAATACGGTGACATAAGCCAAGGTTTCATTTGAAATAGAATCGATTATTTTTCCAAATATTTCGCCTTTGTTGTCTCCCGGCTGATCTCCACCACCGCTTGTTCCGCCACCACCTTTAGGTGGTTGAGCTGCCAATGTCATTGCGAAAAACAAAGTTGTAATTAAGAGAAGATAGCGCATTCAATATTTTTTTTTTACAAAAGTACGGGTTTTTAAATCAGTACCATCATTATTATTTATGGTTGGTTGCTCTTAAAGACAAACGGCTTGATGCCGCCTTGTGAAGAAGAAAGAACCTCAAAACTGGAACATATGACTCAAAGAATTGTTCAAGGTTTAATACGGTATAGATTTTTTTTTAATAACATGTTTCAACTGGTTGGTAGTTACAGAATCCATTATAGCCTCAATCAATTGAACGCGGATCACGTAGATACGGCAGATTACCACAGATTTTTTTTATTAATAACATGTTTCAAATGGATGAGCTCACACTATAATAACGTAAGGCAATGTATTCCTTATGGATCTATGAATTGAAAGTCATTCACTTAGCATTTCGAAATGGAGAATATGCGTTCCTTGGTTAAGGGTCATTCTGGCAGAATTATCACGTTTGCAAAACACCATAATAAGTGGACCTGCAAATGCTCCAGTAGTTCCACAGTAAGATGGATGCACTCCGTTCTCTCCGAGTTTGTCAATAAACTCCCACATGCATTCTTCTTCCAACTTTAATTCAACGACTTGGATACATTTAGGGTCTAATTTTACAGGATCTACTATTTCTTCGTAGCATTCAGGAATATCCATATCATATATTTCCTCAATTACCTTAGTAGGATCGCTTGAACAGGAATAGATGAAGACGAATGTGATGAATATGAGATAGCGGAATTTCATTCTGGTTTACTGATACCTAACGAAACGTTATAATTTAGAGAAACAAAGCAACACGCGATTAATTACCACCGATCAATAAGGTGACCGTTCCGCGATATTCATAATCATTGCCTTCGCGATCTTTAAATTGAAGGAAATAGACATATACGGCCTCCTCATAGTAACCTCCAAAGGTTGTGTTTTCGCCATTCCATCCCTCGTAACGATCCAAAGTATTAAAGATTTGTTCGCCCCAACGGTTATAGATTGAAAGGTCATACGAATCAAAATCATATAAAGAAACCACTGGTAAAAAGACATTGTTTTCGCCATGAATCATAAAGGCATTTGGAATGTAAACCAAGGGATCAATTGTTGCACAAACGGCATTTGAAAAAGAAGTTTCGCTAAAGCCGTAAGCGTTTAATCCTTCTACCGCTTCAACTCTATAACAGAATTGGCCTTGCGATTCGTAATACAAGGAAACATCATCTACAAAAGAGCGAACACCTGGTAACGTTGAGGCAAATGGAGCCGTTTCGAACACACCATTTTCACCCCGGTAAATATTATACTTTACAATTGGGCCGTCGAAACCATAATAAGGACTCCAACTCAACGTATGCAGCATTCGTGTATGATCTGTTGTTATTTCTAAAAAGGAAGTTGTTCCAATATTAGATACTGTTCCTATCCTTCCGCAAGTATCAATTAAATTAATCCGGTATTGATAAACACCTCGCTCAGGAAATACATTATCATCTATAAAGCTAAAATAAGAACCTGTCACTGCTGGAATTTCTCCAATTACTTCAAAATCGGTATCATAAGGTCCTTGTACTTCAATTTCATACTTCTCTACGGCGGCAGTTTCATCCGTAAAGCAAATCACTTCAATATCGTCGCCTAATTGATGCGAGGCAGTTGTTAAATAATGAAAAGCAGGTTGACTTGGGCGTTGTGCAATTTGGCACACTTTATTGGAAAGTGAAATGGTATCATTTACGGTTACAGCTCGCACATAATAGCAATAATTAACATCATAGATAAGACTCGTGTGACTGAATGCAAAACTTGCTGATGTAACGGTTCCTACAACCTCGTAAGGTGATCCGCCAATACTTGCCAAGACTTCATATTTCTCAATATCATCAATCCATCCTTCATAAGGTGTCCATGATAAATTAATGGCACGTGAACACAAATCATATTCTTGTTTTAAGTAGATTGTATAATGTGGATCGCTCTTTGCAGAGGTTTGAAACGGAGGGTCAACCACAACATCTGTATAACAAGAATCAAATGCTGAAACCATAAAACCCTCAGGCATAATTCCAGATTCAGTTGGCACAAATGTGTACGTTGTGTTAAACCTACCCCAGACAGTATCTTGTTCTGGCCAAAATGGGGAAATATCCTTATAAATAATATAGCCATAAGTATCTGGAGATGGATTAACGTTCCAACTTAGCTCCACATATTCGGAAATTGGATTAACCGTTATCCAATCCAAAACAGGGATATATGGATTGATTTGATCTTCAAAATCACCGCCAACTGTATTCGAAGTTGAAGTACAACCCGCGTCATTATCCACTCGGATTTCGTAACTCATATAGGCCTCACAAATGTCAATCGTATCAATAAACATATTTGTTCCATAAGGAACTTCTCCTCTTAACGACCAAGTACCCAACGGAAATTCACGATAAATTTGCTGTAAAGGAGCATCACCATTATTAATTGGGACATGGGTATCATTCCATTGCAAGTTGACACGACCATCCAATAAATCATTTAAATCCAAATACATGGTTTCTAATGTGTCTGATGAAATTTTATTAGCACCACCGCAACCATATTTGGTTACGATAAAATAATTTTTTGAATCTAAATCTGCCCCAGCGCCAAGTACTGTATAAGACGTTGTTCCAATGATTGGAATGGTTGTAATTAACCCTGTTTCTAATGAATGAACTTCGTATTGATCAAATGAAGAACCAGGATCAACAGCAGGCTCCCAAGTTAAAACTACACTACCGTCGTCTTGCACATCCAAGCAAGAAAGATCAGCGGGTTCAACAGGTAATTTATTTTTTAAGGTAATTCGGATCGTTTCATAGGTTCGTCCTGGAACAGAACAATAATCATCTTGCGCATTTAGCACAAAGGTATATACTTGCTCGGCTTGTTGCACGCCGCAAGCATCCAATAAATGATCGCAAGATGTTTGCCAATTAAAATTGGTCGTTACACCTTGCACTCCCTGAATCAATGGCGGCGTATCAACAGTTGCACAAGGCAAATAATCACAACCTGATCCATCATCTATTAAACCTGTTCCGAAATAATTACCCGTTGGAGTCAATGTCACAATTTGTGGTGATCCGTCTTGTAAGAACTCAATATCCGTCACCTCAATATCAAAATTGATTAAATCGCCTGCATAAAAAACCGCATCAAAAGAAGTGCCGCCATCAAATGGTGCTGTTATTTCTGGAGCAGTGTTCACGTAGCCCACACAAGGAATAATAATAAGCTGTGATTCTCGATTAATGGTTGCAATCAAAATTCCATCACGGTAACAATCAATTTTTTGAACAAAGCCAAAGTTACCTGGTGTATATGAAGTAAAGGTAATTTGACCTGTATTAGGATCCATTGTTGCAGGAATATTACCTGGGTCAAAAGTAGCGTCTGGCGTAGGATTATCATAATTAAACCCCGCAACAAAAGGAACTGGCCCTGGATTTGTAGGCGGATCAAACACACCTCCGGGGAAATGATCTAATGGAATTCCCCAAGAAAATACAAGTGAATCATTATCCTCATCAAAAGCATTTGAATCAAATTGGAAATCACTTCCTTCGCATAATAACATGTAAGGATCTTGCGCAAATGATGGCGAAGAATCTAAACAATCACCTGGACGATCATACATGATTGACGAAAGTGTAAAGCCATAAGCATAAGGCTCATCAATATTGTCGACATCCCAATTTCGAGAAAAAGAATCATAGGTAAAAGCCCAACCCGTAACAGGCGGTATGCCTACTAGCGTAATTATTCCAGATCGATAAACATATTTTTGAACGGCACCTGGCCCTGTGCCTCCTCCTGTTCCAACACCGCAATCAATTTCGGAAGGACTACCAGCCACCTCTGTACAAGCTGGAGATAAATCAGTCTCCGAAACAAAATCACAGGTAATGGAAGTCACAAAGGGATGTCCCCAAACACGCAAATCTAAACTCGGATCAATAATATCTAAGCCGTTGCAATCGCGATAAATCACCAATGTAAACTGATAATCATCTCCGCCCACAGCCTGCCAAGTTATCTCACCACCCATTAAATGCGCAGCATAATTCACCTTTCCAAAGAAAAGTGTGAATAGCATTATGAGAAGTAATTTAATTCGCATTTATTGGTTAACGTAGTTAATGTGTTTTTATTGAATACGGATCAAAGTCTTTTTGGTTGCCTTGAAGTGTAAGTATTTTATGGGGTTTGCGCTTGTTCTCCTATGTTTGTTTTTATATAAATTAAACGAAACAAACTTGATGAGGGGAATGACAGTTATGGATTGTTCTAAGTGACGAAAAGTACACTGTTATCGAGAAATTAACGTCATTCCTTTTA
>WTCE01000094.1 GCA_013138735.1 Crocinitomix sp. | reverse complement strand
TGAAAGGCTAATTGCAAAATACGTAAAGGAGCAAGGAATTGAACAAGAGTATAAAAAGCTAAAAGAAAATCATCAATTGAAGCTATTTTAATGCCTCGCGGGCTTGCCCCGAGGATTATTTACTTTGCAATGGGGCTATGTTTTTGCCCACTCCATCATCTAAAATTGGATTATAACCTTCTGCCAATAGTTCATCTATTTTTTTCTTGAAGCTTTCTATTTCCAAGAGTTGTTTGTAAATTTTATCTGCTTCGTTTTGTTCGGTGGCGTTTAAACTTTCTTTGCCTCTTAAATCACTTTGGCGATTTTCTAAGGAACGCTCACGTTGTTCTATATATACGGAACGAATGCTTAATAAACGATCTCTACTCCATTTGTAAATAATAATATAACAATCAAAGCCTTGTTCTGGGCCACTGGTTAAATGCCAAATAAATGGTGTTTTTGGTAAGTACATGAATAAGTTTAAATGATCTGAAAAAGCTTTAAAGAAATGGTGATTGATGTATTCGTTCAATTCTCTTCCCAATACACTATCAAATGACGCGTATTGTGCCATAGAAAAACCTTTTTCTATGAATTTTTCTTCAATGCGCTCTAGTAATATTTTTTCTCCCGCATTAGGCACTAATGGAATAATGCCATCCTCATCTTCCATTAATATTTCACGAAGCAGATCTGCCAAAAACTCCATGGCCAAATCATTCATGCGTTGTTTTGGAATGACATTACTCTCCTTAAACCAATACCAAACATTAATGGGGTTAACCTGATGCCGAATGCAAAAGGCCTCTAAATCATTATTACTTTGGTACAATTGTGGAAATTCATTTTCTATGGCTTCTCTTTCGGTGGCATTAAATTCTTTTTCTGGCAGGGATTCAATATATGCTCTAATATTATCTAACGGGAATTCTGAAATTTCATTGGCCAAGTAAGCTTCTTTAGCATTTTTGTTTACTGGCAGCTCACCAATGCTTTGCCCCTTTTTTGCCAAAACCATAGTTTTGTCTGCCTCAGTTAATTCATAAACCTCAAATATTTTAGTATTGATTATTGCTTCATTTAAAAGTATTTGTGTAATTATGTGATTTTCAAAATTAAAAAAATCAGAAATTTTTGCCGACAAATTTGAGGAAGTACTCGCGAAAAGTGGAGAGGATTGAAACTCGAATTCGAATATACAAAACTGAAATATCTTTTTTTTCAGCGTTATATTTCGACATACTAATTTTTGAACATGGGTAGATAAATTAGAGCCTGGTTTTACAAGAGGTACCCGGTGTATATCATTTGAATTCACAGCAACTGTAGAATTTAAAGAGTCAAGAATGTATGAACATAAATTACTGTTCAGAAAACCAAGAATATAAAATCTATCTAACTTGTTATCTTCTTCAAAAAAAATACTCCTAGTTGTTGAATCATAAATTATATTTTTCGGTTGAAACCTAAAAGACGAGCCTTTCGAGGAAAGCAACGAACAAGCAATGCCATCAATAAAATAAGTGTCTGGGTTTCGTAAGTTAGTTTTTGAATTCACCTTAATCTCTTTTCCATCTTCTTGCCAATTTAGAATAAGCCATATATTCCCAAACCATTTTTTAAAGGGGCCACCTTTTACATATCTAACCCATTTTAGTTTGTCTTTTACATAATCTTTTGAAATGTGCTGCTTATCAACTTCCCACCAAAATCTAAAGAATCGTTCGCTTTGAGTACCCAATCCCTTTCTTGCTTTTAATATGTGACCTAACTCATCTCCACCGAACTTTATCCTAAATTCATCACTAATCCAATAAATAAATGGATACGCCTTTATAATTTTCAACTTAGACTGCTGTAAAGAATAAACTCTCATGTTGTCTACTTGATTGCAATGGTCTTCAATAGCTTGTAAAAACTTACTTTTTTTAAACCTCTCTTTGAGATTAACAGTCAAGTTAATATAAATTCCGTTGTCTTTTGAAGGAGCCTTACTCAAAACATAAAACGTAGCATCTAAAAGAATTCCAGGTCCAAATAGATTTACTCGATCCAGACCAAAATCAACCATCACGTCAATGTGTGATTTCTCTAATATAAATTTACGAACATCTTCGAATGTTGGTAGAAACATAAAAGTATGCGGATGAATCATACCTATTTTCCCTTGATCATTAGTCAATTCAAAACAACGTTTGATAAAAGTTGAGTATAGGTTTGTGTTGAACTTATAAGGTTTCTTGTAATTTGTTTCAATAAACTTTTTTAAACTAGGTCCAAAATCACTACTGTCCGTATATGGCGGATTAGCCGTTGCTATATCATATTGTTGCGTAATTAACTTCAAAAAAGTGAGGGCATCTTTTGTTTTATCCGTTAAAAAGGAATTTCCTTGTTGCCGCGCAAACCTTGAAAAGGCTTCCTCACAATTGGCAATAAATTCTTTTTTAAATTTCACTAAATCAGTTGCAAATTCGTCTTCAAACAAAGTACCGTCCTGAAAAAGTTCATTTTTGGAACTGTCCACTCGTTTACTCAGCAGTAAATTTATTTTTTCTTCAATCCGCACCAAACTACCAAATTTGTAAGCTTGTTGCAGATCACCCCATACCTCCTCAATTACATTGAGTTGAACCGCATCTAATTTACTTTGTTTAAAAACAGGTTCCACCAACATAAAGTCTGGCAACATAAAATCAGACGAAACCACATTAAAGTTCAGTTTTGCAATATTTCGGTTCAGTTTTTTCGCTTTTACCCAAAGCCCTAATTGCGCCAATTGGATTGCACGGTCATCCAAATCAATACCATGCAGGTTGTTTTCTATAATGAGTTGTGGAA
Organism: Crocinitomix sp.; assembly: GCA_013138735.1. GTDB lineage: Bacteria > Bacteroidota > Bacteroidia > Flavobacteriales_D > Crocinitomicaceae > Crocinitomix. Next base: position 94,506 of record WTCE01000094.1, on the reverse strand, counting down.
TATCCTCTTCTTCATAATCAGCACTATAATTGTCTATTTGGTCTTGGTATAAGTGGTAAAAGAACTCAAAAGCATATAATAAAAAATTACCCGAACCAGAGGCCGGATCAATCAATTTTATTTCGTGCAATGGTTTTATGTCTCTGATGCGATCTTTTGGCGCATTTGCAATTTTAAAATTGTTTTTAATGTCAGAATCCGGGTACATTTCTAAATACAATTTCCCCAAAGAATTTTGCACCAAAAACTCTACCACCCAGCGCGGTGTATATACCTGGCTTTGGATACTCACCTTATTATACTCCGTTTTGGCTTTACTGTCTTTGTGCGCTTGTTTTTTACTATTATTATAACTTTCATATAACCAACCTAAAATATCGTCGCTCTGCCAAATGTCATTCTCAATTTGTGAATCAAGTTCCACTTCATTAAAGGCGTCAATAATTTCATTGAGTTCAATCACATACGGCAATAAGGCATAAGGATAGTTTTTGTGAAACAAAGGAATAGATTCACCCAAAACATTAAACTCATGCTTGAAATAAGAACGAATTCCTTCCAATTCTTCCTCTCGCATTTCTGGGTTTCCCTCTAACCACACCTTATGCCCAAAAGAACGGTCGCCATGCTCGGCTTGTTTTGTGATAATGGGAGGAAACAATTGATGCGCCTCCATCACTTTTATAGCCGCCAGTCGATTAAAAAGGGTAAAGGTTAGCTCGTCCAAGGCTTTTGCACGCGCTTCTGTATAACTTCCTGTTTCACTTTTATGGCTGTGGATTAAAAAATCAATTTTTTTTCGTTTCCCATGCAATTCATCCGGAATTTTTTCAATATCCAATTCTTTAGTTGGGCCAATACCCAAACGCGAAAATTGATTATTAAAAGACTTATAGACTAGTAAGCGAATGTGCTCAACATGATCATTTAGTTTCATAGCTTCAATTGTTTAACGTTACTTCCACTTCCTCTTCATTTGCCATGCCGGCCATACCTTGAATTTGAGCCGCCAATAAATTCCGATACTCGCCGGCAGTCATTCGCTTTTTAGGTAAAGTCAATTGCATTTTTTTAGGTTGTTTGGGTTCTCCGGCAGCTACAGGCTTGGGTGCTTCTTTTATAAAATTACCTTTAATAAGTTCCAACTCCGATTCTTTAGAAGGAGCAAGAGCGGTATAATTGATAATATCAGACAAAGAAAATTTTGAATTTTGGCATTCAATATGGTACTCTAAACGTACATCACCGATTACCTTAGCATCACAATAAGTCAATAGTTTAGCAAGGTTCGCTGTATTTTCTTTATTTAATTCTGATGGATAATTAGCTGATAAATCAGCTTGCGCCATTTTAACCTTATCCCGTAACAATTGATAAGCCGCGCCCATATTTTTAGCATTACTACTCATTAATTCAAAATAATTATCCTTAATGCCTTGCGCAGCGCTCTGAATTTCTTTAAACTTATCAATCACATTATTATCCCAAGCTGTATTGAAAGCTACCTTATAAGCATCAAAAGATGGACTTGAAATGTCTGCCTTTGCCAATTCATTGCCTACAGTAGTCACAAAACGACTAAAGCCTTTAAGCTTGTCCAAATTCTTTTTTATAAATTTTTCCGTTTGAAGAATAGTTTTAATCGCAGTGATATACTCATCCTTCGCCAATAGAAAATCCTCAGCCTTTTCAATATAATTAGCTTCAGTGGTTTTAGAAGAATACCTTAATAACACATCTTTCTGACTTCCAACATCACCGAATAGCTTATCAAAATCAGCCTGCGTATTCTTGAGCGTATCTATTGCGGTTATAAATTTCTCAGCCAATTTCGTAATGGCATCAGAAGCTTCAAAATCACTCGCATTCCACGTTAACTTTTGATCCGTATGTTTTTCAAATTCTAAATCGAGCAATGCCTGAACCAACTGATTTTTTTGCGTCGCATTTAAGGTTTTTGTGATTGACTTAAACCTTGCTGATTTAAATCGCATACTAGAACCAGTTCCGAACAAAACATGTGTCGGTTTATCTGTGTAAGAAAAGTAATCGGTGTCATTATATTTAATCGCCAACCTACCCGCTCGATACAATACAGCCAAAGTGGTAGAAATGGATCCAAAAGAATAACCCCATGGCGCAATAGACAATTCATCTTCTAAACTCTTTCCATCTATATAACGCGTATTCATTTTACTCGTTATCTCTTCGATAATCTTTAAATGATCACCCGTAAAATTGCCATTGGCGTCAAAAAATTTAAATTCATCCCCAGAAAAAAAGCGGTGAAGCTTTTCAGCATTCGATTCCTTTATTAATTTCTCACCAACAACTTCTGAAAGCTGTTTAGACAGTCTTTTGGTGTATATATTTTTAATTAATTTTCTTTGGACCTCATTCACAGTCCCTTTAAAACTGTCCTTATTCAATAAATCTTCATCAAATAAATAGATCAGAGATCCTCCAGAATAAGCGGCCTCAATAAGCGTAATTAAATCCTTCTCTTTTTCTTCTTTTATTGTAGAAAACTCACGAATGATCTGACGTTTATTAGAGTCGTCATCATTACTATACTTGTCCTCCATATAGGAATAGCGCTTCACATCTTCTAATAAGCGATCAATGAGTGCAAAAGAGCTGTTATCAGGGACAAACGTAATGACATCCTTATTAAATTGGGTGTCTAATTTTAAGGCTTCAACAAAATCTTGTCGTTCTCCAGTGATATTAAATAAGCTATATGCTGTCAGTTTTAATTTCTTATTATTCGAAGGAATAATTTCATCATCCAAATCAGTTAAGACATTGAATGAATATGCCACTGTATCTTCATTAATAGAAGCGACTTGTCTGAACAAAGAGAGCTGCTTGAGGTAACGTACAATTTCCCTTTTTTTAGTAAAAAGTTCCACATCAAAATCCTTCATTTCATTCAACAAAGTTCCTTCAAGGTTGGATGTTATTTTATAATTATGATTCGGAACCAATAATAATTTAGCCTCCACCAATAGGTCTAAGGCCTTTTCCATTTCAGGTTTGACATCATAATAAGTGCTAATATCATCAATATAAGTTTTAGTAATATTCTCAATTGTTGGCGCGACTTGTTGCGACTCATTAATGAAATGTATGGTTTTTAATAATTTAGCTCCATCAACTTTTAACTTGGCCTTCGTAATAATTTTATTAGCCGTGTCATATTTATTGACCAAATCCGCTGGGGGTGCGGTTTGCGCTTCGTTACAGAGATCATGTGCTGTTGTGAAATTAAATAACTCCCGATCTTTTAATTCTTTTCTTAAGACGTCAAATGTGGTTATTATCATTCCTCTTGCTGCAATCTGAGTAGCAACTAATGCATTTGAACTAAACAAAAATCGTTGCAATAAATCAAACTGATATTTATGAAAAGGATAATAGGTCGCAAACTGCTCTGCATTTTCCGTTTTAGTTGGGAAGTTCGATTTTAAGTTTGTAGCATCACTTATTAAGCCATCATGATCCTTGTAGTACTTTAACAAATCAGCAAATGCACTGTCTTTTTTAAGTAAAAGCCTGTTTCGGATAATAACATCCACCTCAGTCGATTCCAGGTGCATTTTAGTTTTAAACCTATCCGTTACTTTGGTCAGCTGACTCTTATTAACGTTTGCGTTATTAATAACATCATCTAATTTTTCTTGAGCAATGGCAATGGTCCAAACCTTTTTAGCCATGCTTGACAAACTCTCGCTTATTGCCTCTAAATCTAATAAGTTAAACTTACGTTGACTTATCGCCTCGCTTGCCTCATCAAAAACAAAAACTACAGTTTCATCTGGGAATTTAACCAAGTACTTTTCCAACTCCTCCTTCAACTTACTGGATGAAAAATTATTAATCGCAAAGCTATACGTGCCTTTCATCTCCTCGTATTCTGCCTCCGTATAATCCATTTCCATATAGATTCTTCGCATTGCTCTTGCAATCTCTCTGTTACTTTTCTTGATTTCAGACCAGTCTTTACTAAAAAGTTCCTTCGCCTTCGTTTCTAGAGCATCATATTTACCGTCAATAAATAATTCAAATTCCATATAGCCATAGATGTCATCTCTAAAACCTAGACTTTTCAAAAAATTAGCAAACAGTGTAAACGATAATCCATTATCAGTGTTTTGCTTGGCGATATCAAGAAATATCACCTTACTTTGAACACTATCTAACTTTCTAATGTCGCTCTCAATGAAACTTTGATTTTTTACTCCAGCCAAACGTGGAATAAACCGATCCCTTGCCGGAGTCCCATTAATCACCTTGTTATCAATAATATAACCCAACATTTTGCCAAAATAGGATTTACCAGAACCGTAAAAGCCGGAAAGCCATACGCCTGTTTCTTTTATATTACTGGTATATGCTGTTAAAAACTTCGACAAGTGCTTTCCTAAGCCCTCGGTAATTATATAAGTTTCAATTTCACTTTGAATTTCATCTTCTGATGCATCTTCAAGATCAATTACATTCTTAATATCGTCTTCAATATTAAGCGTTAGTATATCTTTAATTTTCTTCATAATTTATTCAATAACAGTACATCTATATTTTGATGCTAGTTTGAAATTTAAAAAATACAAATTGTCATTTTCTAATTTAGCTGGGTAGAATATGATTAAAGGTTGATTTAACCCCATCACCGTTTTATCCTCCATAATGTTCACATTCTCTATTCCGGTACCAAACAATACTCCTGTTCTAATTAAAATTGGAATGAGATTCTTACTTGCTGCATCAGACACCTCTTGAATAATCAAATCCATTAAGTCGGTTGCATCATCTTTTGACTTAAAAACAAGGTGAGGAGTATCTGCGAAATCTTTATAATACGATTCAAAATCTGACCAACTGTCCATATCTATAAACTTCACCAATAAATCAGCAACATTTATGAATGCAAATCTTTCTTTATCAAAAAGTTCTTTTGCTTTCTCAATGTAAAGCACTTCCTCACTAGGAGGATAAGTGAAAACAATGCTATTCCCTCCATTCGCTTTACGCTTAAGATGTTCTTTATTCGTCTGCTCAAGACTGACTTTCAAGTTATCGAACTTTTGCTTATGATCTGTTATATAGGACATTTGCTAAATCTTTATATTCAATTATTGGCTGAACCCCTAAGTTCGTTCCCGAATAGGTCATTCCTATCCAACCTTTTTGCGCAATTTTTTTTATTCTTTCAGGAAAACTTTCTGGCGATATAAATGAGAACACCTGAAAATCATTCATCAGTTGATTTCTAATTTCTGGTTGTGCTGCATTCATTAAATACAAGTAAACCGTCAAGGCTGAATCCGAAACTTGAACATGTTTAAATTCCTTTTTCTGTGCGCCATCAAGAAACCCTAATTTCTTCAATACCGTCAAATATTTTGAAGCAACAGGTTCGATCGTTTTCTTCGTATAATTGAGCGCCTTAAATTCTTCATCTACCTCCTTTAAATGCATAATAAAGGATAAAACATCATCACTTGTTATGGCGGCTTTCCCATTAAAATAGAACTTGAGGTATAGATCGCTTGTAATTTTTCTAAACAACTTATTATTGAGTACCAATTGCCAGAAAATCATAAAATTGTAGGGGTAAGTATTGTTTATCGGGTTGAAAAACGCGTTATAAATAGCTTTGTGATTCTCATTATTAAACTTTAGAATCGAAGATTTTATACCACGATAAAACCGTCCTCTTCCCTCCTCTGTTCGTATTCCAAAAATATTGTCCTTAATCATTCGGTCCTTTAAATCCTTTTCATTATTCAAATAGCTTCGCAATGACTCGTGAATCATATGGTAATCCTGTATACCACCGAATGAATTTATGTCAGTATTGTATTTCATAATTTACTACTGACAATTAAATCCTTAACATCTACATCTAATATTTGAGCTATTTCATGCAAAACTTCAAGTCTTGGTTGCTGTCTATTTTGAACATAACCATTGACCATATTGTAACTTTTGCCCAGCTTTTCTGCTAGCCAAGTTTGCTTTATACCTTTAGCCTCAAGTACTTCTTTAATTCTATTCATAAGAATCTTAAAATTTAAGAAACTAAAATACACAGTATATCTTGAAATTCGATATATAAGTAGCTCGAAAATTGAATGATTTTTATTAAAAAAAAATTGTTGTCTTAAAACAAATCACCTATAATTATTTCATTCTAGATTTCCCGTTCATTAAAATTAGTCACGAGAACAAAAAAAATCAATCCACATCACTCCAAATTCTATATTGATAATCGTTCTAGGTCAGGTCTAAATCTAACAAAACTTTTCAACTCATTTGAACATTTTTGACATAAATAGACAGTATTATGACAAAAATCACTTATTTACTTATCTATCTAGCTATCTTTAAAACCAATGAACACAACCCAATTTGAAACGACCTTCAAAAAATTAGTGAAATCACTAAAAAAGGATTCATTTATTTTTGATTTTCTATTTCATACGAATTACCAAAAGCAAGCATTAAGGGCTTTAAAAAGGGGCAATGTTTACTTCTCTAAATTTGAAGGTGAAGTTTCTTGGAGGAATAACGAGTGATTTATTACGAACAAAACTGTAAAAGAACGAATTAGATTTTTCATATTTATAAGCCCCCATGCAAAACATTCTTTTCTTAGATATCGAAACGAATCAAAAAGGCAAGATCGTAGATTACGGTGCTCTTTTTAGTGGACAAGAATTGCATGAAAAGCATACCACAAAATTAGAGCGTTGGATTGCTGAAGCTGAATATATTTGTGGACACAATATCATACAACATGACATTCCGGAATTAAAAAAAATATTATGTGAAGAAATATTCCTGGGCAAAAAATACATTGACACTTTATTGTGGTCTCCACTCCTATTTGCTTTAAACCCTTATCATAAACTGGTTAAAGGTTATAAAATTGTGAATGAGGCGGATGCAAACAACCCCTTATCAGATTGCAAGTTAACGCGAGAATTATTAATAGATGAATTAAACAGTTTCAGTAAACTTGATGCTAAAGAGCAGCATGTATACTTCACTCTACTTTCTGCCTCTTTTGATTTTAACGCCTTTTTTGATTTCACCAATTTCACTTCAAATCCTCGACTAACATTAGATTTTCATTCCTTATTCGGTAATAATATTTGTTCTTCAGCTCAATTATCAAAATATGAAAGTCAAATGCCTGTCGAATTAGCTTATGCTTTTGCATTGTTGCGTTTGGGCAATGAAGACTCCATCCTTCCAGCTTGGGTTCGTAATATTTTCCCAATTGCGGAGCATATTTTAGAAGAAATACGGTTTAGTGCCTGCGGACGACCTTATTGCTCCTATTGTTCTGAAAAATTAGATCATAAAAAAGCCTTGCTTCATTATTTTGAGTATCCAGATTTTCGGAAATTTGAAGAAAACAGATCAATTAGTCTGCAAGAAGAAACAGTTAGAGCGGGTTTACAAAAACAATCTTTTGTTGCCGTTTTTCCAACTGGCGGTGGTAAATCATTAACCTTCCAGTTGCCAGCTTTAATGCGTGGGGAAAGCACCAAGCACCTTACAGTCATTATTTCTCCACTTGTATCCTTAATGAAAGATCAGGTTGACAATTTGAAAGACCGTTTTGGCATCACAAAAGCAGTTGCAATTAATGGACTCCTCTCGCCACTTGAACGGCAAGAATCTGTTGACATGGTTGCTGATGGCAGAGCGAATTTACTGTATATCTCACCAGAGTCTCTTCGTTCACCAACAATTTACAGATTAATTTCATCTAGATCTGTTGCGCGCTTTGTAATAGACGAAGCACATTGCTTTTCAAGTTGGGGTCAAGACTTTAGGGTAGATTATTTATATATCGCTGATTTTATCAAACTAATAGAAACGAAAAAGAAAATTGGATCAATACCCGTTTCCTGTTTCACCGCCACTGCTAAGCCGCAAGTGATTGATGACATCAAAAATTATTTTAAAAAAAGGTTAGATCTAGATCTAAAGGAATTTGTAACAACCAAGGGTAGAACAAACTTATCCTATGAGGTTATTGAGGTGGATGATGCTTCGAGAAAAATGAATTATTTGTTACCCTTATTGCACGATTGTGAAAAACCTGTCATCATATATGCCTCAAGAACTAAAACTGTCCAAAAAGTCTGTGAGTTAATCCAACAAGCAAACTTTAACGCCACCTTTTTTCATGGTCAACTAGATAAGGATGTGAAAAAGGCAAATATGGAGGCTTTTATGAATTCCGAAAAGGACATTATTGTGGCAACATCAGCATTTGGAATGGGTGTGGACAAAGAGGATGTAAAAACGGTCATCCACTATAATATATCTGATTCATTGGAGAATTATGTGCAAGAAGCAGGTCGTGCCGGAAGAGATGAAAAAATTAGGGCCAAATGTTACATCCTATTCAACGAAGAAGACTTGAATAAGCATTTTAGCTTGTTACAGCAAACGAAATTAAACCAAAAAGAGATAAAAGATATTTGGGGAGCGATTAAAAATCAAGCTAAGTATCGCGAAAAATTGAGCCAATCCGCATTAGAAATAGCAAAAAAATCAGGCTGGGATGCTGAAATGCGAGATTTGGAAACACGTGTAAAATCAGCAATTAGTGCATTAGAAGATCAAGGTTTTTTGAGGCGCAAACAAAATAGCCCACGTGTATTTGCAGACAGTTTAATGGTTCGCAATTTTTCGCAAGGCAAAGCAAAAATCACGCAAAGTAAGTCAATTTCAGACATTGATAAAATTGATTGTGAAAAAGTATTAAAAAGAATTATTACAGATAAAGAAGCGAGAGTTGACTATTTGGCTGATCGTACGGAATTAAGTATTTATAGAGTTCAAGGAGCCATTCAAATGCTTCGAGATTTATCAATTTTAGGGGATGCCAAGGATTTGACGGCCTTTATCAATTTGAATCAATCAAAAAAAGGATCCAAACAAATTATCCGAAAATTTATAAAAATAGAAAAGGCGCTAATTGAATTGTTGCCTAATAAATCTTTTAAAATTCCTTTAAGACAATGGAATCAAAATTTAATGGATAGCGGAATTCAAAACTCTTCGGCAGAAGATATTAGGTCTATACTCACCTATTGGGATAAACGAAAATTTGTAAAAAAAAGAAGAACAAATAAAGAACGTGACATTTATGAAGTGATCATCCTTAATAAGTCAGACCTATTTGAAGATATTAAATGGAGACATGATTTGTGTGTTTCAGTAATGGAACTTTTTGCAGAGTCCACAAAAAATGAGCAAAAAAACCAAAAAGAGGATGTTCCTGTTTCTTTTTCACTCTTGAACCTTCGCGATCAAAATCAGTTCATGGGTACAATTGTTGAGTCCAATACAAAAAAATATGAAACCACTCTCCTATTTATGAATGACATTAAAGCCATTAAGCTTGAAGGTGGTTTTATGGTTTCATATAATAAATTCAATATTGACAAAATAGAGAAAGACCGACACCACTTCACGTTGAAAGATTATGCTAAGATGGATAATCATTATAAGCATAAAACAGAGCAAATACATATTGTCGGAGAATATGCAAAAAAAAGTGTTCAGAATTATGAATCTGCTTTGGCCTTTGTGAATGATTATTTCACGCTCTCCTATGACGAATTCCTTGCCTTTCATTTTCCAAGAAGAAAAACTGAAATACAACGATCACTTACACCCGCGCGTTTTGAAGAAGTGATCAAAGACCTTGACACCGACCAAACGAAAATTTTAGCAGATAATAAATCTGAAAACATATTAGTTCTTGCTGGTCCTGGAAGTGGAAAAACTAAAGTTTTAGTACATAAAATAGCTAGCCTACTTTTACTTGAGGATATTAAACCTGAACAATTCTTAATGCTTACATTTTCAAAAGCTGCGGCAATTGAATTTAAAAATCGAATTCGATCTCTGATTCCCGAGTTTGCAGGTTTAATTAAGATTACAACCTTTCATGGTTTTTGCTTCCAACTTTTAGGTCAGTTGGGTGATTTAGAGAAATCTCAAAATGTAATTCAAGATTGCATAAAAGCCATTGAAAATGATGAAATAGATGTATCATCAATTTCAAATAAAAGTGTTTTATTATTTGACGAATTTCAAGATATTAATGGTGATGAGTGGAATTTGATCAAAACAATTATTAAAGTAGCGGAAAAGCCTAGAACAATCGCCGTTGGTGATGACGATCAAAATATTTATGAATTTAGAGGTTCATCTAACAAATACATGAATGATTTTAGACAAAATTTTAACGCTACTGTCTACACCTTACCCAAAAACTATCGAAGTAGAGCTGGGATTATTCAATTCAATAATTTGGTTCTAAATAAACTAAATAATAGAATGAAACGGCAAACGCTCGTTCCAGCAAAACATACCTTAAAGGCAAAAATAAGACTCGTCAACTATAAAGGGAATCACTTGGAAAAACCACTAGTTGAAAATTTGCACAATTTACAGCTTGAGGGTGTAAAAGCCGTTCTGACACGCACAAATCATGAGGCGCTTTTGATTAGTTCAATGCTAACCGAATTGGGTTATAAAACAAGATTACTAGCAGGTTTTGATGGCTTCACAATGTCCGTCCTAGATGAAATTCGATTTTTCAGTACACAAATTAAAAAATCAACAGGAGATTCAGGCATCATCTTTGAAACTGAATGGCTGGATACCATTGATACTTTCCGCGCTCATTTCAAAAACAATAGACTCCTTGAAACTTGTCTTGAAGTAATATATAACTTTCAAAAGGCATACCCCGATAATAAATTATTGGTTGATTGGTGGGAATATATTCGAGAAATAAAAATGGAAGATGCAATCCACACCAATTCAAAGTCTATTATCGTCTCAACAATGCATAAATCAAAGGGTAAAGAATTTGACCATGTATTTATGCTCGTTGAGGACTTTGAGTCTCAGACGGATGCTTCAAAACGCCTCTTATATGTTGCGAGTACTCGAGCAAAAGAAAGCCTTCATATCCATACCAACACTTCGTTTTACGAAAATTTTGAGTTTGATGAATTGAATATTTCAAATTTTCAAGGTGAGCTCAAAGAGTCAGGTTATTATGAACTGATTTTAAATCACAAAGAAGTCAATTTAGGGTCGCAAAAATATCCAAGAGCCGCTAGAATAATTCAGAATCTCCAAACTGATGAAGCATTAATTAAGGATATTATGAAGTTTAAGGACTCAGAAGCCTCTGGTTTGGCGAAACTTGGAGCAGGAAATATGCTCCTTTTCTCAAAAGATTTTATCAACAGAAAATTGATTCCATTTCAGGATAGAGGGTATGAATTGGTATCGGCAAAAGTCGAATACTTAGTGTACTGGTATGATCCGAAAGAAGAAAGGGAATATAAGATTGTTTTGCCTAGATTAAGGTTTGAAAAAACAGCCGATAGTAGTGAATAAAAAGGTTTACTGAGATTATGAAACATTGATTTAAATTTTAAATAAATGACACAACTTGATGAAAAATTACATATTATTCTATTCGGAGCAGTGTTTCCGTCCCAACTTCAAGTGCTCTGCAAGATAGACGTTCCCCATCCCTCCTTCTCCAAGAAGCGATTTTATTTCGTAATTAAGAACTTTCTTTCCAATCATGAGGGAGCTATTTTATTGGGCAAAATGAGAATCTAAATATAACAAATACAAATAACTTTTCTACGCTAAAAAAATATTGCTAAAAAAGCTCGAATAAATTTGGCTTTTAAGATGCTTTGAAATCTCATTGAAACTTGGTATATCATGAGAATATTTTGTAGCAATGCTCTTACTTCTGAGATGGTCTCAGAAAATCAATAGTACTTACCAAAGGAATGCAAAAACCTAACACAAAAACAACCATTTATGAAATACAAAACAAGGTACAAACAAAGTACAAATTCGAGCAAAAAATCACAAAATAAGCCAAATTATAAAAAAACAATAATGGCTTAAAACGATAAAAAACATTACTAAACAAAGTTTAGAAGTTGATGAACAACAAATGAATATCATTTCAGAGCTAATCAGACTCTCTGACTGGTCACACAACACAGTTGTATCCTTCACCGCTTACATTAAAAAAAAACAGGTGGTTACAAAACCAAGTCATCTCAACAAAAAACAGCTAGCTGTTACTTTCCAATACAAAAATTTGCGAAAATATTCCCCAACAAATCATCCGTCGTAATCTGACCAGTAATCTCACCTAAATGATACAAAGTCTCCCGAATATCCATAGCCAACAAATCTCCCGGAATCTGACTCTCTAAGCCCTCTTCCACCTTAACCAACGATAATTCACACTTTTTCAAAATATCATAATGCCGTGCATTCGTCACAATGGTCTGATCCTCCGTTCCATAATCGCCAATCGTCGCTCCAAGCTCATCCACCAACACATCAATATTAACTTTATTCCGAGCTGAAATAAAAATGCCTTTGCCTTCTAACCCTTTAAAATCTGCCAAGTCTACCTCATCCATTTTGTTAAAAATGGGGATTAATGTTTGGTCTTCGTTATTGGTGTTATGGCTGAATTGCTCTATTTGTTTGAGCACATATTTTTCAGGGGTTTCTGTCAAATCAATCATTAAAAGAATGACTGCTGCTTTACGAATTTGAGCGTAAGCGCGTTCGATTCCTAAGCTTTCAATGGTGTCTTTGGTTTCACGAATCCCAGCGGTGTCAATGAATCGGAATTCAATGCCATTTAAGATGATAGTATCTTCAATTACGTCACGTGTGGTGCCTGCAATGTCTGAAACGATTGCTTTTTCCTCGTTCAACAAAGTATTAAGCAAGGTTGATTTACCTGCATTTGGAGAACCAACGATTGCAACAGGAACGCCGTTTTTAATCACATTCCCTAATTTGAAGGATTGTAATAAAGCACTTACTTTTAATTTGACTTGCTCCACCAAATCTTGCAACTGTTTGCGATCTGCGAACTCTACATCCTCTTCACTAAAGTCCAATTCTAATTCTACCAATGAAGCAAAACTCAATAAACCTTCTCGTAATTCTCCAATTTCTCTGCTAAAACCGCCTCGCATTTGATGCATGGCTACTTTATGGGCTGCTTTTGAACTGGCTGAAATTAAATCTGCAATGGCCTCTGTTTGCGATAAATCCATCTTTGCGTTCATAAACGCGCGTAAAGAGAACTCGCCCGGACCAGCCATTCTTGCTCCGTTTTCAATTAATAAGGCTAAAATCTGTTCTTGAATATAAACTGAGCCGTGACAGGCTATTTCCACAATATCTTCTCCCGTAAAGGAGCCTGGATTCTTAAACAAGGTTACCACAACCTCATCAATGAGTTGTTCGCCACTTTTAATTCTTCCAAAATGTGCCGTATGTGTGGCTTTATCTTGTAGGGGTTTACTGAATATTTTTTCGCAAATGGATAAAGCATTCTTACCCGACAAACGAATCAAGGCAATAGCACCCATTCCAGCAGATGTGGAAAGCGCACAAATAGTATCATCTTGATTTAAAAAATTCATACTGCAAAATTAAACAGAACCAAGGACTTTTTAAGCATTCATTGCCAAAGTTTCGTTGAGATTTCGATAACTACCCCTTTGTCCCTACCTTAATACATGTTTTTAGTATATTTAGATGGTGAAGTTCCTTACTCTCATATGTGTTTTGTTTATCGCAATGCAGTCTTTCGCAATTTCGGTTGAACCGGATCATGTGACGATAATCAATAAAAAACTGAATGAATACTTAATTCAAAAGCAAGGTATCTATAGCGAAAAGGATACCGCTTATGATATTCAATATGTTTTAGAACACCCTGAGGTCTTTGAATGGCAGCATAAAAAAATGGTCAATCAGGGAATTGGGAAAAAGCATCATTGGATAAGAATAGATTTAAAAAACGATTCGCACTTTACTGATTTTGTCTTTGAATTTAACCAAACTAATATTGACTCTTTACTTTTTTATTTAGTTCGAGCTGATACGATCTTCAAAGAATATCCGACCAGAGGTTTACATTTTGCCGAAAATAATGTTGATTCCTATCTCTCTAATAAATACGCTTATATCTTCCCTATTGATTTACCGACCGATTCGGATCTCAGCATTTACATCCGCGCCACAGTGAATGATGACGCATTTCGGGTCATGAATAAAATATGGAGCGCTGATGCTTATAAAGATAGAGAATTAGACATTCGAATCCGCAGCAGCTATATGCTTATCTTCTTGGGTTTTGTCATTTTAATTTGTTTCATGTCCTTAGCTATGTTCGCTTTTACAAAACAACGGCTCTACCTCTATTATATGGGATTTGTACTTGTAATCATCCTTAATTTAATGGCTTTAAGGCATTTTGTTTCCCCTTTGATCTTTGAAAAATATCTCTTCTTTGGAAACAACTTTGTTGAAATGTTTGGATACCTGCAGTTGGTATTTGTTTTACTCTATACCAATCACTTTTTTGAACTAAATAAAAATTATCCAAAAACATATCGTGTCTTCAAGTATATGGCAGTTTTCACAGCTATTTTATTCGTTTTAGCACTCTTCCTGCGGCAATATGATTGGTTCTTTAGCTTTTCATACATTTTCTCTAAGTTCGTGTTAATTGCAACTAGTTTAGGATTGTATTTCTTTGCGATATATTTATCCTTTAAGCGACAGATAATGGCCTATTATTATGTTGTGGCCTATTTCCCTTTATTCTTGTTTGTGGGACATTTTGTTTTAACGGCAATGCGACTGACAGATTCGTTTAATCCGCTTGAGTGGGAATACGTCATCTTTATTGAAGTCATTGTTTTGACCATTGCAATGGCGCACCGGTATTATTTAATCATGAAAGAAAACTATCAATATCAAAAGGCACTCATTGCGGAACAAGAAAGAGGAATCCATGCCATGATTGAAGCACAAGAAAATGAAAGATCACGCATAGCACGAGATTTGCATGACGGTGTAGTTCAAGAAATTGGGAGTGTTATTTTAAAGTCTCGTGTCGCATTTGAAAATTTGAAAATTGCAGAGAGTGCTGAAGCAAAGGAAATTTTAGAAAAACTAGAAGGGTCCAATCAAGATTTAAGAACAATTTCGCATCAAATGACGCCGCGCTCCTTAAAGGAATTAGGTTTAATAGCTACTTTGGGAGATATGTTAGCGGATAGCTTGACTCCAGCAAACGTCACCTATACTTTTGAGCATTTTAATTGGAATGATAGGCTGCCAGAAACGATTGAAATTAACATTTATAGAATTGCACAAGAATTGGTAAATAACATCTTAAAACACAGCCAAGCTAATACGGTTAATGTGCAGTTATTCCGCACAGGAAATGTCGCGATTTTAATGATTGAAGATAATGGAAAAGGAATGGATAAGGCCAATCAGAACAATGGCATTGGCTTAATGAATATTAAAAATCGCGCCGAAATGATAAACGGCACAGTCGCATTCGAAAATGGCCCTGAAGGCGGAACATTAGTCACACTTAAAATAGAAATCAATGAAAATTAAAGTATTGATTGCAGACGATCACCCCTTAGTTGCTGAAGGAATTAAGAACTCAATAGCCTCTAACGAAAACATTACGATTGTGAAAATGGCTGAGAATGGAAAAGTCGCCTTGGAATATATTGAAGTGAATTTGGTGGACATTGCCCTATTGGATATTGACATGCCAGAAATGAACGGTATTCAATGCGCTACCGAAATATTAAAGCACCATAAAGAAGTAAAGGTCCTCATGCTTTCTATGTACCAAGAAAAGTCAATGATTAAAAAGTTGATGGACTTAGGTGTAAAAGGTTATTTATTAAAAACCATTGCAACACATGAATTAATTGAGGCCATTCAGACTATACACGGCGGTGGAGAATACTTTGGTGATGAAATTAACCAAACCTTATTGGCAGATGACCGCGATACTCCGATTCAACCCTTAATAGAAAAATCGCCATTAGTGGATGAATTAACGAAGCGCGAAAAAGAAATCATTAAACTTATTACACAAGGATTAACCAATAGCCAAATGGGCGAAAAATTGTTCATTAGTCCAAAAACAGTAGATACACACCGCACCAATATCATGAAAAAAGTAGGCGTGCACAATGTGGCGGGTTTAATCAGGTTTGCATTTCAAAATGGAATAGGATAAAGGTCAATCAGCAAATATCAATGAGATTTGACAGGGGGGTGATGATAAGATGATTTGATTTTTTTGATGATTTGATTCAAAATCTAATAGCGTAGCGATCTAATCTCTAATTTTTTCAATGTGCAATTATCATTACGATTTGACTTTTCAATAAAGATCCTAAATCTAATTCACCACCAAAATGCAATCTATTAGCGTAGCGGTCTATGCTCTATCAACAAAGTGGTCTAACAGCGCAGCGGTCTAGCACTAATGACTATTGCCCATCTGCCTCTTACCTACCTACCTTTTACACTTTTGTCTAAACACATATGGCTACCAACCTGCGAATAACCAATTGTAACCAACAACTTAAACATTTAACGAAAAATTAAGACAGAAGAACATTAAGCGCATTGATCCGAGTCAGCCGGAGATTATTGAATAGTGCAAACCCTGATAAGGACACAGTGTACATTGATAATTTCACATTGACAATTGCATATTGATAATTGATAATTGATAATTGCACATTGATAATTGCCCAAACTCTTTGTTTTACGAAATCAAAACTCTAAATTTGGCACGCAAAGAAAAAGATAAATTTATATGTCAGTATTAGTAAATAAAGATTCAAAAATAATTGTACAAGGTTTCACTGGAGGAGAAGGAACTTTCCACGCTGGTCAAATGATTGAGTACGGAACAAATGTAGTTGGTGGTGTTACTCCTGGTAAAGGCGGACAATCACACTTAGACAAACCTGTATTTAATACTGTTGAGGATGCTGTAAAAGCAACTGGCGCTGATGTATCTATTTTATTTGTGCCCCCAGCATTTGCTGCGGATGCAATTATGGAAGCTGCCAATGGCGGAATCAAAGTGATTATTGCAATTACAGAAGGAATTCCTGTATCTGACATGATTAAGGCAAAAGAATACATTTCGCACTACGATTGCAGACTAGTTGGACCTAACTGTCCGGGTGTATTGACTGCAGATGAAGCGAAGGTTGGAATTATGCCAGGATTCATCTTTAAAAAAGGATCAATTGGAATTGTATCTAAATCAGGTACATTAACATATGAAGCAGCTGACCAAGTTGTAAAAGCTGGTTTAGGAATTACAACTGCTATTGGAATTGGTGGAGATCCAATTATTGGAACGACTACTAAAGAAGCGGTAGAATTATTAATGGCCGATCCTGAAACGGAAGGTATTGTAATGATTGGTGAAATTGGCGGAAACTTAGAAGCAGAAGCTGCGTACTGGGTTCAAGCAAACGGAACAAAGCCAGTAGTTGGATTCATTGCAGGTGTAACTGCTCCTGTTGGACGTACAATGGGTCATGCAGGTGCAATCGTTGGTGGTGAAGATGATACAGCTGAAGCGAAGAAAAGAATTTTAAGAGAATGTGGCATCCACGTTGTTGATTCTCCAGCTGAAATTGGAATGAAAATGGCGGAAGTGTTAGGCGTAAACGCTTAAACTACCATACAAACATATTTTAAAGTCCTGACATTTATCGTCAGGACTTTTTTTGTTTTAAAGAAGTAGGTCAGCGTTGTTTTCTAAAAGATCGCTCCCCCAATTCGTTATCTTGAACAAATCCTGCTTGAAAGAAAAAAAATCTAATATTATTACCAACCCATTCATTTTAAATTACGTTATTTAAGTACGCAATAAACCTCTGTCATGTCTAAACCTAACGTAGCACTATTCTTTCACGTGAAAATTGTTTTACTCGGCCTTTTATTTATTTCTCAAAATGCCATTGCACAAGAATTTGAATGGGTAAAAACAGCGGTGGAAAGTTCATCTAATCCATGGGCTATAGCTACGGATGACGCAGGCAATACCTATTCCACTGGTAGGTTTGTAGGTACACTTGATTTTGACCCAGGTCCAGATGAATTCAATATTACAGCAATTGGCGCTGATGTCTATATTCAGAAATTGGATACCGAAGGAAACTTCATTTGGGCTAAATCTATCTACGGTTATGGCTCTGACGACCAAGCTCGTTCGATTGATGTGAGTCCCGACGGAAATGAAGTCTACATTTCAGGTTTCATACAAGATTCTGCCGATTTTGACCCAGGTATTGACACCTATATCATTCATGGAACCGGTTATACATGGGACATTTTTACCCTGAAATTGGACGGAGATGGTAATTTTGAATGGGCAAACAACATTCCAATTACTGGTGACGCTGGTCTTAACAGCGCAGTTAGAAGGGATGATGATGGAAATGTTTTATTCATTGGTACTTTTAGTGATGTTCAAGATTTCGATCCTGACCCATGGATTTTGGCGACATATACCTTATGGGCAGAAACTGGTTTTGCAATGTTCATTCAAAAGTTGGACAGTGATGGGAACTTCATTTGGGCGAAAAAAATCTCGAATGCAAGACCCGGTGATGCTTGTTTTACAGATGATCTTGCTTTATTAATAACTGGAAACTTTTTTGGAGAAGTTGATTTTGATAGCGGTCCTGATGAGTTCCTGCTAGATTCTGGTGAACCTACAAGCGCTTTTGTTTTGAAAATTAACGCAGTAGGTGAATTTGTATGGGCAAAACCCTTTTTAGGAGAGGAATTAACTAAAGGACAAAGCATCAACCGCGATATTGAAGGAAATATACTATGCTCGGGAATTTATAAAAGTTCAACCGATTTTGATCCCGGACCTGATGTTTTCGAATTAACCTCAAACGGTAGCTACGACCATTTTTTCATGAAGCTTAATGAATCAGGCGAGCTATTATGGGCAAATTCTATAGGTGGACCAGGTTTTGATTGGATTGGTGGTATTAATTGTAATTCTGATAATGAAATTTATATCGCTGGCAGGTTTTTGAGTGATGAGATAGACCTAGATCCCGGAATTGGGGAAGTTATCGCGAGCAATCATGGTGAATCAGATTTTTACATTGAAAAATTTGACGAAGATGGGAACCTAATTTGGTGGAAACAATCCAATAGTACAGATATTTCCTCTATCAATTCATTTTCAGTTGATCCAGAAGATCAGTTATATTTTCTTGGGCACTTTGGTAATACGCTCGATTTTGATTTTTGCCCTAGCTCCGTCCATGAATTAGAGGGAGGGGGTGGATCCCAAACATATATCCTTAAACTAAGTTATTGCCAAGTAATTGGAGACACTCTTGTTGTGGAACAATGCGATAGCTATACTTCTTCTTCTGGCACTAATTATTCAGAAACAGGAATTTATTCCGAAACCTTAGAAAGTGTATGCAATTGCGATAGTTTAGTCACGATAGATGTCACAATTGCACCCATTGACAATGGCGTAACACAGGTTGGGCCAGAACTCACCTCTGATGAAGATCATATTGAAGCGACCTACCAATGGGTAAATTGTGAAACGGATTATTCTGTAATATCTGGCGAAACGGATCAAGTATTCCTTGCCGAAGAAGATGGAGAATATGCAGTTATTATTACTGTTGGAACCTGTATTGATACTTCCAGCTGTTATACCATTTATGGACTTGGAATCGATTCAAGCCTTTTAAAAATGAACGCTCAAGCCTTTCCAAATCCAACCTCTGGAGCATTCAATATACAACTTGGAAAAACATATCAAACGATAGATATTACCGTTCGAAATATTGCAGGTGAAATCATCTCACAATCCACGCACAATGCTGTCCGCACAATTCCAATGGAAATTGAGCAAGCAAAAGGCATATACTTTTTAGAAATTAAAACGGATAGCGGTGAACAAGCATTTCTTAAGGTTGTACGGCAGTAAATAGGACTTAGGGGAGAGCTAAGGTCCTGAAAATTCTATTAGATGGCAACAATTCCGTAAATTTGATTGAAAACATACTACAGTTAACGAATAAGACAAAATATTTTCCCAATAATTTTGTCTAAATCCTAAAGGCTAGGGACTAAAGACTAGCGACTAATTCATTACCTTTGTGCTGATTCTGAGAATAGCTATGGCATACGATCCTTACAAAGAAAACTTACCAATTGTTGACGTCTTTGACGAAGTTAAGGAACGCTTGATAGCGCATAAAACCTTGGTTCTAACTGCCCCTCCTGGTGCTGGAAAAAGTACACTCCTCCCCTTAGCTTTATTAAACGAACCTTGGTTGAAAGGGCAAAAAATTCTGATGCTGGAACCTAGACGGCTTGCTGCTAAAGGAATCGCAGCTAGAATGGCCAGTTTAATTGGTGAAAAGGTTGGGGAAAGTATTGGTTATCGCATTCGCTTTGATGTTAAGGTTAGCCAACAGACAAAAATTGAAATTTTAACAGAAGGTATTTTAACAAGAATGTTACAGTCTGACAGTGCTTTAGAAGGAGTTGGATTGATTATTTTTGATGAATTTCATGAACGCAGCATTCATGCGGACATAGCATTGGCCTTGACACGAGAAACACAAAGTGTATTACGTGAACACTTAAGATTACTAATCATGTCTGCGACCATTGATAGTGCAAACTTGACGCAATTATTAGATGCGCCTTTAGTTGAAAGCAATGGGAGACAATTTCCTGTGGAAGTTATTTATGAAGGTGAGGCAGATAAAACCTTATTACCAGAAGCGGCTGCTAACACCGTTATGAAAGCCCTAAAAAAGCATTCAGGAGACGTTTTAGTCTTTCTGCCAGGTGAACGAGAAATTAATAATTGCGCCGCTATTTTAAAGCGAAAAACAGATTATGAAAAGATTGCTATTCAGGAACTTTACGGTAGATTACCTCAAGCAAAGCAATATGCAGCAATCCATCCCAATAAACAAGGGAAAAGAAAGATTGTAATTGCCACTTCTATTGCCGAAACAAGTTTAACAATTGAAGGCGTAAAAGTTGTTGTTGATTGTGGTTTTGCTCGCGTTGCAAAATTTGATACCCGCTCAGGACTTTCTGGCTTGCGAACAATACAAATCACAAATGACGCCGCGGACCAACGTGCTGGCCGTGCTGGAAGAATTGAACCTGGAACCTGCTATCGCCTTTGGTCCAAAGCAACACAGTCCAAATTAACGCCACACCGCATTCCAGAAATAATGGAAGCAGATTTAACACCCCTGCTCTTAAACCTTGCCAATTGGGGCATTCAGAATATTCACGATCTCACTTGGATTGATTTACCGCCCAATCATGCGATAAAACAAGCCACAAAAAATTTGGAAAATTTAGAGGCCATTGAGAATGGGAAAATCACTGCACATGGCAAGCGCATGAATCAATTGCCTACGCATCCAAGAATTGCGCATATGCTATTAACTGCTGAAGAAGAAGGATTGCTTTCATTAGCAGCTGATTTGGCGGCCATTTTAGAAGAACGTGATCCCTTACCAAAAGAAAGCGGAATTGACATTACACTGCGAGTTGAAGCGCTAAGACGCAGCCGCTCGAACAAACAGAGTGGCGGTAAATTTGCACGGATTGATAAAATTGCAAAGCAATACTGCAAAATGATGAAAGCTGAGGAAGATAACCACAGCTTTGATCCCTATGAGGCGGGATTATTGTTGGTTCATGCCTACCCCGAGCGAATCGCTTTTGCAAGACCAGGAAATAATGCACAGTTTCAATTGGCGAATGGCGCTTATGCTATGGCGGGCCATAAAGATGACTTGGCGCATGAACCGTGGTTGGCTGTTGCCAATTTAAATGATCGGGAAAGCGGAACCGGGAAAATATTTTTAGCTGCACCATTGAATCCAACTGATTTGGTTCCTTTTTTAAAAACGCAAGATATTGTGCGTTGGAATTCGAAAAAAGGTGGTTTAAAAGCGGTAAAAGAAACGCGCATTGGCAGTATCGTTTTAAAGTCTACTCCGATTGATGAACCTGACCAAGCGCTTGTTAAAGCAGCAATATCGCAAGCTATTGCCAAAGAAGGAAAATCTCTTTTGAATTTTGATAAAAGCGTCGAACAATGGCAAAATCGAATAATTACAGTCAAAAAATGGTATCCAAATGCCGATTGGCCCAATACTACAACCGATTATTTATTGGAAACAAATGACCTATGGTTAAGTCCCTATTTAAACAATATCAACAAACCAGAAGAATTGAAGAAAATCGACTTAACTGAAGTTTTACAGTTCAGCTTAAGCAATGAACAACAACGACTTTTAAATGAATTGGCCCCATCAAAAATTAAAGTTCCTAGTGGTTCTTACATTGAAATAGAATATCAAAAAAATGGTTCAACACCAATTTTACCTGTTCGAATTCAAGAAATTTTTGGTTTAAAATCAACTCCAACAGTAAATCGCGAAGAAATTAAAGTTTTAATGCATTTATTGTCCCCAGGCTATAAAATTGTACAAACTACAACTGATTTAGAAAGCTTTTGGAAATCGGCCTATCACGAAGTGCGCAAAGAATTGCGAATCCGCTATAAAAAACATGCTTGGCCAGAAAACCCTTTTGATCAGGAACCTCTTCGAGGAGCAAAACCTAGGAAAAAATAGAGTTAATTCAATTCGGTATTATTGTTTAATTAAACTCCAAAAAAGCTTCTTATTTTTTGGTCATTATAGACATATAGCTCTACGGAAAACCTGCTAATTGCTGCAACTTTTCAATTCAAACTTATGCTTAATAGTGTTCAATAGGTGACAGGCGTTCTGTTCGAAAAGTGATTTAATCAAAGCCTTTAGTTAGTGAGTAGGGAAGCCCGTTAGTTAACGGGATCACCCGACCCAAGTTAGTAAAGGAGAAGGTGAAATTGATTTTCGAATGGGCCTCTAAAATGCCAAGCCCTGCTAAGGAGACTTTTTTGGTACTTTTTGGTCGAGCAAAAAGTACAAGATGTTGATTCAAAAAATTAATATCTTTTTACTGCAAGATTATAAAATTGCAGAAACCACCAAAACAATGAAATCTTTTGGAAATCAGCTTATCACGAAGTGCGCAAAGAATTGCGAATCCGCTATAAAAAACATGCTTGGCCAGAAAACCCTTTCGATCAAGAACCATTGCGCGGAGCAAAACCTAGGAAAAAATAGTCCCAATTTAATCCGAAAGAAAATTTGGCACGTTTTTGGAAAATGAAACTTATAATTACGATTACCGTAATGTAAACTAATTGCGTAAGTCAAAAAGCGCAATCTAAGAAAGTTAATAAGCATTTGTCATGAAAAAAAAGGGAACATTTATTTTAGCAGCATTTTTTGTAACGGGTATTTTAGGCGCGTGCAGTAACATGAAAGAAACAACAGAAGCTATGGATATCTCAGGATTTAATTTGGGTGACACTACTTCTATTGGTTTAAACGATATTGTACTGTGTAATGATGATGTCAATCTGTTTGTGCAGTTCGACACGATTGTTTCAGATTCTCGTTGCCCAATAGATGCGAATTGTATTTGGGCTGGAAATGCCGAAGTTGGCTTTTCTGTCACTTATAATAAAGAGCTTGAAAATATGAACTTGAATACCAATTCAGATATGGAAACTTCAAAATCTGTTTTTGGCTTTACGTTTAAATTACTTAATGTAAATCCTTATCCGGGATCTGAAGGAGCTGATAGTAAACCAAAATCGGTTGATGTCGTTGTTACGAAAGATTAACGTCGATTAGCAGCTTCTTTTATAGGTTTCAATAAATATTCTAAACCATTGAGTTTTATTTCATAGATTGAAGCTAGTAAAGTCCCCATTTTACCTGTAGGAAAACCTTTGGCATTGTACCAAGACAAATAAGGTTCGGGCAAATCACAAAGATTCCATCCTTTATATTTCCCATACGGCATTCGGGTAGTTACCAATTCAATTAAATGTTTGCGTTGCGCTTCCTGATCCAGCATAATAAATCTTATGCCTTAAAGGTATTAAAATATTGCATATCGGAGACTAACTGATCCTCCCATGACAAAATCAAATTCGCGTGAATCTACAGATGGAAAAGGCACATAAACAGACTCGAAATAATGAGTATCCGGACTATAATTCACTTCAAAAGCTAGTCTAAATTGCGGACTTAAATAGATTGAACCATTCGCGTAAACACTCGTCAAATAGTCTACGTTAACAACATCTACTCCAGCCTTAACACCTAAATTAAGATTTGTACGTGTCGTTGGATATATCCCGAGTTCATAACCCGCACTTAGCAAACCATTTGCGCCTTCATTTGGACCGTTGCCTGGAGACTTAATGCGATAATAACCAGCCAATACATTTGTAAAGAGTGTGTGTTGTATCGCATAAGATTGTGCAAAATTATAAGAAAGATTATAGTATAAGTTACTGGCATAACTCTCAGAATTTGAAGGTTCATCAACAAATAAAGCGTTATGGATGCGTGCTTGACTTGTTATTCCAATTTCATTTCGGAAGCCGCTAAAGCGTTGGAAATTTTGTGCATATAAATATGCATCTGCCAAATTCGCAAAATAAGCAACATCAAATTCGCTTACACCTCCAATATCCCGTAAAGTAGCATCAATAGCCTCGAACTGTTCGATACGTCTTAATCTGAAATCATAAAATCTCACATTATTTATAATTGCTAGTTGATCAGCAATCCGATTAAGCTCTGAAATTGAATAAGGCTTAGATAAACGACCTCCACGATTTAATTGCCGTTCAATATCCATAGCATTTCTTGCATATTGAATAGGCTCTAACCTCCCCTTTCCAATTGCTATTGTAGGACTAACGGTAAAACCTAAAGAATTTGAATTAGTAAAGCCTGTTTCATTTCTATGCCAGTTTCTAAGACTTGCAAAACCATAAACGCCAACAAACCAGTTTGGCTTGAAGTAAAATCGATTTATCGTAGAAACCCCAACGCCGGTTGAAGCCGCAAACAATTCGTCTATATCGGACTTATTCCAGTTAATTCGAGAATTAAGATAAGTCCTAAATAAGCCTTGATATTTTTGCGAATTAGAATATTGACTGTATCCGAAATCAGTATACTCAGAAAAGCGGCCGGTCGTACTCGTAGACAACGCATTACTTCCACCACCAAGATCAAGAGCAATGTCAAAGCGTTTCTGTTTAAAATCAGGTGCTTTATAAGCTCTTAAAAACTCATACTTTTTTTCTTTGCTTAGTTGACTATAAGCAGTATTGAACATAGTTACTATACAACATGCTAGAATTAGACTTAACTTTTTCATTTTCGATTATTTCTGAATTAGACCATCTCAATATAGTATCGATAGATTGATACAGTACTAAATGTAGCTTTTATTTGTACTAAAATCCTTCTTGACTTATCACCAGCTATAGACTGCTGATGTTACGCTTTAAAGGTATTAGAATATTGCATATCGTAAGCTTATATTACCCCCTATGACATAATCATAGGCCCTCATATTAAGTGATGGAATGTGTATGTTATATGGTTCAGAATAATCCGACTCTGGGCTAAAGTTCGCTTCGAAAGCTAGACGGAACTGTGGGCTTAAATAGATTGACCCATTCGCATAAAGAGCAATTCCAAAATTCGATTCTACGGGGTTTACTCCGGCCTTAACTCCTAAATTCAAATTGGTTCTTGTTGTAGGGTATAATCCAAATTCATAACCTAGACTCAACCAAGCGTTTTCTTCAACAATTGGCTCAATTCCAGTCGCATCTATGACTGAAAAACCTGCGATTAAACTTGTAAACAGGGTATGCTGTATAGCATATGATTGCGGTAAATTATACGACAAATTATAGTATACATTACCGCTCAAATTATTATTCACCTCTTTCGTCTCGCCTAAAAGTTGACTATTATTTAAAAGACTTGCCATACCTATCTCATTGCGAAACCCACTAAAACGTTGAAAATTCTGAGCATATAAATAAGCATCTGCCAAATGAGCAAAATAAGCGATATCGAATTCATTAATTCCGCCAATTTCACGTAAAGTAGCGTCTATTGCTTCAAACTGCTCAATTCGTCTCAAACGAAAATCATAAAAACGCACATTGTTAATTACGGCCAATTGCTTGGCGATTTTATTCAACTCTCCCATTGTATAGGGTTGAACTAAACGATTTCCACGATTCAGTTGTTTTTCAATATCCATTGCATTTCGAGCATATTGAATTGGCTCTAATCGTCCGTTACCGATTGCTAGAGAAGGACTTACTATAAACCCTAATGCATTTGTCTTGCCCACTCCAGTTTCACTTCTATGAAGATGCCCAGCTTGTACCCCGCCATAAACGCCAACAAACCAATTTGGCTTAAAATAAAAACGATTTATGGTGGTAAAACCCAAACTATTTGTTGTCGTTAAAAGTTCTTCGTCATCTGATTTATCCCAATAAACTCTTGAGTTTAGAATTGCCCTGAAATTCCCTTGATATTCTTGACTATTGGCGTACTGTGAATAACTGAAGAATGAAGTCTCGGCAATTCGCCCAACGGCGTCTGATGAGAGTGAATGATTTCCACCTCCAAGATTAAAGGTAAGATCAAAACGTTTCTGTTTAAAATCAGGTGCTTTGTAATTTTTTAAAAAGTCATACTTTTTTTCATTGCTTAATTGACTATAAGCGGAATTGAGCGTCATTGCTATGCAACACGCCATAAGGAGGGTTAATTTTTTCATTTGCGATCATTTTTGTTTTAGACTAATTGGTTCATTCGCAACAATAAGCGTACCGTTTTACAAATGCTAGATATCAATCGGTTTAGGTGCGTTAATCAGAATTCTATTAAATTTGTTACTTGACGTGAGATACAGATTTATAGCATGATTTACACTTTTGAGACTAAATTAAAACAAGACGAAACTTCAACTTTAATGTGGGATTATAGAATTATAGTTCCACAAGATATTATCAAATCTTTATTAGTAGGAGACAAAAGGGTGCTGTGTGGAATTAACGATCTTCCTAAAATTCATGCCGCCCTCCTCTCTAATGGTGCAGGTGATTATTTTATCATGGTCAATAAAGAAATTCGAAAAAAATTAAATGTAATGACAGGTGATGCGTTGTCCATTTCTATTGAAAAAGACAATTCGAAATATGGAATGGGCGTAACGGAAGCATTTACTGAATTATGCTATCAAGATCCTGAAGGCAATAATTTTTTTCACGCATTAACACCCGGCAAACAGAGAACGTTACTGCATTTAATGGGTAAACCAAAAAGTGAGCAAAAACAATTGGAAAAAGTATTGGTGATTTTTGACTATCTAAAATCGGCTAATGGTGAATTGGATTTTAAAGAATTGAACGAAGCTTTTAAGCATAATCGGTTTAAGTTGTAGTTTCCCAATCCTTCAATTTAAAATACACCCCATAAATTAAATCAGTAGTTGCCATCACATTAATCGATTCATCCAAAGCATTGATTGCGTCCACTTGCTCTTGTGCTATATAAGTCGTTTCAAACTTGTTTTTTTGCGTATATGCTAGGCTTGGATTTTTAGCTAAAAAATCTTTATTGACTAAATAGTTAACAATATATTTTGTTGCAACTTCATCTTCAGAACCTTCGACTTCAAGTTTATCTAATTCGGCATCAAATACTCCAACAAGAATCACCGAATAACCTTCATCAATCTTCGTTTCTAACTGGTAGGTTATATCGCTAATGCGGTGGATAATTTTATCATCTAAAACGCGGATATATGAGCAAGGTTTTAGCAATTCATCCTTTACAACGATATGGAAATGTGTGTAATTGAGATAACGGTGCCTGAGTTGTATTGATTTTTCTTGATAGTTGATTTCACGCACAGCGCTAGTTGTAGTTAGCGTTATATTTTGAGTAAAGTATGATTCCCCCTCGTCAGTATGCAATTCCCATCCATTATCAACCTTGTTTAAGGTCGTTATTTTAGTTTGCATTGCTGTTGCTATGTCAGATGCTGCTATCTTCTTTTCTATGGCTGCTTGTAAATCTCGTGCTCCACCCTTTGGATAAAGATATTTTTTTGGAATCAATGGAAAACGTGCTGCAGGATGATGTCTCAGATATGCCCCGAGTTTTTTAAAATTGAATTGCTTTAAATACCGTGCGGAGTTTTTAAGCGTCGTTAACCCGTTTTTATGATCATAAATTAAACGTGTTTTCCCTTTAATGAAAAAAGGTTGTGGCGCTAAGGCTATCAAATCTAAATCGAAATAAGTTTGAAGAAAATCGTATGCCTCCTTATTATACGACCAAATGTGACAACCAATCTCTAAGCGACCGTAATGCCCCACATTTATTGCTACCCAAGCACCTCCCAGTTGGGCCTTTTCGTCTACCATTAACACCTTAGCTCCAGCCTTGCTTTTGATGCAAGCATCTATTGCTGAAATGGGGCCAGTTCCTATATATGTATGATCGAATTTTTCCATTTGGCGCAAAGGTAGCGAAACAAGCCGCAAATCTGCAAGCATCCAATGAATTTAGAAAGCATCTTAATTGCATTAACCTGAGTTCGGTTATTACTTTGCCTGATATAAATTTCTTGGAACGTTCATATTTAAATCTAACGCCTTATTTAAGGCCTCAACAAAATAAGTGCTCAACATAGGCTTGTCTGTTGGCATCTTTTGATGGATAAAAAAGTTAAATTCTTCTAAACCAAGTGCAGCCCACTCCTTTATACGTTCTACCCAAGCATCTAATCGTTCATAATCTAGGTCATCATAAGCAGATACCCAGCGCACGAAACACTTTGGATTTGTTAAGCGCATATGCATTAAATCGCGCCTTCCTGGTGTGTCGGTTATGTTATTGCAAATTCCGTTTGTTTCAAATAAGTGATAGAGTTCGTTAGCTAAAGTGGCGTCATTATACCAATCTGTATGCCTAAATTCTATGGCAATTGGAACTGACTTTGGCCAATATTCAACAAAATGCTGTACCCGTTCAAAATCTTTCGGCGCAAAATTTTGCATCATTTGCAAAAAAACACCGCCGAGTTTAGCCTCTAAGCCTAAAACCCCATCTACATATTCGTCCACCAAGGATTCACAGTCTTTTAAGCGTTTATATTGGCTAATGTTTTGATTTACTTTTGGAAAAAAACGAAAATCGGGTCCAACTGTTTCTGCCCATTTTACAAATTGATCACGCGGAAAAAAACGATAAAAACTAGCATTCATTTCTATGCTATTAAACTGTTGCGCATAATAGGCCAATTCGTTCTTTGTTTTTGGCGGATAAAAGTTTCTTAAATCTGTTCTATTCCATTTTGTAAAACCAACATGAATTTTAATTTTCTGCTGTCCACCTGTATTTACGAGTACATCTCGCGTGGATGGATGATCAACTGGTAAGGTAAAATCAATCAAACTGGGGTCATCTACTTTTCCAAATTTCATTCAAATAAGCTAATTATATTGGGTTCGTTTAATCTAAACTAGGCATAATTGTACTATGAATTACTGCCCTTCACATATATTAATTATTAAAATAACAGATCAGTTTTAAGCAAAAGTAGCTGCAATCGTTATATTTGTACCCGTTCAAAGAAATTAACCATTTAAAAACCAAGCATGAGGCTTGCACAAATAGCACGAAAAGTCGGATTAGCGCCGGTTGACATCAAACGCTTTTTAGAAAGTGAATTTGACCAATCTATTGGCAATGAACCGAATTATAAATTAGACGAAAAGCAAATCAATGCCGTCTTGGATAAATTTCCTATTCCAATTCCAGTAGTTGAAGCTCCCGTAATAAAGGAAGTTCTAGAAGAGCCTGTGGATGAATTTGATCAGGCTGTTACTGAAATGGAGCAGGTTGTTGAAGTCGTAAATGAGTTAGAAGTTCCTGCTGTTGAAAGTGCGGTAGTTGAGGAAGAAACTGTTGATACGATTCAGGAATCGCTTGATATTATTACAGAATCAGGTGAAACTATTGAGGAAAACACGGAAGAAGTCGCTGACGGTGTTACTGAAGCGCTAGTGGATGAATTAAGTGATGCTGTTGTAGAAGTTGAAAAAGCTACTGAAGAAGCTCTTGCAAACGAAACCGTTGAAATATCTGAACCAAAAGATGCCTTAGCCGAAGTTGAAATCAACTACGACGAACCAACTGAAGCACAGGATACAGAAGCTAGTTTTGTTGAAGTGGCTGTAGATCCAGAAGCTGATCTAATTAAAGCGCCAACGATTAAACTTGATGGTTTAAAAGTATTAGGTAAAATTGAATTACCTGGAAAAAAGGAAGCGGAAGTTGTTGAAAAAACAGAAGAAGAGGTTGAACAAGAAGAAACTGATGCTCTGGCAGAGCTAGATGCTGCAATGCAGTTGAATGCACAAGATATCAAACCTGCAAAATTAGTATCGCGCAAGGAAGCAAAAGAAACGAAAGAACATATTGCTGTTGAAGCGGAATCTTATTCTGAATATAAAGATTCACGCGGAATCTATCATTTCAGTCTGCAGCAAAAACTAAATCGTGAAAAGGCCTTGGTTCGTGTTGAACTAAACCAAAAACGTGAAGCTGAGAAAGAAAAGAAAAAGCGACATTACAAAGAGGTAATGAAAGAACGTCAGCAAAAAGAGCCAGTTGTTGTTAGCAAGACCAAACAAAAGAAAATCGAAACCAAAAAGATAAAACGCGAAGAGAAGAATGCCGAACCTCCAAAGGGTGTATGGGCAAAGTTCCTTAGCTGGTTGAATAACTAGACAGTCATATATTTAATTACTTGTTTTCATTGATTCAAATCAAGTATTTGATAACGCTTTTTTATATTTCATTGATTTTAATCCATTTTCAGTTGCAATAAGGTCAACCTTACTTGTGTTTTGCTTAACTTCGTGCATCTTTTAAGATCAAAGAATGAAACTCAGACACATAATTATAATCACCATTTTCGTTTCAATTAACGTTTTGGTAGTGACCACTCTTAATTTTGCTGGTGCCAGTAAAGCCGAAGAGGTTGATAAGAAGCCTATCTTCTACCCTACTTTAAATGGCACAACCATAAGCAATTCTGAAGAGAATTTCAAGATTATTGGATTTGGTACCGTTTCCTCTTTTAATGAAATGGACGTGGCCTGTGAAGTGCAGGGAAAGCTCATTCAGGGCAAACAAAATCTAAAACCTGGCATTAAATTTCGAAAAGGAGAATTACTCTTTAGTATTAATGACGCTGAGGCGCGTTATAATTTACGTGCAAGAAAAAGTGGATTCATTAATGTTATTGCGAATATACTACCTGATCTTAAAATCGATTTCCCAGACCAGTTTAAGAAATGGGAAAACTATGTTGGTAGTATCAAGTTGAATGCAACACTTCCGCAATTACCAGCTTGGTCAAGTACTAAAGAGAAAATTTTCATCTCTACAAGAAATGTACTCACGGAATATTTTGCAATTAAGAGTTTAGAAGAACAATTGCGCAAATTTAGAGTTTATGCTCCTTTTAGCGGAGTTGTTACAGATGTTTATGCCACAAATCATTCGGTTGTCAATCCGGGGACAAAAATTATGCGTTTGGTGGAAACTGGCAATTTTGAAATTCCTGTCTCTATTCCAACAAATCAATCGGCAGCAATAGCAATCGGAACAGAAGTAACTATTTACACCACCAGCGGTGTTTTAAAAGGAAGCGGTGCAGTGGTTCGAATTTCAGAGGTAATTAATAAAAACACCCAATCCATTGATGTTTATGTGCGACCAAAAAGTATTGAAGGCGCAACATTTACCGAAGGAGAATATGTAGAGGTTGAATTAAACCGAGCCGAAACTCACAAAGGCGTGCGCTTACCAAATAACGCTATCCAAAATAATTACGTTTATACATATTCTAAAATAGATTCCGTTTTAACAAAACAAGCTGTGCAAGTATTAAACACCAACGATCAAGGTGCATTTGTGCAAGGTTTGCAAAACAATACAATTGTTATTACGCAAGAAGTTCTGAATTATACGGATACTTCTAAATTTAAAGTTTTGATCCATTAAGCCATGAGAAGTTTAGTAAAATTTTTCATCAAAAAACCAATTTGGGCCAATGCTGTCATTGTAGTGACCATTTTATTTGGTGCCTATAGTCTGTACAAAATCAATCGCTCATTTTTTCCTGAATTAGATCCACAACGCGTAATCGTTAGCGTGATGTATCCAGGTGCTTCTCCAGAAGAAATGGAAGAAGGCGTTACCATTAAAATTGAACAAGCTTTGCGCGGGTTGGACGGCGTGGAATCAATTAACTCTACCTCTGCCGAAAATATCGCCTCTATTACCGTTCAAGGGTTTGAAGGAGCGGACATGGATGAAATTTACAAGGATGTAGAAAACGCTGTCAATAGCATTAACTCCTTTCCTCAGGATGCCGAAAAACCCATTGTAACACGCTTAAAGTCTAACCCCATGTCAGAAATGGTGGCAACTTTGGGTTTAAAGGGTAGTCCTGATCTGTGGGTATTGAAAAAAGAAGGCGACAAAATAGAGAATGATCTTTATGCCTCTGGTCTTATTTCCCTTATTGATTTGCGCGGATTTCCAGAACCCGAAATTGTAATTAACGTTCGGGAAAATGATTTGCTCAAATACAATGTATTGATTGATGAAATTTCAATGGCAATACAGCGCAATAATCAAGATTTAACAGGAGGTATTTTACGTAATAATCAAGAGGAACTCATCATTCGATCTAGAGAACGCTCTACTGATCCCGTTGAAATTGAGGAAATAGTTTTACGCAGTACCTTAAATGGACAAAAAGTGACCATTGGTGATGTAGCAGATGTCCGTTTCGGCTTTTCAGAAAACTCTTATGAAGTTTTTGCGGAAGGAATGCCAGCCGTTTCAATTGATGTTAAAAAAACGCCTGAACAGGATTTGGGTGCCATTACTGATTATGTAAAGGAGTATATCAAAACGTACAATGACGCCGGTAATCCAGCTAAACTAAGCATGGAGTATGAATTTGCGGCTTCGCTTCAAGACAGGATTAATTTATTGACTTCAAACGGATTCATTGGATTAGTGCTTGTTTTATTGATGTTGGGCTTATTCCTAAGCACACGTCTTTCATTATGGGTGGCTTTTGGAATTCCATTCTCGTTTATGGGCATGTTTATTATCGCCAATATGATTGGACTAACCGTGAATATGATTTCCTTATTCGGAATGATATTAGTGGTGGGGATTTTGGTGGATGATGGGATTGTAATTGCCGAAAATATTTACGCGCATTTTGAAAAGGGAAAAAGTCCTTATAAAGCAGCCTTAGATGGAACTATGGAGGTTATGCCTTCTGTTTTCACATCTGTACTAACAACTATGGCGGCCTTCTCTATTCTATTATTTGTAGAAAAGATGGAGATGATGCGCGAAATGCCAATTGTCGTAATTATTGCTCTTGGTTTTTCATTAATCGAGGCCTTTATTATCTTGCCTGTTCACCTAGCCAGCTCAAAAGTTTTATCAAAAACTAAAGTTGGAACACCACGTCATAAAATAAGAAATAG
Source organism: Crocinitomix sp. (assembly GCA_013138735.1). Classification (GTDB taxonomy): domain Bacteria; phylum Bacteroidota; class Bacteroidia; order Flavobacteriales_D; family Crocinitomicaceae; genus Crocinitomix. Next base: position 60,974 of record WTCE01000094.1, on the reverse strand, counting down.
GATTACACGGGCAACTGATTATTTGCGTGACAAGATCTTTGCAGATGTGTTAAACTTTGTCATGGCGCGTTATCGCGCCTATGTGATGCTGCCACTAATCTTCACGTTTGCCGTGATTATGTTTGGTATGACGGGATTAATCAATTTTACATTTTTCCCAGAAATCAAGCCAGATCGTGTGTCGCTAGAGATAGCTTTTGAGCAAGGAACTGGTAAAGAAATCACCAAAGAATGGCTCATTACAGCTGAGCGAATGGTTTTAGAGGCAAATGAAGAGTTGGCTACAGCAACTGGTGACACTTTATTGTCTGAATACTCAATCATGTTAGGAGTTAGCCAAAGTATTGGTGAAGCTGGATTCCATACGGGTGCAATTAATATGGTAATTGACGGGGAAGGAAAAAAGACGCCTGTTGATTCTTTAAACGCGCGTATATTACGGAAAGTAAATACCATTGAAAATACCAAGACAGCCAATCTTTATTTAGGAAGTGGCATTCATACCTTTGGTAAAGCCATTGAGTTCTCAATATCCGGGAATGATGACAATCAAATTTCACAAGCTACCGAAAGGTTTAAAACCTACATAAAGGCTATTCCTTTAACAAGCAATGTAAAAGATAATGAACCGTTGGGTCGTAAAGAAATCAACCTAAAAATGAAGCCTGAAGCCGATTTTTATGGCTTGGGTATTTTCGAAGTGACTAAACAAATTCGACAAGGTGTGTTTGGGCAAGAATCACAACGCGTTATTGTGGGTACAGATGAAGTTAAGATTTGGGTGCGCTATGCCGCAAGTGATCGACAGGATGAATTTGACATGAATAACATCCGCATTAAAACCACTGATGGCAAGCAAATTTTATTGTCTGAATTAGTTACCTATGACATACAACGTGGACCTGTAAGTTTAAAAAGACGTGATGGCCGCCGTGAAATTGTTGTAGATGGAAGTGTAGATGATCCTGAAAAGGTTGGAGATGTTAATGCAACCATTATGGAAAATGTCATTCCTAAGATTTTAGCTGAATTCCCTGCTGTGGACATAATTCAACGAGGGCAAGGTGAGCGTAGTTCAAAAGCTATCGCCTCTATGATAACTAACGTGATGATTTTATTGATTATAATGATCATCATAATGTCACTTAACTTCGAATCGGTTTGGCAAGGTTTGCTCATTTTATTAGTGATTCCAGCTGGGGTAGCCGGTGGAATATTAGGACATTCAATTATCGGACTTCCAGTTTCCATCTTAAGTGCTTTTGGAATGATTGCCCTGATCGGAATCCTGATCAATGATTCTATTGTGTTTTTGGATACCTATAATCGTAATTTATTGAGCGGAATGCCAACGCGAGAGGCTGTATTTAGCGCAGCAAAATCACGCTTCCGACCTATTCTATTAACTTCCGTAACAACAGTTGCTGGTTTATTACCGCTGATATTAGAAACGTCTTTTCAAGCGCAATTCTTAATTCCAATGGCCGTTTCAATTGCTTTTGGATTGATCTTCGGAACCTTTTTCATCCTCTTCTTTTTCCCTGCGGTAATTTTAGTGCACAATGACATGCGAAGAGCCTGGAGTGCTATTTATTATAGACAAGAGCCAGTGAACCAACTGCAAGACCTTGAAGAGAATGCCAGTGTGCAAACCGTTAATCCAAAGGACGAGGGGCTCATTAGTCGCGAATTCAATGCTGTAGGTAAAGGATTCCCTAATTTACTGCGCTTGTTAGCAACATTCTATTTGTTTTTCGGGCTGTTTTATTTTATTTATAAAGGAATTGCAATGATGAGAGGCGCTTTTGAATTGCCTGAAGTAGCCATAACGAGTTTCATAATTGGTTTAATGCTAACCATAATCGGGGCTGTCGTGATTGCGTTTTTCCCAATAAAAATATTTGAAAAAATTATTCGACGCATTTGGGGAAATGAACCATTAATTGATGCGAGAGAAGTTGAACCTGTCCTTCTCAATAAAAAGCACCAAGAAGCACGCGAATTAAATTAAGAACATGAAGAAATTAGGATTAATCATAGGTGTTTTCTTTACCAGCTTCGGTTTTGCGCAAGATGACTTGACTGTTTTTGGTGCGATTGAAAAGGCACTAACCAATAATTACGAAATTAAATTGGTAGATTATAACTACCAGGTTTCCAAACTTCAAAATTCTTGGGGACAAGCTGGAATGGTGCCTACATTCTATATTAATGTTGGTAATACGGCTTCATTACAAGACAATACCAACAATCCGGCAACCTTTTTCCCTGGAGTTTTATTTAGTGACAATTTAGCGACCTCATTAAACATGTCTTGGACTATTTTTAATGGTTTCGGAATCCGTATCAATAAAGAACGTTTTGATCAAATGCAGGCCCAAACAAAGGGAAATGCAGTAGTAGTGATCGAAAACACTATTTATGACGTTATTTTGGCCTATTTCACTGCTGTTGTGCAAGAACGCAAGCTCAATGTCATGAAAGGCTTGCTAGGTTACTCTAAAGAGAAACTAGAATACTATCGCCTAAAAAGTGACATGGGCATCAATACAAGTTTTGATTTATTAGAGTTTGAAAATCTTGTCTTAACCGATTCTTCAAATTATTTATTGCAAGAATTATCCTACTTAAATGCACAACGCAACCTTAATTTAATAATGGCCGAGGAGGTTGACGTACGTTATGCATTAACAGATTCATTAGGTTTTCCAAATCAAGCGAAGACCTATGATGAGCTGAAAGGAAACATGGTCGCTAACAATCAAAACTTAAAAAACCAATTCATTAATTACGAATTACAAGAACTAAACGTTAGAGCGAAAAAAAGTGCCTTCTACCCTATTGTGACTATGAATTTGAGCACCACGCCATCTGTTGGTTATTTTAGATTATTTGGAGATGAAGGTTTTTCATCTAACACAAATGCTTGGACACATAACGGAAATATAAATGTCCGTTATGATATTTTTCAAGGATGGAACAGAAAGCGAAACAGCGAAATCGCTACCATTCAACTAGATATGGCAGGAATGCAAGTTGAGCAGTTGACAATGAACTTGAGCCACCAACTCAAAGGTTTTTATGAACTGTACCAAACCAGAATCAAAGTTGAAAGCATGTCTTTAAAGCGAATGGAACACGCGAATAAATTATGGGAATTGGGTCGTGAAAAATATGACTTAGGTTTGATTAATGTCTTTAATTTAAATGACATTAAATTGGCCTACGAACAAGCTCTCTTGAATTATTACGACCGTCTTTTCGAATTACTGCAAAGCCATTATGACCTTATGCGCCTAACGGGTGGAATTTCGCAAGAGTTTAAAATTTCCGAGAATTTTGATGGTGGGAATTAAATATGTTATTCCCTCATCTAAAATTTAGCACCAAATTAATCCTAACAATTCAAGCCATTTGCATGCTTATGGGAACTTCCACTCATGTAATGTGGGCAGTTGAAAATGGTTTACTATCTGAAAAGTATAACGCTAACCTTGGTTCTACGCTTTTTTGGGACAGTCTCACTTTTTTAGACCCTTTAGCAGCACTACTTCTTTTTATTAAACCGAAAACAGGTGTCTACTTAACGCTTTTCATTATTGTAATTGATGTCATTCACAACAATTTATTTTATTGGAATGAACTCTATGTCAACACACCTTCTTTGGGTGATTGGCTATCACAATATTGGATGATTCTAGGTCAAATACTTTTTTCGCTTTTTGTCATACTAACTTTAAAAGGAAATCTCAGAGAAATCAATTATCGATTGAAGCATTGATTTATCCTTATATTTAATCCGTGTCTAATCCATTTTACATAAAACGAATTGCCCTACTCCTATTCATTTTTTTAATGAGTCCAGTATTGCGAGCGCAACAAGATTCAACAACAAATAATACTGTAGACTATAAAGTGGTTAAAGTGGATCAATTAGAAACTCATCTTCAACGCCTGTTTATCGTTATAGATTCTGCCGAAGTGCATAATGCCAAGCTCATTCAATATATTGTAATTGAAGTTTGCGCCAATTATGATTTAGACAGTAATTCAAGACTTTCTTTTTTTTGTGATGAAAAATATGCCAATTATAAGGACAATTTATTCATGGGAGATCAAGCAGAATTCTCAATAACTGATTATTATAAATGGATGAATTTTTACTATTTGGCCGAGTTTGATTTTGCTACGAAGATATATATCTCATATCCTGGATACCGCGGTAAAGGGGTGAAAGGAAAAAAAATAGGGGTTTCACATGCTTGCTAAATGACCAAAAGCATCACTAAATATCTGGTTTCATTTTGTTTTCTGATGCATTTTGCGTGCGGTCAAGAGATCCATGTTGAGGATCCCATTGAGGAGCTGAATGAAGAAGATGCTGCATTAGAATTTGAAATGACACCAGCTGATTCTGCTGTTTATTTTTTTCAGGACGCAAAATTATCGGGGAATTTAACGGTTTTTATTGAAGAAGGGAATAAAGCGGTATTCACATACAGGTTTAGTCCGTCAATTTATGGGCACTGTGATGATTGCCGGACTATTACTGAAATTTATTTTGAAGCTGACATCAAAAACGAGACAAAATTCTACTCAAACGACTTGGGGTCGCTTCAATTCAGATGTAATTATTCAAGTACATGGGGTTGGCTTGACATGAGTGACCAAATACAAAACACGGGAAGCGTTTCCTTGAAAAAAGTATCCGATTCAGTATGGAGTGCTGAAATAATCTATAGAAATATCACAGAAGAAAAGCGCGATCGCGATTTCGACACTATTCGCACCAACTATATCATCTATTCGCCAATTTGCGAAAATGAAGATGGTACAAATTGTTACGACAAGTTTAAACGTCGCACTGGTTTTTGGAAAATCACTTACCCCAATAGCATTAAAGAAGGGATTTATAGCGGTAACTTGTTCACTGGTACAGAATTATTGCATGCAACTGGAAACCCATTGGACACAAGTAAATACATTGAATATTTAAATGGGAATGTCATTTCCCAATATCATCCAGATGATTGGGGTGATTCAAGAGTTAATTGGCATCATATTGAAAATTACAACATCCTTTATTTCAGCGCACTACAGAACGATAAAGTGAATATTAATTATGAAGGTAAATCGTGCAGCGATTATATTGGTGTTGATTCTATGTGGATGCCGCTAACGAAAAAAGAAATCAATGAATTAAAAGAAGTCATTCTGAACGAGAACAATTGGCATGAGATCTATCAAGACAACAATGAAAGTGGAATCAATTCGCTACTCTCTGGATTCGCCATATTCACAAACAAGGATGCTTTAATAGGAAAAATTGACATTACGGAAAACGGAAGTCGTTATAATTTTCATCCTAAAAACTCTATTGCGAATTATGGTCAAATTAATGAAAACAGACGTGAATCTGTCTTGAATTTAACGGACAAATTACATAAACGTGTTGTTAGCAATCTGCCTAGAAACAAAAAATAGTGCAATACGCAATATGGTTTTGGAATCAAATATTTAATGAATAAATACCACTACAAATAAACCGAGGTAATTAAGATGTTATATCCATACAAGAAAAACAATCAATATGGTCTAATAGATAAGGATGGAAAAATCATCACACCTACCAAGTACGAGTATGTAGACCATTTCTCAGAAGGTTTGATTGGTGTCGACGAAATAATGACTTATCGCCATTTATTCATTAAAAAGAGAACGCGATCAATTTTCTCATACATTGATATACTTGGAAACACGATTATACAAGACGTAAATATTATTTCCGGCCAACCTTTTTCTGAAGGGCTAGCCTTTACACGATTTAAAAAAGAAGAGAAAGACGGTTTTATCAATAAAGAAGGAGAAATTGTCATTCCGCCAATATTCGAAAGTCAATTTGCCTTGGGGTTTAGTGAAGGACTTGCAAACATTAGGATCAATAACAAGTATGGTTTTATTAATAAAAAAGCAGAAGAAATAATTCCGTTTAAATACGATTCGGCTGCCGAATTTCATGACGGATTCGCACTTGTGAAAAACAGAAGTAAAAAATCCTTTATAGATAAAAAAGGTAATAAATTGAAGACTCTTAAATGCATAATTGACGATTCAACTTATGGCGGTTTTAAGGAACAATTGGCTGTAATATCTGTTTCAAAGAAGAGCGGTATCATTAATATAAATGGCGATTTAGTGATTGATCCAATATATGATATGTTGGGAGGATTTAATGAAGGACTTTGTCCAGCTCGAAAAAATAACGTATACGGTTATTTAAATCCAAGCGGCGAATATGCTATTGAACCAAAGTTTGCAAATGCATTGGACTTTAGAAATGGCGTTGCGCCAGCTACATTGGATAAGAAACAATGGGGATTAATTAATACTAAAGGAGAATTCATACTTCCACCCTCGTTTGATTACATTCAACCATTTGGGGAAGACGACTATACCTACTCTAAGGCGAATACTTGGCCCTTAACGCTGGCACATCAAGGTCAGTCAAAATACTATATTAACGCTGAAGGCGAAACCATTTTAGAATACGAATCAAAAGAGGACAAACAAAAATTCCAAAACGAAATGCTTGAAACAGCATTTCGTAAAAAGGTAAAAGCACAAGAAATATGGGATAAAGCGAAATGGGCACATGATGGTGTTATGATTACTAAAAAAGGTGCAGTAAAACCCTTTTATTTTCTATTGAAATGGTTATTGGAAAAAAATCTTTTGACAACTGAAGGCGAGACAATATATCAAGACAAGAATAATTTGGACATTTGTATTGCGCGATTTATGGTCACTGATTTAGCTGCAGATTTTTTAGACCGTTATTACAAAGTGTGGTTTGAAACTGAAGCAATTGCTAATTTTCAAATTGATCCGGATATGAGTTTTGAGAATAACGAAAACCTAGACATCTATTGGGAATTTTATCTTTCAAAACGAAACGAGCAATGATTGAGAATCAAAAAATATGGTTTCTTCCTTTTATTATACTGTTGATTGTTTCATGTAAGGGTGAAAATTTAAAAGATCAAATTGCCGATCAACATTACGAAAGACCTAAGAAAACTTACATCCTGCCATATAAAACCTTGGATGACCAAAATTATTTTAAACTAGACCCTTTTGAATTTCATTTACCGAAAGGGTTTAGCCTAAGTGTTGGCGAAGGGTCCGATTTCATAGTATATGACTTACAATATCCAGGGGGTATTTCTGGTGGTATAGCCTTTAGCCGATATCCAGATGTCCCAGAAAGGATTAGTCTTTTGGTTAGAACGGATGCTATAAGTCAAGAACTTCGCGAATGTCCAGGTGATCCTTTTAATCTGAAAAGTCCATTGGACTCGCTCGACATCAGCGGTTATTACACGGAAAAATTCGCAAACGTTTATACTGATCCATTTGTAGAAACCGCTGAATTTGCTGCTTTACACCCAAACATTGACAGTTATTTCGAACTTCCTGATGAAGAGCGTGAAAAATATGTCATCAGGGATTCACTAAAATTAGAAGCGCATAAAATAGACGCAACTTATATTTGGAAATATTTCGATAAAAGAAGAACAACCGGAATGTATCAATTATTATTCTCAGACAAGAGCGGAGATGGATGGAGCACTCATTTTTTCACTCACTTCAATCAATTTGCAAGCAAGGCGGAATTAGACGCTTTTTCCGAACAATTAATTTCATCTAGGACAAAATTTTTAATGAAATAATATCATCCTGAGGCAGTAAAACTAAACGCTCCCTTTCTCTTTACCCTATCAACTCCCGCCGAAAAACTTTTGTCTTTGATCTTTTCTCTTTGTTCTCTAATCTCTTGCCTAAAAAAAACTACTCCTTAACAACCTTAACCGTCTCAAGAACATCCCCATTATCCACAACAATAAAGTAAACTCCTGCAGGCACATCCTTCAACGATAATGATACTTGATCCAAGGCAGCACCATTCAGAATCAAAGCTCCACTAACTGTATAAAACGAATAATTAAATTGCCCAGAAGTTTGTAGCATTATAAAATCACTCGCTGGATTCGGATATACGCTCAATGATGCTTTTTCACCTTCACCAATTCCGGCTTGCGTTCCTAGTACAATCCATGCTTCGGCTGAACAACCAGTGCTACCTAGAACGTTCACTATGTAAAGCGCATCAGCTAACCCAGTTAAATCTTCATCATCATCAAAGTCACCAGTTCCATCAATATCCCAATCAAAACTGTATGGAGCAACTCCGCCTGTAACAGTAATGTCAATTTCACCATCTTCAAAAATCATTTCCTCTGTGACAACATAAGTGATTTCAATTTCGTCGGCCACAATCACGCTAATTGCATCCTCATCTGAGCATCCATTCTCATCTGTCCCAACAACAGTATAAGTAAATGTCCCTGCAGTCTCTGGAAAATAAGCTTCGCCACCAACAACCTCTAAAGGATCCCAAGTATAATCCATTGCACCAGTTGCGGAGAAAATGATTGAATTCCCAATACAAATTTCGTCATAATCAACACTTGCAGTTACATCTGGTATAGCATGCATTGTTACATCAATTGATTCAGAAGTTGAGCATCCTGATTCATCATAGGTTCCTGTTACAGTATAAGTTGTAACACCAATTGGAGGTGTGAAATCAAGTGGCGTCCATTCATACGTATCAGCGTCACCACCAACCCCTAATACAATTGTATCACCGTCACAATAAGATTCACCACCAATTGTTGGCATTAAAATAGGGTTAGCAAATATTTCAATTTGAATTGGTAATGGACAATCGTAAGGATCGTCACTTATTGCGGTATATGTTATTGCACCAATTATTTCAGGATCAAATTCAACGCCGTTTACTACACCGCCGTCCCATGTAATCTCAGCTCCACTTCCAGAAGTTGCATCAAGTGTCAATAAATCACCTTCACAAAACATTGCATCAAAAGGCGCTATTGTTAAAGGATGACATAGATCTAAAAAATACGCCGCACCAGAATTCACACCAATCCCATCAACGAGAGCAGCCCCAACGACTAACATTTCTCCGTCAATCGCAAGAGAATAACCAAAACCATCTCCTGCGCTTGCATCTGATGCTGTATGTTTAGAAATTTCTGTCCAAACTGCACCATCAAATTCAAATACGTATACCGAACCAGACTCGGCACCGGCTTCATCATCCCCATAACTAGTAATAGCAACACGATCACCATCAATAGCTACAATTGCACCGAAATAATTATTTGCGGATGCGTCTGTAGCAACCAATTTTGCAGTTTCAGCCCAAACCACTCCAGTAAATTCGAAAATATAAGCGGCACCTGAACTTACAACCGCGCCAGCGTCACCAAAATATGATCCTACAATTATTCGTTCACCATCAATTGCACAAGAAATTCCAAAATAGTCATTTGCACCTATATCCGAAGCAACTAGTTTAGCTGTTTCCGACCAAATGCCCCCTGAATTTTCAAAAACATAAGCTGAACCTGCATTCGTTCCTTCTGAATCATTATAAAGACCACCAACAACAATTATGTCACCATCTAGATCAATCGTACTAGCGAAGTAATCGTGTGCTCCTCCATCTGAAGGAAGCAATTTGTCCGCCTCTGTCCAAACACCTCCACTATAATCAAATACATAAGCAGATCCAGCATTAGTGCCTAAATCATTATCGCCATAAGCTCCTACGGCCAATCGGTCACCATCTAAGGCAAGTGAATAGCCAAAAATGTCAGCACCAGCAGCATCAGATGCCGTAATTTTTGCTGTTTCACTCCAAACACCTCCTGAATACTCAAATACGTATGCCGAACCTGATCCAAATCCTGCGTCGTCATCATAAAATGCCCCCACTGCTGCCCTGTCTCCTTCAATAGAAACACCTCGACCAAACTCATCTCCCGCAGCAGCGTCAGATGCGGTTAGTTTTGCCATTTCTCCCCACACACCATCTACCAATTCAAAAATATAAACGGCTCCTGAATGAGGGCCCGCATGACCATTTTTATAAGATGCAACAATTGCTCTATCTTCATGTATATCTACGTTATATCCAAATTCATCATTGGCTGTGGCATCAGACGCGGTTACTTTTATAAATTCATCCCAATATTGTGCGGTTGAACTGTTTGCAGTAAAAAGAAGTATTAAAACTCCTAATTGTAATAGTGTAGTTTTCATTTTTAAGTTTTAGAATCGTTGAATATAGATAAGAATTGGAATAATCACTAAGGTTCTCGTTATAAACACTTAATAATCCGATTAAGTCAAATAATAAAACACGTTTTACGGTGAGAAATTGAATGCATATATTCGCTCTATGTCTAAGGAGAATGTTCAAACCTATTATAATGAAATAGCCCAAAACTATGATTCAAGTCGGTTTTCCAATACCTATGGAAGTTTTATCGACAAGCAAGAGCGCATATTCCTAGATCGGCACGTTTTTTCTAAAAACACCTTGAATTTAGGTTGTGGAACAGGTCGATTTATGGAATACTGCTCTACTGGTATTGACTTTTCTGCCGAAATGCTCAAGATTGCAAAAGAAAATTTTCCAGAAGGTGAATACTTTTTAGGCAATGCAGACACTACACCGTTTGATAATCATCAATTTGACACCGTTATTTGCTTTCACGTATTAATGCACTTAACGCCCACAGAAACAGAAGCTATTTTCCGGGAAGTGAATCGGATTTTAAAACCCGACGGCGTCTTTATTTTCGACTATCCATCTGCCGAACGAAGAAAACTATCGCGGTATAAGGCTGTTAATTGGCATGGCGGCAACGCTTTTCGCAAAAAAGCAATGCGCGGCTTTGTAAATTCACAAAATTGGAAAGAACTTAAACGCAAAGGTGTTTTATTTTTGCCCCTGCATCAATTCCCTAAGAAACTGCGTAAAGTGGTCTTCGGAATGGATCAACTAATTACAAAAAGTCCATTGAAGCAATATTCTTCTTACCTTATCCACGCTGTGCAAAAAAACAAACTGTGATTCGAAAATTTATTCCTGCTTCTATTAAACGAAATATTCGTATTGCACAACGCAATAGGGCTGATCGAAAATCAGGGATTGTTAAAACCTTTGCTCGCGCAGCTAAGTTGCCGCTCAAAAGTGTTGAAATTGTTTCAATTGAACAACCCATTTATTACAACCCTTTGGCAGCCAACAAAGTATTCAATATTGGATTGGCTATAAAAGAAATTCAGCAAATTGTAATTCAACCCAAGGAAGTTTTTTCATTTTGGCATATTGTTGGCGATCCGACAAAAGAAAAAGGGTATAAAACGGGGCGTAATATCATTGGCGATAGTCTAAAAGAGGATATTGGCGGAGGATTATGTCAGGTATCTGGTATGATTTATCATTTGGCGCTTGTTAGTGGAATGGAAATTGTCGAAAGACATAATCACACGCTTGATTTGTATAAAGAAGACGGACGTTACACGCCACTCGGCTCTGATGCAACTGTTGTTTTTGGTTATAAGGACATCCGTTTTAAGAATAGGACCTCCTCTCCTATTTATTTCAATTTCAACGTTTCTGAAACTAATTTTATTGGTTCCATTTTCTCGCCAGAGCACTTACCCGTTTTTGAATTAAACTTTCAACGCAAAGAGTTTGAAGGTTATCGTACAATTGAAACTTACCGGCGTAATGATAACACACAAGCAGTATTAATCAATAAATCAAAGTACTTGTTGCCCTAGTGCAGTAATTCACTCGTTGTTTTATTCTACCAATAAAATTTTAACAGCTTATCTCAAAGAAGCTTTGTAAAAAAGCTTTTTAAATTCGCAAGGCTGACTTATCCAAGTGAATTTCTTCCAATATTTGATCCGAGAATCCGTAACTCCCCTTGTGTGCAATAACTTTAAATGTCCTATTCTTCATTTCAGCCCAGGTCTTCAAAAACTTCCATTTTGTCTTCAACAATTCCTTGTCTTCTGATTTTAAACCCACCTCAATATATTGCACTCTTCCTTTGTTTTCTGCTACAATGTCCGGCGTAATTTCAATCCCTTCCGTTTTCATTGTAAACGATTTTGGAGTCTCATATCCTTCAATATCAGCCTTTATGTTTTCAAAACCGTGTATTTCCAAATAGTTGATTGTTTTTTGAATTAATGCTTGGTGCTCCTCTTTTTCTTTTAAAATCATATGAAATAATATAGGAATTTTAAACGAAAAGGACTAATTTTTAGCAGATTTGTTATGATTTTATTAAAATACGGCTGAATTTCACCCATGGCAAGCCCTTATAGATTTCCAAGTTTGTTTACTTTTGAATAAAGCACTTAGTTATGAAGCCTCCTAAGCCAATATTTGAGACAAAACGCTTACAATTACGCCTGTTTCACCTTGCAGATGCTGAAGCCTTTTATCATCTCAATAAAAACATTGAAGTGATGCGCTATACAGGTGATCTTGCTTTTGAGTCAGTTGAAGCCAGCCGAAAATTTATTCGAAACTATAGTGCATATACGGATTATGGATTCGGCCGTTGGACGGTTGTCTTGAAAGAAACCAATGAGATTTTAGGTTGGTGCGGCTTAAAAAAACTTCCAGACGGTATGGTAGATTTAGGTTACCGATTTCATCAAAACCATTGGGGGAAAGGATATGCAACAGAAGCTGCTGAAGCCTGTATAGCTTTTGGTTTTAAGGAGTTGGGTATTACAGAAATCATTGGCCGCACAGCTAGAGCAAACTCCGCCTCTGTTCGTGTACTGGAAAAAATTGGGATGAAATATTGGAAAGACGCTCCTTGCGAAGGAATAATCGATTCTATTTTTTTTAGAATCTCCAAATAATCTTTCGATCTTAGCCATTCAAAAGCTTTTTAAATGAATTACGACATAGTTATCCTCACGCAAAAGAAATATGTTAGCCCTGGGGAAACAGATTGGTATACTGACCAAATTTTAAAAGAAGATCAATTGGTGCAAGATGCACTTCAAAAATTGAATTTAAAGGTGACTAAAAAAGATTGGGCCGATCCTAATTTTGATTGGTCAAGCACTAAAACCATTCTATTTCGAAGCACTTGGGACTATTTTCACCGCTTTAATGAATTTGAACCTTGGTTAAACAAAGTCACTAAACTCACGCAATTAATTAATCCAGCACCACAAATATTGTGGAATATGGACAAACATTATATGCAAGATTTGGCAGATAAAGGCGTACCAATAGTTGACGGTCATTATATTAAGCGCGGTTCGACTCAAACATTGACTTCACTACACCAAAAATTAGGTTGGACGGAAACAGTTATTAAACCAACAGTTTCTGGAAGTGCACGACATACTTATCGTTTAAATCCAGAAAATTATGCCGAACACGAAACCCTTTTTGCCAATCTTATTCAAGCCGAGGACTTTATATTACAACCTTTTCAAAAAAATATAATGACAATCGGTGAGGTTTCACATATTGTGATTCATGGCAACTATAGCCATTCAATTTTAAAGCAGGCGAAAGAAGGAGATTACCGCGTTCAAGATGACCACGGCGGTACAATACACGATTACAAAGCTAACGAAGCTGAGATTGCTTTTTCTCAGCAAGCCGTGGCTGCTTGCGACATCATGCCGCTCTACGCCCGTGTAGACTTAATTATTGACAACAATGATCAATTGGCATTAATGGAGTTAGAATTGATTGAACCAGAACTTTGGTTTCGTAAAAATGAAAAAGCCGCAGACAAATTGGCCGCAGCAATTCAAGAAGTTTATTTTGGTTAAGCGTTTAAAGCAATGCTTCAATCGCAGGAAATATCATTCCTTCCCAACCTCCTACGATTTCTTTCATTCTTTCAGCATTTCCATCATTTGTTTCATTCACAACCGTCAACAATAATTTATCACCTTGTTCTTTAATTTCGTATGTGATAATTACAAAATTATTCGGTTCGCTCGCGTCAAATTGTTCAGGATCAATCAAAGTATATTTGAACAATTTTAAGGGTTCAATTTCTAAAAGTATTCCTGTTAAAAAATAATCTTGACCGTCAAAACTTCCCTTCCAGTCTACATTTGACCCAATCGTATAATTGGAAATTAAACGGCAACTGAACATATATTTCTCTGTCCAATCTCCTTGTGTCATTACATCCCAAAGTTTTTGTTTATCAGTAGCTAACAATACAGAGCTAACGTGTCTTAAAGTTTTCATAAATCTTAAATTTTGGTAAAGATACCCCCCCAAGTGACAACAGTATGTCAACAGGTTTAGGTTTAGTCGTTAGTCTCTAGTCGTTAGTATTTAGACTGCTACGCTGTTAGTACTTAGATCGCTCTCCGTCAGCTGACGGATCGCTGTTAGATATTCGATTTTGGGATTTAAGGTTTGAGATTTTAATATTGATAATTGTACACTTCGACGAGCTCAGCGCAGCGCATTGATAATTGATCACCGATAGTTTAAAACCAACTTCTCTGTCAACTCAAGTATAGCATCCTTCAACGACGCGGGCTCAATTATTTCAATTTGATCCGTAAAAATAAGCAGCCAATGCGCTGTCCCACTAATTGATGGCGTTAAGAATTGCATTTTTACTCCGGCGTCATTCTCTTCTTGACTCACATAGCCATGATAAAATTTTTCAGTTCTGCCATATCGTTCCGAACCTCCTTTGAATTGAATAACAACCTTTGTGAGGTCCTGCTGCGCAGCAATTTCGTTCAAGTACTCTTTTAGATTTGGATGATCACCTTCAAATATTAAATCAGTTAAACGCAAGTCTTGGATCCGGTCTATCCTAAAATCACGATAAGCCTTCCGCAGCCTGCAATAAGCGATTAAATGCCAATGATCTGAATAAAAGTGAATTCCTAAAGGCTCTATTTTCCGTGTTGTTAAGGTATTATTATAAGCCGCCGCATAATCTAGCTCCAGTACCGTTTTTCCATTTATACTATTCAATATTTGCGGCATACGTTGCATGTTGCTCTCTTGCAATCGTGAAATGCGGGAAGAAACAAGAACGTGATCTCCCAATTTATTGATCTTCTCCTTTTCGTCAGATCTTAAAACAGCTTTAATTTTATCCACGGCCTCTGAAAATACTTGGGCAGTGGCCTCATCTGTCATTTTAGCCACTAATTTTTCGGCAATTATGAATGAAGTGGCTTCATTTTCAGTGAACATCACGGGTGGCAAACTATAACCATCAACTAATGAATAGCCTACTCCTGCTTCGGCATGAATGGGTACCCCAGCATTTTCCAAGGTTTTTAAATCGCGATAAATTGTTCTTAAACTCACTTCAAACCGATCAGACAATTCATGTGCACGAACGATTTTTTTAGTCTGTAAAAGCATCAATGTCGTAACAACGCGGTCAAACTTGTTCATAGTTTCGAAATTTAAACAACTTCTAAAGTGATTCTTGTAATTTACCTGCAATAAAAGCTGTAGTCCAAGCAGCTTGGAAATTATAACCTCCCGTTATGCCATCCACATCCATTAATTCACCCGTAAAATATAAATTTTTGCAAACCCTACTTTCCATAGTTTTAAAATCAATCGAATTTAAACTAATCCCTCCGCAGGTTACAAACTCTTCCTTAAAGGTTGTTTTCCCTTGCACGTCGTAGATGTCATTCGTTAAAATGTTTACAATTTTATTGATGCCTTTTTTGCCCAATTCATTCCACTTTTTAGTGGGTTCCAATTTTGCTTTTTCAATTAAAAAACGCCACAATCTATCTGGAATATAATAAGGACGAATGGATGCAATTTGTTTTTGACCATGCTCATCTACTAACCTCAATAACTCCTCCTCCACTAAATTGATATTCTGAATATTAACCCAGTTCACCTGAATTTTAAATTTATAATCCATTTCGCTCAATATCCGTGCTCCAAAAGCTGACAATTTGAGTATTGAAGGGCCGCTCATTCCCCAATGTGTAATTAACAACGGACCGTCTGATTTCAACTTGGTTCCTTGTATTTTAGTGATTGTTTTTTCCACCACTATTCCCATTAGTTCTTTCACATTTTCATGCGGCATATTAAACGTAAAAAGTGATGGTACTGGTTCCTCAATTTCATGACCTAAATCGGCTAACCAATCTAAACCTTGCCTTTTTGGAGAACCACCGGTCGCCACAATTACTTTATCAAATACAGCACTATTATCACCTCTAAAATCCAATTGAATTTCTCCTGTTTCCAAAGGTTTTAAACCAATAACCGGACTTTCAGTTTTGACCACAACACCTAATCGCCGCGTTTCATTTAAAAAGCAATCAATAATAGTTTGTGAATTTTGACTGACTGGAAAAACGCAATTATCATCCTGAATCGTAAGTTCAATGCCACGTTTTTCAAACCATTCCATGGTATGTTTAGTGTTAAAAACTCCGAATGCTTTCCGCATTTTTTTTTCACCGCGCGGATAAGCTTTTGAAAGTTCTGTTATGGATGTGCATCCATTGGTAACATTACACCTTCCACCACCAGAAACTTTAACCTTGGCTAATAATTTTTTAGATTTTTCAAAAATTGTGACTTCTGCCTGAGGAAAGTTTTCCTTGGCATGAATAGCTGCAAAAAAACCAGCTGCACCTCCTCCAATCACTGCTACTTTCATCATCTCTTAAACTGTTGCTAATAGCAATGATTTAAATAATTGACCGTCTGAAATGTCATATCCTTGTGAAACCATTTCAAAAAGTACTTCTTCGCGTGTTTTGTGATACGCCTTTTCGCCTTGATGCATTTCAAAAGAATCCACAATTACCTCTTTGGCCGTTCCTTCTTTGAAGTCAGACATATTATATGATTTGTCTTTGCAACTTACAGCAACCATCAACATTTTATCGTTTAAACATTGCACGGCTTGCACATATGCTTTGGTACGTCTTTCTAAAAATTTAATTTTTCGCAAAACACCCTCCATTATCACATCACTAAAAAGGCTGACGATTTGTTCAGCTTTTTCGTTATTCTCCAATTTCATGCGCTCCCAATCGCTTGCCACAATGCCGTTTACTACTAAATAATCAACAAACTCTTTCTCAAATGTAATGAGCTCTTCCTTCGTTAAATCTCTATACTTTGCCATTCAATCACCTTTTTAATACGACAAAGATAAAAGTATTACGCCATTTGCTCAAACAGCAAGCGCGCCTTTTCAACAATTGATGTTAATGGATTATTAATAAAGGGGTTTCAGCCAACCATTTTATTGTTATTTTCGTAATTAAAGAAACACATTTATTGATGTATAAAAAATTATTCATTTCAATCATTGCCGTAAGTGTTGTGTTTGTCTCTTGTAAAAAGGAAGCAACTACATGGAGCACTAATTGGGCTGCTCCAATCGCTCACGGTCACTTGACGATTAACGACATGGTTGAAGAAGATCACGTTGAAACAAATTCTGAAGGTTATTTATCACTGGTGATTCATGAACCAGTATTTGAATTTTCATTGGACACATTGATTCAGCTGCCAGACACGACTGTAGTTGAAAAAACAGCAATTGGGATCCCGTCTCTTGATATTTCTCCTGCATATATTCAACCAACAATGTACAACCAAGTCTTGAATTTGGGTACAATTGAATTAAAAGAAGTAATTATAGGTTCTGGCTTTATAGAAACCCGTCTCACATCTGTTTGGCCTGGAAGAGCGCAAGTTGCATTGATAATCCCTGAAGCGATTGGTCCGTTGGGCTCATTTGGAAGTGTTCATTTCTTTGAAGCGGGGCATATCACAGAAACTGAATCATCAGAATTGACTGATATGACCGACTTTAATATGAATCTTACAGGAGATGATGGCTTGAGCGTAAATACAATTGGGATTACGGCAATTGTTCAATCTAACGAAGAGACAGAGACCTATACCATTACAAGTTCTGATACGAATACTATTGGGTTCTCATTCATTGACATGGTTCCAAAATATGCGCGCGGCTATTTTGGACAATATACTTTTTCAGACACTACAACGGTTAGTCTATCGCAGTTAAACAGGATTGTAGCAGGATCTATTGATATCGATTCAATTGATATGAAGATTACCGTTAAGAATGGCTTTAATTTGGTTGCTCAATCAAAAATTTCATTATTTGAAGGAACAAACACAAGAACTGGAACAACGGTTGACTTAGATTTTCCAGCCAAGAACACAACAATGAATATTGATCCAGCTTCTGGAGGTTTATATGATTATGTTCCTTCTGAGTATCCCTTAGAAATAAACAATGTCAATTCTAACATTACTGATTTTATTGAGAATTTGCCTAATTCAGCTAAAGTTGGTTACAAAATGGACATTAATCCTTTTGGAAATATATCTGCAGGAAATGATGAGTTTTTTCCAAATTCTAAAATGGAATTGTTTTTAGACGGGGAATTCCCGCTGAGTTTTGGCGCAAATGAACTGACTATAGTCGATACCTTTGATATAGACTGGGTGGATACTGGAGAAATAACACCTGAAGAGGCTGAAGTCATTTTAGATTATAGCAACGGTTTCCCTATTGGTGCCATAGCCACTTTTTATCTGTTAGACGCCAGTAATAATGTGCTTGATTCAATTGTTGGCAATTCAGGAATTTTATCAGGAAGTTTTGATGCTGGCACTTATGAAACTGTGCCAAAGGATGGTTCAATTAGTTTTCCAATTACAGCGGCAACTTTTGAAAATTTAGAAAAAATGAAACGTCTTAAATTATATGTTTCTTTCTCGACGGACGGCACTGAGAATATTAAAATTTCGCCAGAAACGTTCTTCGATTTTAATTTACGTTCAAACCTACAAATAAGCGTTTCTTTATAATGAAAAAAGTATTTATAACTTTAACCTTGGCGCTATCATTTACGGCCTATTCGCAAGAATTAACACCTGTTTATGAAGACTCATTAACGGAAGGAAGCTTAACGCGCGTCTCGTCCTTCAACTATTATTCGAGCAACGCATTCAACAATGCTTTATTGGATAAATTTTTATTCGGCGGCGCCATTACAACTGATATTAAAGATCAGGTCACAAATGGCTTAAAACGTGTCAATTCATTTGGAGCTGAGGCCGAGCAATCAATCGAGCACTACAACGCTAGTATAAATCCAATAGGCAATCCAAAATTTGGTTTTATGGCGTCTTTTTCGGATAATCACTTCGTCTCTGCAAATTTATCATCTGATTTATTTCATACCATTTTCTATGGTAATGCAGATCGTATTGAAGACACTTTGGATTTTAGTTTTAGCCATGTACAATACATGCATTTCCAAAAAATTGGATTTGGAGTTTTTGATAAAAATACACTTTCAAGTATTCGCATAAATTACGTGTCAGGCTCTAAGCAAACACAAGCGCGTTTGAGTAATTCATACATGTACTCAGCAGATGATAGTATTGCTGTTATGTTGCAAGGTGCAGGGTTTAGAACAGACTTAACTTCTCCTTATTTCGCAATGCAAGGTCATGGGTTTGCTATTGATTTGAACTACAATTTCATGTTTGAAACGAAGAAAGGAAATTCGCAAATCATCAACCTGAAAATTAGTAACCTAGGTTTAATTGCGTGGAATAATCAAACTAACAATTTTAGCATTGATTCCTTGAGCAATTATACTGGCTTTGATATTAAAGATTTTATTAACCAACCAGAAGATGCGCCATCCAAGGAATACAATTTTATTGATACACTGGGCTTACATCAAGAAAAGGGTTCGATTGTTAGCACTTTACCAATCGAGTTTGCAATTCAAAAAATGCCAATGCGCAATTGCGATAAAAAATTGCAAGCAATATTAGGATTCAAAGCCATTTTAACATCAGATTACTTCCCATACCTTTTCGGCGGTGTTTATTATGCACCTACGGATAATTTCTCAGCATCAACACGTTTATCTTATGGTGGTTTTGGTGGCCTTCAATGGGGAATTGACGCCAACTTTTGGGTGAAAGACAAGGTATATATCGGATTAGGCACTTTCGACATGATTGGGAATATTTCTAAAAAATACGGTTTTGGGAGAAGCATAAACCTCTCAGCTCATTTTAAATTTTAATTAGCATGCAAATTATAAAATATACAACTTTTCTTATTTTTATTGGTTTAACGACCAGTTTTGGACAAGGAAATTCATTTTTAAAAGCATATGGCAATTCTGGCTATGATTTTGGACGTGATATTAAACAGGACAATGACACAGGCTATGTTGTAACTGGATCGTCGAGCAGTTTTGCAGATGATGGTGAGGCTTATTTGTTAAAACTGGACGAAGATGGCGAATTTGAATGGTCGCATAATTACGGCGGATCAGCTACCGAATGGGGTGAAAGTTTAGTAATCACAATGGATTCAACTTATGCCATTGCAGGTTATACAAATAGTTACGGCGCAGGAGGATTCGATTTTTATTTAGTACGTATTGATGCAGAAGGATTACCAATTTGGGAAAATTACTATGGCGGTTCAAATTGGGACAAAGCTTATGGTTTAGTTCAGTTGCCTGATGGTGGCTTTATATTGGCTGGCGAATCTTACAGTTTTAATGACGGTAAGCGCAGTGCTTATATGGTAAGAACAGATGCCGCTGGCACTATGGTATGGCAACTAGCTTTAGACGGCGGAGCAGAGAGCTTTTTTACAGATATTGATTTAGATGGTGATTCTATTGTGTTATGCGGCGGCATTTCGGATGGTGGCGTAGACTCTTATGATGGCTATGTAGCTAAATACAATATTGACGGAAGTTTTGGTTGGGACAGAGCCATTGGCCAAGAATACAACGATCATTTTAACGCCGTGCAAGCAATTGGTGGCTTTTATAGTTTCGGCGGCGCTAGAGGCTACAATTACCCTGCTGAGGATCAAAACATGTGGATGTACCGCATGAGCGACATAGGAGTTGAAGTTGTTGACACCATTTATGTGAATGAAAGTTTAAAAATTGACGTAGTAAATGATATTGCTATTCGTGGTGATCAAGATTATGCTTTTATAGCAGAGACTAAAAGTTATGGCTATGCTTCTATCGACGATAAATATGATATTTTCATGGCAAAAATGAATACTTCATTCACTCATTTTGCTTCTCGGACTTATGGTGAAGCTGGTGATGACAAAGGGCAAGCTATTCATAGAACAAGAGATAATGGAGCCGTTTATTTAGCGGATACAAAATACTTTTCAACTGGTGGAAATAACATTTTGATTGTTAAAGTAAATGCAACCTGGGTATATCCTGATTTAGTTGATGGTGAAGGCGATTTTTTGGTGGAGTTTGATGATATTACAAATGCCTTGCCTAGCTATGTAGAAACGATAGACTTAACGGTTTACCCTAATCCTTTTAAGGATGTAATTAATTTACCTGAGATTAATGAAGGTACTTATTCAGTATATAGTATTGACGGGCAATTGATTCAAGAAGGTACAGTAAATAGTCAGCAACTGGATTTGAGTCACCTTAAGTCGGGTACTTATTTATTGACTGTTCAAACTGCCGACGGTATCTACAAGAAACGCTTAATTAAGAGTTAGCAGTAATACGATCAGATAAAAGTTGATAAAGCACTTTAAGATCAGCGTCATCCAATTGGTTCACGTGTTTCTCTATTGTTGCAATATCACCTCGTTTAGCAGGACCAGTCATGGCTTTTTCAGGC
Source organism: Crocinitomix sp. (assembly GCA_013138735.1). Lineage (GTDB taxonomy): Bacteria > Bacteroidota > Bacteroidia > Flavobacteriales_D > Crocinitomicaceae > Crocinitomix. The sequence continues at coordinate 39,319 of WTCE01000094.1, read as the reverse complement.
CCCAGTTCCAAAACTTTTTCCATTGTTTCCTTAATCAAAGGATGCAGTACGCTCAAATCTAAGTTTGAATGTTGTAATATTAAATCAGACTCTTGTAAAAGTTGTGTAGTGAAATTACAGGCAAACACGGCTGCTAAATGAATTTCTGAGCGCATTTCAGAATCTGCACGGTGCACATTTTCAGACAAGAAAGATTCGCAAAAATTAATGATCCAGGCCGTAAATTCAATGCTATTTCCTTCAATCAAAAATGGAATTGCAGTAATATCTAAAGCCCGTTGTTTTGAAAAAGTTTGCAAAGGATAGAGAACCCCGAAATGATTAAAACCTTGAAAAACAGCTATGGGCGCCGAACCAGAAGAATGAACCACTGGAACTGATTTATTTAATTCTAATGCAACTTCTGCAATGGCATCATCTTTTATCGTAACAATATTTAAATCCACATTGTCAGCCACATCACACACATTGTCAACGGCTTTTGCGCCAAATTGATGAGACAATGCACGGGCATTAATAAAATCGCGTGAAAAGACGGATACAATTTCTACACCACGGGCAAATAGCGCTTTACTCAAATGTGTCGCCACATTTCCAGCTCCAATAATGTTGACTCTTGTTTTCGTTTTCATCCATCAATTAAAGTACAAAGCTAGGAATTAATTTTAGTCGCAATATTAAATTAAGGTTAATATCCATTACTCATTTTGGTAACGATATACCGTAAAGTTGCCCTTAAAGGTTTTAGATTCAACAAATCTGAAAGTATTATCTAGGTTAGAAATAATTCCATTGTCAGGATTAAGCAATTTTGTATCTAAATCTAAATAAATGATTTGGTCAACACCTGTTTGCAATATTATATCTTCAGGTTCATAAATGGATTGAAAACCAGCTGCTTTCATTTGATTGCTTGTGTTTTCATAAGCGCTAAAAGATCTCAAATCATAATGATAGGCCAATGTTAACTCGTAGTGTTCTGGACAATAAAGCACAACTGTATTACTAGTCTTAATTTCTTTGATATAGTCAATCATTTTATCTGTTTCACGATTAACATCTGGAACAAAGCGATAACTCGCCATAAAAGGGACTAACAAAAGGAATGGTAAATATTTTTTAGAAGCTGTGAAGTTATTTTGGGCAACGCATCCTACAATAAGTATGAACAAAGGAATGGATAAGAATTGCAAATATTTAATAAAGAAAATTGGCTGCACGGTCCATGAAATGGCAAACATGAGCAAATATGTCCCTAAAAACCATAGCATAAAAAACGGCCATTTTTTAAATTGATTTGATTTAAGATTTGCACGAGATAAATAGGTCAAGAGTGCTACGATTGCAATTGTAGCAAACAAGGTAAAACGGTTATTTAAGAGTTTAATCAAATTGGCAACCAAATCATAAAGCTCCGCTTCTGGCACCCATGATCCACTCGCGTTAAAATCTGCCGCACGATTTAGGAAAATTTGAATTCCGGGAATAAACAAGAGCACAGATAGACCTGCCGTTAATCCAACTTGAATCCATTTATTCCGATTCCATTTAGAAAAATAAGCGATAAAAATAAGGCATTCCATCAAAATAACCACTCCGCCTAGGTAATGCGTATAAAGCAAAAGTGCGTTCCAAATCCCCAATGTTATAAACACCTTTTTATCCTCAAATAATAGCCGATAAAAATCATAAATAATCAAAATAAAGAAGAGTGTAAAAAGACCATACATCCTTGCTTCCATTGCTACAAGGTGATCTAGTCGTGATAGAATAAACAAAACAACGAGTATTACCGCGTATTTTTTATTCCACAATTTTCGTCCTAATTTGTAAAGAAAAACAATAGAAATTAAACTAATCAACAAGGACAAAGAACGTACTGAAAGTGGGCTAATTCCAAAAATTTTAATCCAATAATGTAAACCAATAAAATGCAAAGGAGAATTATTGCCTTGCGCAACTTCCGTCAACATTTCGTCAACCGGAAATTGCGCATGATAAATGGAAAATGGTTCATCTAAGGAAATCGGAAATAAACCAATCACGGGAAGACATAGCACAAGCTGCAATAAAATTAAGGCTATGATTATGTTCCGATCTGACATTTTTAACTCTTGTGTTGCTTAGATATTATCCTATTGTTTCAATCAATCCGTATTCTTCAAGTGCATCAGACCAAATATTTCCGCTATTGATCTCAATTATTTTTTTGACCAAAACCGCCAATTTTGCTTGATCTAAGGGCTGCTTTTTTAATTCTTCGATAAATATTTGTGAATCTTCTTGATTCAATAAATTTGAATGTTTTGGAAGGTTGCAACAACCATAACCATCAAAAGAAATTCGAACCAATTGAATTTTCTTTTGAGAAGTAAGGTTAAAATCTATAAAAACAGAACTATCTACGCAACCTAAATAATAGTCTGCTAGCCTAGTGCCTGGCATGGTGGCTATAAAGAAGTCAAAATCTTGTTTCATTTAGACGTTTAACACTCCATTAATTCAATTCTTTTACCAAATAACGCGAAGTCTCTGTTTTGAATTTCTTCACAAATTGTTCGGGTGTTCCTTGCCCAACAATTTCACCGCCATTGTTCCCACCATCTGGTCCAATGTCAATAATATGATCTGCCACCTTAACTATGTCTAGGTTATGCTCAATCACTAAAACAGTATTTCCATCATCTGTCAATCGTTGTAGTACATTCAACAACATTTTAATGTCGTCAAAATGCAAGCCAGTTGACGGTTCATCCAATATGTAAATGGTTTTGCCAGTCCCCTTTTTAGAAAGTTCTGTTGCTAATTTTACCCGTTGCGCCTCACCACCTGAAATGGTTGTAGAAGGTTGACCCAAACGTATATAACCTAAACCAACAGAATTGAGTGTGTCCAACTTGCGTTTAATTTTCGGAATATTTTCAAAGAAACCAGCGGCATCTTCTATTGTCATCTCTAAAACATCATTGATATTTTTACCTTTGTAACGCACTTCTAACGTTTCACGATTATAACGCTTCCCTTGGCATTCTTCACATTCGACGTAAACATCTGGTAAAAAATTCATTTCAATCACCCGCAATCCACCGCCACGGCAAGTTTCACATCTCCCACCTTTAACATTAAAACTAAAACGACCTGGCTTATACCCACGAATTTTAGACTCATTAATATTCGAAAACAGCGTTCTCACTTCTGTAAACAATCCTGTATAAGTAGCCGGATTAGAACGTGGCGTCCGTCCAATTGGAGACTGATCAATATCAATAACCTTGTCTAAATGTTCTAAACCTTTTATGCTTTTATATGGCAATGGTTTTTTAACGCCACGATAAATATGTGCGTTAAGCACAGGATATAATGTTTGGTTAATTAAGGATGATTTACCGCTCCCTGAAACACCTGTCACGCAAACGAGTTTACCCAAAGGTATTTTTAAATTAACGGACTTTAAATTATGACCTGTCGCGCCTATTAATTCTAAAAACTTCCCGTTTCCCTTACGGCGTTTTTTCGGAATCTCTATTTGCATTTCTCCTTTTAAGTAAGCCGCTGTAGTACTTTGCCCGGCTTTAATTTCTTCCAATGTACTTGCTACAACAATTCGTCCCCCGTGCACACCAGCTTTGGGACCAATATCCACAATAAAGTCTGATTCTTCCATCATTTCCTTATCGTGCTCAACTACTATGACGGAGTTTCCCCCATCTCGCAAGCGCTTTAATGATTTTATAAGTCGTGCATTATCTCGTTGATGCAATCCGATACTCGGCTCATCTAAAATATAAAGGACGTTCACCAGTTCGGAGCCAATTTGTGTGGCTAATCGAATCCGTTGCGCCTCTCCACCAGATAAACTAGCTGAAGAACGATTCAGCGTTAAATAATGTAAACCAACATCCATTAAAAAACGAATACGGTTGTTAATTTCTTTGAGTATTTCGCGGCCAATGGTTTTTTGCTTTTCTGATAAATGCTCAGTTAAACCTAAAAACCATTCTTGTAATAGCGTCAAGTCAGAATTTGCTAATTCGCCAATATTTTTCTCGTTAATTTTAAAATAACCAGCTTCTTCCTTTAAGCGCGACCCCTTACAAGAATCACAGGTGATTTTATTCATGAAATTTTCCAACCACCGCCTTGAGGCTGGTGTTGGCGCATCTTCATAATGGCGACTTAAAAAATTCGCAATGCCTTCAAATGAAAAGTTTTGGTTGACATCATCAATCTTAACAACCTGTTCAAACCCATATAGGATCTTATTAATAACCTCTTCTGGGATTTTGGCTATTGGTTCCGAAACTTTATGCCCAAATGCTTCTAGTATCGTTTCTAACTTATTAGAAATCCAATTCTTTTTTAATTTACCTAAAGGCTCAATTCCACCCTCTTTAATTGATTTTTTGGGATCTGGAATAACTTTATTCAGATCTATTTCTGAAACAATTCCAAGTCCGTTGCACTTTTTACAAGCGCCATAAGGCGAGTTAAACGAAAATAAATTAGGTTCTGGTTCTGAATATGAAATCCCTGTTGTAGGACACATTAAAAAGCGGCTAAATTGCGTTGTTTCGCCCGTATCGTGGTTCTGTACAAAAATTACATCTTGCCCATACTTCAATCCGGTTTTCACTGCTTCTACCACCCTATTTCTGTGGGCTGATGTCACTGCAATGCGATCAATTACAATTTCTATATCATGAATTTTATAACGATCAACCCGCATGCCAGGTGTAATATCTTTGATTTCGCCGTCAATTCTAACTTTTTGAAATCCAAGTTTATTAATTTGTTCGAATAATTCTCGATAATGACCTTTACGCCCTTTAACCTTTGGCGCTAATACTATAATTTTTTGCTCATTAAAACGCTCTAATATCAAGTCTATGATTTGGTGATCGGTGTATTTCACCATCTTTTCACCTGTATTATAAGAATAAGCTTCTCCAACTCGTGCGAATAAAAGGCGCATAAAATCATAAACTTCAGTAACAGTCCCCACTGTTGAGCGAGGACTTCTGTTCACCGTTTTCTGTTCAATTGATATCACCGGACTTAATCCTAAAATCTCATCAACGTCAGGACGTTCTAATCCACCTAAAAACTGTCGCGCATAGGCTGAAAAAGTTTCTAAGTAACGGCGTTGCCCCTCAGCAAAAATTGTATCAAAGGCCAATGAAGATTTCCCACTCCCACTCAACCCAGTGAAAACCACCAGCTTATTACGCGGTATCTTAAGATCTATGTTCTTTAAATTATGGACTCTTGCCCCGTAAATTTCAATAAAATCTTCCTGAGATGGATGTGCTGCCATTTGATAAATTATGTATGCTAATTTGAGCACATGAAGTTAGGAATTCTTAGGCAATATTGATGCGATTTTTTCATCAGAAAATCATTCTGCGTGAAAACAATGCGCTACATTCTAAAAATTCTTGGAAATTTTAATCATACTCGTCTAAATAATCCCAAGCATCACTTTTATCGGCTTCATTGCGTAATTCAACTAACAAGCGCTCTATTGCTTCTATACATTTAAAAGTCGCTACCATTAAATCATAGTCGGCTGTATTGTTGGCTTTCAAATAGTCGCTCAAACCATCAGTACTTCCAAGCATTTCTTGATGTAATTTCAGTGTGGCTACTAATTTTTTGAGTGCTTTTTTCTTCTGATTTTCCATAAACTTTATATTTAAGCTTATGGCATACCCTTAAAACTAAAGCGCAAGGCATTTTGGTTTTTTCGTTGCAAACGATAAAAATAAAAATTTCACTTTAGCCTTTCGATTTTGTTTTGAGGGGATAGTTTTGCGGCGAATATCATGTTTATGGGAAAAAGATAATAGATCGCTGAGCAGTCAATACTTAGGTCGCTGCGCTGTTAGATTTTGAATCATCAATCATCAAAACCTGTCAAATCGCCTTAGCCCATTAAAACATTGAAAATTGCACATTGAAAATTGTACCCTTCGATAAACTCAGGGCAGCGCATTGATAATTGAAATTTTAGAATCAATCCTCAGCACCCGTTTTATCCTTAGCACCATTGATGCCCTTATCCTTTGGGATTAAGTTAAAAACCATGAACAATAGAAAAATGAAAAAGATCCAAAACAAGACCAAGACCAATGAATCTTTTGGAATAAACTTAGCAATATTCAAAGCCAATAAGCACGAAACAAATCCTAAAATCAGAAAGACGTATGCCACCTGACGATCATTTAGTCCTTTATAGAACAATGTATGCGTAGTATGATCTTTCCCTCCAACAAGAGGTGATTGACCGCGCCAAAGACGTCTAATAGTCACAAAAGTGGTATCTAGGATAGGAATACAAAAGGTAACTAAGACCAAAGTCAAATTGGCAAAGATTGAATATTCGTTTTCCTCAATTCCATTGTTCCACAATAACTTAATGGAATAATAAGCCAAAAACATCCCCAAGAACTGTGATCCTGTGTCGCCCATAAACATTTTAGAAGGATTCCAGTTAAAAATGAGGAAACTTACCAAGGAGCCTAAAATGGAAATGAGAAAGAAAAAGTCAACATTGTTTAAAAAGTAAAACGGGATTGAAATGCCTAACATTGTTAGAATAATAAAGATGGACCCTATTGTAGCAATCCCGTCCATATTGTCCAACATATTTATGGAATTCATTATGGCGACAACCCAGAAAATTGTCATACCCGCATTCAATACTGGCCAAGGAAACAATTGAATTTCATTTCCTGTTAGCACGAGTAAAACACCACATAATATTTGCGCTAAAAGTTTTAATATAGGCTTTGTATCATAGGCATCATCAGCCAATCCCAATAAAAAAGCAAGAAAAATACTAAAGAAAAAACCCAATAAAGCCTCGTTATGAAAAACGTCCTGCTCACCAAATATAATGGCGTAAAACATAAAACTCATTAAGTACGAAATGTAAAAACTTATCCCACCAAGTGAAGGTTTAGAAATATTACTCCATCTAATTTCGAGCTGATTTTTATTCCGAATTCCTAATGTTCTAGAGAACCGTAAAAAAAATGTATTGATAACCAATGACAAGAAAAAGGCGCCGCCAAAAAATCCTAGAATATGCAATATGGAGTCAATCGTTTCCAAATTATGGCTTTTAAAACGGTGTTATAAATTGATTGAAATCAATATCTACAGCATCTTTTGCCGACAAAAGGGGCAATCCTTCATTCTCCCAGTCAATATTTAATGTGGGATCATTCCAATTCAATCCACCTTCACTTTCTTGATTGTAATAATTAGTGCACTTATAGTTGAATATAGTGTCATCTGTCAAAGTAATAAAACCATGTGCAAAACCTGCTGGCACCCAAAATTGTTTTTTATTTTCTGCTGTCACTAAAACTTTTACGTGCTGACCATAAGTCTTTGAATCTTTGCGTAAATCAACAGCTACATCCAATACAGCGCCTCGAGTTACTCGAACCAATTTACCTTGAGCATATGGCGGCTTTTGAAAGTGCAAGCCTCTTAAAACGTTTTTATGTGAGTATGATTCATTGTCCTGACAAAAATCAACAGTATGGCCTACTGCTTTTTCAAATCCAGCTTGATTAAAGGATTCAAAAAAATAACCTCTATCATCTGCAAATACTTTAGGGCTAAACAGCAGCAACCCTTCAATGTTAAATGTCTCTATTGTCATTTCTTTTTAAACCATTTAAAAAGTCCTTTCTTCTGGCCGCCTTCATTATCATCATAATACTCTCCATAACCGTAGCCATAGCCGTAGCCATAACCATTCCGCTTTAAATCGACACCGTTCAATAAAACAAAGAGTTTGGAAACCTTATTCGAATTCAATAATTCTCCTACACGCTCTGTAAAAATTCTTTTCGAATAATTAGAACGGAAAACGTAAATAGGACAATCAGCTTTATTCATAATCAAAACACCGTCTGAAACTACTCCTACTGGCGGATTGTCAATTAGTATTAAATCATATTCGCCCTTAAACTCTTCTAGAAGATTATCTAAGTCTCCTCGGATAATTAATTCAGATGGATTAGGCGGGATAGGTCCAGCGGTAATAAACGACAAGCCATCTATCTCACTATTTCTAACGCATTCTTTCCAATTAATTTTATTGGCAAATACAGAACTCATTCCTTCTGTATTCTCAACCCCAAAGCCATGGTGTACTTTTGGTTTTCTCAAATCTAAATCAATTACCAATACTTTTTTACCTGATAATGCGAAGATTCCGGCAAGATTTAGGGCCACAAAAGTTTTCCCTTCACCAGAAACTGATGATGATACGGCAACCACACTCGATTGTCCTTCATTTAAAATAAATTGCATATTCGAACGAATGTGTCTACAACTTTCTGCTAATGCAGACTTTGGTTGCTTGTGCACAATTAATGTCGAATTTTTATTATCAGTTGTCACTTTTGGCACAATCCCCAAGAAACCGGCTTTTGATGGCAAGATTTTCTTTAATTCTTCGGGACTTTGAATATCGTTAAATCGTAAATAACGCACCAATAAATAAATGAAGCCTAACAAAACGGCCATGACAATTAGTCCCGTATAAATTAACTTTCCATTGGGTGAAACTAAACCTGCGGATGATGGCGCCTGCAAAACCATATTATCAGTTGTATACCCTGCTTTAGAAATTGAATACTGGGTTTTCTTCTCAATCAGTAAAGAGTAGTACTTCTCGTTTAGGTTAAACATTCTGTTCAAACGTGAAAGCTCCATTTCCTTTTGTGGCACACCATATAATTGTGATTCTAGCCCATAAATCCGATCTTGTACACTACTCTTTTTAAAACGTAATTGTTCTTTTATGGCGGATATCGTTCGTTTTATATTTTCAGATTTTGTTTCAATTTTCCGATTCAATTTCTTAACAATATCGTTATTACCCGTTACGTTATAGGAAACATCTTCTTTTGATACGAGTAAATCATGCAGGGTAGTAAGCTCAGTTGTCAATATTTTCTCGTAATTCGTTCCAGAAATAGCCGGGATAATTTTATAAATCTCGATACGCTCGCTATTATCAACTTTTCGTTCAACTTCAGATATCAGTTCATAATCTAAATCAATCGTCAAAAGTTGGCTTTGCAGTTCGCCAGTACGTTGTAAAATACGTTGGGTAAACATTGCCGGATCATTTACACGATTGCTGTCTTTAAATGATTGGATACGGACTTCTGATTCTTTTAACTGGATAAAGGCCGTATCTAATTGGCTATTAATAAAATTCAGGATATTGGCAGAACTTTGGCTTTTCTTATCTAAGTCGTACTGAAAAAAGGTTGTAATCACGGAAGAAACAACATCTGTTGCCAATCTTGAATTATTACTTTCAAATGATATCTGAAGGGTTTTAGCTTCGGCATTTAAAATATAAACCTTCAAATCTGGATGAAGCCTCTTAGTTAACGAAGCGTAATTGTTCATCACAAAATAGAGGGAATTACCTTCCATGCTTTTATTGAACTGAACTTTATTATTGATTTTAAAGATTAAATTAAAATAGTCGTTGTTTATAGGTTCATTGGGTTGAACAGCAAAGGTTTTTAATTCACCATTTGATTGAAAAGATAATTCGTATCCTTCTCCTGCTTCGGTTACTGCGATTGGTCGACCGATTAATGAAGAATCTTTTAACTCTAATAAGGTGACATGGTAAGACGACATGAGGTATTTTTCCTCTGTTAATATTTCACCTTCCGAATAATAAGAAATATTCAGGTTTAAATTTTTAAGAGCTTTCTCCAATAAAAAAGTGGATTTTAAAAGCTCTACATCTTCAGACAAGCTTCCCTCACTCTCAAAACTTTCAATATCTAAAATTCGCTTCCCTTCATCTTGTGAACTTCTTTGAACTACTGCGTTGGATGAATAAACGGGCTTGGTATAACGCAAATAAAGATATCCGGCTGATAAGGAAATAAGCAATAAAATTGGAAAAACAAGCCAATACTTTTTTATAACCACCCATAAAATGTCTGGATCGAATTCCTTATTAATCGTAAACCGATTGCTATGTGATTCTTTTTCGCTCAAAAGCCCTTTAAAGTTTAGATATAACTGAGATTACAATTGCCGCACTCGAAATCAACGAAACAATTGGTGTAACTTCTTTTAGTAGCTCGCGCCCAATTTCTGGCACTGGTTCTACATATATATAATCATTTGCTTGTACTAAAATGTCTGTATAATCTAGCCCTTCAATTACCGAAAGGTCAATCATATAAACTTGGCGCTTCCCTTTTTCGTCTTTTCTTATTAGTTTTATTCTAGACGCTCTTCCTCTTTCTGTTATTCCTCCAGCCAATGCAATTGCTTCTAAAAGTGTGGTATTATTATTGGCCAAATATAAAACGCTGGCATCTCCTCCGTTTCCTGGAAAAACAATTACTCTTTTATTGGTAACTGATATTTGCACAAATGGATTGACATATAAATCAGAATAAGATTCCTCTAAATACATTTCTGCCTCTCGAATCGACATTCCAACAAGACTTATTTCTCCTAAAGCCGGAACATTTACCATAGAGTCTTTTTGAATAACATAGTTTAATGAGTTATTCGGATTAAAAAGCTGATTTTGCTGCCCAGGTTCGGAAGATGCAGAAATATCTAAAATTCTTTGCCCATTATTCGTGAAAAAGCGAAACTGCAAAATGTCATTCACATCTAATCGATACTCTTCTTTGGAAGAATTCATGCTATCAATTTCTGCAAAAACGTATTCCTTATCAGTTTTAAGCATCAAATTACTATTGATTCCGCAGCTTTGTAAAACTACCGCCATCACTAGCAAAACGCCCAATTTCATTCGCCTATCACGCATCATTTTTTGTCTTTTTTTTCAATAATTCCACATACAGTTCTTCAACATCTTTACAAAGACGCTTATAGTGGAACTTATCTCTTACGTGATTCCAACCATTTTGTGACATTTTTTCACGCTTTTCTTCATTTTCGACCAATTCAAGCAATCCTTTTGCATAAGAAACCACTTCAAATTGTCCAACAACAAGCCCTGTAATATTTTCCTTTATTACGTCTTTAACACCACCTACGTCGGTTGAAATAACAGGAACTCCTGCCGCTTGTGCTTCTATCAAACTTACAGGTGTTCCTTCGTTCAATGAACTGAGGGCCAAAATATCAAATCCAGGTAGAATCCTATCTACATCTTTAATCCATGAGGTAAAAACGAATCGGATATTTTGATTTTTTTGAGCTACTGCACTTGCTTGTTCCTCAATTTCTTTCCGCAACTCCCCATCTCCAACTACAAAAACGACTATGTTTTTTGTTGTCGCTTGCGCTAGTTGATCAATGGATTGAATAAAGCCAATGTGATTTTTAATTGGCGCCAAACGTCCTATAATTCCTATCGCAATGTCTGTTGAAGCTACATTGTGTTCTTCGCGAAAAACGGTCCTTTTAGTAGCCCGATTGCTTTGAAAGCGATCTAAATCAAAGCCGAGCGAAATGACGCGTACCTTACTTTCATTCGCAATTTTATATTTATTCACAAGTTCGCCCTTTTGAATGGGCGAAATTGCAATAATCGCATCTGACTTTTTAGCCAAATAGCGTTCAACAGTTTTGTAAACCCCCGTTTTTAAGCGACCAAAATAGGAATGAAAAACATGTCCATGAAAAGTGTGAACAATAACGGGAACCTTCTCCTTGTAAGCAGCATACCGACCTAATGCTCCTGCTTTTGAAGCATGTGTATGAACCACATCTGGATTGAATTCACGAATAAGTCGACGGATTTCTTTTAAGGCTTTACGGTCGTTTGAAAAATTGACCTTACGCTCTAACACTTCTATTACCTGTGGTTCTAAACCATATTGTAATGGAATAAACATAGAATCTCCTTCGTGTTCTTCATGCTGACCGCCACACAATTTAGTCTCAAAATCAGCCCCCAAAAAAGCAGATAAGAACGTAGCATTGTAAGTTGGCCCGCCCAAATTGAAGCGGTTTATTATCCGTAAAACTTTAATCATTTAAGAGTCTATCCTATTTAAGTAGCATATTTCATAGTCTCGTTAGGTGGGGCAAAACTAGCAATTTTTAATTGCATTTGCTGTATTCCGAGCCCACCAATGCTGAAAAACAATGAGTGCCCAAACCATATAAATTTTATCTCCAAAATTTGGTTGGCTCCATTCGGCCTGCAATTTTAGAATATATGCGTGCTTAAAGAGACCTTGATTTTTTATGAATTCGCCGGTAAAAAGAGGCCCATTTAAAATGGTTTGAATTTCATCATTCAGCCATTCTTTAATTGGTATTTCAAACCCTTTTTTGGAACGATTCAGAACAGAAGCAGGCAATAGGTCTTCGAATGCGGCTTTTAAAATTTGTTTACCGCCTTTAGCGTTAATTTTATAATGAGCGGGCAAACTGTTGGAAAAATCAACCACATTTACATCTAAAAACGGCGTTCGCACTTCTAAACTATTAGCCATGCTCATTAAATCTACCTTTTTAAGCATGTCATTGGGCAATACAAGTTTTTGATCTGCTAATAAAACCGCATTCAAATCCTCCCAATCGAATTCATTATACGGATTTTCTATTTTGTGATAATCAGCAATAAGCAATTGTTGTCGTTCTTCTGGATCAATAAATTGACACCATTTAAAATAGCGTGATTTGTGATCCATTGTTAAACCACTCTTCAGCTTTTGAACTTTCCGATTTAGTTCTCCAAAACGATCAGATCTGCTTGCTCGAAAAGGCTTTAAACTTGCTGCTGCTAATTTTACAGCACCCTTTTTTGAGCCACTCATTTTTCGAATTTTATAATCCGCAAAATGCTTACGATAACCTCCAAAAAGTTCATCTGCTCCGTCCCCACTTAAAGCAACTGTTACATCCTCTTTTACGCGCTTCGAAAGTAAATAGACCGCAAAGGCAGATGAGTCAGCAAATGGTTCGTCAATTGTATTTAAAAATGAATTGAAATTTGATTTAAAATCTGCTTGAGTTAACACAACACTAATATGATCACTACCAATATGTTCAGCTACTTCACTTGCATAATTACTCTCATCAAAGTAGACGTGATCAAACCCGATAGAAAACGTCTTCAATTTCGGATTAATTTGTGCAGCCAATGCAGCAATAATTGAGGAGTCTAAGCCACCACTTAAAAAGGACCCCAAAGGTACGTCTGAAACCATTCTATCAGACACACTTTTACTTAATAATTTTCTTAATTCTAATGTTGCAGCTCCATAATCTAAATCCGTTTTTTGATTATTTTTTTCAGTATAATCCCCCGTCTCTCTCTCATTTCCTTTGAGTATTAAATACTGACCAGGAAACAACTTAGACATACCATTATAAACGGTTCTTTTTTCTGTGAAATACGTTAATCCAAAATAGTGGTTCAACGCTTCTTTGTCCACCTTTAAATTAAGATCGAGTTGCTGAAAAGCGGATACTTCTGATGATAAAACGAGTACCATATCATCCTCATAAATATAAAGGGGTTTAATTCCCATTTGGTCTCGGGCAATCAATAATACCTCTTCATGTGTATCGTAAAAAGCAAAAGCAAAAAAACCGTTCAATTCTTGCAAGGCGGCTTTTCCCTTTTTAATCAACAATTGTAATAAAACCTCAGTATCTGATGTCGTTTTAAAAACAACGCCATCCTTTTCTAAGTCCTTTTTTAGTTCAAGATAATTATAAATTTCACCGTTAAAAACAAGTGCATATCTGCCGCCTTCAGATAAGAAAGGCTGATTAGAGCGTTCATCCGTATCAATAATTGAAAGCCGCGCATGACCTAAACCACATTTGGAATACAATTTGTAAGCTAGATTGTTAGGACCACGGTGTTTAAGACTTGACAGGGCAAGCGGAAGTTGAGCAATTTGCTCTTTTCCTTGATTATTTTTAGCCCAGATGCCAATTATACCGCACAAAGTAATTAATTTAGAATCGCAAATATAGCGGAATCAAAATAGAACAATATCAAATGCAAAAATTATTCGTTTTCATTATTTTATTAGTTGGGTGCAGTTTTTCCTTTGCTCAGGCAAGTAAAGACCCGGTTAAACCCAATAACCCGGTGCAAAACTATGCTGACATAATGATGCAAAAGAACGATTTGCAATCTGCAGCTTTTAGTTTTTATGTGAAGGACATGTCAACGGGGACGGTTGTAGCTGATTATAATGGGCAAATGAGTATTCCAAGCGCTTCAACCATGAAATTGGTAACCACTGCTACGGCAACGCAGTATTTAGGACGTGGTTATCGCTATAAAACTAAATTGATGTATTCAGGCGAAATTGATACGATTTCGGGTGTTTTGAATGGAGACTTGTATATTATTGGTGGCGGTGATCCTACACTAGGTTCTAAATACTACAATAAAGCTGGTCATGCGCGTGACTTCTTATTTGAATGGGCAGACTTTATTAAAAGTTTTGGCATTTTAGGAATTAACGGGCGCGTAATTGCTGATGCTTCAAAATACAGCTATAATGGCGTGCCATCAGGCTGGGTTTGGGGAGATTTAGGAAATTATTACGGTGCAGGACCATCTGGATTAACCATTTTTGATAATATGTGCCGCATAGAATTTGAAACTGGGGCAAACGCTGGTGATTCGACTAGAATTATTTGTACAGAGCCATTCGTGCCTGGATTGACAATTTCAAACACGGTTAAAGCCGCAAATTCTAAAAAAGACAACGCCTATGTTTATGGCGCTCCTTATTCCTTAGATTGGTTTGTGCAAGGTTCCATTCCGAAAGGGCGCGAAAGTTTTATTGTTAAAGCAAGCATCCCTGACCCAGAGTACATAACAGCCATTGAGTTTAATCAAGCCTTGGCAGAATCTGGAATTCCAACAAAATATGCGCCTACTACTTTTCGTGAATTAAGTAAAGATACGCCTTTTAAAAAGCCTGAACTAAAAACGATACATACCCACTCCTCTCCCACCGTTGCTTCAATCATGAACAATGTCAACCAAAGAAGTGTGAACCTATTTGCAGAGCATATTTTATGCGAAATATCCTATAAAAAGTCAGGATATGGAAGCACACATAACGGTGCCTTGTTTTGCATGAATTATTGGAAATCAAAAATTGGCGGCGGACTTTTCATGACCGACGGTAGTGGCTTGTCTCGCTCAAATGCAGTTTCGGCCAAGTTCTTAACTAAGCTCTTAACGTATATGCACAAAACAAAATCTGCCAGTAAATTCAAAGAAAGCTTAGCCTTGGCTGGTAAACGTGGAACAATGAGTGGAATGTGCAAAGGCACTGCAGCCGCTGGCCGCGTTTATGGCAAAAGTGGGACTATGACTAGATGTAAGTCCTATGCAGGTTATGTTGATACAAAGACGGGTAAAAAATTGGCATATGCCATGATTATTAACAACCATAGCTGTAGCAATTCTCAAGTGCGTAAATACTTTGAATTTTTAATGATAAAAATGGCTAATTATTAAAGCTAAATGAATTAAAAGTCATCTATCACGTCATCAGCACTTCCAATACTTGTGCTTTCGTCATCTATTACAACCTTCGTTTTGGTCCACTTGTCATGCCAACCAGCATTGTTACCCAAAAATGAAAAAGGTTCAAAAGGAACCATCCGAGAAAAGGTTCTGCTAAAAGTATCCCCCAATTTAAGTTGACTTCCGTCATTCTTAACAACTTTTGATCCTGTTAAAAACTTACCTGGAGTTGCACCAAATAATGTTTCAAACATAGGGTAATAAAGCAATCGAGCGATTATTGCTATGACAAAATAAGTGAGACTTGACCATCCGTTATAATACAATTCTTGAATAAAAGAATCCCCAAAGAAAGCAACGATACTCGTACAAAGCCCCAAATAGAGAATTGAATCAATTAAGTGATGTAAAAAGCGCTGACCTTTTGTTGCTTCAATATAGGACACTTCAACCTCAACAGAAACAGTACTGAACTCATCTACTGGTTTTATATTAGACCGTAGAATTGTAAAAGCAATATAAGCCCATACAATCTGAGAGATCACAGTCAAAATCCAATAGATACTCATACTGAAATAATAATCCCCATCAAAAAAGTTCAAAATCATCCACAAGATTCCAATTAGCTGAGAAATAAAAATAACAGCAAATGAAAAGCGAATTAAGCGGTAAGCTGTTGCAGATCCATTCTTTAAAGAAAAATACCCAGCTAGCATTATACCATAAAAAATTATTGGGAAATACAAATATCCCAGCGAATAAATAGAATAAAAATCGCCTATATAATCTAACGAATAAAACTCAAAACTAACGAATGGCTTCGCAATAGAGAACCATAATTGTACATTCCCAAATGAACCATACATACTGGAAGCAAACATCAGGAGCAATGGTATCATGCCTAACAATCCGCCAATTAATGTTATTGTGCCAATGTTTTTCTTTATAAATGCATCTATTTCTGTTCGATTCATGGTTTTAAAATTAGCACTATTTTAATAACCTCTGTGGATCTACTTTATACAAATCAAAGTCAACATCCGTTCCTGTTGAATTCAAAAACTTGATGGTCCGGTCATTTAGTCCGAAGTATGGAGTGGATGATTCGGGACTAACATCAATATCAATTACAAATTGTAAACGGGTATTTAATTTGAATTCCTTTTTTAACCGAATAATAACATCAATTTTTGGTTCGAAAAGGTCAATTAACCTTTCTAGGTATGTCGCTAAGTCTAAATCGTCAGTCGCATTCAAACGATAATCCCATGAGGTTGATTTTGGTGTTTTGTCTTTTTTAAATCCAATAGAAGTTGGTAGAATTCCTAATTCTTTAGTGATCGCTTTAGTGTCAAAATGTTCACCAAAAAAAGTGAAATAAAGATAATTATTGCACTTAATACCACTGTTGGTGAGTTTATCTAACATAGTTTCCACAATTGCATTCTACAACAAAATTAACCTTTTTCAGAATGATACATAGGTTAGGACAGTCATGGACTGTTTCCTAAGTGTTTTATATGGGTTTATTGCTTAATGATTCTGCCCGTTGTGATATCCTCTCCTCTTGCATTTTGAACAGAAATTAAATAAACTCCCTGATCAAATCCCTCCATATTAAATGAATAGGTTTCTTGATAAATGTCTACCGAGCGGTATACCATTTCGCCCAATAAATTAAAAATAGAAATATGATAGGAAGAAGCATCATCCAACTCAGGATAAGAGATTGTCAAAATTGAATGCGTAGGATTTGGAAAGAAAGTTACCAGATTTTCATTTGACGGCAAGTCATTCAACGAAGCCCACAAAGCCAAGGTATTTGTAGTTGTATTTGTTATTACGGCCGCATTAAAATCGAAATAGATGTCTGCTGTATTTTCAATTACTGTACCTTCCTCAAGGTCCTCTTTTAGGTTTATGCTATATTTTACATAGCCATGGCTGTTGAGCTCATCTACAATACTGTCTGGCAGATAAATATCGGCAAACAAAAATTGAATCACGCCCAATTCGCTAACATGGGTCGTCATATCATGACTAGATGATTTTATGTCCAAACTTGACCAATCGAGGTGTTCTGAAAGTTGATCTTCGATTTCAACTACAAATGCGGTGTCATTTCCCGTATTTTGAAAACGAATTAAATAATCGAGTGACTCTGTAGTCATTGGAATATAACCTTCCTCATCAATTCCAGCAGGAATGGCCGTTTTATCGTTCGGATCAAAAGAACATAAAATCTCCTCCTCGTGGGTACTTACTCAGGTGAATTCTTCATCACCTGGTATACCAATAATACTGGTTACCGTGTTTGTTACAATTTCGCCCACATCATCCGGGACAGGGAAAAGAACGACTAAAGGAATAGTAAGTGTTTCAAAAAACATTAAATCTTCGTAGGCCCAAGTAATTTTATTGCCAACAATTGATTCTGGTTCAATTTCAGAAGAAACAAACTCTATAGCGGGGTCAAGTTCCAACACAATCGTTCCGGACGGAATTGTTGTTCCTGTGTTTTCAATAGTCACCCAATAATTCACCATCCATCCATCCACAACGGGGACTTCCGCCCAATACCAAATCACATTCGATTTCATCAATTGGATCAATCGGAGTGAATCCAAAATCTAAATTTTCGCGTACAGTAAAGTCTTCATTAACATGAATGGTATAAAAAGCAGAATCTGACGTTACTTCCCAATTTTCGATAAAATCATTCGGCGCTATTGTGTAACTACCGATTGAATCACTAAAGATCATACTGTAGTCTCCTTCTTCATCCGTAAAAGTAAAGTCGCTTAAGGGAGATGAAATAACCGAAACATAATCTCCAAATGGCACATCATCTTCGTCTCGCGTATGATTGTCATTAATGTCGAAATAGAGATTTCCAGAAATTTTATAAGGGTATAACTGGTAGTTTTCATACCAAGCTAGATATCCAGACCATTTTCCTGACTCAATAAAGTCTAGATCTCCATCATTGTCAAGGTCACTCAAAACTAGCACGGCTTTATCCATGTCAAAATTTTCGATCATAATTTTTTCATTGAAAAGTCCAGTTCCGTCATTTACAAAAAGTACAATTTCGTTATCACCACCAGCAAGAAGGTCCATGTCGCCATCAACATCATAATCAACCGCAATGACAGACCTAGGATGATAGACTATTTCTGGGCCGATCATTTCTTCATCAGTAAAAGTACCATCTCCATTATTCCGATACATCCAAATCCCTTCGTAAATACTACTTGCAGTTAAGACGTCCATATCTCCATCTCCATCTACATCCACAGCTTCTGCCCATTCAGGGTATCCGCCTGATACAGCAATAAATTGTTCTTCTCCAAACGTTCCATCTCCCAATGCCGGAAACCATGAAACATCATTATAATTGGACAGAAATAAAAGATCATTTGTATTGTCCCCATTTAAATCTGCCAATTGAACATAGCGCGACTCGCGAGCGTCATCTCGAATGATTGTCTTTTCCCAATATGTACCACCGCCATCATTCTTAAACCACATTAAGGTACTATCGGTATAAGACGTTGCAACCAAATCTTCGTCTCCGTCGCCATCTATATCTTCTGATGTGATCCAACGAACCCGGCTATCTGTGTCCGAAATAACCTGTCGTGGACCAAAGCCACCAATTCCATCATTTGCAAACCAAGATATTTTTGAGTCAGTAAAAGAAGATCCAATAACGTCCAAATCTCCGTCTAAATCAACATCAAAGATAGTCACGGACAAAGCGTTATCTACAAGATCGGTTACAGTGATTGGTTCTCCAAACCCTCCTTCTCCGTCATTTCTAAACCATACAATTTCGTCATAATTTCCTGCTGCTAAAACAATATCATTAAAGCCATCCCCATCTATATCACCCGCAACAGCATGATTAATTTGATTTACTACGGAAAATGATTTGATGATTTGTCTATTACCGAATTGAGAAAATCCGAGCATTGGAATCAAACTTAAGAATAATACTATTCTATTTTTCATGGTTAATCTATGATTAGTTAAGAGATACAAGATAGGATATAATTGTTTATTTATCGAATACCTAAAACTATTTTCGACCAAGCTGCGCATATATAGCACCAGTTAATTACCACGTGTTTCCTTGGGTGTAGATATTGAAATAACCCTATGGACTAAAGGTCGTCCTATCACACGCCGCTCAGGTTAGATATTTGAATCGTCGAAATCATCAAACTCATTAAGTTCACCCCTGTTTTCGCCATCCTCAAACTTGCCTTTCACAACCTTTGTTTTCGTCCATTTGTCATGCCATCCAGAACCATTACTAAAAAATGAAAATGGTTCGAAAGGAACAACTCTTACCAAGGTCCGATTCATAGCATCCTTTAATTTAAGCTTACTTCCATCTTCTTTAACAACTATAGACCCTGTTAAAATTTTACCAGGTGTTGTTCCCAAAACCACTTCAAAGAATGGATAATATAAAAATTGACCGATTAACATTAGCATAAGAAGCACTGAATTATCTCCAAGCGTCCAGCCATTGAACATAAAAATATTTCCAACAAAATAAAAAGTACCCGTTGTACATAATGTCGCATATAACAACATGTCAATAATATAATGGAGTAAGCGTTCGTTTATAGTGGCGCGAGTCCCATGGTCAGGTTTACGTAATACCGCGTCTACTTCGTCTAATACATTTTCTGCAGCTCTTATTTCAGTCGGTTCCTGATCAACATTAAGTAATGATTTGCATATCACAAACGACATGTATGCCCAGGTAATCGTTGAAGCAATATGGAGAATGCTTATCCAATTATAATATTCCCAATTTGATGGCAGCATTACATTAAGCACTATAAATAAGAATCCAACCACATGACTTATGAGGATGATAGAAAACGTAAATAATAAAACTTTTGAATTGCTATTGGATTTATTTATATGTAAAAAGTATCCGTATAAAATCAAGCCGTAGAATAAAATTGACATATAATTATAGCTCAAACCTGAGTATTGATTAAATTCCATTAGAATATAGGAATCTCCAACATTAAAATGAACAACAGGACCCGCTATTAGCAAAAAAGGGATGAGGATATCTAACAAAGCATCAGACAATTCGGGAAGAAAAGCGAGTAAGTGCGGCATTACGCCTACAACTCCTGCTACTAAAGCTATCTGACCACTATTTTTCTTGATAAGTGTATCTATCTCAGTCCGATTCATGCAATTAAGAATTTCTAATACTTTGTGCAATTTAACAATTCGGTGAAAAACCAATTAGATGTTCTAACATTTTAACCTTAATAATTGCACGTGAGATAACATAGATTCATAATCTTTTTTATTAAATTTAGAGCAAAGAACACTATATATGTCGAAAAACTTAAGTGAATTGTCCGGAAGAAAAGGACTTGAAACCAACTTATTTGAAGAATTAGGAATTGCATCAAGCCAAACAGGAACGCCATCAGCAAAAGATTTAGATCGAATTGCTGAAGAATTTCTAGTAGGTAAATCAACTACGTATGGTGCGGTTACCTTTTACGACTTCATGAAGCCCGAAAATCAAAACAAGAAAGTATATGTATGTAATGGTACAGCTTGTTTATGTAGTGGCAAACAAGACGCGGTTTCAACATCACTTGAGAAACATTTTGCGGCAGACGAAATTGGTCATATGACTTGTTTAGGTCGTTGTCACGAAAATGGCGCTTTCCATATTAATGGAAAAAACTATTCTGCAAAGACAGACGAAGATATTGCCGAAATTGTAAAAGACAAGGGCATTTCTGGAGACGATTATTCAGCAATTGCCAGTGGCACAGCTGTGCTAACTACTCCGTTTGTTGGTTTTGATGCCTACTATGATTTGCTTAAAACCGTATTGAAGGCCGATCCTACCAAAGCATTAGAAGAAATTAAAACTTCGAATATTAGAGGAAGAGGTGGCGCAGGTTTTCCTATGGGCTTTAAATTAGAGTCTTGCAGAGGAGTTGAATCAGATCAAAAATTTATTATTTGTAATGCTGATGAAGGAGATCCTGGTGCCTATTCGGATCGTTATTTAATGGAAAAACAACCACATTCGGTATTGTTTGGAATGATGGTGGCTGGATTTGTTACAGGAGCCGATTATGGTATTTTGTATATCCGTGCCGAGTATCCAGATTCAAGCGATATTATTCAAGAAGCCATTAACCAATTAAAAGCAAACGACCTTTTAGGTGAAAACATCTTAGGTTCTGGCTTCAACTTTAATTTTAAAATTATTAGAGCACAAGGTGCTTATATTTGTGGTGAGGAAACGGCTTTAATCAATTCAATTGAAGGACAACGTCCTGAAGTGAGAACGCGCCCTCCTTATCCAACGCAGCAAGGTCTATTCAATAAACCGACTATAGTAAACAACGTTGAAACCTTAGCAGCCATCCATTATATTTTGGAACATGGTGGTGAACATTATAAAAATATTGGTACTGCCAAATCAAGCGGAACGAAACTCGTTTGTTTGGATAGCTTCTTTAATAAACCAGGTATTTATGAGGTTGAAATGGGTACACCACTCTCAACTGTTGTGAATGATTTAGGTGGAGGTTTCAAAGAACCTGTTAAAGCAATGCAAATTGGTGGACCACTCGGCGGATTAGTTCCTGCAAGTAAAATTGACGCTTTAACTGTCGATTTTGAATCATTTGCCAATGAAGGATTCTTATTAGGACACGCTGGAGTTGTTAGTGTCCCTGAAACCTTTCCAATGGTTAAGTTTATTGAGCATTTATTTGATTTTGCGGCATTCGAAAGTTGTGGCAAATGTTTCCCTTGTCGCCTTGGAACAAAGCGCGGGCATGAAATGTTTAAAAATGCTGCCAACGGTGAAACAAAAATTGATCGCGACCTTTTAAATGACTTATTACATACATTACAAGTTGGTTCATTATGCGCACACGGCGGAGGAATTCCATTGCCAGTGCAAAACGCATTAATGTACTTTGATGCTGAATTGAAAACGTACTTCAAAGCCAATTAAAATATTATCCAAACCGAATTAATAGCCATTCTCAAATATAACGCACGCATGAAAATAGCCTATATCAATAATAACCCTTTCGAAATTGAAGACGGAGAATCGATCTTAACTTTTTTAAAGCGGCATCATTCCGAAAAAGTACCAACCTTATGCGACGCACCGAACCTTGAATCCTTTGGCTCTTGCCGTGTTTGTAGTGTAGACGTTGCTTTTGAAGAGGATGGTAAAAGCAAAGCAATGGCTTCTTGCCACACACCTATTGGTGAAGGACAATATATATATCCTGAATCGGATAATGTGCAGCGTTTGCGGAAGAACATTATTGAATTGGTTTTAACAGATCATCCTTTAGACTGTTTAACATGCGAGGTGAATGGCAATTGTGAATTGCAAGATGTTGCTGCCCAAGTTGGGATTAGAGAAGTGCGTTATGACGCAGGCGATAATCATTTGGATAAAACAAAAGATTTGTCTCACCCCTACATGACTTCAGATTTTTCGAAATGTATTAACTGTTACAGATGTGTGCGCGCTTGTGATGAAGTACAAGGAGAATTTGTATTAAGTATGGCCGGTAGAGGATTTGACAGTCATATTGTAAAAGGAGCGAATGAAACCTTTATGGATTCTGATTGTGTGAGCTGTGGTGCATGTGCACAAGCTTGTCCAACAAGTGCCATATCTGATGTGTTCCAATCAAAATCAGTCAAAACAGCAGAGGTTACACGAACAGTTTGCACCTATTGTGGTGTTGGTTGTAATTTGGATGTTTCTACAAGAAACGGAGAAATTTTATCCATTCAAGCTCCTTTTGATGCACAAGCTAATGGCGGACATACGTGCTTAAAAGGACGTTATGCCTTTAAATTTTATAACCATGCCGAACGCTTGCGTTCTCCAATGATAAAAAGAAGTAACGGTGAATTCGAAGAAGTATCTTGGGATGAAGCTTACGATTATATTACGGATGAATTCAAACGCATTATTCGCGATAGCGGACCTGATGCCATTGCAGGAATCTCATCTGCAAGAACACCGAATGAAGAAAATTATTTAATGCAAAAATTAATGCGTGCCATTGTAGGCACCAATAATATTGATTGTTGCGCAAGAGTATGCCACTCTCCTACTGCATTAGGAATGCAACGTGCCTTTGGTACAGGAGCGGCAACTAATTCAATTCAAGATTTAGAACATACAGATTGTATCATTGTAATTGGTGCAAACCCTACAGCTGCTCACCCCGTAACTGGAGCAAAGATCAAACAAAAAATGATGAAAGGTGTCACCAGCATTGTGGTTGATCCTAGAAAAATTGAATTGGCAAAATATGCAACCTATCACCTGCAATTAAAACCAGGTACCAATGTAGCCTTGTTGAATATGATGTTGTATTACATTATAACTGAAGGAGCAGAGAATAAAGCCTTTATTGAAAGTAGATGTGAAGGATATGAAGAGATGCGTGATGAGATTTTGAAAATCGACATGGACGAAATGGCTGGCATTACTGGAGTTGATAAAAACTTGGTGAGAGAAGCGAGTTTAGCCTATGCTGGATCAAAAGCAGCTATGGAATTCCACGGTTTAGGCGTAACAGAACATTATCAAGGAACATTTACAGTTCAATTAATTGCTGATTTAGCAATGATTACGGGTAACATTGGAAAACCAGGAGCAGGAATGAATCCTTTGAGAGGTCAAAACAATGTTCAAGGAGCAGCCGATATGGGCGCGCAACCACACCAAGGTGCGGGTTATATGGATGTAACAGATCCTGCAATGCATGAAAAATATAAACTGTTTTACGGATCAGACAAAGTACCTTCTCATATTGGATTAAAAATTCCAGAAATGTTTGATGCTGCAATTGCTGGTGATCTAAAAGCATTATGGGTTATT
This sequence comes from Crocinitomix sp., assembly GCA_013138735.1. Lineage (GTDB taxonomy): Bacteria > Bacteroidota > Bacteroidia > Flavobacteriales_D > Crocinitomicaceae > Crocinitomix. The sequence continues at coordinate 14,891 of WTCE01000094.1, read as the reverse complement.
GGTGAGGACGTTGTTCAAACCGACCCGAATACCAATAAAGTTAAAAAAGCAATGGACAGCTTGGACCTATTAATTGTTCAAGAACTTTTCATGACTGAAACTGCCAAACATGCAACTGTTATTTTACCAGGTGCCTCGTTCTTAGAAAAAGAAGGAACATTTACAAATGGCGAAAGAAGAATTCAACGTGTACAAAAAGTAGTTGAGCCAATTGAAGGAACAAAACCTGATGGGCAAATTATTATTGACGTAATGAACCGCATGGGTTATGAACAAGCAGATTATACTGCTGCTGGAATGTTAGAAGAAATTTCGCAAATTGTGCCGTTCTTTAAAGGTGTAGTTTGGGATGAATTAGGCGATAACGGAAAACAATGGCCAGTTGCTGCTGATGGAACTGATACGCAATTATTACATACAGAATCATTCAAACGTGGTAAAGGAGCTTTCTCTTTCTTCCCTTATGTAGAGTCGAGAGAAACGGCTAAACACAGCGCAGATTTCCCATATATTATTACAACTAATCGTGAATTAGAACATTATAATTGTGGTGCTATGACACGAAGAACGGGTAATGTCGATATTTTGACGAAAGATGTCTTGCTCATTCACCCAGATGATGCAGCAGCAAACGGAATTGCCCAAGGCGATATGGTTTGTGTTGAATCTCCACGTGGTAAGGTTGATATTGAGGCGGATATTACAGACGAAATGAAACCAGGAATTTTAAGTTCTACGTTCCACTTTCCAGAAGTGATGCTAAATATTATTACATCAGACGAACATTGTACCGAGGCGCTATGTCCTGAGTATAAAGTTGTTTCTTGTAAGATTAGAAAAAGTAAAGGCAAGTTTAAGGAGTTGGTGTAACTAGCCAACTGTTGAAGTGTTTTTTACGTGTTTATAAAAAACCAAATGTGAGGTCTATATTAGTTCTTCTCGCAATTCTATTCTCGACTGTTGGATTTACCCAAGGGTTTATAAATTCTTCTTTAGACGGCCCAGAAGGTGCTACTGATGCAGCTAAAGGTTGGTTTATTATTGAGCCAACACCTGACGTAACTACAATTCCATGTAGTCAAAATTAACATGACCTGTAATCAATTCATAGCGGAAATTAAGAATACCATAGTGTTTTTGAAAAAACTAAATGGCAAGAGGACCTTATGGAAAGCAAGGCGAATAAGGAAAATTCTGAAATTAAGAAAAACGCAACTGGCCCTACTACTGGACTTATTGGAACTTGAAGATTCGGAATTTTCTCAATTGTGGAATAGAAATATGGATTTGCTTAAAGGAGAAAATCTCCAATTTAATGTAACACGCAATGACAGCCACATAGTGAGCGGGCATCCAACAAAACTCTCAGGCCAAATAGACAAACATGGTAAAATCAATGCGAAACCCGCAGGCGGAGCTTTTCCTTTTATGGGAAAACGAACATTCCCAAAGGTATATGCCGGTAAAATAGACGGAATTGGTCAATTCTTTTTGCGTAGTGAGTCAAACGGAATGAGTTTATTTGGACGTGTATTACCTAAAAATTATATGGGTAGCATTCAGTCAAATGGAGCAATTGAGATGCGCATTTCACAGAAAAAAAATGAGATGTGGCAATTCAGCAATATTGGGCAACTCGTGTGCAATCCATTTGGAAATGATACTGATCGTAGAAACGAGTTCCTGAATAACAAGGACCTAATGATGCGCAAGGCCGCATTAAGGTTAGCGTTCATTGAAAAAGAATTGTCCAATTAATTTATTGGAATATTTTATGGATAAAGCATTGTTTTGGCATCTTTATACTATGAAAGCACTTCTATTAGCCATTTTATTGTTTCCAATCATTTCCTCTTGCGGTTTTCAACGCGAACATGAGTGTGACGAAACGCAAGAAACAAATATCATTACTATTGACTCTAGCGTGGTTGAACCTAGTTCAAGTGCCAGCATAAAAGGTAAAGTAGTTGATGATAATGGAGAACCACTTTTTGGCACAACTGTTTTTTTAGAAAAAGAAGGAGTCAAAATTGGAACCTCAGTAAATATAGATGGCAGTTTTGAAATCAAGAATGTAGCAACTGGAAACTACACCTTATTCGCACAGCACGTTGGTTATCAATCTGTAAAACAAGTAAACGTTGAAGTCCAAGAAGGGGAGCAAATTATACTGAAGGATATCATTCTTCAAAGCCAAAATCTTGAATTAAAACCCATTATTTATTTTTACCCAACAGATACTATAACTCTTGATGTACACTTGGATTATGAGGGTGAAATCATCCATACTTATCCTAAATCAAATGGCGATTGGAAAATGCTTGCTTACCCTAATGGAACTTTAATTGATTCGACAGGAAGATCATTTTACAGTATTTACTGGGAAGGAATTACCACGTACCAAAAGACAATTAATTCAGGTTTTATTGTAGATAGTGAAGAAACGATCCCCTTTTTAGAAGCAAAGTTGGCTGAAATTGGACTCAATGAGCGTGAAGCCAATGAATTCATTATTTTTTGGCTGCCCATATTAAATCAAAACGATCGAAACCTCATTCATTTTGATACAGAACATTATACGAAACATGCTGTACTCGATATTCAACCCGCTCCAGAAACATTAATCCGAATTATGATGCTACACTGCCCTATTGAGAGCGAAATAAAAATTATAGAACAAACATTGCCAATAAGTCCAGAAAGAAAAGGATTTACAGTAGTTGAATGGGGCGGAAAAAAAATCAGCCTTACTCAATTAGAAAGTCAATAAAGGATTTGACTATAAATCCTTTAGCACAAACAATACAGGATTTAAAATAGACTCTCCTAACAACATTGATCGCTCAGAAGACCAACCATACATTGGATCGGGTAAATCATCATTATCTTTAAAAGGCATTTCAATGGTGAAAGATAAGCAGCTGAAAAGTTCTGCCACAGCGTTAGAACAAACCGTCATATTTGAAGTACCTGGTTCGTCGGCACCATAATTATATTCATCTTGAAAATCAGGACAGATATGCATCCAATGATCTTTAAATTTTTTCTCTAATTGTTGCAAGCTTAAACTATAGCTTGGAATCCCTTCAGATGCAGCAACAAAATTGTAAGGTATAGCTTCATCACCATGCACGTCAAGTAATAAGTCAACCCCAATTTCATCCATCTTTTTTAAGCAATGAAAAACTTCAGGGCTTTTTTCGATACTTGGATTGGCCCATTCACGATTCAAATTCATTCCTGCCGTATTCGCTCTTAAATTCCCAGCTATTGAACCGTCAATATTCATATTTGGAATCACATAAAAACAAGCACCTTCTAACAATTTTCGCGCTACGGGGTCACTTTCATCTAATAAACGGTCTACCATTCCTTCAACAAACCATTCTGCCATACTTTCACCCGGATGTTGACGCGCAATAACCCAAACCTTTTTACCGATTCCTTCATCTCCTATTACAAGCATATCAATGTCATGCCCTTCATACGTTTCACCAATCACATCTACCCTACAAAGGTCTGATACTTGCGAATTGTGAATTAAATTCTGATGTTTATTATAAGAATACGGCTCAAAATAAGCGAAATAAACACTGTTATTTGAAGGCAAATAATCAATATGCAAAACGCCATCTTCGTATCGCGTCGGCACTCTAAACCATTCAACATTATCGTAAGATGCAACGGCGTGATAATTCTCCCAACCATCTGGATAAGAAGTTTCGCTGGCATTTAGAATAGAAATTTTACAGGCCTTATCTAATGCATCTGTTAACCTAAAATGAAACCATTGCAAGTATTCGGAATTGGTGTCTTTTCGAATATTTAAATTAATTTCTCCATTATCATTTATCGAAACAATTTCAATATTTCCACTATCAAAGTTTGAGCTAATTTTCATTTAGGTGTTTTAAATTTCCAACAAAATAGCTATTAATACGGTTTGAAAAAAGTGCAGACTTAGAAATTTTCGAATTCAAATAAAATTTAACCTTTGGGACCGTCTTTGAGTATTCTTAAAATTTCTATTTGATTAATTGTCATTTGAACGGCATATAAATTAACCATCATAGGCATCATTGTTCCACCATCATAATATGATCGAGCAAACTCTCTTACTTCTGCACGCATTATTTTAAAGCACTTATGAATTTCCATCAAAGAGTTCTTTTGTTTGCGATAGTTCAATAACTCAATGATATCCATTTCAGATAAGGATTGCTGCTTTTCTAAATTTTCAATTACTTGATCTAAATCAAAAAGCAATTCGCTATTTCGTACCTTCAGAACACTATCTACAACCAATAGTTTACTCCTACTACAAATATTCATTTCCAATTGATTCCCACCTCCACAATCTAGTTCCCAAGGTGCTATATTTCCAAGATCTTTATCGCTTATATAAATTGTATCAGTCTTGTAAATAACTTCTCTTTTGATTTGATCTTCTGTTGTAATTGTGCATTGTGAGAAGGTAAATGCTAAAAGCGCTAAAAATAATCTCATGACAGCAATTTATATAAGGTGAAGACATATTTATATGTCAAACTAAAAATTAAGAAGAATGAATTATTATTCGACGGGTTATATCCTAAAATTGCAGCAAAACATTTAGGAACTATCCTTTGACTTGCTTAGTTTTCCGAATTTGCATAATCGAAAAAATATGCGCAAAAATTGCCGCAGGAGCTAAAAATCCAGGCAATAATAAATACGGCACATGAGAAAACTCTTCTGCTATTCGTGGAGCCGAATTACCCCAAACACTTGGAAAATATAATGAGGTGATGACAATGAAAATAATGATTGCCAAGGTGGCTAAACCCAAATAGTTAAATGCAAGCGCCACATTTTCTGACAACCACTTTTTTGAATAAACGGCATAGGCCACAATAGGTGCCAGTATAGCAACGATTATTTCATAATTATAACCTTCAAAGGTTGTTTCAACTGGAAAAACACCTTCTAAATAAGTCGCCAAAATCACTAATTCAACTACAATTCTGAAACTTTGAAAATAAAGGATTTTTTGTTTAGGAATCGCTTCAAAAATTGGGCTTTTCCGGTTTTTGATAAAAATAAAAACTGTGATAATGGCTATTGGCAGGAATATCATGAGTAGAAACCTAGGCGGCATTTCAAAATGCCATAATAAACCAGATTCACCAATTAAATAAAGGTATATGGCCCAAATGCCAAAAGCTGCTATTAATATTACCAAACGCTTTTTAACCTTTGGCAATTCCAAGCCCATTCTTAAAAGTCCGTTACGATAAGTTAAGCCGATCATTGCCATAACAAATATGTATAATCCTGTATATCCTATTGCTGTTAACATTTTTATGCGTGGGTTAGTTGATTTAATAAAATGGTTAATGCTGCCTCTCCTTGTTCGGCTAATAAGTTTTTTGATTCTTCCATGGCTTTGTCCCAGGCAGGAATAATAGCTTCTAAAAAATCTTTTCCTGCTGCAGTTATTTCTAATTGTTTAGGATTTTGTTTAGTAATTAGCTTGCCTTCAAATAAGCGTTTCATATTGCGACTAATCGTAGATTTCTCTAAATATAAAATAGTCGCCAACTCTTGTTGACTTGCTTCTCCCCGCTTAGCCAAAATGAATAGAATGCTCATTTGGCTGTTGGTAATATTATAAGGCAATAAATGTTTTCTAAAAACACTAGATATAATGCGGTTGCATTTCAAAATCCTGGAGGATATACATTGCCTAGGGTCGCAAGACTCTAGAAGCGGATGTTTATTCATATCGCAATATAAAAACAAAAGTTGTATATACAACTTTTATAACTAAAAAAGGGCGACTTCTATGTCCCCCTATAAAATTATGCGTCCTTATTTTGCATTTTATACAAGATCAGCAGCTCTTGCATTTCCTGGAGTTTATTCTCTAAGTCATCTACGTTTGTTTTGGCTTCGCCACTCGCAATTTTATCACTTAAAGCCATATCTGCTTTTGCTTCATCCATCCCATTCATGATTACACCAATAAACAAATTCAAGAAAATCATTGTTCCAATTAATACGAATGACACGAAGAAGATAACTGAACCAGCAGCATTTGCAGTAGAATTAACGCAAATCTCCATTGAACCATCATAACCATAATTAGCACAACCATACATATTAATATACATGATATCTGTCCAATCCTCCAAGGTTACTACCCTGAATAAGGACAACATTGAAGTTTGTAAATCTGAAAAGTGAGTCGGATCATTCTCTCCAAAAAAGAAAACTCCAGCCACCGCATAGATATAAAATAAAAGCAATAAAAGAATGGATACATATCCCATAGAAGGAATACTCTTCAATAATGCGCCTACTAACATTTGCAGCTTTGGTAAAGCCTTTATTAGCTTAAGTACACGCAATAACCTTAACAATCTCAATATAGCAACTGAACTACCGCCGAATGGTAAAAATGCTGCTGCTACAATTATAAAATCAAAAACATTCCAGGCATCAAAAAAGTAACGCCAAGGCTTATTTCCCTCAGCAACTATTTTCACCACAATCTCTATAATAAAGATAATAAGAACAGTCAAGTTCAGGATCTCCAATATTGACTCATGTTTTGTGGAAAACTCGGCATAAGTAGCAATTCCGACCAATACACCGGCCACGATAATTGCAAACGTAACAAAGTTCTGAAATGACTTAGCATCCGCAATTGATTTACATAATTTTACCATGTTTGAGATTTTTTTGTGTAAAAAAGAGCTCAAAAAAAGTTAAAATTTTTTAATTCGCAAAATTTAGCCAATAGGAATTACGACAATTGAATAGATTAGAGTAAAAATCGGTCTTCCGACCAGACTCCAATTAATGCTCAGACTTTTTCAATAATTCAGGAAAAGCCTTTTTAAAGCGATTCAACCGAGGTACGGAAACTGCTAAAATATATCCTTGGTCTGGATGCAAACGCTCATAATCTTGGTGATAATCCTCTCCCATCCAAAATTTTTCAAAGGATTTTATTTCACTTGCCACATTTAAACCTTGCACAGTTAATGCAGCTACTTTTTGATCAATTATCGTCTTCTCAGCTATGTTACTGTAAAATGCAATACTGCGATACTGACTCCCAATATCATTTCCTTGTCCATTCACTTGTTCAATATTCTGACTCCCAAAATAAACATCTACCAATTGCTTGAATGAAACTTTGGTGGAATCATAAATCACTTCCACGGCCTCTGCATGGCCAGTACTCCCTGTGTTTGAGGCTTCATAAGTTGGGTTTTCAGTATGACCACCAGCATATCCGTTATACACTTCCTCTACTCCTTCAACACTTTCATAAATAGCCTCAACACACCAAAAGCAGCCACTGGCAAAATAAGCCCTTTGCATATTATCATAATTCTGCTTTTCACCATCACTTGTAGCTCCTAAATCAGTTGCTGATTGGCAAGATATTAAGACCAATGCCATTGTGAAAAGAGAGAACGTTGCTATTAAAATATTCTTAATCATTTTATGTCTAATTTTTAATTTGGTCGATAGATCGGCATAAAACTTACAGTACTTCAATTCAAATGTACTTTGTGGTTAACAAAAATTATCTATCTTCACCTCAGAATATGAAATTTACCGAATTAGAATTGAAAGAGCAACTTCTTGAAGCACTTTCATACATGGGGTTTGAAAATGCAACCCCAATCCAAGAAAAAGCAATACCCTTTGTACTTGCAAATGAAGACTTAATCGCCTGTGCCCAAACTGGTACTGGAAAAACGGCTGCATTTGTACTCCCCATCTTAAATAAGTTGGTTGGCAAAGAAGATACAAATATAGATACCTTAATTATTGTACCAACTCGTGAGTTGGCTGTGCAAATAGAAAAGGAAATCCAAGGACTCGCATATTTCCTTTCCGTAGGCTCTAAAGCTGTTTACGGCGGTGGAGATGGAAAAGATTGGGAACTGCAACGAACGGCATTAAAAGAAGGAACAGATATTATTGTTGCTACGCCGGGCAAGTTGCTCTCGCATTTAAAAATGGGATACGTCAATTTTAAACATGTAAAGCATTTAGTTTTAGATGAAGCCGATCGTATGCTAGACATGGGATTCTTTGATGACTTAACTAAGATTATCTCTTATTTGCCAAAGAAACACCAAACTTTAATGTTTAGTGCGACCATGCCGAGCAAAATAAAAATGTTGGCGCGTAAAATCTTAAACGATCCAAAAGAAATTACTTTGGCGGTATCTAAGCCTGCGGCTGGAGTTAAACAACATGTTTATTTAACATACGACAATCAAAAGCAGCAGACATTAAAGTATATTTTAGATGAACGCCCAGAGTATGATAGTATTATCGTATTCACATCTGCAAAGGTGAGAGTTTCTGAAATCAATCGCTATTTAAGAAAAATGGGATTCAAATCTAAAACCATTTCTTCTAACCTAGATCAAAGTGCCCGCGAAGAAGTTTTACGCGAATTTAGAGCGAAGAATGTACGCATTTTGGTTGCTACTGATGTAATGTCGCGTGGAATTGACATCAAGGAGATTAACATGGTTATTAACTATGATGTGCCACATGATGCTGAAGATTATGTGCATAGAATTGGTAGAACTGCCCGTGCAAATTCTAAAGGTGAAGCATTTACGCTTGTTAATCCTAAGGATTTCCATAAGCTTAGAAAAATTGAGAAATTGATTGAAGCGCAGGTTCCAAAATTGGAATTACCAAAAGCATTTGGAGAAGCGCCTGATTGGAATTCTAAGGCTCCGTCAAGCAGTAACAATAATTTCAAGGGTAAAAAGAAGCCTTTCCATAAAAACAAGAAAAAGCCATTTAAGCCTCGTAACAATCCTTCATCTTAGCTTAAACATTTATCGAATTACTATTGAACTATCGCTATTTTTTACGGCGATAATTTAAACCCTGTTCACCTAACATCAAAAGAAACAAGCAAGTATTCACTTAATTGTCAAACGATTAACCCTTAAGCTTATCTGGTCATATAATTCAGATGTAACTTTTCGGTTAATCAGAATTATCATCTTAAACCTAAAAGAGATGCGAATCTTTAAGAATCGTTAACATTATAATCAAGAAATCATTCGTATTTTAACACCTTCATTAACAAAAAACTTATGCTACTACGCTCCTCTCTAATTATTACGCTAATTTTCACGTCATTTTTTGGCATTTCCCAGCAAAAATCCTATCAAGGATTACTTTGGGAAATTTCAGGTAACGGATTAAATACACCAAGTTATTTATACGGAACAATGCACGTTTCAAACAAACTGGCGTTTAACGTAAGTGACTCTTTTTACTTATGCTTAAATCGGGCTGATGCAATTGCATTAGAATCTTCTCCAGCACATTGGATGGACGATTATAGAGACATGGGTGCTTTTTCTGGCGGAAACTATTCGTACGACGGTTTTTATGAAAAGGCATTCGATATTGACGAACCTGAAAATGACGTCACCTATAAATTAATGGAGAATAAGAATGGCTTAATGAATCAAATTCTTTACCGTTTTAATCCAGGGAATGAAGATTATCAAGAGAATACTTTCCTAGATATGTTTATTTTCCAAGCAGGTGCAAAAAACAATAAGCCAATTTATAGTTTAGAGACACTAGAGGAAGTGATCGACCTCTCTATTTTGGCAATGACGCCTGACAAGGATAAAGAAGAAGACAATAGTCGTAACAATTATTTAGAATCAGACGGTCAACGTAAATACGTGCTTTTAGAAGAAGCTTATCGCCGTGGTGATTTGAATCAAATCGATTCTTTAAGTAAAGCCGACAATCCTACATCAGTTTATCACGATTACTTTATCGTACAGCGAAATAGAAATATGGTCGACAGAATTGACTCAATTATTTCTAAAAACTCTTTATTTATTGGAATTGGTGCAGCGCATTTACCAGGTGACGGAGGTGCTATTGAAATGCTTAGAGAATTAGGATATAATGTGCGTGCAGTGAATCCAAAATCTTCAGGAAAATCGCATAAAGCGAGAAAAAAATTGGAGAGTCTCTACCGCCCAATTGATTTTAAACCACATGTTACAGAAGATGGATTTATTCAAGTATCTGTGCCAGGAACACTTTATCAAATGCCAACAAGCAGCCGCGGAAAAATGGAATATTTATGTCCTGAACCTATAAACGGCGGATATTTTAGCATTGTACGTATGTTCACTTATGGCGGAATTTTTGGTAAAGACCCTGAGTATTATAAAGCAACTTTTGATAGTTTAATTTATATCGCAACGCCGGGTGAACTCATTAAAAAAGAAGAAATTAATGTCAACGGGCATATGGGCTACCGCGTGCTTACCTTAACAAGTAAAAACGCTTATGTTAACTATAATGTCTTCTTCACACCTACAGAAATTGTTGTATTTAAAGGTTTTGGGATTGGAGAATACATCCAAAAAAGTCATCCAAAGCGCTTTTTTAGCGAAATCCAGTTGGGAAAAAATTCTTCCGAATGGAATGACGTTACACCAACTTATGGTGGAGCAAAATGGAAGATGAAAGGTATGGTCAGCGGTCAAGATATGATTGACGGATTAGAAAACACCGAAATAGAACCTACTTATCAATCATTTGATAGCGAAAAGGATGACTATTATTTAGTTATGCGCTATACGTATAACGATCTTGATTTTATTGAAGAGGATTCATTCGATTTGGCTTATTTGGGTGAATCGTTTGGAAAAGAAATGGGTTATGAAATAGCAACTACTACTTTTCATCCAGAGTCTGGTTTCAGTTACGTTTTACAAGATTTAAAGGCAGATGAGGATCATCCCAACCAAACGCAAGACTTAAAATTGAAATTGATTACGCAAGGTGGTTACTATTATTTAATGACCACTACTGCAAAGGATGCCAACGCAACTACCTTTTTCGATTCTTTTGAATTTGATAATTTTATTTTAACTGACGAATATGAAGTGTATGAAGATACCAGCCTCCACTACTCTGTTGAAACGATTCTAGAAAAAGAATTTCCATCAATGCCAGGCCGTGGATATGGTTATGGGCAGGAAGAAGAAGAAGAAGATCGCAGTTTTTTATCCTCTTCAGGATCAAAATATCACACACTTCCTAAAACAGGTGAAGGCATTTATGTGGGATATGTAAAATTCCATGATTATTACGGAGCTGATTCAGTTGAAGCTTTTTGGGAAAACAGAACAAAATCTTTAACAAAAGAACACGGCTTAAAAGTATCTAACCGTATAGAAAAGGAAATTGACGGAGATATCACCTTATCCTATACCTTAACAGATACAGGAAGTGCAAAAGGTATTATGACACATTTTAGATTGCATAATGGCGTTCAATATCTGCTTCAAACATTAATTGATACAATCGCTGGCCCATCTCCATATGCACAGCGCTTTTTCGATACTTTTGAACCAAAGGATACCGTAATAGGTAGAGATTTATTTGAAGACAAAGCCGAATTATTTTTTGAACATCTGAACGGTGAAGACAGTTTGAATAAGATTAACGCAATCAAATCGATTAATACAGTTGATTTTCAAGAAAAAGATGTGGCGGGAATTGCTAACGCTTATCATACCTATGAATATGAGGAAGAAACGGAACAAGAATATCGTGAAGACTTAATTTTGACTTTAGCCAATTTAGAAGTTGAGCCGGCATACGAATTTTTATATGAAGTGTATGATTCCAATAACTTCAATTCAGATTTACAATTTGTTGCTTTAAAATGTTTCTCTTACACTGAAACAGAAGAAGCCTATGCGGCGATAAAGAAATTGTTGTTAGACAACCCTCCTTTTTCTGAAAAAGAAAGCAAACTGAAATTTTTCGATTATTTATATGATTCATTAGAACTGTCAAAGGATTATTATCCAGAAATGTACGAAATGGCGCAATATGCGGATTATCACCCACATGTAATGGAACTTTTGGCTGACGGATATCTGCAAGAAATCTACACCTTTGATCATTTTAAGTCAAGAAAATCGGCGATTTTTAGAAATGCAAAAATTGAGTTAAAGCGAACAGTAGCTAACCAGAATGAGAGCTCGAATAATAATAGTTATGGCTATAATTATGGTCGTGTTAACCAATATGAAACTTATCACACTTTGTTTTTGGATTACTATACATTAATGTGTGGCTTTAAAGCAAGTGGCGATAAAGATGCGGATGCCTATTTCGAAGATATTTACCGTATTGAAGATGAAAAATTTAAAGTTGAAGCAGAGATCATTCATGCTAAACTTGGATTAGACGTTGATACTTCAAAAATCAATGAAGTTTCTCGAGATGAGAAATACCGTGTTTGGGTTTATAATCGTTTAGATGATGAAGAACTTTTAGAATATTTAGATCCTGCCATTACGCAGCAAGATATTGCCTTTGCCCTACTCTATAATACAGGTTATGATGAAGAAGAAGACACTGTAGCATTTGTTAAAACGGTTACAATTGATAACGGCAAAGAACAAGGCACCATCTATTTCTTTAAACGAAAAGAAGAAAACAAAAAGAACTGGATGATTGATTATGTTGGCCTCATGTCTACAGATGAAAAAGACTTGAGTATTGAGGATCATCAAACCAAAAAAGGACTCTCGATTAAGAATGATGAGGAAATGGAAGAAACCATTAAAAGAACGCTTGAAATATTTGAACTAAAGCACCGTAAACGTGTCTCGTTAGATTCTTATGATTATGGTGGTTTGTTTGATGGGCTGTTTTAAGGTGGGTATTTGAGTATAGCTTTTTTTGTTGACCTTAACTTGTCATTACTTGAGAGAATTAACTTTTAAAATTAGTAATATGAAAAATATAGTAATCTTAATGTTGTTCCTCATTCCTATAGGTCTTTTGGGGCAAAGCATTAAAATAAAAAACTTTATTGTTACTGTCGACGGTAAAGAATTGTGTAAAGTAAAAAAAGATGCAGGAGTGAAGGGTTCGTATTATTTTGTGGACTTAAACGATAAGGAACTTATTTATGTTAAATGGAATGAGGCCTATGAAACCGCTTATTTTGAAGTTTTGAATGCTAAGAATTTGGATACGATCATTTTTGAATACCCGAACACTACGAGAAAATCATTAATTAAAAAATTATACCTAGCTGGTGTTATCACTTTTGAAGGTTTTAATGAAGATGAATTGGTTAAATATGGTAAAAAGGTTGGGAAACCTTATACCGAAAAAAGAGATAGTTTAAAACATTATTAATATTCTATCATCATGTATCTATCACGCGAAGGGATCGACTTCGTCGAATTGCATTTCGCGCGATAGCTCGGTGAGATTAAAAAGTGATGCTTAACCATTGGTACAAATCATTTAGGTTATTGAATCAACTGTTAAAACTAAAATATGGGATCTCTATTTACGGCATTGAGTGTTAAACAATACGCCGAATTATTGAGCACTAAGAATATTCCTTTATGTCATTATCCCCAAAATATTGGGCTGAAATTTACTGAGGACAAAGCATATTGGCTTGAGCTTGTTCAAAACCAAGAAGACCTAGATCTTGTTATTGACTATGAACATTCAATTATAATTGAATTTGAAGCTGATGTGAAAACCATTAATTCCATTATTCAAAACCCAAATATGGGTCGGCTTTCTGAAAAAATCATTGCCTATTATCAACAGTTAGAAAAACCTATTTTATTACCCGAACTCAAAGAGACGGATGTAAATGTGCTTTCTATTATGGATATTTATAAAAGTGATGCGACAGAAGACGGAATATCGCAACGCTGGCAATTATTCATTGACACGACTGAAAGTGATTTATGGCAGTTGTTTTCTCAATCAATTCATAAAATCGTTTGTTTAGGAGCAATCCCTGGTGCTGTTGAGGAAGCAGAGCGAATTGCTTTGTAATAAGTATATAGTAAGAATAGTGCTTAAAATCGGCATTTTAATTTTCTTATTGGCCGTTTATTTACAGCATGTAAAAAGGAATATTTGAGATCTAATTCATGAAATTACTATTTTGTTTTATACCGTTGGCTGAGCTACTCCGCAGCTTGGGGAACTGCGAGATGAATGTTATTACGGGGATAAAAGCGCAGCAGCAAAGCTACTTCGCAACCTGGGGTTTTTAGATAAATTCATAACAATCAGCTTCGGAGTAGCTTTGCTGCTGCGACTTTCACTTTTTATTACTAATTTCAATGGAATGCTTACAGGCCTAAAACATACAATCAAAAAAAACAGTAGTTATTATCTCACTTTAACCGTTGTAGATTGGATAGATGTATTCACAAGAAAAAATCATAAGAAGGCAATTCTAGATTCGCTACGTTATTGCATCAAGAACAAAGGACTAAATTTTTATACTTATTGCTTATGGACTCAGTATCACTATACGACCAATTAATAGAAAACAACCCTGCCATTGAGAGAAAGGGTAAAACCACGCCCTACACTTCAATAAACGGACATATGTTTTCTTTTCTGTCGAAAGAAGGTGACATGGCACTGCGTTTATCAGCTGCCGATAGAGAAGCTTTTATGGAGATCTACAAAACCCAATTAATGGAACAGCACGGCCGAATCATGAAAGAATATGTTCATGTTCCACAGGCACTATTTGCTAAATCGGATGAATTGGCTGAGTACTTGCAAAAAAGTTTTGATTATGTTTCTCAATTAAAACCGAAACCGAGTAAAAAGAAAAAGTGAAATATATTTGAACAGATACTAGGCGAAGTTTTGAAGAGATTATCACAACGGCTTATTATTAATACTGATTCCCCCATCTTTTACCAGACCGTAAATAGATTACGTTGTGCCACTCTAGTTTTGAAGAAAAAACAAAATGAATATACTAAGTTTTATGGATGAATTTCCAAATGAAGAATCTTGCAAGTCAC
>WTCE01000117.1 GCA_013138735.1 Crocinitomix sp. | reverse complement strand
ATATTTGCAAAATTATTTGAATGAATTTTGCTACAAACTTAACCGCAGATACTTCGGGGAAAGGCTCTTTGATAGATTAACATTAGCCGTGGCTAAATCTTACTGGTAAGAAAGCGACGAATCAATATAAATTAAATTGGCGATACGCTGCCAAAGCCATGAATGGTAAAAAAGTAGCGCAAGAAAAAATTGACAATATCATTGAAGCAATTTCACTTGCTCCAACATCCAGTGGATTGCAACCTTTTGAAGTAATGTTGATCACAAATCAAGAAGTAAAGGAAAAAATTAAACCTGTTGCATGGAATCAATCTGTCATTACAGACTGCTCTCATCTTTTAGTTTTTACCGCTTGGGATGAGTATACAGAGGATAGAATCAATAAAGCCTTTGATTTAACAAATGAGGTTAGAGGATTTAAAAATGAAGGTTGGGAAAATTATCGCCAAATGTTGTTAGGCGCGTATCCAAAACAAGATCCTGAAGTTAGTTTTGCACATGCTGCGCGACAAGCCTATATCGGATTTTCTATGGGTCTGGCTGCTGCTGCTTTTGAAAAGGTAGATGCAACACCTATAGAAGGATTTGAACCTGCAAAAGTGGATGAGATTTTAGGATTGAAAGAAAAGGGTCTTAGAAGCTGTGTGATACTTGCATTAGGATACCGAGATGAAAAAAATGATTGGTTAGTGAGTCTTAAAAAGGTTCGTAAAAGTAAAGCCGATTTAGTAACTCTTATTGATTAGTAGCTATTCGAATTAAGAGCTGAAAATTTAATATTAGCAAGAACGGTTTGGGTGTATTCTCAAACCGTTTTTGCGTTTAAAACGAGATCTAACTGTCTTGGTTTACTGCGAAGTAAATTTGCTACTGCTTATAGATCCAACTTTCATTGAATACTAAACCTATTCTCCAAAATTTAAAACTGGTTTGATTTATTTAACGATTTTAGCGAACTTTATGTAGCCGCTTGTGAAATATTCCATTCTGCTCCTATTGAAGAAAAGAATATGATCGAATCATAAAATACTGCAGGCAGACAAGAAAATAAAAATAGCTAATTTTATTAACCGTTAGAATTCATAAATTAGACAAATGAAAATTTCACTAAGGAAATCAATAGCGTCAGACTTGGAAGTGTTTTTCCAAAACCAGGCTGACGAAGAGGCCAATTTCATGGCTGCCTTTACTTCGAAAAACCCACAAGACAAGGATGCCTACATAAAAAAATGGACTGGATTAATGACGGTTGATTCTGTTCATATGCAAACAATTATGTTAGCTGATCAGGCCGTGGGATGTGTTGTGAAATTCGTAATGGAGGGTGATTCAGACATAACATATGCATTGGATAAGAAATATTGGGGAAAAGGAATAGTTACTTCGGCCGTAAAACAATTTCTTGCCATTGAAAAAACGCGCCCAATTCATGGCAGAGTAGCATATGATAATTATGGTTCTCAGAAAGTATTGGAAAAAGCTGGATTTACAAAAATTGGTAGCAATGTCGATTTTGCAATTGCGAGAGGAAAAGAAATTGAAGAATACATTTACAAATTAGATAATTAGAAGTCTTACACACAAAATCTTAAATAGAATAAATTCAAAATGATACTAATAATTGGTGCTGGCTTGTCAGGTCTATTAACTGCATATCGCTTACAGCAAGAGGGTATTCCATTTAAAATTCTAGAAGCTAGAGATAGAGTTGGTGGTAGAATCAATACTATTTATACAAGCAACGATACACCTATTGAAATGGGTGCTACTTGGTTCAACAGTCAACACGAAAACCTTATCGCGCTCTTAAAAGAATTAGAGATCGCTTACTTTGAACAGCATATGGATAACCCATTGTTCTATCAGGCATCCGATACTTCACCGATTCAATCTGTTCAAGTTCCTAGTCAGTCACCCAGCTACAGAATTTCAGGAGGCACTTCTAATATCATAAACACATTGCTCGAAAAATTGGACGACAAGGCTGTCTTATTACATCAAACCGTAACAGATATTAAATACCACGATAAATCAGTTCATATAATGGCAAAAGAATCCTTTGAAGGAAATTCAGTTGTTTTAGCCATCCCTCCTAAATTGTGGGCAAAAAAAATAGCATTTGTACCGCAGTTACCGCGTGAACTTATTAATACTGCCGAACAAACGCATACTTGGATGGAAGACTCCATTAAGATTGCTTTAACTTATGAGAATCCATTTTGGAAAGAAGAAAATATAGCAAGTACTTTTTTCAGCAATGCAGGGCCAATTGCCGAATTCTACAATCATTGTAATCACGAAAGGTCCAAATACGCACTTTGCGGATTCATCCATTCATCCTTTAAAAGTCTTCCCTATTCAGAAAGGCGGTCACGAGTAATTGACCAAGTAAAAATGGTTTTTGGTCCGTCGGCTGAGGCATTTCTTAGTTATGATGAATGCCTCTGGAGCGAAGAAGAAAACACCTTTGAAGCATCCGATATTTTTCTTAATCCGCATCAAAATAACGGAAATCCAATTTTTAGCCAAACCTTTTCTGACGACAATCTGTACATTTCAAGCGCCGAGTCAGCTTCAGAATCACCGGGTTACATGGATGGTGCAGTTTATTCAGCAAATCTAATCGCTGAAAAAATAATAAAGGCACAATAAGGTTTATCTGTTGGAAAGGAGATTGAGTTCCTTTGTTTTTGTATATTCCTCACATAGTCAATCTTCATCTAAACGTAAGTTCAAATTATGAAAAGCCACCACTACATATTCATTTGTCTAACATTCATTCTAATCGCCTGCAACGATTCAATCGATAATTCTGATAAAAGAAATACGGATTGGGTATGGTCAGTTGATGAATTTGGAAATAATGGACAATGGGTACCTAATGGGAATTACATCAATGTGAAAAATGGCATGATTACCACATTCTACGACAATGGAAATACCTGTTACAAAACTAGAATTGAAGCAAACGTGAGGATTGACACGACTTGGTATTATGATTTCGAAGTAAATAATGAACTCATAAAAATTTATACCATCCAAGACGGAGCAGAAACATGGCAATTTCCGAGAAACGGACCGTATAAAAGACACTTTCAATCAGGGCATTTACAAGAAGAAGGTTTTATCTCCAATTTTCAAAAAGGACATTTTTGGATTGTTTATGCAGAGGATGGAACAATTATTTATCGTGAGATCAATGATACCACATTGAATAAAAGTTCAATTTCGAATTATTATCCAAATGGAAGTATAAAAGACACGGCGACAACTGTAAATGGTTTGAAGGATGGAATCTCTACGTCATGGTACGAAAATGGTGAAATAGAGCGCATAGCCTCGTGGAAAGGTGACGAACTGCATGGAATTACAAAGTTCTTTTACCCGAACGGTAAATTGGAAGCCATATCATTTGCAAAAAACGGATTAAAAGACTCGACTTATTTGAAATATTATGAATCTGGAATTCTAAAGATGAAAAGTCATTATAAAAATGGAGTGAGACACGGAATTTTATCTAAGTATTATACAAACGGGAAAATCGAAGATTCATTAGTTTTTATTGAAGGAAATCAAGAGGGTCCATTTTATAAATTTTACGATACGGGTGCAAAATATTTCGAAGGGCAATTGACAAATGGCAAAGTATCGGGCACTTGGTTTTATGCCGACGGAAAATTATATTCTACTTGCATTTATAATGACGATCAAAGTCAAGGCCTTATCACTTATTACACCAAATCAAACAAACCCTTTTTGATCGAAACAATAGAGAATAACCTCATTACTGATTATGACACATTATTTGATTTTAAATTAAACGAAGAAGAGCAAGAAAAATTCGACAACAGAAGAGAAAACTAAGATTAACATAAATTATAATCCCCAGCCTTTGCGTTCACCTTTAAATAGTTATTTTTAGATCCCTAACAATAAACTCATGAAAATGAACATCCTCCTCCCCTGCTTAAAACCATTTTGCATTGCACTGCTTTTTATAACCTTTATAGGTTGTGATAAATCAGATTCTGACACGGATACTTACACAATTACAATTGGTGCGTTTACACAAGATGGTTCGGGTGATTATATTGATACTGGTAATACATTGATTTTTCATTCAACGCAGGTATGTCAAACTTGGAGCAGAACGGCGGCTGGAGATGCACATTCGGCAGATTCACACCAGCATTATAACGCAGCTTCGGATGTTGACTTCAACAGCAATACAACGACCTTTAGCTGGACAGAATATGGTCCTGAATTAGATGAAGCGACCATTGAAGCCACTTGTGCTGCCGGCAATGACGGCGTTAGTAAAACGGTTGATGATGCTAGTTATTATCAAGATAAGCCGACTCTTTTCTTGAAGATAACTGAGGTTGTCAAGAATTAATTACGTGCCATTAAATATGAACAGAATTCTTCTCTTCTTACTACTTTCTTTACCCCTAAGTTCTTATTTGTAGGAATCAACCCCATCCTTAAAAGAATTCCGTTTGCTTAATCATCATTCAATTGGCATTGACTACGTTTTTTTTAGATGGCGTTATGAAAATGATTCAATTGTGGATGGAATTGAATACTCCACCGGCTATGATGCCTTTTCAATACGTCAATATATCAACCTCGATTATCACTACTATCTTTTTAAAAATATGACGTCCAAACACGGAATTGATCCATATGCAAATGCTTTTGTAAAGATGGGGCAAAGAAAAATTTGGTCTGAAGATCCTTATACTTTTGTTCATTATAACGTCTCCAATGCCGTCAATACGCAAGAATCTAATTTTGCTGATTATGGATTTGCGATTGGTATTATGGGAGGACCGTCTGAATTTGGAGTTGATGTCAATATAGGAATTGTAAAAAGTGTCCGCGACATTTGGTATGAAAGAGGTTCTGATTATGAGGCCTATAATTTTACCGAATCCGATTGGCTTATTCATATGAGATTAAACCTATATATCAGATTTCTCAATTTCTAAGCAAAATATTTCAAATGTTATATTTCAGAAATGTGTTAACTTAGAATACCAATAACGGCATTATTACATGTAATATTAACCTTAACTTAATACTATGAAAAAAATAATCTTCACCCTATTAATAGCATTTGCTGGATTGACGGCATCTGCTCAATTTGTTGCGAAACTCGAGATGAAAGAAGCTATTCCAGGAATCTGTGATAAAAACGAAGTTTACGCATTATTCCCATCTTTAGACGGACAAGAGGAAGCTGTGTGTCCAATTACAAAAGAAGAAATTTTGAAACGCCTCAATTCTGAATGTCAATTTTTAAAAGACAATCCAAAATATAAAGACAAAGGAATGATTGGATTGATCATTAATTGCGAAGGAGAAGTCATTCAATGTAAAATGGATAATGAGACGAAAACTCCAGAACTAGATCGTCAAATTGAAGCCGTTTTCAATTCATTAGGAGAATGGAAAGCAGGTAAATTAAATGGCAATCAGGTCGATAGTTCAATGCTCTTTAGTTTTACAATTAAAAAGGGTAAGATCAGTTTTGGGTAGGCAAATTTATACAGTTATTTTAAAGTTCCTCAAGTTGAAACATCACTTAATTCTTCTTACAGTTTTAATCGTTTTGATCGGATGTTCGAAATCTCAAAACAGTAAAACTCAAGGAATAATTTTTGACAGCATAGATTCAACATTTACTTCCAGTGGAAAGCTTTGCTTTGTGAATTACGAGCTACCTGACTCATCTCGCGTTAGTCAATATTATTTTCCAAATACACAAACCTTAAAACATCACTGGCATAAAAAAAACGGCAAGGAAGATGGTCTTGATGTGTGGAAGTATGATAATGGTAATATCGATAAAATTTTTCATTGGAAAAATGGCGTCAAAATAGGAATAGAAAAAAAATATTACTGCAATGGGAAATTGCGTCGTATTAAAAATCAGGCGACTAACGCTACGCTTGAATATTTTTTGACAAACGAAAATATCAAAACGATTACTACAGACACGATCACAGCTCGATTTTACATGAGTGGAGCGTTGCGTGAAAAAGAAGTGATAATTGAATCGTCACGCGAGAACTATTATTATCATGAAAACGGTCAATTAGCATTTTCTGGAATCAATATTGACAATGACTTACACAAAAATAACAAACCTTATACCGGAGAAATATTGTGCCTATTCGTTAATGGCGACACTGCACTTTTTGAAAGTTATGCAATGGGGAAATTAGAAGGTGAATCAAAGCGGATGTACAATCCCGAAACTTTTGAATACATTCAGTTTTTCGACAAGGGTAAACATATCAATTATCGACTATTATACTTCGATAATGGGCTAGTTGAATTTGAGCATTATATTGTGAACGATTCTATGCGTTTATGGTGTATGGATGGTGAAAAATGGAAATAAAAAATTTTTCATAAATAGATTTTATCTGTCGGAAATTATTTTATCTTTAAAAAGCTTAAAAAGAACAACAATGTATAAAGATATTATCAGCTACGAATTAGCAGAAAACACCACAAAAGAACAATTGTTAGCCATAGCAAAAGATATTGTTACCTCTTGGATGCGCAATCAAACGGGTTTTATTAAATGGGAAATCCACACCAATAACGACGGTAGTTTTACAGATATTGTTTATTGGAATTCGAAAGAAGACGCAAAAAATTCTGAAAAAAAAATGGGCGATATTCCAAATGCTGCTGAATGGTTTGGTTGCTATAAAGAAGGTACGATTTCAAGCAAGAATTTGACTGTAATTGGTGAGTTTTAACCCTGTTAAGCTTCCATTAAGATCTGCTTTACAAATATGAGGTGTGTACTTATGAAATATTTTCTATCCATTTCATTTTTAATTTTTAGCTTCTCAACGGATGCTCAAAAGGACTCAATTGCCATATATCATGGAAATTTACCCGCTGCTATATTTATTAAAGGTTATCCACACAATCCGAGTACCACTTTCGGATTTGGCGGTTCCTCAATTTATAACTTTTCGCGTGCAAATTACACCATATATAATTCAAGCGATTCTTCGCGCTATAATGGAACGGTATATTCCTATAACAATCAAGAAAAATATAGCGGAACCTATTTCTTTTATGATGAAGTTTTAAGTGAGTTCGAAGACGGTATGCGCATACGCTGCAAAACAACAACCTATCATAGATGGCACGATCATGGTACAGAAAAATTTGATCCAGAGGTTTCAGCAACAAATCTTGTCTATTATTCGGATAAGGGTAGTCAACGTGATTCAAGTTATTATTCCCTCTATGATAGAAATCAAGAATTGATTACTTTCTGGTATACTTATCTTGAAAATGACCATCAAATTCGGTCATCAACCAATTTCAAGAATGGTGATGCCACCTTCCAAGCAGAGTATATTGACGATATACCGCATGGAATGCGAATGCAATCTTTATTTACCTATAACAAGAATCATGATGATACCATTATTAAATTTAACAGTATTTACGACCACGGTAATTTAGTAGATGTATTAAGCGATAATGTTCTCTATTTGGGACATAAAAATGAAATAATCGATAAAAAAACATTTTTTGAAACCCTCTCATATCTAGAAAAAGGGCGAGATAACTTCAAGTTTTTAGCCATGCGCGATCAATTAAAATCAATTACCACTGATTATGAAATAATCTTAACCTTAAATCACAAAAACTTTTCGCATAATATTCCTAAAAGAGCCCTAAATAGAATAATCAGGAAATATGCTAAATTGAAGAAACTTTAGAGAAGTATTAGTAAATCTACCAGCATTCTTGAAAAAATGCGCCGATTTGACAATCACTGTAACTTTTACCAACCGTTAAATAAAAAAACGCTATGAAAAAAATTATTTATTTATCACTAACACTAATTATCATCTCCTGTGGAGCTACGAAAGGTGTTACAGATAAGAAAACAGCTGTAAAAACTGAACTCCGAGACAATAGCACCTTCTTACTGAAAGAAATTTCAACCGACCCAACCTACGGACTGGATCAAACAAACCCGATTGAAGTAGGCGGTGTTGATAAAGAAGAAGGACCGCTTAATGAACAGCGATTTTTAAACGCGCTAGCTGGACCAAACGGAGAAAAAATAAGCTACTATCGTGCCGGGAGCTGTTGTGCCGTTGAGAGCGAAAATGGTTTTATGGGAGTGGCGCTACTCGATAATTACAGAGTGACTTGGGATGGTACAAAAGATACCGTTTCTATTTACATTAATATGTATGACTATGGCCTCTTAAAAGCTCCTGTTGGGTTTACGATTCGATAATAAAAAGAATCTCTAGGCAACTTGGAAAGCAAAACCAGCATAATCATTCGTTCATTTTTTAGAATCGCTCTTATTCCAATAATTGTATTTTTTGTTGTGGCTATTTTGACGTTGAATTTAATTGAGCCAGGCTTCGTCAATGGTGGTTGTTTGACGTATCCTGAAGATACCAGTTATGAATTATACCAAACAAGCTACTCTTTGATGCTATACATTTGTTTTACCCCTGTAGTTTTGCTTAACTTCATTCCGTTTATTGCTAAAAATAATTTTTTGCGCTTGGCGGCTCTTTTAGTTCCTTTGCTTCCCATTTTATGGAATATTCAATGGATCTTATACTCGTATTTTCGTTATGGTGGAAGATCCTATTTGTATGTATCTATTACAGCTATAATTGTAGCTTTAATTATCCTTTGGAATGCGAAAAATGTGTCTAAAAAATTGAAAACACTTGCGCTTTCTGATCAAAAACGGTGATGATTTTCATTTTATTATCTTTACCAAAACAACGCTAACTCAACACTATGAAAAAAGTAATTCTCTCACTACTCTGCTTTCTTACAGTCCTATCTGCTCAAGCTCAAAACAGCTATAATGAAAGCCTCATTGATCTTGCCCGTGTTTACAAAAACGGTATGTTTGGAACTGCAGAACCAACTAAAAAAACAATCAAACAACTAAAAGAGAAAAACACTTCCGACAGTCTTCAGAACACAATTCCATTTATACTTGAATGCGTTACTGTTAAAAGTAAAATATTGAATAAATCATTCTTAACACTTCCAGATGATAAAACATTGCAATCGGTTTATATAATCAGAGAAGTTTCTCAAAACATGAGAGAAGAAGACGGTCCAACCAATGAAAAATTAGTGGATAGCTTATTGAAGTCAACTATTCAACGGGAATTGCTAGTGGACCAATACTATAATACCCTTTTTACGGCAAACGGAAATAAAAACCAGCCCTTTAATCTATCCAAATATGACTTTAACTTAGACGAATACAACCTTGCTAACGATACGGAAAAAGGAATCTTTTTTCTTAGATGTATGAGTATATGTGGCTCGACTATATGGGGGTTTATGAATATTCCAAAACCTGCAAATACAGGTAAAGCTATGGATTTCATTAATAAATTTCCTAAAATTAACGGGCAAGACTATTATCGTTATACTGATCTCTATTTTGAAGACTTCCAGATTGTTTATAACGACTCCTTACAAAGTTATAAAGGCGTATTTATCGATAAATACTATGATCTAATGCTTAATCATTTGATATGTATGGACAAGTAGGGAAAAGATTCCGAAGCTATTCGTGACCTACTTTTAACCTCGGTACTGAAAGATGAAAAATTATATAAATACACAAGTCACAAAGCCACGCTAGAGCTAATTTTTAGTAAAAAAGAATAATAACCCGTTCGAATTATTCGAATAAATCTGAAAAATAACAAAAGACATAGTTACCACTTGGATGAGTTACTATCAAAAGTAAAATATTGAATAAAAAGCACTAGAACGAAAATTACCATTAACGATATAAATTTGAACAAATCACGTTCAAAAATGTTAACTTGTTATTGCTTTTAAGACCCAAATTAATGAAAAGAAAAACATTTATTCAAAACACAATAACTGCCTATTTAGGATTAATGATTACACCTGCATTATTGAGTTCTTGCAGAAAAGAGGATTTACTTCCTGACTCCAATTTTTCGGGTAAAGTCATCATTATTGGCGCTGGGGCGGCGGGACTTTATGCCGGATTTATTCTAAAATCTTTAGGCATTGATTTTACAATTTTAGAAGCTTCGAACAAGGCTGGCGGAAGACTCGGAAAACTCACTGACTTTGCTGATTTCCCAATTGATTTAGGAGCACAATGGCTACATGGCCGCAATTCTGTTTTAGGAGACTTAGCTCAAAATTCTGGTACAGCAATTTCGGTGGATAATTCTGAAGCGCGCTATTGGTTTAATGGTGGATTAGTTGCTACCAATCCCTTAAATTGGGATTTTGAGGACCAAGATAATTTGCCAGATGTTTCTTTTTTAGCATACGCCGAACAAAATGGTTTTGGTGCCGAATACAAATTCTTAGTCGAACAAATTGCGGGCGATTTTGGAGCAGATTCATCTGAAATCTCTGCTAAATGGACAAAAGCCGAGGAAGAAGAATGGAATTCGGGTGAAACTGACTATAAATTTCAAGAAACATTCTTTGATTTAATCGATAAAAATATCACTGCAACAATCTCCGATCGCATTCACTTAAACACCGTCGTTAGTAAAATTGACTACTCAGGTGATCAATTAACCGTTACCGACAACGCAAGTATTAATTACAACGCAGATAAAATAATCATTACTGTACCCATTACAGTTTTACAAGACGAAGACATTGAATTTGTCCCTGCATTACCAGCAGCTAAAACAGAGGCCTTTAATAAGATTGGAATGGGTGCAGGTATGAAAGTCTTCTTAAAGTTCAGTTCAAAATTTTATGATGAGAATATAGGAGGAGGCGAAATATGTGCCGCGTACGCTGATGAAATTACGGGTAAAACGGGAAATGATAATATATTATTGGCTTTTGTAATGGGAAAACAAGCCGAGTACCTTACTTCACTTGGCAGCGATTTGGAGATTACAAACGCTTTATTGTCCGAATTGGATAACATGTATGACAATCAAGCGACAGCTTCTTTTATGGATGCCCATGTTGAAAATTGGACCACACATCCTTACATTAAAGGAGCCTATTCATTTAGCACAATTGGCATTGGTGATGCGCGGAGCATAGCGACTGAATCAATCGATAATAAACTTTTTTTCGCTGGAGAGGCTATGAATATTAACGGGCATCATCAAACCGTTCATGGTGCAGCAGAAACTGGCTATCGTGAGGTGATTAATTTGCTTAAATCGGAATAAAAAATATGAAAACGAACTTATTTATTCTTTTTATGCTTGCCTTTGGAACAGCCAAAAGCCAAACCGTTCGAATTGATTTGGGATACAGTCACCTTTATTCACTTCAATTGGACAGAGCCATTCAAACCTATAATTTTAGTCGACCAAATCTAACTGAAAAACAACCTTTTATTCAGCACGGATTTATAAGCGCAGTAACCGTTTATTTTAAGCGCAATGAGAATTTAAAATCGGGATTTAGCGCGAAGCACACCTACTTTTCTAGCAGTGTAAGCAACCCCAATGCAGCCATAAAATTCAATTATCACATGTTTGATTTGGGCTATGCGCTTAATTATCGCAAACCGTCTAGCAAATTATTTGGCGAGGTAGGCGTTTATGCCGTAGTTGGTTCATTGACAAAACAATTAAATGGCGAACCATTTACGAGTGATGGTTCACCGGTTCATTCATGGCAATTTGGAGGTTTAATCAACCTCAATCTTGGTTATTTAATGACAATAAGCGAGCGCCTAAAATTAGCACCCTTTATCAGTGCTAATTTTTCGCCATATTTATCCAAGGGAGAATCTGAAAGTGTCATTAACCAAACCAGTGGTCTTGTATATGAATCATACACAACATTTTTTAGATTTGAAGCTGGTTTGAGTATCCATTATGATCGCGTCGCGAAGTAAAAACAATCCGATTGTGACTAAATTCATAATCCCGCCAAATCCCCTATTTTTAGCCACGAAAAATAAGTTAATGTGCAGATTTTTAGGCAAACTAGGCTATTCCTAACCGCCAAGTTCTATTTTTGTCCTGCATGATTCCCCTATTTGGCAAACATAAATACAATTGCAGCAAAGCAAAACACCTTCTAAACACAGGTCTTCTATTCGCCTTGTTATTGGGGTCAAGCGCCATTTTTTGCCAAACAGAAACCCATATTCGTAAAAAGTCTGAAATTAAAGACGGTATTGCTCCAAAATCAGTTGTTTCAAGCGGAAACGGCTTGTTTTCTGCTCAGAATATGATGTATCGCCATACGGTTACGCTATACAATCAAACAGGCGAGTTATTAGCAAAAATCAATGATGGCGTTCAGTTAAGTTCTTATGGAATTACCACTTATGGCACGGGTAAGTTAAGAGGGGCACCTGTTGAAGGAGCATTTACAAAAGATGGTAAATTTTTGTGGATCTCCAATTACAATATGTCAGGTGAAAAATTCACGAATCCTGGTTGTGATGCTTGCATAGGGAAAGACTATGATCCAAGTTTTTTATATAAAATTGACACCAAAAACTTTACGATTGCCAATGTGATTGAGGTAGGTTCGGTACCCAAATTTTTGGCTATTTCACCTGATGAAAAAACCTTGATCGTTTCCAATTGGGTCAGTTCTGATGTGTCTATCGTTGATTTAGAAACTGAAAAAGAGGTAAAACGTGTAACAGTTGGTGCGCATCCTAGAGGTGTGGCAATTACACAGGATAGCAAATTTGCTTATGTAACAGTAATGGGCTCAACAAAAATTGCTGAGATAAATTTGGAAGATTATTCGGTTGATTATGTCACCAACGTGGGGAGATCACCGCGTTCTGTGTTATTAGCTGATAATGACTCAACTTTATACGTATCGTTAAATTCGAGCAATGAGATTTTAAAATACAACCGCTTTAGTAAAACCAAAAACTATTGTAAAACGGAAGGTGGTCCAAGAAGTATGACACTTTCTCCTGATGAAAAATCGCTTTATGTGGTTAATTATTTTGAGGATGTTTTCACCAAAATAAGTACCGACTCTATGCTAATTGAAGCAGTTATTCCAACAAGCTCAAAACCGATCGGTATTTGCGGAAATTGGGCGGATTCTGAAATATGGGTGGCCTGCTATTCAGGGAAAATTGAAGTCTTTAAAGATTTTAAATTGGAAAAAGCACTCCACCCTCCTACTCTTTTCGGTCTAGAACTTCCAACCCTAAATTTTAGTCCAGTTTTAAGTACTGACTCTGCTATTGTTGATACTAATATAATCGATCCAGTTACTATTGACACAGTCATCCTAGACAGCCATTTACTGGCAGAAGAACCTGTGAAGGTTGTTTTCACACCCATCACAGCAAGAGTTCAAAACCGTAATGAAAGACCTGTGCGGCAAATCCCCGAACCAGAAATTCAAAGCAATGAGTCTTGTTCTTTTCACATTATCATTGGTGCTTTTTCTCAAAAAGAAAATGCCGAGAAAAAGAAAACGGAACTCGCAAAGCAAGGTTATCCTGCAAAAATTATAATTGGATCTCAATACAATTATGTCTCCATTGATTGTTATACAAACAAAGATTTGGCCGAACAAGGCAAGACTGAGCTTCGACAAAAAGCGGATGAGTTTAGCTCGGCTTGGGTATTGGAATGGTAGGCTTATTTGAAACACCCGAATGTGCTTCGCCTTCATAAGATCAAAAAAAAATAGTGAGTTATAACAATGTTAAAGACAAGCAACCTATTGCACAGTATCCTTCACATTTGTCTTAATCCAAACCAAACATTCCTCAAAAGTTTTAAAAATAAATTCTTTCGCAACTAATTTCGGAATTAGGTTAACACGCTCGAACATATAACACGGTTGTTTTTGCAAACCAACAATTAAAATACGCGTACCTTGACCTGCTAAATCAACCAATAAATCTTCCATAGCATAAAGCCCTGATTGATCCATATAGTCCATTTTATCCAACCTTAAAATAACAGTTGTTGCTGTATCAGGAATATGCTTGGCCAAGGCTTGAAAATCACTCGTTGAACCAAAAAAGAGCGGACCATTCACATGCTTAATAGCCACCTCCTCTTTTAAATTATTCGGAAACGCAGTTTCATCCGACCACAATGGTTCGTCTTCTAACGTCTTAATTTGCGATTTTTGTCCAGTTGATTCACCAACTTGTTTCATGAACATAAACAGGGCGATAACAAGACCAATTGCAACTGCCGCTATTAAGTCCCAAACCGAAGCGAGCACCAAAACAACTAGCATAATGACAACCTCTTGCCTTGGCATGTTTGGAATAGCTTTTAACCCTTTATAATCCATTACACCAATACCAACCGTCACCAAAATCCCCGCTAATACGGCTGATGGTATTTGATTCGCCAAATCTCCTAAAGACAATAAAATAATCAATAATAAAACACCCGCAAGCATTCCTGAAAGTCGTGTTTTACCTCCGGCACCTATATTTACAACAGTACGAATTGTTGCTCCTGCACCCGGAATTCCACCAAATAAAGACGCAATACTATTACCAATTCCTTGTCCTACTAATTCCTTATTCGGTTTATGTTTTGTCTTGGTCATATTATCCGCAACAACAGAGGTTAATAACGAATCGATTGCTCCTAACAATGCCAAGGTCAATGCAGACAAAATATAAGGTGATAAAGAACCAAAACTTACTCCCGTAAACATTTCAAGATTTAAATTGGGTAGTCCTTCTGGAATCTTAGTAATTGCATGTGGAATAATGCCAAATTGCGTTTTAAGTAAATAACCGACCCCTGTCATAACAACCAATGCAACCAATGTGCTTGGAACCGCTTTGGTTATTCGCCTAAATCCATAAATGATGAATATGGTGCCTAATGCTAACCAAAGTTCTAACCATTTAATATTTTTTAATCCCCGTGGAAGTACTTTCAATGCTCCAACTACACCTTTTGCGGAATTAGAAGCTAAAGATGAAGATTCTACTTGTATTTTCTCTGGAGTAATTTCATGGGCACGATCAATCGTTTCATGGAAGTCTTCTAAAACCAAGATTCCTTCTCCCATTTCGTCTTGCAAAATCTTATCTAAAATAACCTCTTCCGCATGTGGTTTGAATTCATCAATATAGGACTGGTCTTCAGATGGATAATATCCAATCACCGGTAACAATTGGGTCACCAAAATGATTACTCCAATGGCTGTCATAAATCCAGAAACAACTGGATATGGAATGTATTTGATATAGTTTCCAATACCGATCACCCCTAGTCCAATTTGCATGAGGCCTGCTAAAAAGAACACCATCATTATAGCAGGAATAGCTTGTGTTTTATCCCCTTCAAAAGTGGCCAAAATTCCTGCAATAACAACCATACTTACTGCTGTCATTGGAGCAGTTGGCCCCGAAATTTGGGTATCCGTTCCGCCAAATAAAGCAGCAAAGAAACTCACGAAGATTGCGCCGTATAATCCTGCTTCGGGTCCTAAGCCTGATGTTACGCCAAATGCTAATGCTAATGGCAACGCTACAATACCAGCAGTTAATCCGCCAAATATATCTCCTTTTAGATGTTTAAAATTGAACATGTTCTCTTCTCGATTTATTAATTCGTTCCTGTTTTTTGACGAACGAAAGTGATTTTTCTTTCCTTTTTTGATTAAAAGGCGATTTTCCTAATAAAATCTAAAACGAGCGAGGCGGTGGAATGACGATATCCGGGTCATAATCCGAATAAACATTGAAAATATCATTCAGAAACAGCTTTTCTGTGCTGGCTGTATTTTCAGAAAGTAAATCATAATTATAGAGGTGTGCAATATCATCAAAACAATCCTCCTCAGAAGAACCATCCTCACCTTGCCATTCAATTAAATCACTAGCCACATCTGTCGACGACAGCAATGTCATTAACAAGGTAGGTGCCGCAAAAAATAGTACGATATAAACTATCGCTATATTTTTAAGAATGAACAAGCAAGAAAAACGACTTATTGAATCTGAATTCATTACACAATTATACGGTCAACAAGAGGTTAACCTTAGTTGCTAAAATAACAACTAAATTCAGATGTTGAACATCTAAAATGATTAAATAATTGCAGCAGAAGTTTCGTTGCACCTTAAGATTGAACTTTAGATGCAACGATAGGTTGGAAAATGAGCTTTACATTTTCCGAATTCAACTTATTTTTTATTCATCAGGTTTGGATTAAAAGTCAATCCAAATTGCAGATGGAATTTACCGTTAGTAGACAATTGTTGCTGTAATACGCCAATTTGCAAACTAGTTGATTTTGAAAATTGATAGCCAACTGCGGCGTACAATCTATTTCGATCAAAAAATGTGGCTTTGGTATTCAAAAAAACCTCATCATACAAGCCCAAGAAAATAGTGCCTTTTTCAATTTTAGGTTTGTTTAAAGGAATGAATAACATTAAGCGATATCGAAACCTATTCTTATAGTCAGAATCGACCCAACGTTGCTCTATGCGATAACGGTGTTCAAATTTGACGCGCCCAACATAATTATTCAGAATGAACTGCTCGAATATGCGGTGCTCATTTACTTCGGCGTTTTTTTGGGGACTTTCATAAACATGATTGGCCACATAACCGTACCCAGCTGTTACAATTGCGTTATTACTTTTTAGATGATAATTTACACCTGTCCGCAATAAAAGCTGCTCAACATTGGTGGGGGCAATCGTATGATTTCGATACTGAATTTCAGAATGAATACTCCAATTCTGACTAACTTTATTTGTACCAAAGTACATGAGCCAATTCCCCATTTCATCCTGACTGAACAAAGAGAATGGAATAAAAATGAGCGTTAGAAATAAATGTTTCATGATTTTTTTGAATTAAATTATTACTAATCGATCACTTCCATATTATTGTACTTTCTTATTTCTTTGTCTTTAGATAATTCTATTAATTCCACCTCAATGCCCCTATTCTCTGCATTAATTTGAAAATCTTCAATGATTTCAATAATATCGTGATGGACAAATTGTGTTTTCCGCGCATCAATCACCACTTTACAATCGTCTGGTAGATTATTCAACGTTGTCATTACCGCTGCTTTATTTAAGAATGTTACACTCTGAGACATTTCAATGGTAATCAATTCTCGGTCATCTAAAATTTCTTGTTCCATACGGAATGGCAAACGTAAATTATTAAGTAGAATAATGAAAACTGCTACGACTAAACCTAGGGCGATTCCCATTAATAAATCCGTAAAAATAATCCCAATTACTGTTACTAAAAACGGTAAAAATTGTCCTAAGCCGTCACGATACATTTTTTTGAAAAGAGCTGGCTTTGCCAATTTAAATCCAACCACAAATAAAATGGCCGCTAAGGTGGCTAATGGAATCAAATTCAATACAAAAGGAATGGTGATAACACTAATCAAAATTAAAAAACCATGAATAATTGCTGAAGCTTTCGTCAATCCACCTGCCTGTGTATTTGCTGAACTACGAACAATAACCTGCGTAATAGGCAAACCTCCAATAAAACCTGAAATGATGTTCCCGATTCCTTGTGCTTTTAATTCACGGTTAGTTGGTGTCATTCGTTTTCGCGGATCTTGTTTATCTGACGCTTCAACACATAAAAGCGTTTCTAAACTTGCGACAACCGCTATTATTATGGCTGTAATGTAAACTTGAGGATTCGCTAAAGCTGAGAAGTCCGGTGTAGTAAAATTGTTTAAAAAATCACTGGCTGTTTCAGCCACGGGCAATTTCACCAAATGGTCGGCACTAATAGTTAATCCAGGTTGCGATTCAAAAATAAGATTCAAAGTAATCCCTGCCGTAACAGCTAATAATGGTCCTGGGATTAAAGCCAAGTATTTTACTTTCTGGATAAATTTACTTTGCCATCCAATCAAGATTATTAACGAAACCGCAGTAATGATCATTACACCCGGATTGATATAATCAACCATATTAAATAATTCAGAAAACGTGTTCTCGTTGTCCATTTGCATAAATTCAAAATCGCCCTCAGGGTCTTTATCGTATCCAAAAGCGTGTGGAATTTGTTTGAAAAATATAAGAATTCCAATACCAGCTAACATTCCGTAGATAACCGAGGTAGGGAAATAATAGGCTATAATTCCTGCTTTCAAAAAGCCCATGACTAATTGTATGATACCAGCTAAAATTACGGCCACTAAAAATACTTCAAAGCCTCCTAAATCTGTTATGGCATTCAATACAATCACAGCCAATCCTGCTGCAGGACCACTTACTCCGAGCGGAGACCCGCTCAATGCCCCTACTACAATTCCCCCAATTATTCCTGCTATTAACCCTGAAAATAGTGGCGCACCTGACGCCAATGCAATACCCAAGCATAAGGGCAGAGCAACTAAAAACACCACAATACTCGCTGGAATATCCTTATTTAAGTTTTTAAACGGATTTAACTTATCGTTTTTCATTTAATTATTTTTTCTCTATTAAAATTTTGGAAAGAATGAATTCCATGATTCATTCAATTGCAGGCTAAGGAATTGACAATACTATAAGACATCAAGCACACGCAAATGACTTGATCTATACCGTGAAAATTTCAGATTGTCACATTAAACCTGTGGAGGCGGGTCGGGAATTTCGCGTTGGAAACCTTCGTAATGCAAGGCACTATTCCAAGCTTCTACAATAAGAAAATTAAGCTCTTCGGATTGTGCCAATAAATCGGCAGCCACTTTTAATTTGTCTTCCTTTTCCTTATCATCAACTTCGTTCTCCTCTTCGGAGTCTTCAGTTTCCATCTCTTCGTAAAGTTCGTAATCACTTTTCTCGAATGACAAAAGGTTAATTACTACATTTTTACCAAGAAAAAAGCTAGCAAAATAAACCAAAAGGATCCCTTTTAAAGAGAGACCTACAATTTTTTTGATATAATTTAAATCTTGCCTCATGAAATCATTTTGCACACCATTTCAGTGTAAAAATTATAGACACGATTTTTTCCGCGCTTCTTATCTGTTAACGAAGGTAAATGATCTGCAAAATAAACTTGCTGATGCGCTCCTTCGATAACTGTTGTCACCAACATATTGGGATATTTATAATCTGGGTTAATTGTCATTATCAATTGGGAAACGCGCTGCACTATTCTTTTATAAACAGCAAAATATCCTTGATCATTTTCTTTATCAACTTCCTTTGTATGAAATACCTTAGTCGCTTCTGAAACCACAATTTTATTCAACAGCACCTCATTCACGTGAATAAATGCATTATCCACTTTTATGGGTTTTGTTAAAATTTCTATTGCTGTTTTCAACCGCTCCATATCAGATGATTTGTTGATTGTACCAAACACAATCTTATATTCAATCCAACTCCAATACCAACAAACCAAATAAATCAATAGTTTGTGTTTGCTCTCAAAATAACGATAAACAGAACTTTCAGGCGAGCCAATAGCAGCTCCTAATTTTTTAAATGTAAATGCCTCAAAGCCCAACTCATCAAGTAAAGCAATGCTTTCTGAAATGATTCTCTTACCTAAATTCGTAGATTCTGGATCCTTAATAAAAAGATCATCACTAATACGTATGGATATGGCCAGATTATGCATTTACAAATAATTTACTTGCAAATATAATAGTATTACTATCATTCTCCAAGAGTAACGCCATATATTTTAAAAGTTTCATTCTTAATTCGCCTAAATTGTAATCTTAGAACAAAAAAGACGACTATATTGTTCTAAGGATATTCGAATTAATATAAATAAGATGCTGAACTGGAATAATATCATAAAATTTGCCAATCACGGAACGCCTGCGCCTGATAAAAGAGTTGAAAAAACAGAAGCTGAATGGCGTGAAATATTAACTGATGCTCAATTCAAAATAACACGACTTAAGTTCACTGAACGTGCGCATAGTGGTGCCTTTTGCGCAAGTCATGAAGCAGGTAAATACAATTGCATTTGCTGCGACGAACCTCTTTTTGACTCTACCATTAAGTTTGAATCGGGATCGGGCTGGCCAAGTTTTACGGGGCCAATTAAAGAAAATGCAGTAAACTACATCAAAGATGATTCGCATGGAATGGTTCGCGTAGAAACAACTTGCAATACCTGTGATGCACACTTAGGACATGTTTTCCCTGACGGACCAGCGCCAA
This sequence comes from Crocinitomix sp., assembly GCA_013138735.1. Classification (GTDB taxonomy): domain Bacteria; phylum Bacteroidota; class Bacteroidia; order Flavobacteriales_D; family Crocinitomicaceae; genus Crocinitomix. The sequence continues at coordinate 82,605 of WTCE01000117.1, read as the reverse complement.
GCGGGCTGCGTTATTGTATCAATTCCGAATCATTAAACCTTGACAAATCGTGACTAAAATTGAATTAGGATACTAGTATTTTTTTTTGCTTTAGAATTGAAAGTATTCAAGATTGCATACGTCAAATGATAAAGAATTAAAATTATTAAGAATGAAAAAAGCAATTTGGAACGGCACTATAATTGCCGAAAGTGACGAAACGATTAATATTGAAGGCAATCATTACTTTCCGCCCTCCGCCCTTAATCAAACATTCCTTGAAGAAAACATGACGCACACGGTTTGCCCGTGGAAAGGAACAGCTTCGTATTTTGATGTCGTTGTAGCTGGAGAACGCAATAAAGATGCGGCTTGGTTCTATCCTGAAACATCTGAATTAGCTAAAAATATTAAAGGTTATGTCGCCTTTTGGAAAGGTGTGAAAATTGAATAAGCACCACTCCTAAAATCAATAAATTTATGAAATCTGAAACACTAAAAATACAAGGCAGCCAATGCACGCTTTACGCCAAACTTGAAGTTCCAGCAGATGGTATAATTCGACAATACGCAATTTTTGCCCACTGCTTTACCTGCAGCAGCAGTTTAGGAATAGTACGGCATATCAGCAGAACTTTAACAATGCAAGGAATTGCAGTAATGCGATTTGATTTTACAGGACTAGGGAGAAGTGAAGGGGAATTTGCGACCACTAATTTTTCTAGCAATGTTGAAGATCTTATTTCCGTGTCGGATTATATGACTGAAAACTATGAATGTCCCGAAATATTAATTGGACATTCACTCGGTGGAGCGGCTGTACTAATGGCAGCTTCTAAATTAGATAATATTAAGGCCATTGTTACAATTGGAGCGCCATCTGAACCAGAGCACGTGAGCCGATTATTCAACACCAGCTTACCCTCAATCGAAGAGTCTGGGCAAGCTGAAGTGAATATTGGTGGACGACCATTTCTAATTAAAAAACAATTTATTGATGATCTTGAAAAGAACAGTCTTCGAGAAATTGTCAAAAACTTAAAACGGCCTTATTTAATCTTGCACTCCCCGCAAGATACAGTTGTGGAAATTAAAAACGCCGCAGAACTATATCAGCATGCCTTTCACCCCAAAAGTTTTGTTTCATTAGACGGTGCAGATCATTTACTGACAAAGAAAGAAGATGCTGTTTATGCTGCAAATATGATTGCAACATGGATGACGAAATATTTTCCGCAACCAGAGAAAGTTGCACCACTTTCTACAAAAGGAGAGCATGTGGTTGCACACCTCAATTTAGAGAATAATTTCACGACAGAAATACACACACCTAACCATCATGTAACAGCAGATGAACCCCGTTCAGTTGGCGGCGACAATCTTGGTCCTGCACCTTATGAATTATTGAATTCAGCCTTAGGCGCATGCACAGCAATGACTATAAAACTATACGCTGAGCGGAAAGGATGGGATTTAAAAGAAGTATTTGTGTATTTGACATACGAGAAAAAACACACAAACGATCTAGACCTTGAAACCGAATTGACGGGAAAAGTTGACCATATTTCAAAGAAGATTGTTTTTGTTGGTGATTTAGATGAAAAACAACGTGCAAGGTTATTGCAGATTGCATCTAAATGTCCTGTGCATAGGACTTTATTAAATCAAGTAATTATTGAATCGATAGAAGAAAAACAGGCGTGATAGATTTAAAAGAAAAATTCACACGAACAAGGGCTCAGACTGAGGCAATTTGCACTCCCTTAGAAATTGAAGATTATTCGGTTCAACCCATAATTGATGTTTCGCCACCAAAATGGCATTTGGCGCATTCAACTTGGTTTTTTGAACAATTTATTCTCGAACCGCATAAACCTAACTACAAAGTTTATAATGCAGATTTCGCCTATTTATTCAATAGCTATTATAATACTGTTGGTACGCGCGTTTTAAGACCGAATAGAGGATTGATGACACGCCCCGTTGTAGCTGAGGTATATGCCTATCGCAAATATGTAACAGCAGCATTACTTGAATTTTTAGAGGGCGATTTCCCTGCTGAATTAGTCCCAGTTCTTGAGCTTGGAATAAACCATGAAGAGCAACATCAAGAATTACTGGGTTATGACATCAAGTACATTTTAGGGAATCAACCTTTTTTTCCATCCTATGCAGGAAAAACAAACTTGACAGCAGAAAAATTCGCCTCTGAATTCGTTAATATTACTGAAGGAGTCTATGAGATTGGCAAGCAATCCACCGGGTTTTGTTTTGACAACGAACTAGGCGTACATAAAGTCTATTTAAATGCTTGTTCCATTTCAAATAAACTAGTAAGCAATGCTGAGTATATAGAATTTATTAATGCTGGAGGTTATAGCAATTTTAACTATTGGCATGCTGAAGGTTGGGATTTTATTGAAACCAACAAGCTTGAAGCACCGCTCTACTGGCACAAAGTTGACGGCAACTGGCATTATTACGACCAAACAGGATTAGTTCTTGTAAACGGCGATTTACCAGTCATGCATGTTAGCTATTTTGAAGCATACGCCTATGCCGAGTGGAAAGGCATGCGACTACCTACCGAATTTGAATGGGAAGTAGCGGCAAAACAGTTTAAATGGGGTCAATTATGGGAATGGACTAACAGTGCCTACCTTACCCTACCCTGGTTTTTCTAAAAAAGAAGGTGCCTTAGGAGAATACAACGGCAAATTTATGGTGAACCAACAAGTTTTACGCGGTGGATCTATCGCCACAGCACCCGGTCATTCGCGCCATACCTATAGAAATTTTTTTCCAACACACCTGAGATGGCTTTTTTCAGGAATACGATTAGCACAATAACCCATGACAACTAACTTTAAAAAAGACGTTTTAGAAGGTTTAACTGCCACTAAAAAATCGCTTAATTCAAAATATTTTTATGATGATATTGGGAGCCGTATTTTTCAGGAAATCATGGAGATGCCTGAATATTATTTGACCAATTGTGAATTTGATATTTTTCAAAAACAGAGTGCGGAATTTTTTAACACCTTAAATTTTAAAACCCACTTTAATTTAATAGAATTGGGCGCTGGAGACGGATTAAAAACGGCGGAATTAATTCGTTATTTAACCACTCAAAACATCTCTTTCACCTATACACCAATTGACATTTCAAAAGAGGCGAATGATTTGCTTTGCGCCAAGCTTAAACTCGAATTCCCTCTACTTAATATCGCCCCTAAAACTGGTGATTATTTTGAGATTTTGAAGGATTTACAAAACAATCAATCCCCCTCATTACTTTTATTTATTGGCAGTAATATTGGCAATTACTTAGCAGACAAGGCTGACGAATTATTTAGACTATTTAACCAATCTATGAAGGTTGGCGATAAATTGCTAGTTGGTGTTGACTTGAAAAAAGATCCAGCAATCATACATAAAGCCTATTTTGATCCTCACGGTATAACAAAACGTTTCAATTTAAATTTATTGACACGGATTAATCGTGAATTGGGCGGGAATTTCAACTGCAATAACTTCGATTTTTATGTCAATTATGAATCGAGTACAGGTGAAGTTAGAAGCTACATAAAAAGCTTGACCAAACAGGTGGTTGAAATCTCGGCGCTTGATTTACAAATAGAATTTGAAGCCGGTGAATCCATTTGGACGGAATTATCAAAAAAGTATGATTTGGAAGAGCTCGAAGCCCTCTTGAAAAAAGCTGGTTTTAAAACCATTCAACACTTTACCGATTCGCAACAATATTTCTCAGATAGTATATTCGAAAAAAGGTAAATTTTCCTTAGCGCCTAGCAGAAAAAATTTAACTGAAATGCTAGCGTTTTAAGTTAGCTTTCGCCTTAACCCGCTCCCTCTCTTTTGCGTCGCTATACACACGCATGATAGAATAAAATATATCTTGATTTGTAGCAATAGGTTCGTATCCAATTTTCTCTTTACAAAGCGACACCAACTTTAGGTGCGCTTCGTTCCCTTCATCATAAGCCAACTGCGTAACCTTAAATTCAATACTCCCTTTAGAATAAATTTGACTAAATAAATCTCCATGAATTCGAACAAATAATTGTTCAACTGCAAGCTTCAGCGTTTCTTTTACTGATTTTTTCATAAGTTTTAAGAATTTTCATTTTCTTGATGCTCGGCTTTCTCTAGTTCCTGAAAAGTAATTTTGGGCACTGCATAATTGAAAATTTCTTCAACGCTAATGTCAAAAAAATTAGCGATAATTGCAAGCTTATCTGCGGGAATTGTTGCAACAGCTCCCTTCTTAATATACTTCCACTTCCTAAACGTCTCAGCACTTACACCTATTTTCTTTGGCAGCTGTTTTGACGTAACCTTGTATTGGTTATGAGGTAGCTCGTTCATGAATTTGTACAATAAGTATTTATACTTATCATCCTTTTTTGCATCATTTTTTTTTGTGATCATTTGGGTAACTTGGGTTTATTAATTTCGAGTTTTACTACTCCAAATATAACTATTTATTTCATAATATTTAAAATAAAAATAAATAATAAAATAAACATTTTTAAAATAGAAGTGTCTTTGAAGCATGCAATCACCTACACAAAGGCGCTACAAGAGCAATTTCTGAGACTAAAAAATATTAATAAAACTCAAAATAACTCGCTATCCGTGTATAGAATTGATGTTTTTATGTAAAATATTACCTTGTTAGGGTTTAATTTTTACTATATTACCCAAATATTAAGCACAGAGCATCCAAAGATAATCCCACTATTCAGAATAGATGAAAATTAAAAAGACCCAAATTAAGAACTTAATTAAACTTAAATCTTTAAAGCAAAAGGACGTTGCCAAGCAAATAGGCGTAACCACTCAAGATTGGAATAATTGGATGTTTAGAAGTGTTTTTCCACACTATGATAAACTAGAACTGTTGGCAAAAATATTAGAGGTAGAGACTTCTGAATTGATTGATGATGACAATATCACTGAATCACGAATCTATTACAAAAAGGGACTTTTACCCCCTATAAACATTTCAATTCCATTCTACAATCAAGAAGGCAATAACCTCAATGCTATGTTAATTGATTCTGTTTCTAATTTTGCAACAGATGATTTCGTCTACATTCCAGGCTTGAACGCAGACATTGTTATTCCATTTTACGGCAAACAGATGGAACCAGTACTAAACAATGGCGATTTAATTGCGTTAAGACGAATCCATGATTATTCATTCTTCAATTATGAAGATATTTATCTTATTGTAACAAAAGAACAAATGTTTGCGCGTTATATCGACCCTGCATCAAATTCATCCACAATTATTTTAAAGGCTGAAGGCAATCAAAATGACAACATAGAAATCTCATTATCAAAAGTTAAGGCAATATATTTGGCTGTTTCAACTATTAAGCGCCGTGCTTTATAATTCAATTAATCCTTTCATTTTATTTTTTGAAATTGAATGATTTCACAGATAATCGTGTAAAAAAATCGTATTTCTAGGTTGATTTTCCTATTTTTAGGGATTAAAGAAGGGTCACCCTCCGTTTCATTAACCCAAAAATACACAGATGAAAATCAACAAAGAACTAATCAAATTATTGATTAAGAAAAAATCGCTAAAGCAAAAAGACGTTGCAATGCAACTTGAAGTAAGTCCACAAGATTTTAATAATTGGATGTTTAGAGGGATTTTTCCTCACTATAATAAATTGGAAAAATTAGCCGATATTTTAGAAATTGAAGTTTCCGAATTGCATACTGAAAATAATATTTCAGAACCTTTTACAATTTACGGTAAAAAACTTTCATTCACCCCAGACGAGCTCATTCCTTTTTATGAACTTGACCAGCACATGGGTCTATCTGCAATCTGGAACAATGATGGAAGTTTAGAACCAAAGGATTTTGTTTATATGCCTGGATTAAATGCCGATTTTTTAATGGCCTATTATGGCAGCGGCATGGAACCTCAATTGGAAAATGGTGATTGGATAGCCTTGCGGCAAGTTTCAGACATGTCGTTCTTTAATTATGGGAGCATACATGTTGTTGCCACTAAAGAACAAATCATTGTAAGAACCTTAAAAAAAGGGGAGCAAGAGCGCACAATTAGACTTTGCACGAATAAAAAATCGATTGACGAAATAGTACTCACTAAAAAAGCCATCAAAGCGCTTTACGTTGTTGTATCAATTGTAAAACGGAACTTAATCTAAGCCTACTTACAGTCTTTCGCGATCTGTAAAACTTCACGAATAGAAGCCTTTTTCACATCTTCGTATTTCTGATACTTTTCAGCAACCACATCTACAGCGCAATCACAATATTGTTTTGCCTTTTCTTCTCCAATTAATTTACCCGCGTTGGATTCACAATTAGCAACAAACTCTTTAATTTGTTGTTTCGTCCAGTACTTAGCCGCAGCTCGTCCAAACATTTTACAAGATGAAAACACAAGCAATGTAGCAATTAAAAAGATTGAAAAATTACGCTTATTCATTTCAGATAGATTAGTTCATTACAATAATAATTAATTTATATGTGATATGACTTTTATCATTCATTTCTTTACTGTTTATCTCTAACTTTGTACAGATAAATGTCACGATTTAAACAACATATTAGCATTGTTTTAATAGCCCTCATGCTCATTGGGATGGTTTGGCAATCTTTTACCCTTGTGCATTTTTATATGAATCGTGCTGAAATTGCTGAGGCATATTGCGTTAATAAAGATAAGCCTGATCTAAACTGTAACGGACAATGTCATTTAAAAAAACAGCTTGAAGCTGCCATTCCAGATCAAGAAGAATCTACTACAACGCAACCCTCTCAAACGTCAATTCTATTATTTGTTTTTGCGGAAACACATCAAGTCGCCTCTTGCGATTGCCCTGTGCATGAAGAAAAACAATATCCTGATGGATTAAACGAGACAAAAGATTTTGTTTCGGAAATATACCATCCACCGCAAGCTACTTAATGTGAATTTTCGCGCCGCTAAAAACGGTTAATTTTACAGGTTTAATGTAGTATACAATGCGCTTAAATTAACGACAGCGCGTTCGTAAAATGCAATACAATTATATGAAACACATAACTATGAGCATTTTGCTCTGGTTTCCATTTTTGAGTTTCGCGTGCGACAATTGTAATGTATATCTCAACCTTTCTCCCAACGACTATAAAAATTCAATCGGAATTTTCATGCGACACCGAGAAATGTATGGGGAGTACAACCTCCTTGGAGAAATGATTACAACACGGCATGCTGGACATGGAAACGATATGGCTTTTTGGGGTGAAAAGGTCGTAGAAAAATATTTTACTTATGAATTGCGCGGAAGCTTTTATATCCGAGAAAAATGGAAGACGAGCGTCATTTTGCCAATGGTAAATAACCTGCAACAAATTGGAGATTACCGTCGCTACAATATTACGGGAATTGGTGACCCAATTATAATGGAGTCTTACCAAGTATTTAACACAAAACAAGACGCATTAAGTGGCGCCCTAAAACAAAGATTAAGCATTGGCGCCGGGTTAAAATTCCCCTTGGGCAAAACGAATCTAGAATACACGAATGGAATTCCAAATTTAGATTTGCAACCAGGCACAGGCAGTTGGGATGCGCTCGTTTTTATTGCGTATACCGTTAAGTGGAAATTTGCTGGCATAACCGCAAATGTCAATCATAAACGAAATGGATTAGATGCTGAAGATTACAGATACGGCGCCGTTACAAACGGCACCTTAAATCTATTCTCTGACCTAAGCTTTAAGCGTTTTAAGGTAAGGCTTTCAACAGGCGTTTATATTGAACATGCGCAAATGGATGAAACAGCTCTCTATTCAAATGAGCTGCCATTTAAGCATTATGATACTGGCGGTACCGTTTTGTTTGGAAATGGTAAAATTCAAGTTTTTACAGACCATTTTACCGCATTCCTTGAGTACCAAACGCCACTTAAAAACAGCCTTAATGGCTACACCCAATTATTGACAAAAAACAAAATTAACACGGGTATAATTTATACCTTTTAAAACACTAAAAATGAAATATTCTAGAAAAATAACAGTTATCTTAGCAATTGCAGCTTTATCATTCACGAGTACGTCTTGTAAGAAAGATAAAGAAGATCCGACTATAACTGTATCAACACCTGCACAACACTCGCATTTCAATTGGGGCGACGAAGTTCATATTGAAGCTGATTTTGCAGATGATCGCGGTTTAAAAGATTATGCTGTAATGATGGTTGATGCAGATGGAAATCACTTATCTACAATTGACTTTATGAAAACTGGAACAACAAGTGAATTGACATATGAATTTCATGAGCACTTTGTGGTTCCTGACAGTGCGCCAATGATGGCATGGGTTCAATTTACAGTAACAGATGCAGAAGACAAAGCTGCGACATTAGAATGGATGCTCCATTTTGACATGTAGAAAAAAAATATTTAGAGGAGGGTTCAAATCTGCAATCCTCCTCTATTAAAAAACATAAATTATGATTAAAAAAATAAAATTAATCTCAACGCTTAGTTTTGCTGCCTTGCTTTTAGCAGGTGTTACAGCTTGTAATAAAAACGGCGAAAAACTCAATTCTGATTTAAGCATTGAGTTTCAAACCCAAGTGGGCGCAAGTAATTACGCGATCAATGATGTTTACAGAAACGCAAGTGATGTGGATATTAAGTTCGAATCTTTCCAATTTTACTTATCAGATATCACCATTGTTAATTCAGATGGTGAAGGGAGATTAGTGAGTGAAATTGAGCTTTTCAAATTTGATGCTACCGGTCATTCTAGTTTAGACTTTAGAGTACCGAACGGAGATTATGAATCGATTCAATTTGGAATTGGTGTTAAAAAGGAGCTCAACGAGGCTGATCCTTCGACTTATTCAGAAGCCGGACATCCATTAAATACAATTGAAAACACCTATTGGGGTTGGGCTGGCATGTATCGTTTTATTATGAACGAAGGAAGGTTTGACGCAGATTTAGACGGAGATTTTGAAGGGATTTTTGCTTACCATACAGGACGCGAATTGAGTTATCGCACAATGACAATTGCGCATGATTTTGAAATTTCTAAGAAAGAAGCCAATGCGCTGAATTTCACAATTGATCTTTATCAATTGTTAGAAAAACCCGGCAATGAAGTGGATGTAACAACAGAACCATTTTATCATGGTAGCACGGAAGACGAAGACATTTCAATTCGTATCAGCGATAATATGACAGGAGCGATAGCAATCACCCCTTAAATTCTGTTTAATTACCGTATAATCAACCATACACACAGTTCACGTTTTAACAAAAAAAATGTGTAAGTTTAAAAAGAGTGCAGCGTCAAAGCTTTTTATACTTACCTATGAAAGTTGCCATTTTAATAACATTTGCTTTATCAATCTGCTTTATATTCATATACAGCCTGATACAACTGAGTCTTATTATCAACTATTTGCGTGATAAAAAGAAAGTGAAAAAGACGACTTTAGAACTGAAAGACGAAGAACTGCCCATTGTTACAATTCAACTGCCATTATTCAATGAACTTTATGTTGTAGAGCGGTTGATCGATTGCATTTGTGCTTTTGATTACCCTAAAAACAAACTCGAAATTCAGGTATTAGACGATTCTGATGATGAAAGCTTTGATATTGCAGCTAGAAAAGTTCATTTTTATCAATTACAGGGAATAGACATCCAACACATTAAAAGGCCAGAACGCATTGGATATAAAGCCGGAGCCTTAGCTTTTGGAACAGCAATTTGCAAAGGTGAGTTTATAGCCATATTTGATGCAGATTTTTTACCTGAACCTGACTTTCTAAGAAAAACAGTACCGCATTTTGCAGATCCAAAAATAGGCGTTGTACAGTCTAAATGGGAATATACCAATGCTGATTATTCATTTTTAACAAAAGTACAGGCCTTTGGTTTAAATGCCCACTTTACTATTGAACAAGTTGGAAGAAATTTTGGCGACCATTTTATTAATTTTAACGGTACTGCTGGCATTTGGAGAAAAACATGTATCGCGGATGCTGGTGGATGGCAATCTGACACCATTACCGAAGATTTAGACTTAAGCTACCGTGCACAATTAAGAGGTTGGAAATTTCAGTATTTAGAAGAGTTAGGATCTCCATCAGAATTACCTGTAGAGATGAATGCGCTTAAAGCGCAGCAATATCGTTGGACTAAGGGAGCCGCCGAGTGCGTTGGCAAGAATTTACCAAAAGTAATTCGCGCTAAAGGATTTTCGCTTAGAACTAAACTACATGCCACTTTTCATTTAATGAATAGCTCAGTATTTGTATTTATTCTATTACTGTCGCTTTTATCTATGCCCGTAATTGTTATTAAGCCTGAGCTAAGCGAATATATATTCCTTTATAAACTGTCTGCATTTTTTATGCTGAGCTGGTTTATTTTGGCGGCCTTTTATTGGATTTCTTATTCATACGGTAAAAAAGATAAAGGTAAATTACTGCTGAGCTTTTTTGTTCAATTCCCGCTCTTTTTATCCATTTCAATGGGCTTAGCTTTGCACAATAGTATCGCCGTAATTGAAGGCTGGATTGGACGTAAAACACCTTTTGTAAGAACGCCTAAATTCAACCTAAATAGTGAAAACACAAACTGGGGAGAAAATAAATACAATGTGAAGAAAATTGGATTGCTCACCTATTTCGAGGCGGCCTTGCTCATTTATTTCATTTTTACTTTCAATGAATGCATTAATTATGGAGACTATGGGATGATGCCAATGGTTTCCTTTTTAATTATTGGCTATAGTATTGTTTTTTACAGTTCAATTTCGCACTGGAAAAAATCAACAAAAACTGTTACCTATGGTCAAACTGCTTAGCATAGTTTTGGTTGGAATTTGTTGTCTGACCTTGGTTTCTTTTGACGAGGAAACGAAGCAAGCAGATTCTAAATTAACCGTGCTGTTTGATAATATCAGGAACAAAGACGGAAAAATATACATTTTTATCTACAATTATGAAAATCAATATCCCGACAATCCCTATCTTAACTTTGAAATTAACAAGCAAGTTGTTTCCGATTTTGGAACACTTAAATTTACAATTCCTAAAAATTTAAGCAAAGGCAATTATGCCATCTCAGTTTTAGATGATGAAAACGCCAATAACGACCTTGATTTATTTTTTGGATTGCCACTAGAAGGTTACGGCTTTTCAAATAATGTGGCCCCTTTTCTTTCAATGCCAAAGTATGACGATCTCTTATTTGATTTGTCTTCCAACAAAAAAACGATTAACCTTACGCTCCAATACTTTATATAATGCGCCAAACAACCTTATTTATTGCTCTTTTTATTGTGTTATCCGCTCTTGGACAGGTACATAGCGATTTTTTTAATCGGGCTGATGTGTTCTTTAAAACGTACACGAAAGATGGTCGTGTCAACTACCAGGCTTTGCGCGAAAATCCTGCAGATCTAGATTGGTTGGTTGACTATGTAGCCACAGAAACAATTGAATCAACAACGCGGAAAGCTTATTTAATTAATGCCTATAATATTTTAGTGATTGATCAATTGGTAGATCATCCAACACTGGTTGATTCTCCCATGAAAATTGCAGGATTTTTTGATAATAAATCAGGAATGGTTGAAGGGAAAAAAATCTCATTAAATGCTTTGGAAAATGAAATGATTCGACCTATTTATAATGACCCGCGTGTACATTTTGTTTTAGTTTGCGGTGGCTTAGGTTGCCCACCAATTGCAAGCTATGCTTATCGTCCTGAAAAATTGGATCTTCAAATGGACCATCAAACAAAACTAGCTTTTAATGGCGGTGATTTTGTTTACGCAGACGTTGATAAAAAAAGCATTTATTTGTCACAAATTTTTGAATGGTATCAGAGTGATTTTGGAGCCAGCACAGGAGATGTTGTCGCTTATATCAACACATTTAAATCCGAACCTTTCAATGCCGATTTTAAGGTGAAATATTATGATTACGATTGGACCATCAATAAGGCAAGTTTCGAAATCATCCCTGTTGAAATAGATGAACCTGAATTACCACATAAGGACGAGGTTTATAAGCCAAAAAGCGAGAAAAAAGAATTGGAAGATATAGAACCTGAAATCAAACCGGAGGACGTGGAAGTTCCAGAATCAGCTGACTTGTCACAGATTTTCCAGACTATCCCTGTTTTAACACCCATAAACCTGCAAACATTTACAGCCGGTAGTTTATTAGCAAAAGGTAAGTTTGATTTTACACTTTTCAACACGCTTTATACCGAGAATCACAATCTATGGCAAGGGCAAGAATATTCAGGATACCGCGCAACTTTTGTAACACATTTGGCGCAAGTTACCTACGGTATTACTGAATCAAAACGCATTAATGTTGGATTAGATGTCAACTTTAAAAATTCTGGAAGATCATCAGTCGATTCAACTTATGGTGGAATATCCAATGCATTTGCTTATGCGAATAATGATTCGGCAAGGGTTGGAATAACATCAATTGGTGCAAGAATTAAAGTTCAACCTTTTAAAGCGGTGAGCAATTTCTCTATTCAAAGCACATTGTTCATGCCAACAGTTCGACATCCCGAAGGGTTTAATGATCCGGAAGGATTAGACAACCTTTATTGGGCAGATTGGGACAGGATTACTTGGTGGAATCAATTGTTTATCGATAAAACCTTTGGTGATTTTCAAGTATTTGCGGAATTAGATTTTTTATTCAGATTCAAACGTTATGACAGTCAAATTGGAATGTTAGATATGCCAGCAAGTGTATTTGTAAGTTATTTCCCCACTAAAAAAATTACGGTTTATGGAATGACGCAGCATGTTGCACGTTTCACAAATAACATCAACGGTCATGATCCAATTGTTACAGATTGGGTAATTCCAATGAATTATACAGCATCTGGAATTGGATTTAAATACCAACTACGTTCTAACTTGAACATTGAGGCATTGTACACAAATTTCTGGAGAGGAAAGAATAGTGGTCTTGGTGAAACCTTCAATATTGGAGTGAAATTTTTAACCCGTTAGTTTAAAAAAGTGATTCGGAATCTTCTTTTTATTGCGCTGTTTCTAAGTCATTTTTCAAATGGTTATGGGCAAACAGTGGAAACAATTCACTTTGAAGGTGCTACAAAAACCGATACCAATTATTTAGCCGCCTTAATCGATTGTAAAGTTGGAACGGAATTAGATTCAACGATATTGGCTAACGATTTACAAACACTAAAAAATTTGAATCTATTTTTTAGTGTTGATCATTCCGTAAAAATAGATCCAGCTGGTAATGCGCATCTTGTTTTTATCATTGAAGAAGCGGTGTACCTCTACCCCATTGTTTCAATATCCGGATTTAAAGATCAATTCAAATTTCAAGCAGGTGCAAATCAAATTAATTTTTTAGGAAAAGCACAATCTATTGGTTTTCTCTATCAATATTACGACAGGCATTCTTTGGCGGTATTTTACACGGCGCCTAAACACGCCAATGGCAAAACTGGACATGAGGTTGCACTAGCCAAATATTCGACCATTGAACCGCTCTATTTTATGGACACCGTTGCCAGTTTCAATTTTGATAATTATTCCGTTTCATTAGGTGGATTTTATTGGTTAGGAAAAAAATTACGCTTAGGATTAGGCGGCATGTACATGTGGGAAAAATATGAGCAATTGGACAATGCGGATATTGGTTATATACAAAATGAATTCAGTTTTAATAAATATCAAATTCGCTTTAGAACGGATTATGAAGGCATTAACCAACATTATGAATTTAGAGAGGGAATTTCAGCAGCCTTTTTCTCGGAAATGATTCATACTGAAGGAATGCCTGAAGCCAGCTTCCTTAAAGCCACTACCCGATTCAAATATTTTAAACGATTGGGGAAAAGGGGTAATTTCGGAATCCAAAATCAATTGGGAATTTCAACAAATAACGACAGCCCATTTGCTCCTTTTGTTTTGGACGGTTTCATCAATGTTCGAGGAGTTGGCAACAGGGTTGAGCGTGGCACGGCCGAGTTCATTATTAATGCCGAATATTTGCACACCGTGCTTAAAAAGAAATACTTTATTGCACAAGTTGCTGCCTTTAGCGATTATGGCGCTTTACGTACTCCTGGGGCATCAATTGCCTCCATTTTTAAGGAACAAAAAACAAATCTCTATGGAGGAATTGGAATTCGTTTACATTCGCGTTTTATCTATAAAACCATTTTTAGACTTGATTTAAGCACAAAAATCATTCAAAATGATAAAAAAGTGGCCTTTACTTTTGGTTTGGGACAGTTTTTTTAAGCGAACATTAATTTAGATTTCATTTTCCTCTTTCATTTATTGTATTTTAGTTGTGTAAAGTTTGATGCATGAAACTAATCCGTCTTTCCATTCTATTAATAGCAATTAGTGCACTTTTCTCTATGCTCTCAGTTGATTCTGCTGGAAAAATCACTTACGATCAAACCTTGCTCTATCAAACCCATAACATAGATTCTGTATTGATTAAACACAGTAGCAGTCACTATGATGAATTCGACCATGTAAACACAGTGAAAATCATTAACGATTTGGGATATTGCGTAAAGACCACCAACTTTTGTTCAAACGGGAATTTGATGAATGTCAAAGAATATAGTAGAAAGGGAGCCATACTTAAATCCACGGCCTACGAGTTTGAGTGCAACGGAAAACGAGATAGCGAAACAATTTATGTTTATCTAAAATCAAGACATATTCAAACATTGATTTCTAATAATTTAAAAACCTATAAATTAAGTGAATCGTGGAATTATGACTTGCATGACCGCTTAGTTGATTATGCCAATTATCGTTTTAGCGATACTGCTTGGTGGGAGCATACGGACTATGATACTTTGCGGAATACTTCATTTTTATTTCGAATAAAAGGCTATGACGACCGAGACACTATTTTTACTACTGAAAAATATTTTAATACTAAAGGGCAGCCAACAAAAAGCATAAATCGTTACGATCATGTTATAAAATCAATCTACCAATACGAATATGATGAGTTCGGCAATTTAAAACAGAAACATGCCCATTTCTACCCTTCAGATAAACTTGGTGTGGACCAACAATACTTTTATAGCAGCCCTCATAAACTAGACAGCACTTGGTGGTTATCAGGAATGAAATCCGATATTTACAATAAAACATATTATGAATATGACCAACGCGGTTTATTGATAAAAGAAACGCACTACGATAATCGCAATAATAAAGTGGACACTAAACATTATGAATATAAATAAGCTAACAACCTTAAAATGTGTCGGATTGACGCTTGCTTTTACATCCTTTTTAGCTTGTAATAATTCACACCCAACAACTGATAGTGCATCTAATATTGTTACTCAAGAAACGCCCATTTTAGACACTGTTATTTCAGAAATTCTGAATGAATCAGCTTTAGATACGTTGGTTTTGGATAGCACTTATTTTCCAAGTGAATCTCAAAAAAGCTTCATGAATTTAAAGACGGTTGGAATATTTCATTCGGACGAATTTTCCTCAGAAGACATGGATAGAAACTGGATGGGGATTTTCAAGAATGAAGACAGCACCTACATAACAGATGCGCTCCTGGATGTTTCCCGCATAAATGACCCTGTTTTAGATGATGATGACCAACAAACTGGCTGGGAGATTAAAACGGTCAATCAAGATGAATGCATTCTTTTGATAGAACAATCTGATTGGTATGAATCTGGAAAAATTGACGCCATAAATTTTGATGAAAATCAAATTTTCCCAAAAGACACTATTCGCTTTAAGCATAATGATCATGAGTATAGCTTATATGCCATTGGAGTTTATGAAAATGAAGCGGCAGAGAATGCCGAATGGCCTATTTTTTATAATTATAAACTTTATTTAACTATAAATCCTGGCTATATCGCTAATCAAAGTTTAATCGCAGCTATACCTAGATTTGACGACGCCATGGTTGAATTGCTCTTTTGTGGTGATATTGACAATGATGGATTTCTCGATTTTATTTTCAACACCTCAGCACATTATAACGAAACGGCAATCACGCTTTATTTGTCTTGGTGGCCTTATAACTATCCTACGGTAAGACCTGTCGGCAGTCATTTTTCAGTTGGATGTTAATTTAAAATAGATGAATTATAGAACCTACCGACAACCAAAATGTGGCCCAAATGATTCGTGGCGTTTTTGACGAATATGGCGCCAAAACAAAAGGAACAGTTTATACTGACCCTACAACAGACGCTTTATTCAAACTTTTTCAGGTTGATAATGCTGTACTTTTTGTGGCAGAAGAAAAGGGATTAATAAAAGGATGTTGCGGCATTTATCCAACTGCAGATTTACCAAATGGCTGCGCTGAATTGGTGAAGTTTTATGTAGCTGGAGATGTTCGTGGAACAGGAGTTGGGCGGAAACTTTATGAAAAATGTGAGGCATTTGCTTTTGAGAACAGTTATGATAATTTATATATTGAATCCACTCCTGATTTTAAAGATGCGGTAAGAATCTATGAAAAGATAGGTTATAAAATGTTGACAACAGCTTTGGGCGATTCAGGACATTTTGGCTGTGATATTTGGATGCTGAAGCGGTTGAACACAGATAATTCCTAAATTTGACCAATGGACTATATAGAACCAATCTTCGAAGTAGTATTTAACAATATTATCCCATGGCTCTTTATGCTTCCAGGAGCTCTTATCAGGTGGATAATCGCCAAATTTAGTGGTTCTAAAAAGACTTATCGCGACTTTTATAAAGCAGGAGGTTTTCTGACGGGTTTCTTAGGGTTTTTGGTTTACGTTTTATTATTTATCTGGATTTTTTAATTCGAAGAAGACTGATTTATTTGTTTTTCACAGCATTCCGAAATTCAAACACCTTACTAAACCCCTTATATAGTCTACTAAAAACGTAGATTATATGGGTTCGCTTTATTCATTTTTTAATAACCTTAATTAAAAATGATTTTATACATTTAGCCGTATATGAACCTAATTCTATATTAATGATGACTTTGTCCCTACTAAAACGGTTTCGCCCTAGCTCCAAGAAACTTGGTATTGCTCACGACGATTTCTTTAATGATTTAATTGAACGTGAATACCACCGTATAATTAGCGCTGGACACACTTATTTAGATTTTACAGGCGGTAACTTATATGCCAAATCGCAATTGGATAAGCACTACTCCCTTCTAAGTGAAAATGTCTTTGGTAATCCGCATTCAACAAATCCAACATCAAAATTAGCGACTGAATTAGTGGATGAGAGTCGGCAGAAAGTATTGGACTTTTTCAATGCGGATGATTATTTCTGCGTTTTCACACAGAATGCTTCTGCGGCGCTAAAAATTGTAGGAGAATGTTACCCATTCACTAACAAAGGCCATTTTCTATTATTAGCCGACAACCACAATTCTGTAAATGGAATTCGAGAATATGCCGTCAATAAACACAGCACATTTGAATATTGTCCAATTCAATATGAAGATCTTCGCGTAAATACTGACACTTTAACCGAACTTTTAGCTGGTAAAGATGAATGCGAGCAAAAATTATTTGCTTTCCCAGCACAGTCAAACGTTTCAGGTGTAAAACATGACCTTAAATGGATTGAAAAAGCGCATGATAAGGGATGGGATGTATTATTAGATGCTGCTGCTTTTGTGCCTACTTCAAAATTAGATTTATCAAAGTATAAACCTGACTTTGTATCCGTCTCATTTTACAAGATTTTTGGTTACCCTACAGGGATTGGCTGTTTATTAATTAAAAAAAACAAATTTGAAAAGCTTGTAAAACCATGGTTTGCAGGTGGAACTGTTACACTAGCTTCGGTACAATCTCAACATCACTATTTGGCTAATAATCATGAACGCTATGAAAACGGGACATTAAACTATCTTGATATACCAGCTATTGGCATTGGTCTTGATTATATTAATGCGATTGGTATGGATCGTATAAACGAACGTGTAAGTGGACTAATAAATCATCTCTGCAATGAATTGCGCCAATTAAAGCATGATAATGGAAATGCGCTCGTTCGAATCTTTGGACCTACAGAACGGGAAGATGTAGGCGGAACACTCATCATGAATTTTTTCGATAAAAATGGTGATTTAATACCTTTTGAGTCGATTGAGGAGGAAGCAAATGCTGAAATGATATCGATCCGATCAGGTTGTTTTTGCAATCCAGGTATTGATGAAATCAACAATTGTTTAACCACAGAAGAATTAGCGAAATATTTTACGAGCAGAACTACTGGTAATTACTACGACATGATTGATTTTTTAAATAAGATGCGAGGTGCTACTCGTGTTTCGGTCGGTATTGCAACTCGTTCTAAAGATCTCGATACATTTTTGAATTTTGCCAAACAACTGTTAAACCGTTCTACTAACTAAACATTACTTTGACGGATCCCCCCAAAATCAACCTCTATTTCATTCCCGGTCAAGGAGCAGACAAACGCTTGTTTAGCAAGCTTAAGTTAGATGAACGCTTTGTCATAAACCACATTACCTATTCTACTCCAGTAAAGCATAGCAGCATGCGTGCCTATGCCGAAAAACTGGCTGAACAAATTGACCAATCGCAGCCCTTCATTTTAATTGGCGCGTCATTAGGCGGGATGTTGGCAACTGAAATGACGGCATTTATAAAACCTAAATGCACGATTATAATTTCTAGTGCAAAAAACCGCCGTGAACTGCCATTTCGCTATCGTTTTCAAAAACATTTCCCAGTTTATAAACTTGTTCCTGCAGTTTTGGTGAAATTTGGCGCCAAAATTTTGCAGCCTTTGGTTGAATTGGATCGGAATAAAGAAAAAGCCATTTTTAAAGCCATGCTCAATGACAAAGACCCTAAGTTTTTAAGCCGAACGGTACATATGATTGTGAATTGGAAACGCACAAATTATCCCGAAAATATCATCCATATTCACGGAGACAATGACCATACTCTACCCATAAAAAATGTGAACTATGACCATTTGATTGAAGGTGGGTCGCACATGATGAGCCTGACAAGAGCCATGGAAATCAATCAATTAATTCTTGATATTTTAACAGCAAAAGGTCCTTTTAAAAATAAAACTATTGTATCTTTCCTTCCATAACCTTAAACGCAACCTATGTATTACATTAAATCCTGCTTCATTATTCTCGGTTTAGCTTTTAGCCACTATTCTCAGGCAACTAATTATTATGTATCCAATAGTGGTGATAATGAGAATGATGGACTTAGCCTGGTAGATGCCTTCCTAACAATACATTTCACTGTGGCTATCGTTGCTGCTGGAGATACTGTATTTGTTGAAGATGGTGATTATGCTGGATTTGATCTGCGCGAGGTGAGCGGAACGAGTGAAAACCCAATTGTATATAAAACATTAGGAGAAAGTGCTGTGATAATTTCTAGTGGTCCAATTAGAGATGATGGAATCAATGTTGAAGAAGCGAATTATATTATCATTGATGGCTTCACCGTTAATGACATGCTTGGATCTGGCAACGGCATTCGAGTTGTGGTAGCCAATAATTGCATAGTTCGCAATTGTTATTGTGATGGCAATGCAGAGCGAGGAATTTTTACCGGATTTACAGATGACATTTTAATTGAGCACAATATCTGCACAAACTCATTAGACGAACATGGAATTTATGTTTCAAATAGTTCTGACCGACCAATTATTCGTTTTAACGAATGTTATGGAAATAACGGCGCAGGGATTCATATGAATGGTGATTTATCGGCTGGAGGTGATGGTATAATTAGTGATGCTATCCTTTATGGAAATACATTGTCTGACAATAATGGTGCAGCTGGAATAAATCTAGATGGTATTGAAAATCCTATTATTTACAATAATCTAATTTATAACAATCATTCATGTCAAGGAATCGCTTTATTTCAGCAAGACGGAGCAATCGTAACGAGTGGCGCAAAAATTTTCAATAATACAATTATAGTTCCCGAAGACGGAAGATGGGGCATTCTTGTAAAGGATGGAGCCAATGTTGGCACAATAATTTATAATAACATTATAATTAATCAACATACATGGCGTGGATGTATTGCCCTTGAGGACACAGACGGCTTTAGTTCCGATTTCAATATACTAAATGATAAAATGAGTGATGATGGAGATGGTTCTACTATTAGCTTGACCGAATGGCAAGCACTCGGATTTGACGAAAACTCTGAATTGGCAGATGACTTGAATTTAATTTTTGTTGGGGCTGAATTAGACAATTTTCATTTAATTGAAGCTTCACAATGTATTGATGCTGGGACGACTTTAGTAGCAGATGTCGTTGATAATGATCTCGATAGTAACCCTAGACCTATTGGACCTGCTTTTGACATAGGTTGCTATGAATATGCTGCTGAACTTTCGCTAGAGAATGGTCAGGACATTCATATCAGTATCTATCCCAACCCTGCTACCGATTTTATTAAAATCGATTATGATCATTCAACTGTCATAATTGAAACGATTGAACTGATCAATTTAAGTGGAAGCGTGGTTCGCACGTTTGAATCTGAAAACTTATTGGATGTTAAAACAATCCCTGCAGGAATATATCTTATTCGAATGGGGGTTAATACCAATTCCGTTATTTACAAAAAGGTGACTATTTATTAGTTTTGCCTTTTAAAACAAAGGAATTAAATTTCTCACCGATTTCTGACTTCTCCAAATCCTCAATGGTGTCAATATCATTTAGCACTTCGAAAAGTTGAGCTGAATCACCTTTTTTTGCAATCTCTGCCTTTGTGATATCCATAAGTTCACTTGTGCTCCAAGGTTTATTTTCAAAAATATACTTCCCCTCAGACTTAGACATACCTACCATATAATATCCGCCATCCTCTGCTGGTCCAAAAACAAAATCGTTTTGTGTCAAGGCTTCAAATCCTTGCTCAATGATTTCATGTCTAATTTCAGGCAAATCGGCACCAATACCAATGATATTATGATATCCTGCTTTAAAACCTGCTAAAAAAGCATTCTTCATGCGGTCGCCCAATGTTTCTCCAACTTGAATATACTTTAAGCAAGCTACCCATGACTCCTGATCGATATGATGCGAATAATGCACTTCAACATCCGCATTTCGAACAGCACAGCTCTCGCGTTCTGTAATATGAAACAAGGTTTCGTAAACTTCGAATGCAGCTTGATCACCAATTGTTTTTGCCAATCTAGTTTTAACTTTACCAAAAATCTTGTTTTTAGCGAATACGATTAATAAATTTTTCTGCATTAATACTGTGCTTTTCCTTTATTGAGCCACTGTCCCCACTTTTTGGAGTAAACATGTACCTCTTCTGTTTTTTGATTGTTGTGATAAACGGGTAAGCCTTCATTTACCCATTGAATAATGCCTCCGTATAAATTGTACACATTTCCGAAACCATGCTTCATTAAACGTGCGCCAATTGTTTCACTTCGTGCTCCAATGGTGCAATAAACAATGACTAAATCAGCCTTGTTAACGGCTTCAATTTTCCTTTTTGAAAAAAACAAAAACCCAACATGAATGGCTCCTTTGATCGCCGAAATTTGATATTCCCTGCCCTCTCGTGTATCAAGCAAATACATTTTTTGCCCGTTCAAAATTTTTTTATAGAGTTCTTTAGGTTGAATAAAAGGAACGGATTTATCATATTCCTCATTCAACATCTGGTCATACTCCATCTGTGTTTTCCCTTGTGAAAAGGAAACAGATACCAGCAAAAGTAAACCAAATACACCTAAAATTTTCATTCCTATTTATGTCAATGACCCTTGGCAGCTTGAACCTTCACCGGCCGTGCAACCAAAACAATGCTGGTTGAAAACAATATCGCGACTCGCCAATTCCTCTGCGTTAAAATCCATAATATTTCTAGAATTTTTAACGGCTACAGGCATCTTTAAAATTTGATTAAAATCACAATCAAATAAATTTCCATTCCAATCAACAGACAATGTATTGGTACACATTACTTCTTTGGCTGCAAATGGATTAAAGCTATTCGCCAATACTTCAATGTATTCGTTTAATTTTCCTTCTCCTTCTAAATATTCTAAAAAACGACTTACAGGTAAATTCGTGATCGTATATAAATTGTGGAAATCAATATCAAATCGTTTTCCTAATTCTCTTTTATAATCATCTTCAAGCTTGGCTTGACTTGGTGCAATAAATGCTCCACCCGGATTGTAAACTAGGTGCAAAGGAAGGTCATCTTGTCTTCCATATCCTAAACCGTTCAATATTTTCAAGGCTTGGATAGATCGATTAAATGTTCCATCTCCGCGCTGAGCATCTGTGTTTTCTTCCGTATAACAAGGCAGTGACGAAATGATCGTTACTTTATGTTTTGCCAAAAATGCAGGATATGTTTTAAACTTCCCTTCTACCAATATTGTCAAATTACTTCTGATGATTGTTTCCAAATTGCGTTTCGCTAATTCTTCAATTAACCATTTGAAATCTGGATTCATTTCAGGAGCACCACCCGTTAAATCCACTGTTTTAATAGTGGGGTTGGCATCAATCACTTCTAAACACTTTTCTAAAATATTTTTTGGCGTAATCTCTTTTCTTCTTGGAGAAGAATCAACATGGCAATGTGTGCACTCCATATTACACATATAACCTACGTTAATTTGCATAATCTCCAAGCCCTTAGGCTTTAGTGGAAACGCATCACAGTCCTTCATTTTTGCAACAAAAGATGTACCCGTGCTTGCCGATTGATTTAATAAATCGATTTGTGCTCTTACGCTCAAACGTTTTGGTAGTGTTATATTACTCATTTAATGACCAATTGTATGGAAGGTATTCAACTTTTGCTGTTGAACTGATTTGAACTTTAGAATACTTGTTTAAATATTGAATTAATGTTTGATCGTCTTTTACAAAGTCAGTTGAATACCAATCGAAAATTTTTGAGATTTTAATTTTCTTTTCAGTAATAATATTATGTTTTGGATTATTAATATACTCCTTTGTCAACTTTGTCATTCTTGAACTGATGTTTGATTCCGTAAAAGCATGATTCCAAATTCTAGGACAAGAATAAGAGGCGCAATTAATTGCAAAGTGAATTCTTGCATCCTTCATTTTTCTTAAAATCTCATTTTCTACATGTGCCAAAGTAAATGTCTTAGCACCTAATTTGACCAATTTGACAGACCAAATATCCTTTCCACTAAAAGAAGCATCTTTCACCGAATTTAGTGGATATTTGACTAATACAAGTTTTAAAGTATAGGCATTATACCCATTTACATAATAGGCCTTTTTAGCATTTCTACTCCAATCGCTAGATGGAAACGTCCCTCTTAATTCTGTGATATAAGCATCTAAGGAATCCATTTGGGTTTTCATTCCCTTATAGTTTACCTTGCCTGAAGAACTGACATATTTTTGCAAAAACCGATCGAAAATACTATGATCGGGTTGATCAGATGCGAATGTCATTCCTGAGACGATAAGAAGTCCGAATAATAATATATTTTTCATATTTAATTTGTTATTAAGGGTTGTCGCGTTAAACTGCAATTACTTACAGCATTATATTTTATTTTTCTCTTTCCCGAAAGATAACAATAATCAGTCCAAGAAACAAAATCGCATTAAGAGACTGAGCATCCATTTAAATACGATATAAACGCACACTTGGATTTTCTAAAGAAAGAAAAATAAAGTCAATTAATAAATTTTTCTTTGCTGCGTCGGCATTTTGAATTTAAAATGCCTCAATTCCTTCGGGTGTTACACAAAAGTGAAGCGGGATATCTGCTTCATGTAAATCATCAATTTTTTCAATTGGATCAAAATAACTCAAACCAATAAACTGGCAATTTTCCGTACAATTTGCCAAAAACTGATCATAAAAACCTTTGCCATAGCCAACCCGATAGCCTTTTTTATCAATTGCTAAAAGTGGTACTAAAACAAGATCTAATTCTTTAGGCGCGATTGTTTCGCCATAAGTTGGTTCTGGAATGCCCCAACTTGTTGTTTCAATTTGACTCGGATTTTCATATTTTATATGCACCAATTCATCCGCCCCCTTAATAACGGGCAAATAAAAATCTGCCTTAATTTTTCTTAGAAAATGCCAAGTATTAATTTCTAAAAATCGTTCAATTGGTAAAAAAACGCTGATGTTCTTTCCTTCTAATTCAAAACCACTTTTAGTCAACTCAAAAATTGCCAATGATTGCTCGGCCAATTCATTTGCTGAAAGTGCTTTTCTTAACTGCTTATATTTTTCTCTAACTTCTTTCTTCGTCATTTTAATTCAATATTCCACCCGCTAAAGTAACACCAAAAACCAGCATGGCAATTGCCACCACCAAATTGAGCATTTCCAACTTAATTTTTTTCAAAAACACCTTTCCTGTTATCGCTCCTACTAAAGCCGCAATTAATGAGGCTAAGATCAGCAACCAACTTTCACTAATTGCGCCATAATCAAAACTGGTTGCATAAACTGAGGTACGTACCACGTCAATTACTAAAGCCACCATTATTCCGGTTGCAATAAACACTTCTTTCTTCAAATTGAATTTAATCAAAAAAGCAGTTCGTAATGCTCCCTGATGACCTGAAAGTCCACCGAAAAAACCACTTATTAATCCACCCAACCACAAACTTTTTTTTGAAAAGGCAATGCTCCACGCCGGAATGAGTTCGATCAAAGCAAAGCCAATTAATATCAGTCCAAACACAAAATTCAAAAGATCAATCTGCATGTCACGACCACCTAGCACATACTCATGAATGATTTGGTTATCAATTTTAGTTGCCAGGAAAGCACCTATAAAAGCTGCGGGAATTGCTGCCAAACCAAAAGGAATGGCTACGTTCCAATTTACACTGCGTTTCATCAATAAAAATTTGAAAACGTTATTTAAAAAATGGACAATAGCAGTTGCGGCAATGGCCAAAGTCACGTCTTTAAACATTAAATAGAAAACAGGAGTCAACATGGTACCAAGACCAAATCCGCAAAAAAATGTCAACCAACTTGCCCCAAAAGAGACAATTATTAATAAAATGATGTCCATTGATCAAAAATAATTAAAAATCAGTACATTTACGGCTATATCATAAGCCATTTTAGCCCCCTTATTATTAAGGCTTGAATAACTTAACTTTAACACAAAACTATGAGCAATTTGGAAGAAATTGATGATTTTCGCACGACTGATTCAGGCGACAACTACCCACAGGCATTACCAAATGCTACAGCTGTACTGGTATTAGGAATACTTTCAATTGTGACGTGCTGGTTATACGGCGTACCTGGTATAATTTTAGGAGTAATTGCACTTTCACTGCATAAATCGGATAAGGCTTTATATGATTCTAATCCGTCAAAATATCAAGCATCTTATGCTAATTCTAACGCAGGTAAAATTTGCGCAATTATTGGCTTATCTCTTTCTGCTTTATTCCTGATTTATCTTCTATTTATATTAGTGATACTTGGCACAGGTAACGGATTCAACTACCGTTATTAATTTATGTTCGAATGTCATTGGAAATCTACACTAGGAGTTGAATGTCCGGGCTGTGGTTTTCAACGTTCAGTAGATTTACTTTTCCATGGTGATTTATGGGGGAGTATTCAACTTTTCCCCGCAACAATTCCGCTAATCGCAACGCTGTTATTTACGGTATTGCATTTACGATTTAAATTTCGCAAAGGAGCAATGCTTATTGTTGGACTTTTTTCTTTGTCGGCAGGATTGATTTTGCTTAATTTTTGTTTGAAAGCTTTTTAGAGGGTTTCGCCTAGAGGCATTAGTCGAAAAATGGATAGAAATTACTAATGAAAACTATTTACAAACATATCTTTCCTGTCAAAGCACTCTTTTTGCTTGAACTAATATGCGGATCAGTCATACTGTCCTATATGATACATCTTTTTAATAATGATATCTACCCAAACATTTGGACATTTGCTGGCCCAATGTTAGGTGCAGCACTTATTTTAACTGGATTAAGAGGTTCAAAAATAAATGAGATTAATATTGATGCTTCTCAAGGAATAA
Organism: Crocinitomix sp.; assembly: GCA_013138735.1. Taxonomy (GTDB): domain Bacteria; phylum Bacteroidota; class Bacteroidia; order Flavobacteriales_D; family Crocinitomicaceae; genus Crocinitomix. The sequence goes on along the minus strand of WTCE01000117.1, from coordinate 56,498 downwards.
TTCAAATTAGTAAGGTCTCCATTTCTACAACCAAAATTATTAAAATCAAGCTCACAGACTTAAAATCTGAGTTAATTTTTGGGGATGGAAGAAATAGTTTTCTTATGAGAAATCTTCTTTTAAAAAAGCTTCAGCTAGTTATTTTTGATGCTGATCAAAATGTGGCTGAAATCAAGAGCAATTTCCTTGGTCTTAACAACGATACAATTAGAAAGTTACACGGTAAAATCAAAGAGATTTCTAATCAGTAGGCAGGTTACTTCGTTGAATGTGCAATGTACAATTAACAATTTTCAATTCGGTTTGACGCGAATTGAAGCGTTAAGCCAAAAACAAATTATTATTTGACCGATAGAATTTGATGACTGATAAAGACACAGTAGGCAGTAGGCAAAAAAAACTAATGACTAGTGACTAAATCACATTCCAGGAATAATTCCTTTAGCTGCTTGTGCCATTTCCATTTCTTTGGTTCGGTTAGCCTGTTCTAAAGCGCGATTTGCAGCTGTAATAATTAACTGTTTCAATTCTGTGCCTTGCAAGTCGTCGCTCCACTTTAAATCAGTAATGACTCCATTTCCATTCACTTCAATTCTCACTGCACCTTCTTTGGCTTCTCCAATTAATTTGATGTGATTCAATCGCTCTTTTGCTTCCTCTGCTTTTTCTTGCATGGCTTGCATTTTTTTCATCATTCCGTTTCCAAACATCTCTTTTGTATTTCGTTAATTATTCTTCACAAAAATAAAGAAGTTTAATCGATCAAGTGCTATCTTTGAACTGAAATTTAACGGATAACATGACTATGCAAACAATTATTGAAAACGCTTGGGACAATCGAGCATTATTAGAGAATGCCGAAACCCAAAATGCAATTAATAAAGTTATTGCAGAACTAGATGCTGGGAAATTACGTGTTGCGGAACCTTTAGCTGACGGCACTTGGCAAGTCAATGAATGGGTTAAAAAAGCAGTTGTTATGTATTTTCCAATGCGAAAAATGGAAACAATTGAAGTTGGACCGTTTGAATTTCATGATAAAATGGCTTTAAAAACGGGTTATAAGGAAAAAGGAATTCGCGTTGTTCCCCATGCAATTGCGCGTTATGGTGCTTATATTTCATCTGGCGTTATTATGATGCCTTCTTATATAAATATTGGTGCTTATGTGGATGCGGGAACAATGGTTGACACTTGGGCAACGGTAGGTTCATGTGCTCAAATTGGAAAAAACGTTCACTTAAGTGGTGGTGTTGGAATTGGCGGTGTTTTAGAGCCTTTACAGGCTTCTCCTGTGATTATTGGCGACAATGCATTCATTGGTTCACGTTGTATTGTAGTAGAAGGTGTACGCATAGGTAATGAGGCGGTTCTTGGAGCGAATGTGGTTTTAACCATGTCAACGAAGATAATTGATATAACGGGTGATGAGCCTAAGGAAACGAAAGGCCATGTTCCAGAGCGCAGTGTAGTTATACCTGGCTCATATACAAAACAATTTCCTGCTGGAGAATATCAAGTGCCTTGTGCATTAATTATTGGAAAACGAAAAGAGAGTACCGATAAAAAAACTTCATTGAATAATGCCTTGCGCGAAAATGACGTGGCGGTTTAGTTAGAGTCATTTTTTTAATGCGCAATTATCAATACGTTTTGACGGGGATTTTCAATGGGCAATTATTAATGCTTTTTGACGAGGTTTTCAATGCGCCGCGCTGAGCTCGTCGAAGTGTGTAATGATAAATTTTCAATGTGCCGCCTTGAGTTTATTGAAGTCTTGAACTATCGAAGGGTGAAATATTTGATGATAGCCTTTAGTAGGGAGTATTGATTTCTTGACACTTAAAACTGTATCATTGATTTTAAAAACTGAAATTCGTGCTATTTTTCATGGACAATATAAAAAGTCCGCTTATTAATGGTGATACAGCCACTATGTATCCAATTATAATGATTGTTTGGCCAAGAAACACAATTGTACCGTGTGTTTTTTTATCCTTCGGATTGCACGTGGCTCCTTCGTCCTTGCTACCTAATAATAATGAAAAGGAATCACCAATGACAGCTAACGCATTTGGAAAAAAACCTTCACACCCTTCTTCCTCTTCTGCTATATTCTGATCATCTAATTTCTGAATTGCTTGTGCAGAGGTTCTTTTGAAAAGTTTGATCGCAGATTGATAACGCACGATAAATAGTATTTAGTCGGAAATAGACAAATTTTCAGAAATTGACTAGATTTTGAGACTTAGTTTCGTTCTTTTTTTTTTAGGAGATGCCTAAGCATCAGACGACGAAAAAATAATGGAAATAAACTCAAAAGATGCGATTTTGATTTTGCTGTATTTCCGATTAACCACTAATTACACCTAAGGCAACTAAAATTGATCCCAATAAAAGTCATGAGAAAATAGATAGAAGTAGTGTGAATGCCATAATTGTGAATTTGTTATTATGAAAAGTGCCGCCCCAAGCCTTATTGCATTGGGTCATGCTCCGTTTATAGAAGTGTCGACATCAGGTCTTTGCCGAAGGGTTAAATTCTATGCTACAACGTCTTCTTTTAAACATTGATCATCTGGCCGCGCACCGCAAAACGTACAGTTTTCGCCTTCTTTATTGAACATTGGGTTATTACTTGCGCATGTTCCTTCAAACTTGCCACCTTTTTTTCCCCAGATTTTTATTGCAATTCCTGCAAATCCTAATCCTAAAAGTACAATTGTAAATAGTGCTAATTTCATTTCTGTCAAATTTCGGTACAAACTTAAGGATTGTTTTAGTTAGAAACAAAAAAAAAACGATTCACAAGACTGGAATCATTTTTTAATAGCTTGATTTCAATTAAAATCGGCCGACCATTGAAAGCGCTCCTAGTATAACAATAATATAAATGGAAATTATCACGATAGCAAGGATACCAACAAATTGATATTGCTTTCTCATATAGCCGAATGCCTCATTCAAAGACATTTGGCCACCAAGTCCTAATGCATCTTTCATTTTCGTTGAAAATTTCATTAAAAAATAAACTGGAAAGAAATAGATTATTGCAACAATGATGTAGGTGACACCCATTGCAAACAATTGCTCACTAAAATACCCATACCCACTACTTGCGTTAGACAACATATATAGTGAACTCAGAACCATTACGCCAATCGCAATAAATCCTAAAACAGCTAAAAAAGTAGTCCATTTGGCCGTTTTTCTTAATTCAGTTTTAATTTGTTCATTAATAACTAACCCCGTAGCACCGGCGTCATAGCCCATATCTATAATTTCTTCAGACATAATTAATTAAATTTTGGTTTTTATTTAGTTTAGTGTTTCAAAAATAAGATTATTCACGTAAGACTGAGTTTCTAAAACCGAAATCATTTTAGATAAATCAAAATCGCGGCTATAGAAAAGAGATGAATAGCCGGTAGAATATCGAATTGGCAAATTAACCGTACTTTGATAACAAAAAAACGCCCTGACATTTATTGTCAAGGCGTTTATCATCTTTAAGATGAATTTTTTCTTCTAAAATTGAAACTACAATTTCTTCAATTGCATGCTAAATGCAACAATGAATCCAATTGATACAATACCTGAAAGAATATACCAGATACCACCTTCAACTCCAGCTAAAAGCATTAATAGTGCCCATAAACTTGTCACAACAGTGTACATTATAAAACCACCTTTGTTTCCTTTCATCATTTTCATTGCACCCATTAGACCCAATATATTGAGTAAAATAATCACAACACAAATAACAACAACTAATATAAGCGCATCTCCTAATCCTGGCATGATACCAGCAAGACCTGCAGTATTTCCAAGAATCCAAAACATTCCGATTAGAAAAAGGAGTCCCCATAGGGCATTACCTATAATACTTAGAATTCCTAAAGTTTTTAATGCTTGTGGTACTTCTCCTGATCCTCCAGAGTTTCCATCAATAATTTCTTCTGACATAATTAATTAGATTTTGGTTTTTATTTAGTTTAGTGTTTCAAAAGTAACATTATTCGATTAAATTCAAAACATCCAGCCGTTTAAGTGTAATAAATAATTTTATTTCAAGTACTTAAAATTAACGCTATACATTATTACAAAGGCTATTGTAAAGACTGCTCCAATGAGGATCATCATACCCATTAAACCAAAACCAACAACTGAGATTGGCACTGCAACGCTGGCTACTGAAGCAACGATATAAAGAAAGAATCCTGTCTTGCTCAATTTACGCATTAAATAAGCACCAATTAAGCACAAAATTGCAGCAATTATGCCTGTTCCTTGTAATAAATAGATATTGTCAAGCGCAGCTTGTGCGGCTTGTGTAAATTCTGGCCCTAGAAAGTTAGCACTAGGCATGCTATTTAGCAAATCAATATTTGCTTGCTGCTCATCTACCGTTGTTAAGTTATAAAGCCCCATTATTAAAGCTAGTCCACTTCCAATAAATGTTAAAATAGTTAAGACATTCAAAAATTGAGGCAATTGACCATCAGACACATGCCCCCCTAAATCTTCTATAATTTCGTTGTGTAATTCGTCTCTGTTCATAATATGTTATTTAAAAAAAACGCCATTACCCTTATAGGGTAATGGCGTTTTTAAGTGAGTGGATAATTACTTATCCTTAATTTCGTTGAATTCGTCTTTAATGCTGTCTTTTGTTGGCATTGAAAATTCTCCGCTGTCTTTAATCACGAATGGTACTGCCACGATTGCTAAAGCAGCTAGTAAACCAATCCACAACCCAATTCCAAAACTCCCTCCAACATCTCCGTATGATGAGCCTGTTCCGCTAATCAAAACAATCACAACCATCAAGAAAGCTCCAGCACCTCCACCAGCAACAAACTTCACGTTCTGTGGATCAATTGGTCCCTCTCTGTTATCTCCAAGAAAGGCGAATGTTCCAGCAGCTCCACACAACAGTAGAAAGAAAATTCCCTGCCAAAAAGAAAGTGCGTTTACACTAGTACTACCAAAAAATGGTAATGTCACTGTTAACCACGGCAAAAAAGATGCAATGACTCCTACTCCTGCTGCGATAATTACTGCTAATCTTTGTTTATGCATAATAATAGATTTTGGTTTAAATATTGTTTTAAAGAATAAAATTAAGATTAAAACTGAAAACTCAACGCAATGATTAATTATAATTTTATAATCCGTCCAGAACCAACCCCTTTTGATATGATATTTCCAGCAACGTTCTTGTAGAGTACATCCCCCGTTCCATCAATGACAATTAGGGCTGAAGAATTATCTAAGTTAATGAATAAGTCTGCAGTAGAGTTTTGATAGATATAGGTATAAACAGAACGGAAACCGATTGCATTTGCCGAACCATTATTTTGAATTTTCAACTCTGCTTCTGCCGCTTTACCCGTGAGGGTAAAATCTCCTGCTCCATTAGATACAACCATGGAAATTATAGCAACATCTACATCTGCAATTAAACTTCCACCACCGTTTCGCATTTCAACAAAAAGTGATCTTGAAATTACTTTGTTTGCAAAAACAACTGAATCAGTTGCGTCAATATAAAAATTCTTTAAATAAGGGTAATGAATTTCAACCTCAACCAATTCTTGTGGATATCTTAGAAAATTGCATTGATTTCGATTATCCACATAAAGTACATTATCTCTATTATCTAACTCAATTTGTGAAACTAAATTACTCCCTCCTTTAATAACCACCTTATAGCTATTGTCCTGATAGATGCGGTATTTAATATTTTTATTTAAATGAAAAGCGCGAACAGAATCTAACGGAATACTAAACTCAGTATATTCGCCTGCCCCTTTTAAACATCTTCTATCTTCTGCCTTTGTACATGAGGCCACAACAACACAAAGTACAATTGCGACAAGACCTTTCCGTAAAAATTTTGAACCGATATTTTTTATTTCCTTCATCTTTCTTGCTACAAACTATAACCCAATCCCCACTCTAAATAATCTGCCACACCAATATGTGCCTTAATTCCAATGGAAAAATCCCATGGACCATCCCCCTTAAATCGAATTCCGGTACGGTTATAAACCCAACCAGCGGGATTAATCAAATTCAATGCATATACCCCTACTCCGAAATAAATTTGGGTTTTATAAACTGATAAGGACAGTCCGCTATAGCCGCCAATCAAAAAACCCTCGTAAACCGGCTCTGGTTGCACATCATAAAACCAACGGTTGGCTTCATTATAAACTAAATCTATCCCATATTCAACATCCCAAACCGGACTTAACCTTTTACGATAAAGAGCTTGTAAAGCAGCAACTCCAAAGTTTCGGGGTTGTAAATGATCCGCCACGTTTTGTTTTAAGCTAAACACGAATTGAAAGTGCCATTTTGAAAATTTGCGTACTGTATCAATGGAGTCTAAAGAAAATTTTGGTTGATCATATACTTGCCGCTCATAGAAATTATATCCTAAAGTGGCAAATGTTGTCAATGTATTTAATCCTTGATTGGGTGACTTCAAACTTGCATTGGAAATATGTGAAAAATCTATTCCCGCCCCAACAAAAAACTTGTTAAAGTGTTTCGTCCATGAAAAATTCAAATTCACAAACCCGTTGATATGTGAACCTATTGCTATATTTTTTTTATTGCCGTGCTGATCATACTTTTCTGTAATATAACTCAACCCTTGCCCCAGTCTAAAATCTATGAATCCCCATTTTTTACTTTGATAAATTGGAAATTTTGTAAACCTAAAAAATGTAAGACTTGTGCCCAGCACCTCGCGGTTGCCATAATCTTGTAACACAAATGAACCTCCTCTAGAAGGGTAACGGTAGATTTGACTATAGGCACCTTTTGACGTGTCTTGTCTTGAAAACTCCAGTTCTAGTGCATTTGCACGGCCTTTTACTAAATGATGCATAGTTTCTCTATGCGCCATTAAAAGACCGGTACGGGGAGATAATGACATAGAAAACGGACCTACCTGTTGAGTAATTCCGTCTTGCAGAAACATTACGAACAAAAAGAGTAAAACTATTCTCAAAATGCGAAGTTTAATTTAATTTTACGCAAAACTAAAAAAATGAACCATAAACTGAAAGCGTTTGAGCGGTTATTAAATATCATGGACGAATTGCGTGAAAAATGTCCATGGGATAAAAAGCAAACACTCGAATCACTTCGCCATTTAACCATAGAAGAAACATACGAATTAGCTGACGCTATTACAGCAGGCGATATGGCCGAATTAAAAGGTGAAATAGGTGATTTAATGTTACACATGGTTTTTTATTCTAAAATAGCTTCAGAGACTGGCGACTTTGACATCTCTGATGTACTTAACGCAATATGTGACAAATTGGTTTACAGACATCCGCATATTTATGGTGATGTTGAAGTACAAGATGAGGAAGAAGTAAAGGCGAATTGGGAAAGATTGAAGCTAAAAGAAGGAAGAAAATCAGTTTTAGAAGGTGTCCCTAAGTCTTTACCAGCAGTAGTTAAGGCCACCCGAATTCAGGACAAAGTAAAAGGCATTGGCTTTGAATGGGAGAACAAAACACAAGTATGGGATAAAGTTGAAGAAGAAATTGCCGAATTAAAGGTTGAAGTGGAAGCTGGCAATAAAGAAAAGATGGAAGAAGAATTTGGGGATGTCCTTTTTTCAATGATAAATTATGCCCGTTGGATAGGTGTTAATCCTGAAGATGCTTTGGCAAAAACGAACCGAAAATTTATTAATCGCTTTCAATGGATGGAAATTGAAACGAAGAAGGATGGAAAAGAGTTGAGTGAAATGAATTTAGCTGATATGGATATTTATTGGGAAAAATCTAAAAGCCATAACAAATGAGTGGATTAGAAGCCATAATATACGTTGTTTCAATTTCTTTAGTTGTAGGATTACTGTCTGGTTGGATGGTTCAAAAAAAAGGCTATTCCTTTAAACAGTATTTTGTTTCTGGTTTTATTGCTTCCTGCGGGATCCTAGGGATCGTTTTTAAGATTATAATGGATTATTTAAACTAAGCCATTAAATCATTCAAAACTGTTAAATTTGACAAGGGAACGAAACGTATCCCCACGCTTTTTCAATAATTGAAATGCAATTTTATGAATATAAACGAGATCTTTAAGGATTTCTCATCCACAAGCTATGCCGAATGGATGGAAAAAATTGAAACAGACTTAAAAGGAAAACCTTTAGCTGTTTTAACCTCTAAGCCAGAGCCAGACTTAGAAATTGTAGCCTATCATCATGGTGATAATCTTGTGGACAAACCTGAAAATGGATTGAGCCGAAATTTGACCAAGCCTGATAATTCGTGGAAAATTCGACAAGAATTTACAGATAACGCTAACCTGTTGAATGCCTTGAATGAAGGGGTTGATGCAATTGGTTTGAAAGTAGACAAAACAACAAGTTTTGATCAATTAACAAGCGGCGTAGCATTCGAACATATTGCGAGCGACATCACATTTACTGATAAAGAAGCAGCATTAAATTCAGCCATTCCATTGAATAGCGTTGTGAACTTTGATGTGATTGCAAAGAACCTTGAATTAGGTAAATCGCAATTTGAATTGGCAGATTTTTTAGCGGTATATCAAAAACACGCTAACAATAAATCCATTTGGATTTCTGGTGCTCAATATGGCATGGCCGGGGCATCAACTTTGCAAGAATTGGCCTTTACATTGGCACATATCAATGAATATGTTCAATTTTTGCATGAACAAGGATGTGCATTAACTGAAATTAATGACAAACTGGTTGTAGAACTAAGTGTGAATGAAAATTACTTTGTAAACATTGCGAAGTTTAGAGTCATAAAGGATTTAATTCAGCTTGTATTTAAGGCGTACGATCCTTCATACAAGATTACTAATCCAGTAATCTATGCGAAAACCAATTTGCGCCATTTGGCTCAAAATGACAAGAACAATAATCCCTTAAGAGAAACGACACAAGCCATGTCAGCAGTTATTGGCGGATGTGATGTTTTGACCGTTACTTATGGCAAACATGGAACTTCTGAGGAAGTAGCCCGATTTGAAAGAATTGCAAAAAACATTCAATTGGTTTTAAAAGAAGAAGCTTATCTAGATAAAGTAGTTGACCCTAGCGGCGGCTCCTATACAATTGAGGCTTTAAGTGAACAATTATTGACAAAAAGCTGGGCATTATTTCAAGAGATTGAAGCGAACGGTGGGCTTATTGCTTCTGTCAAAAACAATGCGATTCAGTCCAAAATTTTAGAAAATCAAAAACAATTGATTGCAGATTTAGTTGACAATAAGCGCACCTTTTTAGGTGTCAACAAACATCCTAACGGTACTGAGACTTGGATTAATGTTTCGGCCGATAACACTGTAGAAAACGGAGAATTTAAAGCGCTTCGACCTTTTTACCTAGAAAATCATTTCCCTAATAATTGAAGCAGACATGAATAGAGTAAAATTTGATCATATCAAACCTGAGTTTCAAAATGCGACAAGTAAAGCTGATAAAAAGGAAATATTTAAAACAGCCGAAAAAATTGGAATTCAAAACCATTATACCAAAGCCGATATTGATGGACTAAAACACGTCGATTTTGTGTCAGGTATTGCGCCAAATTTACGTGGACCATATTCAACTATGTATACCATGCGCCCTTGGACGGTCCGCCAGTATGCAGGTTTTTCAACAGCTGAAAAATCAAATGAATTTTATCGTAAAAATTTAGCTGCAGGGCAAAAAGGACTATCGGTAGCTTTTGATTTAGCAACCCATAGAGGATATGATTCAGACCACAAAAGAGTTGAAGGAGATGTAGGAAAAGCTGGAGTTGCGATTGATTCTATAGAGGATATGAAAATCCTTTTCGATCAAATTCCGTTGGATAAAATGTCGGTTTCAATGACTATGAACGGCGCCGTGATTCCTATTTTGGCCTTTTATATTGTTGCCGCAGAGGAACAAGGTGTATCGCCCGAACAATTGGCAGGCACAATTCAAAATGACATTTTGAAAGAGTTCATGGTACGGAATACTTATATCTATCCTCCAGGACATTCAATGCGAATTATTGCTGATATTTTTAAGTATACGTCACAGCATATGCCTAAATTTAATTCTATCTCAATTTCTGGATATCACATGCAAGAAGCAGGTGCGACAGCAGATTTGGAATTGGCTTATACTTTGGCTGACGGATTAGAATACATAAAAGCAGGCATTGCTTCTGGAATGGACATTGATAGTTTTGCTCCGCGTCTTTCTTTCTTTTGGGCTGTTGGCATGAACCATTTTATGGAAATCGCAAAAATGCGCGCTGGACGAATGATTTGGGCCAAAATGGTGAACGAATTCTCACCTGAAAACACAAAATCATTGGCTTTAAGAACACATTGCCAAACTTCTGGGTGGAGTTTAACCGAACAAGATCCTTATAATAATATTGCACGCACATGCATTGAGGCTATGGCTGCCGCACTTGGTGGAACACAGTCTTTGCATACAAACGCATTAGATGAGGCCATTGCATTGCCTACCGATTTTTCGGCACGAATAGCGCGAAATACGCAAATATATTTACAAGAAGAAACAGGAATCACGAAAATTATTGATCCTTGGGCAGGTTCATACTATGTAGAAAAGTTAACTGCAGAAATAGTTGAAAAAGCCTGGGAACATATTACTGAAATTGAAGGTTTAGGCGGAATGGCGAAAGCTATTGAAGCAGGCATTCCAAAAATCAGAATTGAAGAAGCCGCAGCTCGAAAGCAAGCGCGAATAGATTCAAATAAAGACATTATTGTTGGAGTGAACCGTTATCAATTAGATGAGGAAGAACCAATTGATATCCGTGAAATTGACAATACACAAGTTCGTTTATCTCAAATTGAACGCCTCAATACAATGAAGGCCAATCGTGACGAGACTGCCGTACAAAATGCATTAAAGGCTTTAACGGCTGGTGCTAAATCTGATTCCAATTTATTAGACTTGGCAGTAACATGTGCCCGTCATAGAGCCTCGTTAGGAGAAATTTCAGACGCCATGGAGGAAGTTTTTGGTCGCTATCAGGCAACCATTCGCTCTATATCTGGCGTATATTCAGCAGAAGCTATGGATGATAATGATTTTATAAAAGCCAAAAAATTGGCAGATGAGTATAGTGAATATGAAGGTCGTCGTCCGCGTATTATGGTGGCTAAAATGGGTCAGGACGGACATGATAGAGGCGCCAAGGTTATTTCAACCTCATTTGCAGACATTGGCTTTGATGTAGATATTGGGCCACTTTTTCAAACACCAGAAGAGGCTGTTATGCAGGCGATAGAGAATGATGTTCACATATTGGGTGTAAGCTCTTTGGCGGCAGGTCATAAAACCTTAATTCCGCAAGTAATTGCTGAATTGGAAAAACAAGGCAGAAATGATATTATGGTTGTTGTAGGTGGAGTAATCCCGGCGCAAGATTATGACTTTTTATATGAGCACGGTGTGATGGGAATTTTTGGACCTGGGACGAAAATAGCGACTGCAGCGATTGATATACTTGATATTTTACTTAAATTTCACAAGGATTGAACTTGTTAAATTTTAGTTAATGCCTATTATTGTGTAACTTTTGGCACCTTATTTGAGTTAAATAGAAAAAACGAAATACAATGAAAAATTTATTCTTCTTATTCATATTTACAATTGGCTGCGCCTTTCAAGCATCTGCTCAACCGCCAAATTATGATGATTTATTAATCTATTTTGCAGATGGCGATTATGAAAAATTGGTTTCCAAAGCTGAAAAGTATATTGGTAACGATAAGACTAAAAGAGATGCTTTACCTTATTTGTATTGCTCAATGGGATATTTTGAAATGTCAAAAGACGATATTTATGATGAAGATTATCCAAAAGCTTACAATCAAGCCATTGGTATGGCTGGTAAAGGTTTAAAAAAGGATAAAGATGGCTCAATGTATGCTGATAATTTAAAATACTATACAGAAATTAAGGAGTCTGTTGTTGAAGAAATCACAAACATGGTTGATGTACAGGATTATAGCCGATTAAGAGGTACTGTAATGAAATTACAAAGACTTGACCCTGCAGATGTAGGTTCACATTTTTTATTAGCTGCATGTCAATTCCAAATTAAAGATAAAGGAAGTGCCAAAATTACAGCTAAAGAAGCACAAGCAAGATTAGATGCTGTTGAAAGCGTTGAAGATTGGAGAGAGGTTGATATGAATATGCTAAGAATAGGTATAATTGAATATGCCCGTTATTTTAAACAAGCGAGACAACCGGATATATCAAAAAAAATATTGAATAAAGTGAAACAATGGTTCGAAGATGATGAAGCATTCATGGCGGAATACGACGACATTGTGAATGGCTAATCCCTAATAAGAAAACTAAATTTTAATCCTCTGTGCTTTTTGTACAGGGGATTTTTTTTGATTGAATGTCGCGTTCGGCATTTCAAGTTTGGGGTTTTTCCGTGCACGGACAGTAAAAAATAAAAGGTAGGCATTTTATTGATTTTAATTAGTATTTGGTCTTTACCGAGTTAATCGTGCAGTCGCAGGATTACACCCGAAAGCTTTCGGAACCAGCGAAGTTTAGTTGGTGCAGGATTACAAATCCTGCACAGCGCTAGTACAAAAAAGAAGCCGTTGGTTAAAATTCAAAAGCACTTCGAGAGCCTCAGTGTTCTTGAAGCGTACCGTTTTACTATGCTAAATGATTGTGGCCACCGGAGCAGGCCGCGCGAAAGCAAACAGAACAAGGCTAGACTTTAATAAACTGGATGGACTCTGTTCCAACAGGCGTAATGACTCTTATGAAATAAGTACCTGCCTTCAATTGCTCAAAGCGAAACAAACGGGAGTAGCTGCCTTTGGCTAAATATTGATAAGCTAATTCAGCAATAAATGCTCCTTGTAAATTGAATAATTGGATTTTAACTTCATCCGATTCTTGCACAGAGAAGGTCAGTTGGCCATGTGTAACAAGGGGATTTGGATAAAATGCCAAATCAAACGGTGATTCATTGGACTCGAATATGGCAATTAAACTATCGCCAAGAGTTGGATCAACTTGGATATGTTCATTTTTAATGATTTGTCCGGTTCTTAAATTCTCCCAATGGACGAACGTTTCCCCTACATTTGCGACTGCGGTTAAGTCAATTTTATTTGCGGGATAATATTTGCCAATAAAAGGAAAACTGTCCAATTCTATCGTATTTAATTCAACTATGCCAGCGCTTGAAGGATACATGCCAACAAATACATCCAATGCAGGTTCCTTTTCAAACACAAGTGATAATTCGTTTTGAACAATGGCAACCCGCTCATTAAAAAACTTGTCATAATCATGGAAATTTTCATTCCACTCGTCGTAAAGACCATACCATTTATAAAAATGCCGTTGCATTTCAGGATCCAATTTTTCTTTGGCTTTATAGATGTAATTGATGATGTAATCTGCTTCTAAAATTGTATTCATTAAATCTGCGTAACGATTGATGAAATAGCGCTGGAATTCTGGATTTTCCAATATTTTTTTAAATATGATTACATGGACATTTCCATCTCCATAGGGTCCTAGAATATATTGCAAACTGTTAAAATCAATTAAATCGGGACCGTAATATTTAACCCCTGCATCCAAATCAGAATAAAAATAACGCCATTGCGGATGTGAAGGTGAATTCCATAATTTGAGATTATTATAAGGCCAATCTCGGTTATTGACATAAAGTTCCATGATAAAATAATCAACCATTGAATTGACATCTAACCGCGCTTTTACCCAATCAAAGTTGGATTCATCCGTCATGTCATTGTCCACAACAAAATCTCTTAATTCAACAAATTCTGCAGAATCTCCGGCAATCACAATTAACTCTTCTTCTTCAAGCAAATTAACCGTTTCAGGGTGAACGCCATAATTACTTGTAGGGTAATATTTATCCAATTTTTCGCGCATATTATGAATCCCCCAATAAAGACCATTGATATATACTATCACAGGTTGATAGCCTTGCGCGTCCACATTTAATTTATGATCCAACACAAATTTATGCAACACCCCATCCTTCAAATGTGATTGATTAAAATCACTCCCAGAATTACGCAGCAATAAACGCTTAAAATCACTCACGGCCTTATTATCAAAATAAGGATAGGTGAAGGATTCCTTTTCATAACGGTCATGCGCAACAAGGCGAAGCGATTTCATTGGGCGCGTTGATGAAACGGTGCCACCATGAATCTTTACACCGCAATCTAATGCTTCATGCATCACCATTTCAGTGTCAAAATATTCGTAATAGGCATGGATTTCAATGTCTTTCCAAAAATTAGCGCCGAAATACGGATATTCTTCTTCGGCATCTGGTCCTAAAACATAAATCCCTATTAATTCGTCAAGCAATTCTAAACTATCTAAATTAAGATTGACAATTGGTAATTGATGTTCAATATCAACAAAATAAGTACTAAAGGCCGCCGGCGAAGCAATTAAAGAATCGCCAATTGAAACCGCTCTAATACTGCTCGTTTTTTGCAAAACAATAGGTCCCGTGTATAAATTTCCATCAAGTGGATTCGTTCCATTAAATGAATAATATATAAACTCACTATCAGCTGTTGTATTTAATGTAATATTTGTGCCTTTATTGTATTTTCCTGCAACACGATTAAATTGCGGTTGACTGGCATAGCCTTTATAACCGATTTCATCTGTGTTATCTGATTCAGGCGTTGGTGTGTCAAAATAGAACCACTTTGTAGCGTACCTTCCATAAGAATCGTTCGGTTGCAATTCAGGATAAATGATCGAATCTATTATTTCTTCGTCCGAATTGGTGAGATAAACATGACCTCCTCCTCTTTTAAATGAAAAAGGGATGGTTTCTGTCAGTTCTGGAAATTCTTTTGCAGACAGCACAATATTGTCGCCAGCATCCAACTCTTCATCTGATTCAATTTGCCATTTTGTAGGATCGGCTCTATCGTTAGTGATATAAAAGTCGTCTAGGGATAACTCAGACCCTGTATTGTTCCAAAGCTCTATCCAATCCGTAAATCCCTCATCCTCATTCTCAAAATTATCCACATTTGAAGGGCATATCTCATTAAGAACTTGACTATAACTAGTCGCAGAGATGAGGAGTATAATAAGTGCACTAATGCGGTTCATTGGGCTTTGCTTTCAATTTGTCGTATGCTTAACGAAACTTTGTGCTATAAATTGTAAACCTAAGTTACAACTTAATAATTTGACTCGCTTCTCTTCCGTAAGTTGTGGTTAAAAACAAAATATATTGTCCAGCTAGCAAGTCAGTCATATCAATTACTAATTCATGCCTTCCTCGGATAAAATTCTCAGGATAAAAGGTTGACTTAACTACTTTTCCTTGCAAATCAACCAAACTAATTTCAACCGTGCTGGCAGTAATAATTGAAAAACCGACGGTTAATTCATTATGACTTGGGTTAGGCACCGTTTTTAATTCAAATATTTCTGTGGAATGACAAACGACCACCCAATGGTCTTGATCATTCGGGTCAACTTCAATTTGAAGTGTTTCAAGGCGTTCACCGGTTCGCAAGTTTTCCCAGTATTTAAAAATTTCACCAAATTTTATTTCGGCGGTAAGGTCAATTTTATTGGTATTAAAATAAGACCCTACAAATGGGAAGTCATCCAACTCAAGCGTATTTAACCGAATAGTTGCGGCATCTGTTGGATAAACATCAAAGGTCATTTCAACAGCCTGCGGAATTTCAAATATTTGAGAAAGCTCTCCATGAATTACCAATTCTCTTCCTGCTATAAATCCTTTTTGTCCATTAAAGCGTTCATGCCAATCTGCAATTGCTCCGCACCATTTATTATAATGCAGTTCCATATCATTTTCAAGCTTTTCTTTTTGTGCTAGAATACTGCCATAAATGGCATCAGGATCAAATATTGTGTTCAACAAATCACAATAACGGTTAATAAAATAACGCCGAAACTCATCATTGTCCAGCAATGCTTCTAAAATTTGAACATGTGGATTTGAATCGCTCAAATTGTTTAAGATAAAGGCCAGACTCTGCTGCTCAATTAAACTTGCCCCGTTGTACTTTAATCCTACATCCATGTCATAGCATAAATACCGCCACTTCTCTTGCCCTTCAGCATTCCAAACTTTTAAATTAAAATTGGGCCAATCTCTATTATTGACATACAGTTGAATGATAAAATAATCCACAAATGAATTAATATCTAACCGATCATTCACCCAATCAAAGTGTAAATCCTCAGATAAATCGTTACTTGTTGCATATGCATTGAGGGCTATAAAATCTGTTGCTTCACCATCAATTTCATCTAGCGTAGCTTGGCCTAATAAATTCACCTCATCAGAGTCAAGTCCATAATTGGATTGAATATAATAACGATCTGCTTTTTCGCGCATATTTTGAATGCCCCAGTAGTGTCCATTAATGTATACCACTACAGGATTATATGCCATTAAGTCAACATTGAGATCACTCTGAATAAAGTAGTTGTGCAAGGCGGCATCTTTCATACAAGAATTGCAAAAATCATTTCCTCCATTTCTTAAAACCAACCTTCTAAACTTATCAATGTCCTTTTCATCAAAGTATTGATAGGTGAAATAAGTTTTATCATACGTATTTTTTCCTCTTAATTGAATCGATTTCATGGCACGCCAGCGCGAACCAATTCCGCCAAAAACTTCTATATGGCAATTCATGGCGTCATCTAACTCAAAGTCAGCATCAAAATATTCGTAATAGACATGCACTTCTTTATCTTCCCAAAAGTTAGCTCCCAAATGCGGCGGGGTAGCTATCGCATGCGGTCCCATCATAAAAATTCCTGTTTCGTTATCAAAAAGGTCTAAACTATCTACACCAATATTCACTACTGGCAAATCATGGTGTTCATTAACAAAATAAGTACGGTAAACCGAGGGTGAATTAATCATAGAGTCTGCTCTGGCAATTGCACGAATGCTCTTTGTATACTCAATTTCGAAAGGACTCTCGTAAAGAACGGCAGCTTCAGGATTGCTTCCATTATATGAATAATATACGGTTTCACTCGGTAAAACTGGCGTGAAGACAATTTCCGTTTCAGCGGAATAAGCCCCCGAAACCAAATTTATATTTGGCGCATTTGCATAACCTTTAAAACCCATTTCTGTGTTGTTGGGATCTCCAGGACTAGGCGTATCAAAAAAGTAATAATGCGAATCAATTAAGCCATAAGAATGGTTTGGTTCTAAACCTGGGTAAGCAATAGAGTCGATTAACTCTGAACTTGGCGAGAACATATAAATAGTTGCGCCCCTTCGTGGGAAGGCAAAACCAATCGTTTGAGGAAGGACGGGGTCATCTGCAGCGGTAATGGTTAAAAAACCTTCTGGAGGCATTGTAATCGAAGGGAAACTCCATTGAGCAGGATCTGATAGATCATCTGACATGGTATATCCTTCCAAACTTAGCGGCGAATCGGTTGGATTATAAATTTCAATCCAATCGAGAAACCCTGCAAAAAAGTCCTCATGAACTTCGGTATTTGACGGGCATATCTCATTAATTATTTGAGCAAAACTGCTTGAAGAAAAGAGTGTTATGATCAAAAGTAATTTACTCATTATTCAATATCCGTTACCCTATTTACGCAGAATTCCAAGCATAGGTTGGAAGCTTCTCATAAAAAAGATTTTCAATCACAAATTTATCCTTTTTTTTAAATAGCAACGTACTTCTTTATATGACAATAATTTTAATAAAGGCAGAACGATTATCACAAATGACATGGAAAACCAAAATAGTCTTTTGCCTTTATTGACAAAGCTTATGTCCATAACTGATAATTGTCAAAATATTTCGCTTTAATCGTTCTAACTTTAGCTTGAAATATACCAGAGATGAAAATAGAAGAAATTATGAGTGCGCCAGTTGTTGTAACAAGGGCAGAAACGAAACTCAAACATACCCGCGAATTAATCAATCGTAAATCAATCAATGCTATCCCTGTTTTAAAAGAAGATGGCGAAATAACAGGAATACTCAGCGCAAGCGATTTAGCTAAAGCACATGACGATAATATGTGCGTTGCAGATATTATGACGGAAAAGGTACATATTGTTTTAAAGAATAATCGCGTGAATGACGCAGCCAAAACTATGTTAAAACATGGTGTACATCATCTTGTAGTTATGGAAGATGGAAATGTAATTGGAATGGTTAGTTCACTTGATATTATTCGGGCATTTGTAGTCGAATAGAAGAACTATCGTTTCTCTGTTAAAAATTCCATGACTTTGTCATACGCATGCTGCAGCTCTTCGTTAGTTGTGCAATACGGTGGATTAATAAAAATGACATTTCCCAACGGACGCATTAATAAATTGTTCTCTAAGAAAAAATTATAAGCCTTTAACCTGAGGTCCGAAAAATAACTACTCTCCTCTCCCACTTCAACTTCAAGTGACAAAATAGTACCTAAGGCTCTTGCATTTTTGAAGACTGGATTATTACCATGCGCTTTCAAAAATACCTGATGTGCATTCGCTATTCTATCAATTGATTTCAATGTATCTTCTTGCTCAAATAAATCTAATGAGGCACAAATCGCCGCACAAGAAAGTGGATTCCCGGTAAAAGAATGACCGTGTAAGAGCGCCTTACTGGTGTCTTCTGACAAGAACGCCTCAAAGATTTGTTGCGTAGTCACTGTAAGCCCAACAGGCATTACACCTCCCGTAACGCCTTTAGACATGCAAACGATATCTGGTGTTTCTGAAATTTGATTGATGGCAAATAGTGTCCCTGTACGATAAAAACCTGTCATTACCTCATCCGCAATCGTTAGCACATTGTGTTTTTTCGCCAATGCAACCGCACTATTCAACCATTCGGCATCATAAATGCGCATTCCTGCGGCTCCTTGAACCAATGGCTCAAATATAAATCCAGCAAATTCACTTGTCGCAAAAAACTCCGCCATTTTGGATAAAACAGCTTCCGCATTTTCAGCAGTTGGAAATGGAATAAAATCCACGTCGAAAAATAAATGCTCGAACGGTTTGTTAAAATATCCTCTCTGCCCAACAGACATTGCTCCAAAAGTATCTCCATGATACGCGCCTTCAATTGCCAAAAACCTTTTCTTATCAATTCCTTTATTATGCCAGTATTGGTAAATCATTTTAATGCCAACCTCTACACTTGTTGATCCATTGTCAGAAAAGAACACTTTTTGATAACCGTCGGGGAGACAATTGACAATGCGTTCAGCTGTTTCAACGGCTTTAGGATGGGTGGCACCAGCAAAAATAACATGATCCATTTTTAAAAACTGTTCATGAATTTGCGCTGCCAAGTATGGATGTGCATGCCCATGATTAATAGTCCACCATGATGAGTTTGCGTCTAGATACTTTTTGCCATCCGCATCAAACAACCAAGCGCCTTTTGCCGAAGTTATTGCAATTGGATCTGGTGCATTTAAGGCTTGTGTAAACGGATGCCAAACGTAATTTTTATCTTTTTCTATTAAATTCAATGGTTTGATGATTTGATAGTTTGATTATTTGATGCGTCATTTAGTCTATTTTCGAACAACGTAGTGATCTAATATCTATGAGTGAAGCGGTCTAAATTAATTCCGAAATATCTTTTACGCCAATTGGACGATCCACAGTAAAACCTTCTCCGTATTTCGTTCCCATACTACGTCCAAATTCGCTCCAACGTCCTTTTAAAAAATCTAAGAATTCTTGGCTAGAAATTGGCGTATTTGGGGCCGTGGCTTTAGGATTGAAGAATTGTGTTTTATAGGCTTGAATCGCAGCCAATTTCCGATCAATAAAAGGAGTGATATCTACGACAAAGTCTGGTTTTAAATAATGATCTTGAATATAGCCATACACGGCCTTTGGACGCCATTTTTCTTGCGCAACACCGTTTAAACTCGTTTCAATTTTCAAAAGCCCAGAAAGAAAACACGCCTCTTTTGCTAAAGTAGCTCCCTTTCCATGATCCGGGTGTCTGTCAGAATAGGCATTCACCATCACAATTTCTGGCTGAAAAAATCGGATTTGTTCGATTATTTTTAATTTATTTTCTTTTGAAAAATCAAAAAACCCGTCACCCAAGTTCAGGTTAACACGTTTTGAAACTCCCATGATTTTAGATGCATCCGCGGCTTCGGCATAGCGCGTTTCAATTGTGCCGCGTGAACCCAATTCCCCCTCGGTTAAATCAACGATTGCCACTTTTTTACCAATGCTAATTTGTTGCATTATTGTTCCTGCGGCAGATAATTCTACATCATCAGGGTGTGCGCCAATTGCCAATATATCTACTTTCATAATTTCTTTATTTAATTCCAAACCTCCCTGAGTACTCTGCAATAATTTTTTCTAGATCATCTAGATTAGTTTGCAAGGAGGTTACATTAATAACAATGGGCGTTTTAAAGTTGCTTAAGTTATGATTTAACAATCTTTTAATGGCATTGTTCTTGGCATTGTCAATATATTTTTGTGGTTTTTTAACCATTACCAGGATGTATTTGGCTGATGGTGTCTTTACTTTTGAAATTCCTTTAATGTCTTTCCAATGAATTAAACCTGAACTAATCGAATTAGACCGATCATCAATTCCTTTTATGCTGATGGTTAAACCCGCAACCGAGCTTTTAACATTTTTTGCAAATGTTCCTGCAAGCACCATAAAAAATAAGAGTACAATTACTGAAGCCACTTTAAAAATTGTTGGACTCATCCAATCTTGATTTTCTCCTAAATAATAGACCACCAAAAATGACCCTATCCCTAAGGCGGAATATAAGACTGTCATCAGGATCATTTTTTTTCGATCAATTGCTATAAATACTTCATCTGCCATATTTCTTATTTGTGCGGTGAACTAAAAAATTCTTTGAGCTGAATGCCTACTGCTTTTTTATCCCAATATTTATAAATTTCATACAGCAAAACAGAATAAACTATAATATACTGTGCTGTATTTAAAACCATGTTCTCTTTAAACCCTGGTGTAGAATAAGCAAAATAACTCAACATAATCACGATTGACCAAACTAATCCAAATTTATATTGCGTAAAGATGGATAATACCAATACCAAACTAATGTACCAAGGATGAACAGTTGCTGTTAAACTATAATAAATCATAAACGCAAACAGCATTCCTGTAATCATGTCTAAATCCTTGCGGTGCGCCTTTAATAGTGCCAATAAAAGAATTCCAACAGTTGAAATAGTTGACAATACAGGCCCTGTAAACATAATGGGATCCCATCCTATAACTTCAAAACCAATCGCGCTTACAATATAAGCGATACTTCCGTTAAATTGAAAGCGAATAAAATACTCGTTAACGCTTTCCATCATGTTGGCTAAATAAACTTCATTGAGCATTAATCCACCAACGGCTAATACTACAAATAGAGTTATAGCTGTGAATCCTATAGCGTTTTGCCATTTTAATTTCTTGTAGAAAAATGGAATTAATAGCAATGGAATCAATTTTACCTGCACAGCTAAACCTAACAATATTCCACCCCACAACCAATTGTTTTTTAGTGTGAAATAAATCGCGCCTAACAAAAAGAAAATCATCACCCCTTCAAAATGTAAATTACCTGAAAACTCTAAAATTATAAACGGATTTAGTCCGTAGAGCCAAACGTTATGCACAGCAATCTTAAGATGTTCTGCTATTTTTTTGGCAAAAATTATTGCGCCAATATCCGCAAGAATGACAATTATTTTTAAACCAATTACATTGTAAACAATATTGTCGCTCAAGGAAGCGGGGATAAAGAATAAAAGTTGATTCAATACAGGATAACAGGTGTAATGTTGTTGTGATAGTTCTCCCATACCGTGGAAAAGCATTCGACGATAGGTATCATCATAATAAGTTTGGTAAACCTCATTATGTGTAAAATAAGTGTGCAGCATATCTGCTGGTCGACCATGAAATGGGTTATAACCATCCGCAATTAATTCACCATCCCAAATAAAGCGATAAAAATCATTTGACAATTCTGGAGAGGCAAATAAGAGAATAACACGCAAAAGAATTGCAACAATTAAAAAATGGCTAAATTTTAATCCCCATTTATTTAACCAAAAAATATAGAAGGCTGTGAAAAGTGCGAGGTATTGTGCTATAAAAAAAACAAAGTCCGTTCTTAGCGTATTGGCGCCTATATTCCAGGTTAAAAGCAGCATAATTAGCACCAATAAAATGGGCAAAACTATCTTTTTATTCTCTATTTTTGTCATACTTGAATTTAACACGAATGCAATCAGTTCGTAAAAATCTGCATTTTATCGCAATTTGAACCAAAAAAAAATTAATTTTGCACAATATTTCGAAAGTAAAATGGCAAAAGATAAAAAACAAACGAAAGCTCAAGCGAAAGCGGATGAGTTAGACCAATTAACGTCTACTGAGAGTTTCATTGATAAATATAAGAATCCACTCATTATTGGTGTTGGTGCATTAGTAGTAATAGTTTTAGGTATTATTGGATACCAAAAATTTATTTCAGAACCGCATGAGCTTGAGTCAAGAGAGGCATATTGGCCGGCATACTATGAATTTGAGCAAGATTCAACTGCTTTGGCAATTACTGGATCAGAAGATTTCGACGGGATGGAATACGTTGCGGATGAGTATTCTGGAACTTCGGGTGGAAATATTGCAAATTATACCATGGCACTTGCTGCAATGAAAGAAGCGCAATATCAAGATGCACTTGATTATTTTGACGAATGCGATTTTGATGACATTATTGTTGGTTCAATGGTACTTGGCTTAAAAGGCGACTGTTATGTAGAATTAGATGATTTTTCGGCTGCTGCTGAAATGTTTGAAGATGCTGCAGAAAGAGAAGTAAACGAATTTACTTCGCCAATGTATTTATTAAAGGCTGGTTTAACATATGAAGCATTGGATCAAAATAATGATGCTTTGACGGCTTATGAAAAAATCAAGAATGATTGGAGTAAAAGTGACGAGGCTTTAGATATTGACAAATACATAGCAAGAGTTAAAAACTAATGGCTACAGCAAATAAAAATTTATCTCAATACGAGAAAGGAACAATTCCTAATGGTGCCGATTTTCGAATCGGCATTGTTGTTTCTGAATGGAATGATGACATTACCTCACCATTAATGAATGGAGCAATTGAAGCTTTACGTGAGAATGGCGTCAAGAAAAAAAACATCATTGTTAAAAATGTTCCTGGAACATTTGAATTACCACTCGGTTGTCAATTTTTGCTAGAAGCTGATGAAGACATGGACGGAGTTATTGCAATTGGATGTGTTATCCAAGGTGAAACAAAACATTTCGATTTTGTATGCCAAGGAGCAACACAAGGCATAATGGCGGTGACTATGGAATATAATACGCCCGTTTCATTTTGCGTACTTACTGATAATACCAAACAACAGTCTATAGATCGTTCTGGCGGTAAACACGGTAATAAAGGAATTGAGTGTGCTGTATCCTTATTAAAGATGATTGGCTTGCAAGAAGAATTAGACTAAAGCTGAATTCCATAAATACTTACTGGCTAAACTTTTGTGCGGCTCCCATTTTTCAGCTATTTCCAACATTTTTTTCCTGATCTCCTTCTTTTCACCAACTAAATTATAATGCCCAATCATTTTTGTTTGAATGCCTAAATCATCTATAGGAAAAACATTCGGCCGATCCATTGGAAACATGAGCACCATTTGAACGGTCCACTTCCCTACTCCCTTAATTTGCGTTAAATAGCTAATAATTTCTTCATCAGGTTTAGCGTTCAACGTTTCGAAACCCATGCCATTTTCAATTGAAAACACCGCAACGTTTCTTAAATAATTGGCCTTCTGCCGTGATAAGCCCACGGCCCTTAATTCGTCATCCGCTTTGGCTTTCAATACTCGATCTGTTGGATATTCATCCGGAAAAAGAGTCAAAAACCGTTGCCAAATAATGGCCGCAACTTTGACGGATAATTGCTGTGAAACAATGGATTGTAATAAATCAAAATAAATATCGACACTAGGTTCAGGTTGCACGGCTTTGTCAACAGATTCAATGATGCGTTTGAGCGTTGCATCTTTTGTTTTTAGAATTGAAATGATTTCGTGGTATGGTTTTTCGGCCTGATTCATTCTTTAAAAATAAGGTTTTCAAATTAATCGGGTTTGAAGGATCATCTAACACACTTATTAACATCCACTTCCATATATTGTTAATCAATTGTCAATTTTAATTTAATTTTTTCCTTTGCAGGACTTAAAAATCCACTACCTTTGATTCCCGTAGTTACTAAACAATATTATGTCTAATTCAACTAAGTACATATTTGTGACCGGCGGGGTTACTTCTTCACTCGGAAAAGGAATCATTTCAGCTTCTTTAGCGAAACTTTTGCAGGCACGTGGATATACCGTGACCATTCAAAAATTAGATCCTTATATCAATATTGATCCAGGCACATTAAATCCTTATGAACACGGCGAATGCTTTGTGACAAATGATGGTGCTGAAACAGATTTGGATTTAGGCCATTATGAACGTTTTTTGAACGTTCCTACCTCGCAAGCAAATAACGTTACCACAGGTCGTATTTACCAAACGGTAATGGACAAAGAGCGCCGTGGAGAATTTTTAGGCAAAACGGTTCAAGTTATACCGCATATCACAAACGAAATTAAAGAGCGAATTCAAATTCTTGGTAAATCTGATGAGTTTGAAATTGTAATTACCGAAATTGGTGGAACCGTTGGTGATATTGAATCCCTACCTTATATCGAATCCGTTCGACAAATGATGTGGGAATATCCGGATGATTGTTTAGTAATTCATTTAACATTAGTGCCTTATTTAAAGGCGGCTGGTGAATTAAAAACTAAACCGACACAGCACTCCGTTAAATCTTTATTAGAAGTTGGAGTTCAGCCAGATATTTTAGTTTGCAGAACAGAACATCATCTAGATAATAATATTCGAAAGAAAATTGCACGTTTTTGTAATGTTAACCCAACTGCCGTAATTGAATCAATTGATGCAGACACTATTTATCGTGTTCCATTATTGATGCAAGAGGAGGAACTAGATAAAGTTGTTTTACAAAAACTCGATTTACCAGCAAAAGGTGATACAGAATTAAAAGAATGGAAAGCGTTCTTAACGAAATTGGATAATCCTAAAAGCAAAATTAAAATTGGCTTGGTTGGAAAATATATTGAATTGAAAGATTCATATAAGTCAATTGTTGAATCTTTTATTCATGCGGGTGCTTATAATGAATGTGAAGTTGAAATAAAATGGATTCACTCGGATAAGATTACACCAGAAAATGTCAAAGATACAATTGCTGGTTTAGATGGGGTATTAGTTGCTCCAGGTTTCGGATCACGCGGAATTAAAGGTAAAATTTTAGCCATTCAATATGTGCGTGAAAATAATATTCCATTCTTTGGAATTTGTTTAGGAATGCAGTGTGCAGTAATCGAATATGCACGAAACGTTTTAGGTTGGAAAGATGCGCATACAACAGAAATTGTTGAAGATTGTACGCGCCCCGTTATAAACATAATGGAAGATCAAAAAAACGTTACTAACAAGGGAGGAACAATGCGACTTGGTTCTTATAAGTGTAAACTCTTAGATGGCACTAAAATATCTGAGGCTTATAATGAGGAAGTAATTAATGAACGCCACCGTCACCGCTTTGAATTTAACAATGCGTATTTAGAAGAATTTGAGGCAAATGGAATGATTGCTACAGGTAAGAATCCAGAAAGCGGATTGGTAGAAGTGGTTGAAATCCCTTCTCACCCTTGGTTTGTTGGTGCTCAATTTCATCCAGAATATAAAAGTACTGTTGAAAAACCACATCCACTATTTTTGGCTTTTGTCAAGGCCGCTCTTGAAAATAAAAAATAGCAATTTAAAATATCTTCAATCCTGATTCGTCATTCACATCATAGCGCATAATAAGTGCTAAATAGTGATGCAGAAAAGAGAATAAATATTAATTTTGCACCCGCCTACGGAAAAGTAGACATAAATTTTTTTTAGAATGGACAAAAGATCAATCATAGGTTTATTGGTAATCGGAGCAATCCTTTTCATTTTCAGTTATTTGAATTCTGGAGAACCGACAGATGATAAGAAAACAAGAACCGAACAAACGGATTCTACTGCGCAAGTTAGCGACACGCAAATTACTAACGAAGATTTTGACACATTGGATGCGGTAGTAGATGCCCCTGTAAATTCATTGGTTCCTGTACTGAATGATGAAGGTGATCATCTAACCAATAATATTGGTCAGTTCAAATATAAAGACACGCTTACGGGCGGAGACACACTGTTGAATGATAAACTATCCGAACCTAAACCTATAGCTACAGATGTTCCAAAGGGTCCAGAAGAAACGGTGACAATTGAGAATGATTTAATTATTGTAGATATTTCAAATAAAGGTGGGCGAATAGTTAGCGTACGTTTGAAGGAATATGTAACCTACGATTCTTACATTAAAGGAATTGATAAACCACTTCAACTTTTTGATCGTCAATCTACTTATGGAGTTGATTTCTTTGAAGGGAATAAAAAATTCAACTCGGGAGATTATGATTTCAACATTGTTAGTCATACAGATAACAGTGCAAAAGTTGTGATGATTAATCCAACAGGTAAAAAAGTCATTTATACTTATGCATTAACAGATGGAAAGTATGACGTTGATTTAGGCATTAGCTTCAAAGGATTTTCTGATAGAGATGCGGCTGATTTAGATTTTGTATCTGATTTCAAATTGCTCTCTACTGAAAAACATTTACCGTCTGAACAAAGGGTAAGTACATTATTCTTCAAATATGAAGACGATTCATACGATTACTTATCAATTGCTGGTGATGATGAAGATGAAGTAGAAGGCAATATGCAATGGGTAGCTTACAAGCAAAGTTATTTCTCAGCAATCTTAATGAATAAAACAGGTTTCAAACCTAGTAGCGATTCAAAAATTGAAGTTATTAATTTAGATGAAGAAGATACCACCTACATCAAACAATATAAATCAAACTTAGATTTAGGCATAACCAACATCAACAACACTGTTGAGTTAGAATGGTATTTTGGACCAAATGATTATGATATATTAGCCTCATATGAAAACGGATGTGAAGACGTTGTAGATTTAGGCTGGGGCTTATTCAGATGGATTAATGTTTATTTCATGCGACCAATTTTCCTTTGGATCTTAGGATTAGGAGTTGGAGCAGGAATCGCCATTTTATTATTGACAATTTTCGTAAAATTATTGTTAAGCCCAGTAAACTATAAAATGTACAAATCATCAGCAATGATGAAAGTTCTGCGACCAGAGATTGAGAAAATCACTAAGAAATTTCCGGACAAGAAAGATTCTATGAAAAAGCAGCAGGAAACCATGGCGCTCTATCGAGAAACGGGTGTGAGTCCAATGGCTGGATGTGTGCCTATGTTGGTTCAAATGCCAATCTTGTTTGCCATTTTCCGCTTATTCCCTTCTGAAATTGGTTTGCGTCAAAAAGGATTCCTTTGGGCAGAAGATTTATCAACTTATGATTCGGTTTTAGCCTTAGGATTTGATATACCTTTTTACGGTGATCACGTAAGTTTATTTACGCTATTAATGGCCGCAACTACATTATTGTACACGCACTACAATAGCAGCAATATGCAACAGCCTACAATGGAAGGGATGCCGAACATGAAATATATCATGTACTTCTTCCCGTTCATGATGATCTTCTTCTTTAATAGCTATTCTTCTGGTTTAAGTTATTACTATTTCATCTCTACATTAATGACAATTGGAATTATGTTCGCCATCAAGAAATTCATGTTGGATGAAGATAAGATTCATGCTAAGGTTGAAGCAAACAGAGCAAACCCGAAGAAGAAAAAGGGCAAGTCTAAATTTCAAGAACGTTTAGCTGAAGCGCAACGTTTACAACAAGAGAAGCAAAAAAACAAAAAATAATAGGCTTCTAGCAGCAATTGTAGTTTATACCAATTATAGGGTATTTTGTCGAATAGTGATTAAAATGGAGTTTCGAGACTTCAAAAAGCCGTATCTTTGTACCGCATGGAAAAAGAAAAAAGCACCTCAACAGCTATACCAGCGTTTATTCCACCTAAATTTTCAACCAAAGTTGGAGGCGAATTTAACGCCACGTTAAAAAAACGTGTACGGGCTTATTTTAAGGATAATAATATCTCAAAATATGCCAACGCAAACATGAAGTTCAAAACGATTTTCATGTTGACATTGTATTTTCTACCGTATTTGTTAATGATAACAGGTGTTGTAACCAATATTTGGGGAATAATTCTCTGTTGGGCATTGCTTGGTTTTGGAATGGCAGGAATAGGAATGACTATTATTCATGATGCCAACCACGGCGCTTATTCAAAAAATAAAAAAGTTAATTATCTATTAGGACGTTGTGTTAATCTAGTTGGTGCTTTTGCCCCAAATTGGAAAATCCAGCACAATGTTTTACATCACACGTATACCAACATTCAGCATTTTGATGAAGATGTTGATCCACCAGTTCCAATTATTCGATTTACGCCGCACGACAAATACCGGAAAATTCACCGTTTCCAGTTTTTGTATGCCTGGTTCTTTTATAGTTTAATGACTGTGTCATGGATCACTGTAAAAGATTGGCAACAGTTATTCCGTTATAAGAAAATGGGATTAACCAAAAATGAGAATGAGAAATTTTCTAAATTATTTTGGGAATTATTAATTTCTAAGGTATTCTATTATAGTTATATTCTTGTTTTACCGATCATTTTCATGGATGTTCCATGGTGGGGCATTGTACTTTTACTATTGCTTAAGCAAATGATTTCTGGGTTTACGTTAGCCGTGGTCTTTATCTTGGCACACGTTGTTCCTGAAACGGCATTCCCTTTGCCAGACAAAGACATGAAAATGGAAAACAGCTGGGCTATTCACCAATTAGAAACAACTTCTAACTTTGGTCCAGACAGTAGAATTTTTCAATGGTTTATTGGCGGATTAAATTATCAGGTTGAACATCACCTCTTCCCTAATATTTGCCATGTTCATTATCGTAAACTCTCTAAAATTGTAAAGGCCACTGCCTTAGAATTTGGATTACCTTACTATTCTGAACCTACATTTTTGAGTGCAGTAAGAAGTCACACCAAAATGCTTTACAAGCTTGGCAGGCCTAATACTGTTTAAAAAGAGATAAAAAATACGGATAGCATCCATAACGGACTGTTCATAAAAGAAATTTCGCTACAAAGCCGTTCGAACGAAAAAGCTTACCTTTGTAGCTCAGGAAACATAAAAATAAAATGGAGAACGAGACGCAAGTATTAAAACCCATTAAATTTTCTAAGAAAATTGGTAATGATTTCAATGCAACATTGAAAAAAAGAGTCCGCGCATATTTTAAGGAAAACAACATTTCTAAGTATGCTAATACCAACATGAAAATCAAAACGGTTTTCATGATAACCTTATACTTAACGCCATACTTTTTAATGCTAACAGGTGTTGTTACCAACATCTGGCTAATTGCAGCTTGTTGGGCAGTAATGGGCTTAGGGATTGCAGGTATTGGTTTGTCAATCATGCATGATGCGAACCACGGTGCTTATTCAAAAAATGAAAATGTAAACTATATAATTGGTCGTATTGTTAATTTAGTTGGTGGTTATGCCCCTACCTGGAAAATACAACACAATGTTTTACATCATACCTATACGAATATTCATGGTTATGATGAGGATGTTTCTCCAGCGGTATCTTTACTTCGATTTTCACCTGCAGACAAATATATCCCGATTCACAGATTTCAATTTATCTATGCTTGGTTTTTCTATAGCTTAATGACTGTAATGTGGATGACTACAAAAGATTTCCAACAGTTATTCCGTTATAAAAAAATGGGACTGACAAAAACTGAAAATACAAATTTTGGAAAATTAGTTTTTGAATTGGTAACGAGCAAGCTCATTTTTTACGTCTATGTAATTGTTGTTCCAATGCTTATATTAGACATCCCTTGGTGGGCAACACTTGCTTTTGTATTTATGATGCAATTAATTGCTGGTTTTATTTTAGCAATTGTTTTTCAGCCGGCGCACGTTGTACCTGAAAATGAATTCCCTGTTCCTTCAAAAGACTTGACAATAGATAATAATTGGGCAATTCATCAATTGGAAACTACTTCTAACTACGCACCTAAAAGTACTATCCTATATTGGCTAGTAGGTGGTTTAAATTACCAAGTAGAACATCATTTGTTTCCAAACATTTGTCATGTGCATTATAAAAAACTATCTAAGATTGTAAAAGCTACAGCCGAAGAATTTAAAGTGCCTTATCACTCTGAACCTACTTTTTTCAGTGCCTTAAGAAGTCACGGCAAAATGCTGCGACAATTGGGTGTTGCGCCTGTTACTTCAGCATCAGCTACCGGTACAGCTTCAGCTACGGCTAAAGCCACAACTTAATTCAAATAACACAATGAAGTGCACCATTTTATTTGGTGCACTTAAAGTTACATTTGACATTTAAATGAAAACATCAGTAAAATTCGGTTTCTTCTTCGCGCTATTATGGATCATAATTGTATTATGTGCCTTTCTCGCGGGTTATTCGGTAGACTTTTTCTTAATCTCTGAAATTCTAAGTTTACTTTTATTAGTAGGTGGCATCTTTCTAGGTTTATTCATGACCAAAAAAGAAAACGGTTATGAACACGTAAATGCCTTAGAAGATTTTAAAGTCGCTATGCAAGCCGGATTGGTCTACACAATCATAGTCACAGGCTTCATTTACGTCTATCACAATCAAATTGATCCGTCCATCAAACAAACCTTTATCGATCAAAAATTTACAGACTTAAAAGCTCAATATCCGGATGTAGCAAGTTATGAAGGATTGCAAGCGATAGACCCCAAATGGGAAACTTTTAGCTATGATGATTTTATTGAGAATCAAGAGGATCAAGCGACTTCATTTATTGGACCTTTCTTTACATCTTTCTTTCATTTAATGGTCCTGTTCATGTTCTCCATCTTCTATTCCTTTTTTGTCATGATAGTGGTGCGAAAGGTTATTTTGAGGCATTAGATATTCTAAGACTACTCCAACAACTCTTTCGCAAAAGCATTCAAATCCACCCCATGGAAATTACCTGAACTCATTAAGAGCAGGTTGGCGTTTTCCCAAGTGATATTTCTTAAATGTTTTACTATTTCATCAGAATCGGTAAAAACAGTAACGTTAGCCGTTGCAAAGGCGGCTTTAACCATTGATGCACTAATAGGTTCTAATTTTTTATGTTTCACAACCTCATGCGAAAAGTACACAATTGCCTCATCTGCCTCTGCCATACAATTCTCATAAAGTGGCAAAAAATCCTTTTTAAGAGATGAGAAAGTGTGCAATTCCATACATGCCACTAATTTTCTATTAGGAAATTGATGTTTAACGGCTGCTACGGTGGCTTTTAATTTGGATGGAGAATGCGCAAAATCCTTATAACCATTACAGGTTTCGTTGGAAGCAATCAATTCTAGTCGTTTTGCAGCTCCTTTAAAACTTTGAATTGCACGATAAAAATCCGTATCTGTAACACCAATTTGGTTGAGCATTAACTTGGCACCCAACATATTTTGCAAATTGTGATCCCCAAATATATTCAGTGGAATTCGATTTCCTTCGCTAAACACATAGGTTTTCCCATCCACTAGTTCATGGTCAGGAATTGTATATGGAATGGCCGTAATATCCGCCCGCATTTCTGATATTATTTGACCAATAGCTTCATCTTCTTCAAAATAAATCATGCAACCATTTGGCTCAATTTTATCCGTAAATATTTTGAACTGTTCGACGTAATTATCAAACGTTGGAAAAACATTGATGTGATCCCAAGCAATACCACTAATCAAAGCCACATGTGGTGCATACCAATGAAATTTAGGACGTCTATCAATTGGAGAAGACAGATATTCATCCCCCTCAATTACAATATATTCTGCATCTGATAATTGCACCATACAATCAAAGCCTTCTAATAAAGCGCCAACCAAGAAGTCAGTCTCAATATTCAATTGATCCATTACATGCAAAAGCATTGAGGTAATTGTAGTTTTACCATGACTTCCACCTACAACAATCCGCTTTTTGGCCTTCGTTTGTTCATAAACGAATTCGGGATAGGAATAAATTTTCAGACCCAGTTCCTGTGCTTGCAATAATTCAGGATTGTCCACTCGCGCATGCATCCCCAAAATTATGGCATCTATATTGGCGTTAATCATTGCGGGATCCCAGCCAATTTTATCGGGTAAAATACCATTGGATGCAAGGCGACCTTTTGACGGTTCAAATATTTCGTCATCTGATCCTGTTACCTCATCTCCTTTTCTTTTAAGTGCAATTGCTAAATTGTGCATGGCACTACCCCCTATTGCTATAAAATGAACGCGCATAATGATAAATTTTATACTAAATTCAGGAAAATACAGCTAGGATTTATTAAAAATAGCGATAGTTTTCAACAGGCTTTATTGAACTGAACAAGGATTTTGAGGAAAGACTAAAAATAGCTTCCTAAGTGATTATTACACTACAATATCATAGAACTTGATGCCACCTTCATCTAAAACAACAAATTGCCCTTGATACAAGCAAAATTTGCCGTTTGCATACAATGCAGTTTTGATTACACCCAAATATTCTTTAGAATCTAGGTCGTAAACATGAATATCCTTATCGAATAAATCA
Organism: Crocinitomix sp.; assembly: GCA_013138735.1. Lineage (GTDB taxonomy): Bacteria > Bacteroidota > Bacteroidia > Flavobacteriales_D > Crocinitomicaceae > Crocinitomix. The sequence continues at coordinate 23,611 of WTCE01000117.1, read as the reverse complement.
CCCACCCACATTTTATCGGCATATACTAACATTCCTAAATCTCTATGACTGTCATGTTTGTGTTCAGTGAATAGCTCAGAACCTCCATTCGTTGGATTAATAGCGTATAAATCACCTGTACCTGAACTTAACCAAAGCATACCGCGATCAAAAGCCAAATCTGAAGGACCTAAAACAGTGGGACTACTCCATGATTGTAAAATTTTCCCTGTAAATGGATCAACCTTTACCACCTTATTTGTATTCCCTGAAACAGAAATCCAAACATGTTCGCCACTCCAAGTAATGCCGTAAACGCCAGTTCCTAACTCTTCAATTAAATCAACAAAAACAAAACTTCGTTCAATCTCATACGTTTCCGGATTATAATATATCAATTGATGTTCTTCCGCGTTATGTTCTCCAAACATGATCCAGAAATTCTCATCATCAGATGCGATTCCAACAGGATTTGCTAATGGAACGCCAATACTATTGGTGTAATTAAGTGTGTAGTCGCTTATTAATTCATACCCTGGCTCTACTTCTTCAATTTCACATGAAACAAAGCTGCCGAATAGAGTAATTACGCTTAAAACTGGTAATATTGATTTAAAACTTTTCATTCCTTTTTTTAGGTTAATAAAAAAAACAATTGCAACTATTTTTTACTGTACGATCACCCGCATTTGCGTGCGCGATTCTCCCACAAAATCAAGAATATATAATCCCCTTGCTTGTTGACTCAAGTCTAATTCAGTACTCTTTAATTCTGACACAATTCGGGTCTGAATAATTTGACCATAACTATTATAAACAGTTATTTGGTCTACTGTCTCACCAAATACAATATTAAATAATCCTGTATTGGACGGATTTGGAAATACATTGTGCGTTATTGTTTGCGTTAACACTTCCTCTTCTACGCTCAATGCTGTGCAAGCATGCGAATAAGACTCTAATTGTGAAGTAACAGTAGCATAGCGTGCATTAATAAATGATTTAAGTCCTGGAATTACAGTTTCAAATCCCCAACCATCTAACACGGTAATATCGGTGTTTATATTGCTGTTAAATTGAGTAGTTGTATAATATTTATTCGGATCCTCATTTACTGCTTCTGAAATCAAGGCCTTGGTTTCATCAATATAGGTTCCCAAATTTTCTAGCGAAAAATAATTATCAATAAGCACGCATAAATGGTTAAAATACTGCTCACGATAAATTTCACTCTCCATAACATTAAGCACTAAAGGTTTTGGTTCAGCCATCCATCCATCATAATCCACAACAATATTGGTTTCAGTAGTCGAAAATGCCAAATTATAATCCCACGGAATCCATTGAAATGCACCAGCTAATGAATCATAATACATATAAAAATTTCGACCGTGATCGTAATAAGAGTCCCAGTTATACATTAAGACATCTGCAGCCAAAACCCGTAAATAATTATTCATTTGCAAAGCGGTTGAAATACTGTCATCAAATTCATCATCCTCTCTAATTTTATCAACCAAATGAATAAAATCGTCCCAATTATCAGCAACTTCGTTCGTTTTTAATCCAAACTCATCCTGGTAATTCACTTTGCTTGATCCTTGCCAGTCTAAGCTCGTATTGTCAATACATTTATAAAGATTTCCATTCTCATTTTCAAACCAATTTTTCACAAAACGATCATCAACCTGCTCTACTACAACATATAATCCCCAATAAGTATCATTTAAATAAACTTTGGCGTAAGAAGATCGCGGTGCTGCAATGCCTGCGTCTCGCATGAATTTATAGGCGAGGGCATCTCGCATTAAAGTTGGATCGCTAAATCCGTTTTGTAGATTTATTTTTTTTAAACCGTCATATTTAGTCCCAGTAACATATTCATTGAAATCGATTTTCAAAGGCTCTTTCAACCCTTCTGATCCCCAATTGGAAAAATAGCCTTTTTCACGAACGCCAACAGAATCGATTACAGTACCATCAATTTCAACTGAAGCTACCATGTATTGTTTCGGCGCATCAAAATCTAAATATTGTTCATAATAATACTCTAATGAGTCCCAATAATCCTCCTGTTCAAAACTAATTCGAATCTCATGAACAAATGATTCATCAAACATTTCTGTTCCATTGTGTTGCCCAAAACTGCTTGTAAAACTGAATGCAATGATGCTTAAAAGGATATATCTCATGAAAACGTTCTTTTTGATGTGCGAAATTTATAAAATTCAATTAATAACAAAGTTGAACCATTCAAAAATAAGCTTTATTAATAAATTCGAAATGATTTAGTGCCGAATTGTAGGTTTCAGCTTATAATCGGTTTTAAATCACGCTTGAATGTTCATACATCCAATACAATCCCACGCTACTTAGCCCCTAAAATTAACATACGTTTCATTTCATCAGAAATAAATATAAGGTTAGAAACAGCCTCAATCAACAGGCAATAATTATATTTGAAAGAGAACCACAAAAACAAATAGCAAAATGAAATTATACCCAATTGAGACCGGAAATTTTAAATTGGACGGTGGCGCCATGTTTGGTGTCGTTCCTAAGTCACTTTGGCAACGAACAAATCCAGCTGACGCAAACAATATGTGTTCTTGGAGTATGCGTTGTTTGCTCATTGAAGATGGAGACCGTCTAATGCTTGTAGACACGGGCATGGGAGACAAACAGACGGAAAAATTTTTCAGCTATTATTATCTATTTGGAGATAATACCCTACAAAAAAGTATTGAAGCCTTGGGTTTTTCGTTGGATGATATTACTGATGTAATTTTGACCCATTTACATTTTGACCATTGCGGTGGTGCCATTGCTCATAATGGATCGAATGGTTATCGCCCAGTTTTTAAAAATGCTACTTATTGGAGCAGCGAACGCCATTGGAAATGGGCTACCGAACCAAATCGACGTGAACGCGCGTCTTTTTTACAGGAAAACATTATGCCAATTGAAGAAAGTGGACAGTTAAAATTTATTAACCGTACTGGTAATTTAACCCAAAATGCTTTTCCTAATATTGATTTTCTTTTTGTGGATGGACACACAGATTCTCAAATGCTGCCCATGCTCAATTATAAGGATCAAAAAATAGTTTTTATGGCAGATTTATTGCCGAGTGTTGGACATATCCCTCTCCCTTATGTAATGGGCTATGATACACGTCCGCTAATAACTATGGAAGAAAAGGGAGACTTTTTGGCCACCGCAGCAACAAATAATTACATCTTGTTTTTAGAGCACGACCATGCCCATGAGTGTTGCACTTTGCAGCATACAGAAAAAGGCGTGCGAGTAAAAGACACTTTTTCTTTAAAAGAAATTGGCTAAATCACACCAAATCACTAAAATTTGGGATGAATTCATTATTTTGTAATCTTTTTGATACAAAACGTTAGTTAAGCAAATAAAATCAGCATGAATAAATATTTGATTGAGATTCTAAAAATCCAAAATTCAGTAATTCTTCCAGGATTAGGTGCCTTAATGGTACCAAGCCAAAAAACAGGGAAAATTGTATTTAATCCACACCTCAAATTTAATGATGGTAGCTTAGCGCGTTTTATTGCAGAGAAAGAAGGCATTGACGAGCAAGAGTCGCAAAATAAAGTGGCTAAATTTGTTCGAGAAATTGAAGCAGAAATTGGGAAAGGGAACTCTTACGACATGTTTGAATTCGGTAAATTTTTCAAAAACAAGGCTGGTGAAATAGATTTCAAGATGTATAAAGCTGATGATCAATCAGCTGCAGCCGTCCCAACATCTGACCCAAAGCCAGAAAAAACTGTAACACCTCCTGTTAAGGAAAAAGCAGAAGCTCCGGCGGAAAAAACGGAAGCTCCTAAAAAAGCAACAAAGAAACCAGCAGCCAAAAAGACCACTACCAAAAAGACTAAAGAGGTTAAAGAGGTTAAAGAAAAAACTACCAAAGCTGAAGAGGATACAAAACAGTCTAAAAATAAATTCATACCACCTGTGGTGGAAGAAGCTAAGGAGGATTTAACTGCAAAAGCTAAAATCGCGGAAGAGAAGGTAGCTAAAAAGGTTGAATCTATTGAAGAAAAAGTAACTGATAAAGTAGAAAAAGTCGAAGAAAAAATTGAAAAGAAAGTCGAATCTATTGAAAAGGGAGTCACTGGAATTGTTTCTGAAGTAAAAGAAAAAATAGAAGAAAAGGCTGAAGCTGTTAAAGAGAAAGTTGAAGAAAAGGTTGAAGCAATTAAAGAAAAAGTCACTGGTAAAGAGGACAAAAAAGCTGTCATCACACCAGTTGATTCAAGCCAATCAAAAACAGACGATAAACAAAGTAAAAACACATTTGTTCCACCTGCTGAAAAGGATTCGAAAGCAACAGACTCTTCAAAAGACAAAGGTGTTGGACCGGCAACAGTAGCAGCTGGAGCAGCCGTTGTAACTGGAGCAGTTGCAGCAGCAAGTTCAGGAAGTAAAACGGTAATAGAAAAAACAAAAGAAACCACTATTATAAAAGAAACTGCGGTTAAAGAAGAAAAGAAAAAACGCCGTATTTGGCCTTGGATTATCATATTGCTTTTGCTGATAGGTATAGCCGTTGCTGGTTATTTCTTTAAAGATAAAATCATGGCCTATTTCAATGATGGAGATGCTGTTGTTGCGGACTCAACTGCTGTTGGTGATTCAACCTCAAATGGTTCAACCATTATTCCTTTGGAAATTGAAGATACATTATCAAACGACATCAATGCTTGGGTAGATTCAAGCGGAACAGACCTCGATAGCATGGGTAATCCAATTGAAGACCCAATGGATGAAACTGACCCTGTAGATGATCCTATTGAGGACCCTGTAGATGAGATTGTACCAGTTGTTTCAGGCACGAATACTGGTAGCTTCCACCTAATTGGGAATTCCTTTGGAGAAGAAGCAAATGCTGAGCGATACGCTCAAAAAATGCAAGACAAAGGTTATCCGGCTAAAGTATTGGGCCGATTTGATGGACTTTATATGGTCTCGTTAAAATCATATGACTCCCGTGATGCGGCAAATGACGGGCGAAGTTCGGTTTCGGCGGATGCAGGAAGCGCATGGGTATTTAAATATGCAAAATAGGAACTGTAATTTAGAATCAATATGAATAAAAAAGCAGCATTTTTCACCGCGAAAAGCCACCTTAAACACTCATTTAGAACAACTTAACTTAACGCAGACAAGAACATGACAAATATCATGTTTTTTCTTGCTACAAATCACGGATTTTTTAAGAATTCACAAATACATTTGTAGCGTAATTTTATCGTAAAACCAATACGAAATGCAAATAATATTCATCCTAATTGCCATCAGTATCAGTCTTGCACTGTTCTTTTTAGTTTCCTTTTTATGGGCAACTAAATCGGGTCAATTTGAAGACACCTATGGGCCCGCCTATCGTGTTTTATTTGATGACGAAGATGAACCTGAATCAAAAAACAATCAAAAACAAGTAGAATGCAAGTAGAAAAATTCAGTTATGACAACAGGATTGTCAAACTCTTTTTAATCGCCACAATTACATGGGGCCTAATTGGAATGTTAGTGGGCCTTTTTGCTTCACTAGAGTTGGTTTGGCCAGAACTTAATGCTACGAGCTGGCTATCATTTGGAAGAATAAGACCATTACATACAAATGCCGTGATTTTCGCCTTTGTAGGTAACGGTATTTTTGCTGGGGTCTACTATTCACTCCAGCGGCTTTTAAAAGCCCGTATGTACTCTGATCTTTTAAGTAATATAAACTTTTGGGGATGGCAATTAATTATTGTTGCGGCAGTAATTACCCTTCCAATGGGATATACTTCTGGAAAAGAATATGCAGAGTTAGAATGGCCAATTGATATCGCCATCACTTTAATGTGGCTAGTTTGGGGTATTAATATGTTTGGTACGATTCTAAAACGTCGTGTGAAACATATGTATGTTGCGATTTGGTTTTACATTGCAACCTTTGTAACGGTAGCAGTTTTACACCTTGTCAACTCAGTTGAATTACCTGTATCTTTTATGAAAAGTTATAGTTGGTATGCAGGTGTTCAGGATGCATTAGTACAATGGTGGTATGGTCACAATGCAGTAGCATTCTTCTTAACAACACCTTACTTAGGTTTAATGTATTACTTTGTTCCTAAAGCGGCCAACCGACCGGTATACTCATACCGTTTATCTATCATTCACTTTTGGTCTTTAATATTTATTTACATCTGGGCAGGACCCCATCACTTACTCTACTCTTCATTACCAGATTGGGCGCAATCTTTAGGAATTGTATTCTCAATAATGTTGCTCTTCCCTTCTTGGGGTGGAATGTTAAACGGATTGTTAACCTTACGAGGCGTTTGGGATAAAGTAAGAGATGATGCTGTTCTAAAATTCATGGTTGTAGCAATCACATGTTATGGTATGGCAACCTTTGAAGGACCTTTATTATCGCTAAAAAATGTCAACTGGATTGCACACTTTACAGATTGGATTGTTGCCCATGTCCATGTTGGTGGATTAGGTTGGAATGGGATGTTAACTTTTGGTATGGCTTATTATTTAGTACCCAAATTATGGCGTACCAACTTATATTCAAAAGCCTTAGCCAATGCACACTTTTGGATTGCAACTTTAGGAATCGTTTTATGGACCATTCCAATGTACTTCGCAGGATTTATGCAAAGTTTAATGTGGAAACAGTTTACGCCTTCTGGAGACGTTCTACAATATGATTTTATAGAAACTGTTGCTTTTCTACGCCCTTACTTCATGCTTAGATCTTTAGGAGGCCTACTCTTTATTACCGGTGTATGTATCATGGTCTACAATTTATGGAAAACAGCTCGCATGGGTGATTTCTTAGCCAACGAAGAGGCTGAAGCACCAGCATTAGTCAATCCTAGAAAAGGAAATAAAGGCGAGCACTGGCATAGTTGGATTGAAAGAAGACCAATGAAATTCTTACTATTTGCTTTAGTTGCCATCTTAATAGGTGGAGCAATTGAAATTGTTCCGACTTTAATGGTTGGCTCTAACATTCCAAAAATCTCGTCTGTTCAACCTTATACACCTTTAGAATTAGAAGGGCGTGATATTTACATCCGAGAAGGTTGTTATAACTGTCACTCGCAATGGGTACGACCATTTAGAGATGAGGAAGCGCGCTACGGTGAATATTCCAAGGCCGGAGAATTTGTCTATGATCATCCATTCCAATGGGGATCTAAACGAACAGGACCTGACTTGCACCGTTCTGGAAAAGGAAATGCAATGCACAAAGGAGAAGCTTGGCACTATGTTCACATGTTGTCACCAGAAAACCGAAGTGAAGGATCTATTATGCCTGCTTATGTATGGCTAAAAGAACCACTTGACATTTCTCATACTGCGGATAAAATAAATGCTATGCGAACTTTGGGAGTACCTTATGCTGAAGGATACGAAGACCAAGCAGTAGCAGATTTAAAAGCGCAGGCACAAGTAATTTATGAAGCCATTATTGAGCAAGATCCTGATATTATGACTGCACGTCCGGATATGGAGTTGATTGCTTTGATCGCTTACTTAGAAAGACTTGGATCAGACATAAATAAGCAAAATCCAGTTGAAGAACTACTGGAAGAAAATCTGACGATTGAAATCGAAACAGCTGATACTTCCTCAGTGGAAATGGGAGACACTACAAATATTTCAGAATAATGCTAAGCTATATAAAAGGACACTTAACCAGTATTGATGGAATCGAAATATTTCCCATCATCTCATTACTCATCTTCTTCACCTTTTTTGTGGGGTTAGGAATATATGTAATGCGCTCTGACAAAAAAGTGCGCGAAGAAATTAAGAACATGCCATTAGAGGATTAATAGAATAAAAATTACGAACATGAATAGTATAGAAAAATTAACAAAAGCTACGTTGTTCCTAGCGGCGTTGTTCACAGGTAACTTATTGTTGGCGCAAGAAGAACCAATTGTTGAAGCAATTTCAGCAGCTCAGAGCACCCCTATACACGTGCAATTGGGACTAAGTTCAACCATGCTCTTTATAATCATGACAGGCTTCACATTGCTATTATTGGCTGTTGTATGGAGTATGGCAAGTTCAACAAAGAACATTTTGAAATACAAACAAGATCAAGTAAGAAAGAAAAGTAATGGTACAAAAGCGCTCTTAGCTTTATTTGCCTTGACTTTTTCAACTGGGGCAATGGCAGCAGAAGAAGGTGGAGGATCAACTAGTCTTGTTCCCTTCCCTGATAGCATTTTTTGGGCGTATATCACTGTAGACATTGTCTTAATAATGATCATCCTTTATTTAGCTGGAATTGTCAAAGGTTCCATTTCTGACATGATTCCACTTAGAGGAATGTTCAAATGGAAGAGATGGAAAAATTTGAAGGCAAGATGGAAATCAATGCTAACAAAATCTGTCCCGATTGAGGAAGAAGGATCTATCCTACTCGACCATGACTATGATGGCATTACTGAATTAGATAACGAATTACCGCCATGGTGGAAATACGGATTTTATATTACAATTGTTTGGGCCGTTGGTTACTTTTTTTACTATCAAGTATTTGAAATTGGCGATCTACAAGAAGCCGAATATCTGACTCAAATGGCAGATGGAGAACGCGAAATAGCGGAATATAAAGCTGCGCATCCTGAATTAATAACCGCTGACAATGTTGAATTATTAACAGATGCTGGTGCAATTTCTGAAGGTAGAGCACTCTACGATCAAAATTGCGCATCCTGTCATGAACCGGCAGGTGCTGGTAAAACTGGTCCTAACTTAACGGATGACTATTGGCTACACGGTGGTGACCTTAGCAGTGTTTTCGTAACAATTTCAGAAGGAGTTCCAGAAAAAGGAATGGCCGCATGGAAAACTAAGATGCCAGCAAATGAAATTCAGGCAGTATTATCATATATATTTCAACTGGATTACATAGCGCCTCCGACTGGTAGGGAGCCGCAAGGCGAATTAGCTGAATAAGTGCATAAAGAATAGAAAATCAACATGGCACAAGATGGAAGGTTTGACGATTTTAGAGATAAGATCGCGACAGTAGATGAAGATGGAAAACGCCTTTGGGTTTATCCTAAAAAGCAATTCGGTAAGTACTTTAACCGTAGATCAGTTGTAGCCTACAGTTTATTGCTGTTTCTATTCGCTGGACCATTTATCAAAATTGGAGGAGAACCACTCTTACTTTTTGATATTTTGGAAGGGAAGTTCGTTATTTTTGGTCAAATATTTTGGCCGCAAGATATGTTTATTTTCGCGCTAGGTGCAGTTTCGTTTATCGTGCTCATCATTGTGTTCACAGTTGTCTTCGGTCGTTTATTTTGCGGATGGGTTTGTCCACAGACGATCTTTATGGAGATGGTTTTTCGCAGAGTTGAATACTGGGTTGACGGGGATTGGACAGCACAAAAGAAGCTAGACAGAATGCCTTGGAACAGGCATAAAATTTACAAGCGAAGCTTAAAATGGGGCATCTTTTGGATTATATCTTTCTTAATTGCAAATACCTTTTTGGCTTATTTAGTTGGTATTGAAAAACTGCAGACCATTATTTTTGATGACCCTGCCAACCATATTGGAGGATTATTGGCCATAGTTGGTTTTACCACAGTTTTCTTTGCTGTATTTGCCTGGTTTCGCGAGCAGGTTTGTACAACTGTTTGTCCTTACGGAAGGCTGCAAGGGGTATTATTGGATAAAAACTCGATTGTTGTTGCTTATGACGATAAAAGAGGAGAAAATCGTGCACCATTCAGAAAAAAGGAGGATCGTGAAGAAGCTGAAAAAGGTGACTGTATTGATTGTCACCAATGTGTGAATGTTTGTCCAACCGGAATTGATATTCGAAACGGTACACAATTAGAGTGCGTGAGTTGTACCTTATGCATGGACGCTTGTGACAGTATGATGGATCGCGTTGGGTTAGAAAAAGGACTAATTCGCTATGATTCGGAAGAAGGAATTAGAACGGGTAAAAAGTGGAAACTGTCTACTCGAGCCAAGGCTTATATTGTACTAATGTTTGCTATTGTTGGTTTGCTCATGGTGATGATATTTTCAAGATCTGAAATACAATTAAACCTTTTGAGCCTAAAAGGATCCAGCTATACAAAATTGAATGATAGTACAATCGTTAATATTTTCGAAGCAAAAATTTTGAATAAAACGAATCTGGACCATGAAATTGACTTAGCAGTTACGAGTGGAAATGCAACAATTGAGTCAGGTGGTGGAGAATTGCTTTTAGAAAAAAGTAGCGAATTAGAGCTAAATATTGTTATTACAATGCGACGGAAAGATTTAATTGGACCAAAAACACCTGTTGTGGTTGGTCTGTTTAGAGACGACGAACTATTAACAGATAAAGAGGTCAATTTTAAAGGACCTGGTTTTTAAAAAATAGTCTATGAATTGGGGAAAAGGAATAACGATTGCATTAATACTTTTTATTGGGTTTATTGGATCCATGGTGTATGTTGCCTTTACAAAAAATGCCGATTTAGTTAGTGATGAGTATTATGAAAATGAACTGAGCTACGATCAGACAAAAGCGGAAAAAGCAAATTATTTGGCTTTAAATACAAACATTCAAATTGATAAAGAAGTAGATGGAATCGTTTTTAAATTCCCGAATGATTTGGAACAATTAAAAGAAGGTTCAATCGTATTTTATCGACCTGATCAAAAAAAATACGACCGAACATTTAATCTTGAATTATCTGCAGGAAATACACAATCCTTGGACTATAACAACTTTGTTGACGGTTATTATGACATTTCAATCCGGTGGGAAGATTTAAATGAAAAAATTTACATTTTTGAATCCAGCATTCTGTTCTAGGTGATTGCTGCAGCTTTCATATTAGGTTTAGTCGGCAGTTGGCATTGCATTGGAATGTGCGGCCCAATTGCTTTAATGGTTCCGGGTTCTAAAGGTAAAAACAGAATTTATTCCATTTTACTTTATCACGGTGGAAAAATCTTGGCTTACCTACTTATTGGGCTTCTATTTGGATTGCTTTCCGTTTTTGTCACTTCGTTTAAAGTACAGGCCATAATTACCATTTCAGTTGGCGTATTAATGGCACTAATAGCTTTTTTACCCGCCATTTTAAATCGGATTGAACGCAAAGGAAGTCAGTTCTTCAGTCCTTTGGTTCGCATTAAAAACCAAATGGCAAAAGCCATGAATAAAAACCGCCTAGAATATACTTTCTACATAGGATTTTTAAACGGATTTATTCCTTGCGGAATGGTTTATATTGCCGCACTCGGAGCTATTGCACAACCCAACATTATTGACAGTATGTTATTCATGGTTTTCTTTGGATTGGGTACAATGCCGTTCATGAGTGCTTTGATTTTTGCATCAAACTTCTTCAAACAAAAATTTGGCCGAATAGCCGTTCCTTTGCGCACCTTTGCTTTTTGCGCAGTAGGTTTTTTCATGATTTATAGGGGCGTTTCCAGTTATCAAACTGAGATTTCAGAGCCTAGGCTTGGCGAAAGCTTTATCGTGTGTCCATGAAATAGTATTTAGACCGCTTCGCTGTTAGTACCTAGATCGCTCTCCGTCAGCTGACGGATCATTGTTAGGTATTAGATTGCATTTTGACTTATTGATCTCTTGGTTCTTGGCTCTTTTTTCTATCCTCATCTAAAATCCAACAGCCAATTTCTAACAGCCAGTAATTAGACCGCTTCGCTGTTAGTACTTAGATCGCTCTCCGTCAGCTGACGGATCACTGTTAGATATTAGATTGCGTTTTGACTTATTGATCTCCTGGTTCTTTGCTCTTTGCTCTTTGCTCTTTGCTCTATTTTTTTCGTCTAAATCTAACATCCTTTAGAATACTTAGACCGCTGCGTTGCTAGTATTTAGACCGCTTCACTCTTAGATTGCATTTGGGAATCGTTAGACAAGTTGGTGTGAAGTTTATTACGGGTGTTTCTCGTAGGAATAAATATTTTTGAACACCAAATGTTCCTCTGTCATTATTTCCGTAGACAATGCTGAATAACTCGCCCGTGAAATGATGAGCCCGCCTGAATTATAGGTGTATTTTGTCACGAATATATAAGTCCTTTTTTCCTTGAACACTTCGCCATAAGTAATTTCTTTAATCACCTTTCCTTCGCTATTATATTCAAAAAAGGAAGTATGTTTCTGATTGCTATAATGATCGATTCTCACCTCCTTCATCACTTGCCGCCCGTGTTTGGTTGATCGATAATCTTTCGTTACGGTTTGAAATGTTGTGTCCCCGTTTCCATAACCACGACCATAACCCCAAAAACCAATTGAATCAATTGCCGTTAAAAAGCCATATTCGTTATAATGATATCGGTAATAACAGTTGGAATCGTAAATACATTTGAAGTTTTCTTGAATCATGTTTCCATTTTCATCAAACTCCTGTTTATACCTAAATGTGGTGTCATTTTCGGTAGTATCTGAAAAAGAAACATATTGCCTCGTGAGCGATTTAATTTGAGCAGCCTTATATTCAGGGAAATTCCCCCCTCCTGAGGGATATTGTGCAAAGGCTTTGCTAGAAAGCAGCACAAAAACAAGTATTAAAATCTTCATAGGTAGTTAAACAACGACAATAAAACCAATCGTTACAGCCCCATTTTATGAAACATTAAGTTAAGGAAGTTAAACGTGAAATATCCAGCCGATACGGTTTGAAATAATTACGCAGTAAATTATTATTCCATTAAATCATTCAAACATTGGAAATTGCACATTGATCATTGCCCTATTGAAAAATTGAAATCAGAGCCCTCTCCCCTTCAAATTAGTTAACAACGTTACCAAAATAACTACACTAATAGAGCTCAAAGGCATTAAAATTGCCGCAACCAAGGGCGTTAAACTTCCTGACAAGGCGAAAATCATTCCGATTATATTATATAAAAGCGAAAAAGCATAACTCCATTTGACTACCCTTTTATTATAGGATGCAAAGTTTAAATATTTTGCCAGCGCCGCCAATTTATTTCCAGATAAAATCCCATCAGATGCGGGACTAAAGGCATACACGTCATCTACCACTGAAATGCCTACTTGGCTTTGCTGCAATGCCCCAGCATCATTTAACCCGTCACCGAGCATCATTACACGCTCGCCCCTAGCTTGAAGTCCTGCAATATAAATTAATTTATCCTCAGGCGTTTGATTAAAATTGAAAATGGTACCCGCTGGAGAAATGGCCTTTAAGGCCTCCAATTCGGCGTCATTATCACCCGATAAAATATGAATATTCTTCGTTTTAGAAAGACTAGCGAAAAGCGCTTGAATTCCTTCCCTGTAGGAATTAGAAAACACAAAAGATCCCAAAACTTCTCCCTTTAAACTGATGTAAACACGTGTTTGATTATCTGCGGTGGCCTCACCAACAAATAAAGCATTACCTACCTTCCACTCTTCTCCTTCAATTGTTCCGCTTATTCCTTCACCCAGGCGTTCTTTTAAACTATCGACATCCTTTTCGGAACTATTTTTTAATAATTGGGTAATTTTTCTACTTAATGGATGTGATGAATGCGATACTAAACTATAAATAGCCGCATTGTTAGCTTCATCCAATTCCTTGCCTTGCCAATGAATTTCTAAGGCATTGTTTTCAGTAATTGTTCCCGTTTTATCAAATACCACAGCGGTAATTTCTGTCATTGGTTCAATCACTTTTGTTGATCTTAAATAAAATCCTTTTCTACCAAAAATTCGAATGCCGTTTCCATAAGTAAATGGAACTGAAAGGGCAATTGCACATGGGCAAGCCACAATTAAAACAGAGGTTACTACAAAAACGCTTTCAGCAGGATCTATGAAGTACCAAACAATGCCCCCAAGCAATGCCACGCCCAATATGACAAATGTGAAATAGCGACTAATTTTGTCTGATAGTGAAATGCTTACCTTTTCCTTATCAAAGATTGGATTATTCCAAAGTTGCGTCAAATAACTGTTTTGAACTTCCTTGATTACCTCCACCTCAATACTAGTGCCTTCTTGCCGTCCTCCTGCGTATAACTTATCTCCCGTGTTTTTTTGAATTATAGCAGATTCTCCTGAAACGAAACTGTAATCGACATTCCCATTTCCTTTAATCAAAATACAATCAGTTGGAATTAGTTCGTTATTTCTAATCACCAATCGATCTCCCACTAGTACTGATTTTAGGGCTATGATTTCTTCTTCGTCTTGCTTCTTTCGTGAAACAGAAATTGGAAAATAGGACTCATAGTCACGCTCAAAATTAATGCTGGCATATGTTTGATGTTGGAACCACTTACCAATTAATAAGAAGAATATCAATCCTGCAAAAGAATCCATATAGCCTGCTCCAGTTTGGGAAACAATTTCATAGACTGAGCGCGCATAAAGGGCTATAATACCAATTGAAATGGGGACATCTATATTGATGGTTTTAATTCGCACGGCTTTATATGCACTGACCAAATAATCTCTTGCTCCAAAAATTAAAACAGGAATGGATAAAACAAAATTCAAAATACTAAATAACTGTCTGAAATTTCGATCAGATTCGCCCAAGCCGAGATACTCAGGAAAACTAATGAGCATTATATTACCAAAACAGAATCCTGTTAATCCAATCAGTATAATCAGTCGCTTGTTGGTTCGATCAACTTTCTTATCGCCATAATCTTCAAGTGTTATTTTGGGTGAATATCCAATTGTTGCGCAAAGTTCTGCCAACGCGCGTAAACCTATTTCACTTTTCGAATAGGTAATTGTTACTTCTTTTTTTACAAAATCAACTTGACTTTGAATGACGCCGCCATGGATTTTGGGTAAACGTTCAAGCAACCACAAACAAGAACTACAATGAATTTGCGGGAGAAAAAATTTAACTTTTGCAATATCTCCCTCTTCAAAAAACACGAGTTTGTCTTTGAATTCATCAATGTCCAGATAGTTGTATTTGCCCTTCACATTTCCATTCGGACGAACACCTGGATTATCATCAATTGAATAGTACTTTTTTAATTCTTTTCCATTTAATATTTCATATACCATTTTGCAACCAGCACAGCAAAAAACATGGTCGTCAAACTCAATTTCTTCCTGGCAAGAATCATTACAATGAAAACAAGTACTCATCCGTTATTATTTCTGACACAAATGTCCATTTTTCTTTCTATTTTTAGGCTGATATAAATCAGGTAAATACTAAAATTTGAACGTTTCAGAACCACTTTTAACAGATCCAATTTACAAGATTTTATTCGACTCTATTGAAGAGGGGTTTATTATTGTGGATCAATCTGGGGAGATCATATTGGCGAACCCTAGGACCTGCAAGCTATTTGGCTATGAAGAAGGGGATGTAATTGGCTTGAAGGTTGAGGATTTGATTCCTGTTGATTTGAGAAAACAGCATAAAGTCATCAGAACTGATTTTCATCAATCTCCAAAAAAACGTTCAATGGGCGCCGGCATGAATTTAAAGGCCTTGCGCAAAGATGGAAGCACTTTTTATGTTGAAATAAGCCTTAATCCCATTAAACTGCAAGAAACCGTTTTTATTTCTGCTTTAATTACAGATGTATCCGAACGTGTGGCGCAACAAAAAGAAATCAAGGAATTAAACTCGCATTTAGAGGAAAAAGTGAAATTGCGAACTATAGAGGTGAGAGAAAGCCAAGAATTGTATAGCGCAATTGCCAGAAATTTCCCGAATGGTACCATTAATGTTTTTGATCGTGACTTGAACTATATTTTTGTTGAAGGAAAGGAACTTTTTCAACTCGGGATAACAAGCGAAAAATTAATTGGGACAAATTATCTTGAAAAAATTGCTGAAGAGATTCGACCCAAAATTAAGCGCGCCTTATTAACCGTATTCAAAGGAGAAGCACAAGACTTTGAAATTGAATTTAAAGGTCAAATATATAGAATCAATGCAGTGCCATTGTCGTATGATTCTGATCAAATTGACAGAATTCTAGTCGTAGAAAAAAATATAACAGAGCAAAAGCAAATTATCATTCAACAAAATGCTGCACTTGAAAAAGAGAAACGTTTAAACGAAATGAAATCGCGTTTTGTATCTATGGCCTCGCATGAATTTCGAACGCCTTTAAGTACTATCTTATCCTCTACTTCACTAATCGATAAATATATTGAAAGAGAATTATATGATAAAACAGGAAAACATACAGATCGCATTAAAAAATCGGTCCATGGTTTAACGGAAATTTTAAATGATTTTCTTTCTGTCGACAAGTTAGAAACACAAATAACACCGGTCAAAATCTTATCTTTTAACTATGAACAAGTATCAAAAGATATGGTTGAAGAAATGGGGACCGTAACTAAAGCAGGTCAAATAATTACCCGAGAATTAATTGGTGAAAATTTCACTATTTCATCTGACCCCAATATTATAAAGAACATACTGTACAACTTAATTTCAAACGCGATTAAATATTCAGGTGAAAACAAACCCATTTTATACCGCACCGAAATATCAAATGATAGCTTAAAAATATTTGTGCGCGATAAAGGGATTGGAATTCCAAAACAAGACCAAGGACAGCTTTTTACACGTTTTTTTAGAGCTAAAAATGTGACCAATATTAAAGGAACTGGCTTAGGACTCAATATCGTGCAAAAATATTTGGAAATGCTTGACGGTAAACTGACATTTGAAAGTGAAGAGAATGAAGAAACAACATTTTATATAACCATACCAATTAATCAATAAAAAATGCGAGTGAAAATTTTGCTCATAGAAGATAACCATGAAATGCTTGAAAACATTGAAGAAATTCTCGAACTAGCAGACTATGACGTAGTCACGGCCGAGAATGGAAAAAAAGGTGTTCCCCTTATAAAGAAAGAATTACCTGACTTAATCCTTTGCGATATTATGATGCCAGAATTAGACGGATATGGCGTTTTAGACGCGATTTCTCGTGATCCTTTAACCGCAGCAATACCTTTCATCTTTTTGACTGCAAAATCGGGAAAAGAAGATTTTAGAAAAGGGATGAATTTGGGAGCTGATGATTATTTGACAAAGCCGTTTGACGACCGTCAACTATTAGATACTGTTGAGCGAAGAATAAAAAAAGTATATTTGACTACGAGACAAAGGTTTTGGAATACCTAAACAAGACCAAAAATAGCTTTTTACGCTTTTTTTAGAACAAAAAACGTGACTAACACTAAAGGAATTGGCTTAGAACTCAATATCGAGCAAAAATATTTGGAAATGCTTGATGGAAAGTTGACCTTTGAAGGCGAAAAGAATAAAGAAACAACATTTTATATAACCATATCTATTAACCAATAAAAAATGGCAGTAAAAATTGCACTGATTGAAGACAATCATGATATGCGTGAAAACATTGAAGAAATTCTTGAGTTGGCAGACTATGAAGTAGTCACGGCTGATAATGGAAAAAAAGGTGTATCACTCATTAAACAAGAATTACCCGATTTAATTCTCTGTGATATTATGATGCCCGAATTAGATGGTTATGGCGTTTTATACATGATTTCTCGCGACCCTAAAACGGCCGCAATCCCTTTCATATTCTTGACGGCAAAATCAGAAAGAGAAGATTTTAGAAAAGGGATGAATCTGGGAGCTGATGATTATTTGACAAAACCTTTTGACGATCGTCAATTGCTAGATGCTGTTGAGCGAAGGTTAAAAAGAATTGAGCAGTTTTCTGGAGAATTTGACCGAAGTGAATCTGGTTTGAATTCCTTTTTAGCAAAAGTAGATGGAATTGAATTATTGACCCGTGAAAAACGTACCAAAAAATTCAAGAAAAAGGATGTCCTTTTTTATGAAGAGGACTATCCAAACTACCTTTATTTTATCATCTCAGGAAAAATCAAAACCACCAAAATGAATGTTGATGGTAAAGATTTTGTGACAGGACTGTTTTCTGAAGGTGACTTTTTTGGATTTAAAGAAATGATTAAAGGAATTAATTATACCGTTTCTGCAACTGCTTTAGAAGATGCTGAAGTTACCTTAATCCGTCGAGAAGATTTTCTAAAGCTTTTGTATACTTCGCGAGAAGTTTCAGAAAAATTTATTCAAATGTTAGTTGGATCAGTTACTGAAAAACAAACCGAGTTATTGAACTTGGCTTACGATTCAGTTAGAAAAAGAGTCGCAGATTCATTGTTAAAATTAAGTACAAAATACAATGAGGGAGAGGGCGACTTTAGCATAGCCATATCAAGAGATGATTTAGCTTCGATTGTAGGAACTGCGACGGAGTCGGTCATCCGAACTTTATCTGAATTTAAAGCTGATGGATACATTTCAATTAAAGGGTCAGCGATCACAATTTTACGCCCCGAGAAGTTGAAAAACTTTATGTTCTAAAGCAAAATAACCCGCATTTAAAATGCAGGTTATTTATTGTGTCTTATTATATATATTTTAATTGTCGTCTAAGACTAATATTGGCAACATTTCATGATTCACTAAATCATTGGTTATACTTTTGTGAAAAAATCGTTTAAAAAAACTTGTATGTTTTGCAACAACTACCAATAAGTCTGCAGATGATTCTTTACAAAAATTCATTAGTCCCACACTCACATCAGACTCGCGGATAACTGTAACGTCGTCCATTACGTCTCTTTTCGATAGTTTATCGATAAGCAATTGTTCTTCAGTGCTTAGATCCGTCTTATTCATTTTAACCGTTGCGGCTGATACTTTCGCATTAAATCGATCTTTTAACGCTTCTGTAATTTCAATATTCTCAGCTTTCATTGAGTTCAACAAATCGCTGCCGAAAACGATATTATTCATTTGTGTGAACTTTGCTTTTAATGGAATTGTTAGCACTGGCCTATCAACACCGCGAATTACTGCACTTGCTGTAGAACCAATTAAAATTTCGTCCAATTTTGACATCCCTTTACTCCCCGTTACAACTAAATCTGCGTCATAATTTTTTAAGCACCTATTAATGACATTGACTATCGAACCAGATTTACTCCATTTTTCAATCTTGAGATTTGGATATATTTCAAGTAATCTTTCCGCCTCATTTTCTAAATGAGCCATAGATTCTTGATGTGCGATTTCCTCAATATTAATTAAAGTTGCAGCAGTGCTTCTTACTTCATAGCTATTGATTAGGACGTAACTGACATCCGTGCCAAACGCATCTATAGCATACTCGCCGGCATTTTTTGCGTGCTCCGAAAAGTCAGTTAATAAGTAAATTACATTGAACTCCATTTGATTCTTAATTAAATTGATTTGAGTAGATTGCTCTTTTAAGGTTGAATTGATAATATGTGTTTTACATGATAAGGTTGACCAATATGATAATGATATCAGTTATAATTGCAATTGCACTGGTATAAACGATTGTTTTTATTGGCGCTAAGGCAAGCATCATAGATAGTGCAGCCATTGTTGTTAAAGCCAACAGACTTAAAGAAAGTACCTGAGTTAATGCACCAACACCAACTGCTATTCCAGCTGAACATCCTACAATAAGCATAAGAGCTACCATGACTCCATACCTGTTTCGCTCTAAATATTCGAATGACATTTTATTAGAAACTGCTGTTGTGTGCTCTGTTTGTGCTGATTTTTCCATAACTAATGATTGAGACATTATTTTAGTTTTTAGTTTACCTCACCAAAACTACGTCAATCACAGCTCGCTAGAGATGATGCCACTTAGCATCAATTATGATTTTTATCATTTTTCGTTAAACGAGTAAAAAAAACACTCTGCTATAGTACAAGCACGGGCATTACAGTTTGACTAATCAGATTTTGAGAAATGTTCTTTTTGAAAATTCTTCCAAAAAAGCCTCTGCTTCTGCTGATTACCACAAGCAGGTCAATTTGATGATTGAAGCAAAAAGTAAGCAGTGCCTCACTTGTATTATCATTTTCAACAATATGAACGTTTTTCAAGAATTTACGTTTATTTAATAGTTCCATCAAACGAGATTCTTCTTTACTAGGCGTCCAACCTCGAGGTTGCATACTTAGACTAGTTATATCACAATTAAAATAACCCTTTAAAGCACGAATAACCGCCATATTAGATTCCTTTGACATATATTTGAGGTCATTTGCTAAAGCAACTTTTTCCATCATGCGATAATCTGCACCAATTGGAATGCATAAAATTGGACAGTGAAGCCCATTTAGAACTGAATCAAACGTGCTTCCATTAAGAAACTTGTCCGACTTGCTCGTTCCTTTCGCCCCCATAACCACTAAATCAGCATCCTCCCAATACTTTTTCACAACATTTACTGGCTTACCTTGCTGACAGTCAAAAACTATATCAAGCTCAATATCAGGAAATTGATTAATCACCCATGTCATTTCTTCCTTGAGTTGGTACTCAGATTCTTTATGGGCAATCTCATTGATGTCAATAAAAGTGGATGCAGAAGTTCGGCAGTTATAGGAATTGAGCAGAACATAACTCGATCTATTTCCAAGCGCGTTGATGGCATACATGACGGCATTTCTTGAGTAATCTGAAAAATCGGTTAGTAATAAAACTCGGTTAAAAATAGAAGTTGCTTGCATAACGACATTTTGAAAAGATGAACAATATATTATAAGGTACACCTTTTTAGTTAAACGGCAAAAAAATGCAGCGCTACTACTCTATAGTTAATGGCACAAATCCACAAAAAACTCACTTAACAGCATCTATCGTTCTAAACGTTAAATTGATCCGCGGTACCGATATTTTTTTAGTGGGCGGAAGACGGTGCAACCAATAGGTTTGTGTCTCGGCCTTCATCACCAATAAACTGCCGTGTTCAAGAATGAGGGAGATTGTTTCTTTTTCCTTTTTATGTTTGAATGCAAATTTGCGCTCGGCCCCAAAACTAAGAGAGGCAATGGCGCCGTTCGTTTTTAAATCCTTTTCACCATCACTGTGCCATGCCATTCCTTCGTTACCGTTATGGTACAGGTTTAACAAACATGAATTATATGTTTCTCCCGTTAATTTTTCAGTGATTATTTTTAATTCTTGCAATTCTTTGGTCCATTGCAAGGCGTGTTTAGTTGTTCCCGAATAGCGATACGGAAATTTTTCGTCACCATACCAAGCTACTTTACGTGCGGTGATAATATGTTTACCAAAGATTACGGCCTCGTCATTGCGCCATTCAATCGTTTCCATCAAGCGTTCAAAATAATGTTCGGCATTATTTGCATCAAAAACACATCCATAATAGTTCACGGTACCATTATATGGCAACAAATTCAAATTTGGATTTTCAGGAAAAAGCTTCATGCACTACAAAAATAAACAGACTTTATTAAACTGAACACAATATAGCTACCATAGTAGCTGACAGGCTTTTGCAATGAACATTATTATTTTTTAAAATATTCGCTCGTATTGCGCCATTATTTTAGAAAAATAATTTACATTTGCACCCGCATTAGCATAATGCAAAGGCGAGGTAGCTCTCCCGATAGCTATCGGGATGGTTAGAGTGCAAAGGCGAGGTAGCTCAGTTGGTTAGAGCACAGGATTCATAACCCTGAGGTCGAGAGTTCAAATCTCTCTCTCGCCACGTAAAACCAGATTCATTTTTATGAATCTGGTTTTTTTTTACCCAAGACTATTACTATGACTTATGTCGTTTACGTGCTTACTCCAAAATGCATGATAAGATTTATATAGGTAATTCTGAAAACCTAATTGCAAGAATAAATGCGCTTAACAACTCTCAAAAAAGTCACACTAGAATTTATAGACCATGGATAGTAGGACATGTTGAGTTATTCCATTCAAAAAAACAAGCCATGAAAAGAGAAAAGGCGTTAAAAAGCGGACAAGGTAGACAATGGATTTACAGTAAATTAGACAAGAGCACAGGATTCGTATCAGCCTAAGGCCGACGAAAGTTCGAGTCCCCCTCTCTCCGCAGAAGGGGATAAGTTGAAAATTTCTTTAACTTGTCCCCTTTTTAACTTTCCCAAGCCCTTATCCATATTGGGAAGCAGGTCAAATATCCGATTCAGTTGTGGGGTTCGACATTTTTTTCCATCAAAACTTAACTGTTCCATAAATATCGAACCCACGATCTTATGTTTGAGATGAATGCTGCCTGTAGTGTAGGTTTCCTGTACGTTCTCTAGTAAGTGTATCCCACTTTCTAATAAGGCTACAAATTCACTCGTAGAAGTCTTTAAATCGGCTATTTTTTCCTTTATGTCCTTCTTTTCTTTTAAATGACGTGCTTTAATGCTCACATATTCGGCGGGTTCAAGCATATCGTCTAACATTAAGTCTTGCGATTTTATCAATCGACTTTCGATTTGTTCGAGTTTTGCTTTGAGCGTTTTAAGTTCAGGTTTGTTGTCTACTTGTGACATTTTCATTTCATCTGCCAAGAACGCATTATAAAGGACTAGCATTTCTGGTTCTATTTGAATGGTCTTTAGTAATTCATCAAACGCTTTGTGAACTTTGATTGCCGAGACCCTTTGTTTCTTGCAATGGTTACAATGATAATACCCGTAACGTTTCCCTAATTTACCCTTGGAATAACTCGCCGTCATGGTATGGGCGCATTCGTCACAATTCAAAACACCACGTAAATGGAAGTCGTCACGGAGTTTCGTGTATTTCGGTTCAAACTTGCCTCTAGCCTTTCGGTTTCCTGCTAGTGCTTGTTGTACTTCATAGAACAAAGTCTCGCTTACAATTGGCTCATGTCTTCCTTCTACAATTTTCATTGGTTCTTTGTCTAATGCAGGAACTTCTATTTTACCCATATAGATAATTCGCTTTAACATCTTGCTCATATTGTTCCGCGAAATTTTGATCTTTCTTTCAGCAAGGTCAGCCCGAATCTCATTTTGCGGTGTGCCTTTAGCTACCTCTTCAAATATCTCTCGAATGATTGGTGCTTTAACAGGATCGTGAACTATGATATGTTTGCCCTCTTCATTTCTTGCTGATATGAAACCAAAGAAAGGTTTTCTCGGCCAGTATCCGTTTTTTAATCCTTGGCGAACACCTCTGCGAATTTTAATCGAACGTTTTTGATTGTCCACATCAGGAGCAGCCATATAAACGGCAAGCATTATCCACTGATCGGGAATATTGAGATCAACGGGTTGTTCTATGGCTTGCGCTGTCATTCCCCGTTTGCTTAAATCTCTTATTACATTGAGTCCATCTGTTAAATCTCTTGAAAATCTGTCCCACGAAGTAACGAGTAATTCATCTGTCTCCAATTCATTTTTCTTAACCAGCTTCATCCATTTCTTCCATTCAGGTCGATCAAATGATTTTGCAGAATGATCTTCGCGAATTACGTGAACAACCTCATAGCCCCACCTTTTGCAATAATCTGTTAGGCGGTCAAATTGATCGTCCAAACTATATCCTTTGGCTTGCTCGTCTGAACTTACCCGACACATGATTGTTACCTTCTTCATTTCTTTTTAATTTTCTGTTCTTGGATGATTTTGATATTTATTCGGGCAAGTCTTTTGAGTTCCTTCGCTATTTGCTCAATTTGCTGATCGGTTAAATGTTCCCCTTTCTTTCCCAACAATGCCCTACATTTTTCCAA
>WTCE01000024.1 GCA_013138735.1 Crocinitomix sp. | reverse complement strand
CGCAATTGGCGGTTATCCAAATCTATACTATAATTCAAGAATCACTAAACAATACAATGAAGCATGCCAAGGCCACAAAAGTTACAATTGACATGATATCAGAAAATGATCAATTGTCGCTTTCTATCGCGGATAATGGAAAAGGAATGGGCGAAAATCAAAGTGATGGTTTTGGCTTAAAAAGCATCAAAAAAAGAATAAAATCATTAAGAGGTAAATTGGAAATATTAGGCGCTGACGGCGTATTTTTAAAAATTCAGTTCCCTTTAAAAACTGTAATCGAATCATCATGAAAGACTTAAGCGTATTAATTATCGAAGATCACCCTTTAATCACAGAAGCTTATGAGCTTTACACCTTAGATTTTGATGAAAATGCAAAAATCAGGATGGCGGCAGACATCAAAACCGCCGAACATCTAATCAATAACTATGAATTTGATTTAGCTTTTTGTGATGTTCAATTAGGAATAAGCAATTCAGAAAATGTTCAAACAGGTGTTGAATTAGCTGAACTCCTCAAAGCGCGAAATGCTGGTGTAAAAATAATCATAGGTACTTCAATTGATGATATGTATCTCATTATGGGTATTAAAGAAAGAGTTGATCCTGATGCGCTATTAATCAAAAATGACTATCGCGGTAGAGATTTAAAAGCGATCATTACAGCCATCATGAATAATGAAAAATTTTATTCTATAACGGTAACTAAACTCATTACTAAAAGAGATCAGTTTACAGATCAGTATATGTTAGAACTAAAACATTTCAATCTGCTGCTATGTATGAAGTTCGGTTATAGTAATATTAAGTTAGAGCATACATTTAATATTTCGAATAAAACAGTTCTCAATTGGAAAAACAAAATTGCAGATGCCTTTGATGTAAGCATTAAGGATATTGTTGAAGAAGCGCAGCGTTTGCAATATATTTAGATGATAGTCTTTAGTCGCTAGTCATTAGACAGAATTTTAGTATGCAAAGCATAGGAGGCGAAAGTTAATATGTTCTCTCCGTTTTGTTATGGTCTTTCAAAATAAGTTTGTAAAAATTTTGAAGAAGGTTAAAACCGCAATCTCCCAAAATTCGATCGTTTAAAACCCAAGCCTTTCTATCAAAATTCCACGCTCCTTAACTCGCACTCCGCACAAAACGCATTAAACAAAGTACTAGCGACTAAATACTGAGGACTAACGACTCTTTTCTCTGTTACGGTAAAAACGTAATCCAAGCCTATCCACCTGCCCTATATTTGCTTTAAACAAATCGGAAACCTCATATTAATTCCTGAATAATTTAGAATGATATGAGGATTCCAAAACAAGTTTAAGGCATGGAATTTAAATCAAATAAACAATTAAGACATACTCATTTAGCGCAAGTGATTTCACTTGTGTTTGAGCTTATGTTTTTGAGTCAATATCTCACACGGGATTTCATTCCACGAGCTCGTGCTTCAATCCCTGATTTCTAGCAATGCGTGCATTTACAACCAATGATTTTTAAAAATCATACCTCTCAGATGCTTGATGCCCAAGTTCTATAACATCAAGCATTTACTTCAAATTAAGAATAAATAAGGCTGGTTTTCAGCCCCCCAACCGCACTTAACCAATTGTGCGCAATGGGATAACTCTATCCAAAAAATAAATAATATGAAAACGTTAACTATAATAAAATCGCTTATAATTATTACATTTTTCACATTCATTTCATGCGAAAAAGAACCCGTTCAAAGTTTCGATCAAAATGTCGAAAAACCTCAAATAGAAATAGTGAGAAATAACAGTGATAATGACAGGACGGGGGAGGATGAAGAAGAGGAAATTATAGCAGGTCGAATCGTTGATTCAAGCGGGGTTTCACTTGCAAATATTAGAATTGAAATAATAAAATATCAAACGAATGAAGTGATGGATTGTGATTTCACATCAACTGATGGTGAATTTCAATTTGATGTTCAACCCGGGGCGTATTTATTTCGAATTTTCTATAAATCTAGCATAGGAATATGCACAGAAGCTATAGAAGTAGTTGAAAGTGTTCAAATAATGATCCAACTATAAAAACAAAAGACCACTTTATTGATAATTGCACTACAATTCATTCATAATCCAAGCGGAGCTTATTCGCATGTAAAGTATGGATGAATTGTAATGCTTTTCTATTTCCAAACAAACCCTATGCAGGTATTGTAATCCTAATTTCAGTTCCAATCGCAACGTCCAAATTGTATTCAATCGTTCCGTTTATTTTCTTCAATAATTGGCTTAATAAACCCATTCCTTCTGAATCATTTTTAGACAAGGTTTTAGGTTGGATTCCACGACCATTATCTTTTACTAGTAGCGTTATTTCATTATCATTTAGTTGAGACAATTCAATATTAATGACCGGCTCTTTTATTGCTGCAAATCCATGTTTGAAGGCGTTTTGCAGCAATTCGTTTAATACAATTCCTAAACTTCGGGCACTATTTAAATTTAAGTCTATTTCACTGAAGTCCATTTTTATTTCAACCGGATTAGACGGGCCACTAAGTGCTATTGATACTTGTTCTGTTAGTTCTGACAGATAAGGCTTGAGCGCAATGTTTTCGTTTGATTTCGATTCTTCAATTATTAGATGAGATTGAATCAACGACATTGCTCGGAGTCTCCAAATATAGCAATCAATAAACTCTTGTGTATCCCTGTTTTCTGTGGTTTCTAAATCGTAACCCAGCATCCCTATTAATTCTGAATAGTAATTTTTAGTTCTATGCCGCAACTCTTTGTGAAGTACATTAATTGTGTCATTTTTTGATTTAAGGTTCGCATTTTTTTTCCTTAATCGCATTCCTAAAATAATGATTATCAATAAAAGGATTAAACCAATAACCAATGCAATAATCGCACTTTGATATTTATACTCTAAATTTTCATTCTCGACCTTTTGCAACTCAATTTCAACTGCATTTACCTTAAGGGTCTCATCCTTTTTTAGTGTTTCATATTTTACATCAAATCTTGCTGCCTCCGTTCGACTGGACTCTCCCAAAGCTTGACTTCTCAGTTCCAGTAGCTTTTCAAATTTATCAAGAACATGTTTTTGATCGGATGTGCCAAGTTCAATCTTCAATTGTAAGAGAATAACTTCGGTCAAAATCTCGTTATGCTGAATACTATCTGAAATTGCGTAGGCACTATCTAAGTGGACCGAAGCAATTGCATTTTCATTAATCAGGTGATAATAGTTACCCAAGTGAAGATACGAAGAGGCTAAACCAGCGGAATAACCGTTTGCTAACCGTTCATTATGTGCTGGTTTTAAATAAGCGTAGGCCGAATCCCATTTTGCCTCAATCAAAAATAATTCACCAAATAATATGCCATTAGAGGCAAGTGATAAGCCATGTTCAAGTCTTCTTCTTCTTCCTTCTTTTAAATAAAAATAAGCTTCCGTTGTTGATTCTTGTTCAAGATAAACCTGTGCAAGATTATTATAAACCCGCGCAATGCGTGTCGTATCATCACTTTCTTTAAATATGGACAGTGCGTTATTATGGTATGTAACAGCTTCTTCATATAGTTCCAAATCACTAAAGAGGTTTCCTAATGCTTCAAACGCAAAAGCCTCATTTCGTTTTTGACCGGTGACTTGAAAAATTTCAATTGCACTCGAAAAGTTTTCAATCGCTGCATCATTTAAACCAATTTTTTTTTGGCTTAATCCAACATTGTATAAAGCAATTGCTGCCGCAGAGTCGTCCTTAATGTCCAGAAAATGAACCAACGCAGATTCATAAAATTTAATACTTAAAGGGTAATTGTCGTTTCGTTTATAGGCAACAGCCAAGTTGTTTTCTATTATGGGTAATTCTTCTGCTAAGTCATTTTTCTCGGCAGTTTCCAAGGCCTGTTCTAAAACGATTATGGCAGAATCATTTTGATGATTTTTTAGATGATTTCTTCCTTCAGCCATCAACTCATCAACAGATTGAGCATAAAGTTGAAAAAATTGTAAACAAATAAGCAGCAATAAGCTAATACGTAGGGTTTTTTCCACTATTTTTAAGGTTGAAAGGTAAAAAACCAAATATAATGAATATTCTAGTTGTAGAAGATGACCCATTCGTGTTAAAAGAAATGCTTAACATGCTGGAATTATTGGGCTATTCTAATATGCTAACTGCGGATAATTATGACGACGCGATTAGTCTGGTAAACGAGCATGAGCCAAACATTGCATTGTTAGACATTCAAATTGTCGGCGATAAAAATGGCATTGAAATTGGGCGGTATTTGAATAAAATTGGAATTCCATTTATTTATTTGAGTGACGTGCAAGATTTGGATACATTCGCCTTAGCCAAAGCAACAAGTCCAAGCGCAAACCTGGACAAACCGGTTTCTTTAATCAGATTGCGAAATGCCATCTCAATTGGTGTCTCTAGTTCAAATGAATCAAAAAACGAAGAACAGCATATTATTGTGCCTACTTCAAAGGGTAAAATTAAGATTCTAGCCTCCGAAATTATTTTTCTGAAAGCCTCGCAAAATAACTGCGAAATTCATTTGGAAAATCACAAATTCAATCGCTTACTTTCAAGCACACCAATGGGCAATGTTGTCAAAGTTCTGGATAACGCAGATTTTTGTCAAGTCCACCGTTCCTATGTGGTGAATTTAAATAAAGTTGTTTCTTTTCAAGGAAGACGGGTGTTTTTTGACCAAGAACGCGAAATTGAAGTGCCAATTGGTTTAAATCATTTAAGCAATTTTAAGTCTAGGTTTAAAACTATTTAGTTTCGATTATTTCGGGCCAAACAATTCAGAGTAATTTCGCACATTTAATAACTTTTTTAGCTCTTGTTTATCCTAAGCAGGGTTGAAACACTATTTTCTTCATTTCAAACACTTTTTTTAGCTGTTCAGCAACTATATTTTCTTTAGCGCTATTCTATGCTGATATTCGATAAAAAAAGGAGCTTAAATAAGCCAGAATAAATGGCTCAAGATTCCCAGTAAACCTTGAGGAATGCAACTGTAACGAAATTTTATTTGACCTTCTCAACAAATATATATTCTCAAACCATTCCTAAATTGGACTATGGTCTTGCAGTTTTTAGGTTGGGAGTTTTATATCGGATTTAAAAACCATGGCAATAATAATAACCTAAAATAATAGCGTTAAAAACGCGAGAAAGTCAAATCAAATAACCTGCTCTGTACAGAAATATCCATAGGTAGTTTAACTGGAATAGGCACGAACGATCCTACGAGCGAAATCAGCATTTATCCGAATCCCTTTAGTGGTAATTTGATAATTAATAGTACAAATGACAATACAGCACAAGTATTAATCTATGATTCTCTTGGGCGCATTGTGCTTAAGCATTCCATTATATCGGGTGTTAATATGCTTGATGTGGCTTTTTTATCATCTGGTATTTATACAATATTTGTTGGAGACAAAATAGAACTTATTGTGAAAAAATAATGTTTTAGTTTTGGGTTTAGAGCGTCTTTTCACTTGAATAGACGCTCTTTTTTTTTATGTCATTTCATTTCTAACCTTCTACCTAAAGAACGATATAACCCACCATTTTGTAAGGAACAACCTTCTATCTTGTCCAAATCCCCAAACGAACAACACTTCAAATGAATAGCCGCTCTGTAACTAAAGTCACAGTAGAATCCTTTGTAAGCGGCTATCTTTGTAGCAAGAAAAAGAAAAAAAATGAAAACAATACAATTAACTTCGGAAATGTTCAAGAACGAAATTTTCGACTATACAACAGGTAAAGAATGGGCATTTAAAGGAAAAGTTCCTGCTTTAATAGATTTTTATGCAGACTGGTGCGGCCCATGTAAAATGATTGCACCCGTTTTAGAAGAATTAGCAGGCGAATATGGGGATCAACTTGTGATTTACAAAGTAGACACTGAAGTAGAACAAGAGCTATCAAGCGTGTTTCAAATCAGAAGCATCCCATCAATGCTTTTCATACCAATGGACAAGCAGCCAATGATGCAAGCTGGTGCATTGCCAAAGCCACATTTAAAAGAAATAATTGACAAAGAATTGTTAGGGGTTGAAGCCTAATATCGTTTGATTAATAGTTGGGCCTCCTTACTAGACATATTTTATGTTTGGTAAGGGGGCTTTTTTCAATCCTCATACCCACAAATCTTACGCTCATATTTTTTTACTGCGTCCTCCAAAGTTACGTGCCGTCGTTCTCCTTTGCACCGATTCAATCCATGACATTTTGAGTCGAAATGATAAGCATAAGAACCTTCTGTGACACAAATCCAAACATAGGTCACTTTTTCTTTAGCAAAAACAACTGGTTTTTCGTTTCCAAAACTTGCGAACAGCAACATTAATGAAATTGAAAGTGCGTAAATAGTTTGTCTTTTCATAAGGCGTTTACTTTTTTTGTTTATTGACTTCGCTCTCTTTACTTGCTGCTGCTTCATTGTCGGCTGTTGATTGCTTTTGATTTTTTAATGCTTCCTTTTCAGCTTCAACTTTTTCCTCCGCTTTTTTTAAGTCTATAAGTTCCTGTCTTCTTTCCCATAATCTCAAATTAAACTTATTTCGATCTCTTATCATTCGTGTTAATCTCGATATAAAAAGAAATAATAGCCCAATCGAAATCAAGGCAATTCCTGCATAAAGGATTAAATCCGGCGTAAGTTCAGATTGATACTCAGGCTGAACATTATAAAGTTCATGCATCAATTTGTCAAAAAACTCCGCTCTAATTTGACTGTCGATAATCATTCCTATTCCACCTAAAAAAAGGAGATAGCCAATGATTTGTGTAATGATCTGAGTTGGCCGAACAATTAGTGAATTGCGAATAACACTTGGAGATTGTTCTATTAATTCATTGATTTTTGGATCAAGGCTAATGGTCGGTTCACTGCTGGAATTATTCATATGTTTTGGGTATTATTAACTTAAAGATATAAAATATCAATCATCTGACGTTTTAATATTTTAGTTAATCGTTTAGTCGGAATAATGAGGGGACTAAATTCAAGTCGTCTCTACCTAAATCGTTTAACAATGGTTTTAAGTTTTTAAATCTTTGTTAACAACTATTAGTTGGTCAGATTCAATATATCTGTTAAAATTTTGTAAATTAACTGACGAACAGAAGTTTATACGCAACCAAACCCCGTTTTATGTACGAATTATCAAAACAAAGTGATCACATGGGGCCTACAAGGGCTCGGACTGCCATTGCCATTGCAGCTTTATTATTTTTTTTTATGGTTTCTTGTGGAGAAGCTGAAAATGAAGTTGATGATGCAATAAATGGTGAAGATACCACGGCACAAATCAATTCAACTGCAGATAAGGGAAATGAATTAGGTTTAGGTGGATTACCACAAGCTGAAATCCCTGAAGGCTATGATTTGTTGAGCGAGGCTGTTGGAGATTTAGACGGAGACGGAATTAATGAAAAGGTAATTGCATTTAACACGACACGCGAAGGGGAGATGGGTTTTGAACGTGAATTGAGAATTTATTCTGAACAAAATGGATTGTGGTCCTTATGGCATACAGCAGTTGGTCCAGTTTTATCAAGTGAAAGCGGAGGGACAATGGGAGATCCATTTGAGAAATTAGAAATTAGAAAAGGGCAATTGGAAATTTTTCATTTTGGTGGAAGCGCAGACAAATGGTCTTATTCACACGCCTTTGAACATTCTGAAGGAAATTGGCTCTTAGCAAACGCAACGTTATCCTTTTTTAGAAATTGCGATTATAGCGAAACGTATACCTATGATTTGGCAAATGGCACTGGTTATCATTCAAAACATACAGAAACGTGTACTGAAAATGGAGTGAAAATTGAATCCATTTTGGTAATAGAAGAAGCGTTGAGTTTAGATAAGACCAAGCAGGCGCCTTTATTGGAGGACTTTGTTCCCGGAGGAACAGAAGTACCCTTATTGGATTCTGATGAGCCTTATTTTTTCTAGACTTTTTTAGTCATTAGGCAGAAGAAAAAAACTTAAAATATTAGACAGGACGTTTTTCTTTGAAGTCCAATGAATCAAATTCTATGTTGCAATAAAAACTCTAGCAACCTTCCACGACATTCTAATAAAAAGAGTGCAACAAATAAATAGGCCGTGATTTCTGACTGTTTTAGCTCACTAAACCGTTCATTTGAAATTGAATCATAACGAATTCCTTTTAAGCGATTATTGACTGATTTGAAGATAACCTTTCTAACGAGTAAACATTTTTTAGCTAGTGCTCTTCTTTCCGTTTCAGAAGGAGATAGGGTAGTGTGAACCAGATTCATTTCTTGATAATCTTCCAAAATTTCTCTCGCCAAAATAAAAGCTTCCTTCAATTTTTTGTCCTTCTCTTTTGAAATCAACTGTATAAGCTTCTCAAATACAAAAATGAAACGTTCTTCCTTTTCGCGCTGATAAAGCGTTCCGTTAGCTTCGCTCAACAGTCTGTAAAAAATCTCAGTCATTTATTAGTCGTTAGTTTCTAGTATTTAGTCTCTAGTACTTAGTCTCTAGTACCTGATATTTGGAGTTCGGGTTTTTGATAAAAATGACATTAAACCATTCAAGCCCCCAGTCAAATCGTATTCAACCATTAAAGCATTCAACCCCCAGTCAAATCGTATTCAACCATTAAAACATTCAACCATTAAACCATTCAGCCCCCAGTCAAATCGTATTCAACCATTAAACCATTAAAACATTCAACCATTAAACCATTCAACCCCCAGTCAAATCGTCATTCAACAACATTCCCATCCAAATCAATATAAAACCACGTGGCATTTTTTACAGAATGATATTCACCATCTGGAACAAGTGTACATTTATAAGTTACCCTAGCTTTACCATCCTGAAAATAATGGGCGCATTCAAACTGAGGTTCAACTACAATCTCACCTTTTTCATTTGCAAAGCCAATTTTACCGTTTTTCATAATTCTAAATCTACCTTCTTCCGTATTATCGGGACCATAATCATAAATGTATGCATCAAATAAATATTCACCTTTATTATTAATTGCAACCATTTTAGAGCGTCCATTCTTTTGTTTTTGATCGACATATCCGTAATCGAGAATTACCCCGTACCACAAATAAGTATAACCGTCATAAGGAATTATTGTATCTCCACTTGGATTGACATACATGACTGAATCGTGCCGTTCGCAATCTCCTGAAGGACATCTAGCAATTAATTGATCCGGAATTTCAAGCAGGCTCCACGAACCAGCAATCATTTCTTTTTCAGGAATCGAGTCTGATATTGCAATACGTCCATCACAATGTTGGTAATAGATTACAGCTCCATGAGTAAGCGGCTTAATCCAAGAACATCCAACCTCATTAGTATAAAAGGTACTTCTAAAAGTAAGATAATCTGAAGTTGTTGCTGTTTTTGTTGATTTTCTGTTTAAAGCGAAATACAAAGAGGTATCTTCAATAATCTTGAAATAGAGTTCTTGTTGGGCTGTGTCACATTCATAACCGTAGGCTGTAAATACTAGGGTTTTAATTATTACCTTTTGTGGACAAATTTTATAGTAAACGTCCTTTACGCCTTGATTGGACACCAGGCCAATTGCTTTTCCATCAATTTCTACTTTAAAAACCGCATAAGGGATTATTTCCCCAGTTTGCGCATCAGTAGCAAGCAATTTAATGTCTACCATTCCATTATCCGCAGTATGGCGCTGAGCATAAGACTGAAGCGAAAACAAAATAATGATGAAGAATAAAGTTTTGTTCATATCATAAAAATAGGGTTTGTACCGTATATTTAAACTAAAAAGTACTTTATATCTTTATCACCAATAATGTGAAACTAAAAAAGAAATACCAAACCTGTCATCATGCGACTGACGAAGGACTAAATACTAATCACTAATGACTATGAACTATCCTGTAACCTATTCATGATTCGTCCATTACATTAACATCAAAGAAATAACATACCGCTATGAAACAATTCAATTTACTACTCGCAGTTCTTGCCTTTTTTCTAACAACAAACCAAACCATTGCCCAACAGGGCACATTAAATTATCAAATAGTCGTGAACGACTCGAAAGGTCCAAAAGGGAATTTGCCAATTGTTTTGATCGAAACATCCACATTTGCGCGTAAAGAATTTAAAACTTCAGCTTCAGGTCAATTAACATTGGCGCTAAGTGAGGGCAAAGAGTGGATGATGAATGTGGGAGGAATGAAGAACTACGCTTTGCTAACGGTGCCGCAAGGAACGGGTAGTGGAAGTGCTACAATATCTTATAATGTTAAACGTTGGAACAAAATTAATCAGCCACCTGTGGATCGCTCAAAATTGACTTTGCAAGAAGTTCCACAAACCATTAATGGAAGAGATATGCCTGGAGCTGGCAACAGCATAATTCAAATTATTGCGGTAAATGACAAAGACCGTCCTTGGCCAGGTATTGAGGTGAA
This sequence comes from Crocinitomix sp., assembly GCA_013138735.1. Classification (GTDB taxonomy): domain Bacteria; phylum Bacteroidota; class Bacteroidia; order Flavobacteriales_D; family Crocinitomicaceae; genus Crocinitomix. The sequence goes on along the minus strand of WTCE01000024.1, from coordinate 2,567 downwards.
ACTAACCTGTTTTGAACTTAACAAATCCTTTATAGCAAAAACAGATGGGAAAGGAATTGCCAGATTCAATGTGCCTAATAATAACTCATATCAAATTGATTTGGATGGTGAAAATGATTTCGAATATATTGAGGTGGGAGACCGTTCAACCATTCGTGGGTTAACCTTGACTTATGAAAAAATTAATTTTAGCGAGAATAGAGATGACGAAGGCTATTTAGTGCAAAAATTTTCAGTAGAACCAACGCCCGTTTCCAATCGTGTTATGGTGACACTTTACGTGCAAGGGGGACCAAATGGTGGTCGAAATGAGGAGATCTTTTTAGACCAAACTTACTCTAACGAACGTTATGCTGGTAAAACAGATGACGAAGGGAAAATAGTGTTTTTATTGCCGAAAAAGCGCAGTTACTTGGTCAGTTTTCCTTTTCATAAGAACGCGCAGTTATTAGATTTGACAAGGTTTAGAGGTATTGGATATATGCAATCTAGTGTCCGTTATTCTCCTGATCCGCGTTTGCAATATCCTGAAAACTATTTGCCTTCGGCGTCAACTTTAAAGGAGTATGATATCAATAGTTTGTTAAACAAACGTTTTGCAGATACGGATGATGACGAGTTGGTGAACGTTTCGGTAAAATGGGGCAATAATAAAATTAATTCAGGATCAAAAGAAGCCTTGCTAGAATTAGGGTTTTCAATCAAACAAGATAAAATTGTTAACAGAGATTTGAGTCCTTTAAACCTTTGTTTTGTTTTAGATCACAGTGGATCAATGGGCGGAGAAAGCATAGAAATATTAAAGGCTGCCATGCATAAATTTATTGGCAAATTACGGCCTATTGATAAGGTGTCAATCGTGTTTTTTGAATCCACGTCTGTAGTGGCTTATCCTTCTGCGGCACCAAATACAGGCAAATTGACCGATCTTATAAACGCGGCGCAGGCAACTGGAGGAACAAATATTTATGATGGTTTAGTAATGGGTTATGACCAAGTTTCGGCTTCGTACAATCCTAAGGGTGTAAACCGTGTAATTTTATTAACAGATGGTTACGGTTCTAAACCAGTTGACTTTATACTAGATGAGTCTAAAAAATATTTTGAAAAAGGAATTGCTGTTTCAGGGATTGGCATAGGAACAGGTTCAAATCAAGCCTTGTTGAGTTTGTTGAGCAAATACAGTGGTGGTTTTGAGCATCAGGTAATTGGAGCAGAAGGAATTCCACAGGCACTAGAGGAGGAGTATCACAGTTTTACAAATCCTTTAGCTACGAATTTACGGGTAACGGTAAAATATAACCACAGAATTATTTACAAGACTTTATATGGTGTTCCTGAAGCCAAAAACACGAATAATTCAGTCGTTTTTGAGCTAGATAATGTGTTTGCAACACTCAATAGAATGGCTTTGCTTAAGTTCAAAATAGAAAATCCTTCCCGAGATATTGAGAAAGATAAAATTACCATCCAAGTCAATTATTTTGATGAGCAAAAGCAAAAGGAAGTTGAAGTAGTGAAAGAAACTAACCTCGAATGGACGGATGAAACGGATATGGAAATGATTTATGATGAACAATTGAAAACAACTTATTCAATTGCTGTGATTAATCAAGCATTAAAGTCCATTGCGGATTTATGTGACGCTAAGAATTTTGAGGGAGCAAAGAAGAATGTGCAAACAACCTTAAAAGCTCTGCGAAAAGTATCTGGAGATAAATATAGCGCCGAATTAAAGCCATTTATTGATGAGTTAGAATTGTATTTAGAGGCCTTAAATCGCGCGATTAAAAATAAGGGGTAGGGACTCGTCTGAATGTACTGCGCAGGGATCTGTAACACTTCGCCTGCACAAATTCTGAAACGCTAACACTTGCGTCACTAAGATTTTGAAATAAAAGTGCTGAAATGAAACCTTGTAAGGCATGGAACATAAAATCAATTCTAAAAAACTAGTGATTATACGGTTTAAGAGCGTTCCCTATAATTCGTTACTTTTATTCCTTATTTGCTTAAATCATCTCATAAATTAAAGGTTCCAATGAATACGATATTGTGGTACTGTTGTGTTGTATTTATGGGGTTGTTTAGCAATTCGGTAGCTGGCACTCAATTGTCTGAATATCTAAAGGTTCATGCTGACACAACTCCTGTTGAAATTCGTAAATTCCACCATAAGTTAGCTACATATCTCGCTAAGCCATGTAAAACAGAAACAGAAAAAGCCATCATCTTCACCTATTGGATTGCGAAGAACATAAGGTATGACCTTAAGGAAAGTCGTGAAAACGGTAGAAACAAAATTGCGCGAGAGGTATTGAATGATCGAAAGGCTGTTTGCGGCGGCTATTCTGCCTTAATGAAACAGCTTTGTGATGACGTTGACTTACGTTGTTATTATGTGTCTGGCTATGCCTGGGGAGGATTTTTTGAACATTATTGGATCAAGTACAATTGTTGTTGTTATCTGAGTGTTAAGCAAAAATTTTCTCTAATCTAAAAAGGAAATAATTGACATCTCTAACGCCTCTAAATTGAGATCTAAAAGCTTTGATTTTTGAATTAAA
>WTCE01000074.1 GCA_013138735.1 Crocinitomix sp. | reverse complement strand
GTTATCTCAAAATTATCAACTAAAAATTCTGGTAAAACTAATTTTAAAATAGATTGTAAGTCTGTATTCATAGTCTACAAAACTAAAAACATTTATAGCTAACAACAACTTTTTGCATTGATCCGTTAAATCAAGAAAAGTCAATCGAAATAGTAAAAGACCTCAATCAACTTTTAGCAGATTATCAACAGTTTTATATGAATTTGCGTGGTTTCCATTGGAATGTCAAAGGCAAAGCCTTTTTTGAATTGCATTTGAAATTTGAAGAATTGTACAATGATATCAATTTAAAAGTGGATGAAATTGCCGAACGAATTTTGGCATTGGATGGAATACCATTACACAGTTTTACAGATTATCAAGCCATTTCGAGAATTAAAGAAGTAAAAGGATTGACCAACGGTGCGGAGATGGTACAAAGTATTTTAGATGATTTTAAATTATTGATTACTGCACAACGCAGCATTTTGAAAAATGCAGGAAAAAATGATGATGAAGGTACGATTACTTTAATGAGTGATTATATCACACAAGAAGAGAAAACGGTTTGGATGTTAAAGTCTTATTTAAATTAGAACATTATTTTATAAAAATAAAAACCCCGCCTAGAAAAATCTAAGCGGGGTTCTAACGAGTAAACGAAATTAAGCCTCCGTTTACTTATAAACCACCTTTAATTATTTAAATATGTTAATGTAAGATTCGGCTGCAATCAAATGTGTTTCTTCTGGAAACTCAGCATGAACCATTAATTTATTTTCATGATGATGCTCTGCATCCGCAATTGTTTTGCGGTTCAACAACATCACTGTAGAATGCCCGTGGTTATCTATTTTGTCAACTAACGTCTTTCCGTTAAATTCACAAATCCAATGCGTAGCCGCTAAATTCTCTTTGTAACTTACTTCAATCGTTGGAACTTGAAAGTATTGATGTTCTCCAATACCCTCTAAATCAAATACGATTCTCATAAAACCAGTGTTATTATGTAAATCTGCATCCGTTATTCCTAAATCGGCAAAACTAACTTTACCAATAACAGGTTTATCAAATTTCACTTTAATTTCCCCTGGGTTTATTTCTACGTTTTTCATATGCTTTTGTTTGACTTACTCGGTCTTAATAGTAAGGTTTGGTTTATAGTTAAACTCCCATTTTAAGACCTAGGAGTTATTTGTTTTATTCAAAGATAAGGTTATAAGATACAAATTGAACTGACTATTTTTTGCTTAAAAACTGATATTTATCAGTTGAATTCAAATGGTTACTTAAAAAATGAATAGCTTTGCCCAAAACAAAGGCAATGTATAGTAAGGACGAAGAAAAACAGCTTAAAATCGAATTTTGGAGCACACTAAACGAACAACTTGAATTAGAACGCGGGTTGCATGCGAATAAGGTGAACTGGATGAGTTTTAATACCAAAATTAGGCAACTCTTTTTCAGAATGGAAGCGAGTAGAGAAGATGCAAAGCTTTGCATTGATATGCAGTTTCTAGATCCAGGAATTACAGCACTTTATTATGAACAGTTTACTGAATTTAAAAAAATTTTAGAAGAACGTTTAGAAGGAGAGCTCAATTGGCAACCCGCTTTCGAGCATTCGAATGGTAAAACCATTTCACGTATTTCTGTTGGTATAACTGGTGTAGATATGTACAAAAAAGAAGACTGGCCTACCATGCATGGCTTTTTGAAGAATAATTTCGTCAAATTAGAAAGCTTTTGGGCAGAGTTTAGTGATGTTTTTGTTGCTTTAAAATAGTAAGGTGAAAAAATTAATTCTGCAGTTATCGGATAAAGCAGAAGAGTTAAATGCTAATTCGAAAGAATTGCAAAAGTTGATGTCCAAAATTAAATCAACCTCGCATGCGCCAACATCTGAGAAGCATACTAAACGGATGGCGCCTTTTGCTAAAGATCCTAAAATTGTTGCTTTAGTCAATAATGTTTTAAAGTCATACTTTATTAAAGAAAACCAATTTGTAGTAAAATCTGATTCGCACGCCTCGCATGACATTATTGAAACATGGTACTTATTCACCTTATTGTTATACAGTCCAAAAGTAGAAGAGACTGTTGACTTTATGTTGGATAGTATGATTGACGATAGAAATTCATATCTATCGATAGCTAGACGGGTATTAAATTTTTGTAAAAATCCAGTTTATAATAAGCACTTAAAAAAGGTCGAAGCGTTTTTTGTGAAACAAAATAAAACCACAAAAGTTTATCAATGGATGGATGAATTGGGAGTTATTCCTCCAGCTATCTTTAATTGGGAATTTTCAATTCAATTAAGAACTGCAATCGTTCCTAGCATTGATTCTAAAATTGAGAATGAGCTATCTTTATTTATAAGTGCTAACGAACCAAAAGGGGATGGTGAATCATTTCGGATTGAACTCAGAGATCGAAATCGTGAAGTGGACATGCGTTGGGAGGATTTTTCAGTAGAAAATTCTATCCGTTTTAAAGGAAAAGTGCTCAAACTTTCAGTTATTCCGAGTATTGATAATTTAAGGATTTTAATTCCAGAAATAGAGGAGCTATTTGGGCAAAAATTTGATAGAAAATACGCGTTTCAATATTTCACAAGAGGATTTAAAAACAAAGGTAATATCCAAAAATGGTTTTTAATGGATGCTTGATAGTTTTGAATAATTAACCCTATTTTTAGCTGTTTACATCAATTCTTAAAAATCTCAAAAGATGAATTTTTCTTACGAAGCTATTCTAGAACCACTATGGGATCTTTCAGTAGAAGGTACGCGATTGGACCTGCTCTCTTCAGTTCAACGTTCAATTCTACAAACTCAAATGTTTGAAGATGCCATCAACGGGAGTGGTTTATCTTCTGTTTTTTATAATAACGGGGGAGACTTTGCTTACGAAAGTTTGGAAGCACTCAAAAAAATAAATTCTGAGCTTACCACTAAATTATTGCAAGATGGAATCGATTTATTTCCGAAGGATAAAATTCCAAATAACATTGATTTATGTAGAGAAATCATGGAGGACTTGCCAGAATCAATTGAGGGAAAGTGGAATAATTTAAGCGATATGTTTTATAAAAGAGAAGAAAATTTATTGGAGTTGAAAATGGCTTATATCATTAGCAATTCTGAACATTTTGAGCTGAAAGATTCTGGAAAAAACACCCTTAATCATATAAATGAAAGTGGAGACTTTAACTATTTTGTTTGCGAGCTAGATTCGAATAAGGATTGCGTTATTTATAATGGAGCCTTCGAACCTTATGCAGGTGTTTCCTTTAATTTGGCTATGGATTTGAAGCTGCCAACAATCTGCCTAAAGCTCAATACGAATAAGCTCACGGACATCATTCCAAATTATAAAGGCATATTTATTATTAATGAGAAAGTAAGAGCAATTCTTGCAAAGTATGAGTCAATGAATCTCCAATATGTGGATTTAGACATTCAATTAAAGTCTGGTGAAACTGTTAGTGAAACCTATAAAGCACTGAATGTACGGAATATCATAAGAGCGATTGATAAAGACTTATCAGACATAGAATGGAGCGAACTTTATGAAGATGAGGACGAAGAAGATCGTTACCCTACAAGAATCGCTAAATTGGTTCTGAAAAGCAAGGTAATAGAAAAAGAGACCATTTTTAAAATCGATCAATTTGAATTGCCATTATTCCTGAGAGGAGATTTAGTAGCTGATTTAATATCGGAAGAAATAACGGGTGTATCTTTTTATAAGTCGAAGGATTTCACGTTTTAGTGTGTTTTATAAATTAAATACCATGCCCTCATCTAATAGCAAGTAGAGTGAGTTGGCTTAAAAAACCGTTATTCCACCCAAACCGTATCACGATGAGTACTAGAACCACCAAATATGCCAAAACCATCTGTTATATTAGAATAGACTTGAACCGGTTCTGCAAAAAAATCGCCTTGTGCATCTAAATATTTAGAATAAGAAAGTTTGTATTTATACAGATCTTCACTTAAACTCTTTAACCCAACAACGAAAAACTTTAAAGCTTCTGGGTCACCCCACATATATTGTCTTCCAGTAAAATTAATAGTTTGGCCATTAAATCCATTATCAGAAAAGAAAAACTCCATTGCATAGCGGGTTCCATCAATATCCGGGTCTCCATTAATAACATAGACCTCCTTAGTAGAAAAATAGGGGCTTTGAGCAATGTCCAAATTGCCTTCTTCATCTTCCCAAGCGGTATTAAATACAATGGATATTCCGTAATAATTATCTTGACTGGCATCATCCGTAAAACTGAGGTTAAATTCAAGTTGATCGATCCCAACAAATGTAGTGTCAATACTAGATAAGGAGATTATGCTAGGTGTTTCGGCAGATGCTGTAATAGATTTGAAACCAGCCGCCTCAACTCGTAAACCATAAGTTGTACTAGCTACTGGAGTAGGATCTGCACAATAGTAATTGCCATCTGTTACATGCGTAAAGCTCGCGATTTCATTGTCGCTAGCATCTAATAATTTAGCCGTCGCATTTTCAATATTGGGCAAAATGTCGTTATAGAGAACATCACGACTTTCGCTTAAATTAATCCAAATGGTATCTCCAGCTGAAAAAATCGAATTCACTACAATTCTAGGTTCCTTTTCTTCCTGCTTAATAGGAATTTCCTTTTCACATGCCATGAATAGAACGAGGGCTGCAAAACTTACAATTAACTTTTTCATATGCATGTTTTAAAATTTAAAGCTATAACTAACAGATGGTAGAACAGGGAAGAGGCTAATTTGCTTCAGCACTTTTTCATTACCATTTTTTAAATATCCAAAATCTAAATAAAATGGATTTTTTCTATTGTAGGCATTATATAGACCAAAGCTCCAAGTTGTTTCTCCCCATTTTTTTTCTTTATGAATATTTACACCTAAATCTAAACGGTGGTAAGATGGCATTCTATAGCCATTTCTATCCTCAATATGATTGACTTCTGATCCTCCAAATTGATTATCGCCTAATGAGTTGTATTTCTGAAGTGCTAGTGTAACCGCGTTTCCAGTTCCATAAACCCAAACTACACCAATGTCAATATGGTCGTTAAATTTATGCGTCAATACAAAACTTACATCATGTCTTCTATCATAGCGGTAAGGAAACTCTTCTCCATTGTTTAAATTTTCAAATTGCCGATTCGTCCATGAAAGTGTATAGCCGATCCAACCCGTAGTTTTTCCGGTTTTCTTCTCAAATAAAACCTCTGCGCCATAACTATAACCATTTCCAGTTTCAATTATGTTTTCCCAATCTTGATTGGTTCCTACAAAACTTGCTCCTTCTTTATATTCAATTAAGTTATCCATGGTTTTATAATATGCTTCAGTACCAATTCTATAGCCTCTTGGCAGTTCACGAGTATATCCAATAGCAATTTGATTTCCTTGTTGTGGCGGTACGCTATCCGTAACCGGTACCCAAAGGTCTGTAGGCAATCCAATTGAAGTATTGGTTAACAAGTGCATGAACTGTGTTGTTTTAGCGTAAGAGGCTTTTAAGGATGATTTTTCATCTAACTTATAGTTGATTGCTGCACGCGGTTGTAATGAATTATATAATTTCTCTCGGACATAGAAATTTGAAAAGTGTAAACCAACGTTGGCCATAAACCGATCTCCAATTTTAAAATCATCTTGTATATAGGCATAAAACTCATGCGCATAGGTGTGTGCTGAACCAAAAGTGGTGTCGATAGCTTCGGAACCAGAACCTAAGTTCAATTGATTGACACCCGGTTTAAACGTGTGATAAATTTCGCCAAATCCAAATTGAACTTCGTGTTTAGGCGCTGGGTAGTAGAAAAAGTTCATGTTTCCTCCCCAATCTGTTATTCCTGATAAATATTCAAAGGAAAAGTTGTCAAATGCTTCATTTTCCTTTCCCGCTTCGTATCCTTTCAGTCCAAAACCGGTTTGAAATTTATACTCGCTAAAGTTAACTGTGGTATTGGCAAATAGTTTAGGTCCAAACTTATGATTCCAACGCAAGGCCATAATTTTATTACCCCATTTTATATTGCCCTTTACCTGTTCAACATACGTTTTATTGTCTGATCCATTCGTGTATTGGTATTGGTTGTCAACATAAAATTTATCATCACCCAAATAGGCACTAAAGTAGATTCTGTTGTTAGGATTAACAATATGATTGATTTTGGCATTGACGTCATAAAAGAAATAACCACCAGACGTTTTATCGCTGCCATCAGGACTATTGACATTATTGGCTATTGCAATAAAAGGCTTTGCTAAGATGTCAACATAAGTTCTACGAGCAGAAATCATGAAAGAGGTTTTATCCTTAATGATAGGGCCGTTAAGCATCAGTTTCGAAGAAATTATTCCAACGCTTCCTTCGCCATGAATTTCTTTCATGTCGCCCTCATTCATTCTAATGTCTATAACAGAGGATATTCTTCCTCCATATTCCGCTGGAAAACCACCTTTCACCAATTTTACTTGGTTAATAGCATCTGCGTTAAATACCGAGAAGAAACCAAATAAGTGATTGGCATTATAAATAGGAACGCCATCCAATAATATTAAATTTTGATCAGGACCACCGCCTCGTACATAAATTCCACTTGAACCTTCACTTCCAGACTGTATGCCAGGAAGTAATTGGGCGGTTTTAATAATATCGCGCTCGCCTAATAGAACAGGTAATGACTTTACTTTATCCATTGAGAGGTGAACGGTGCTCATTTCAGTAGTTTCTTGTGCTTTCTTTTCACCTGTTACAACAACCGTTTCTAAATTGCTCATAGGATCTAGATTAATGTCTAATTCTAAATCGCTATCTAAGTTTACCCGGTTTTTGATTGGTTCTTTTCCAACATATGAATACAAAATATCATAGGTGCCATTGGGTAATGTTAAACTATAGAATCCATAAATATTGGCAACAGTCCCTGTTTTTAAGGAGTCAATATATACTTTGGCGCCAATTAAAGCTTCGCCTGTTTGGGCGTCCTTTAAATAACCGCTAATTGTACTTTTTTGTGCATTAACAGCTATACTTCCGAATAAAAGCACGGTTAATAAAAGCAAGTTTTTTCTCATTCCTAGTGTTTGTTTTTGCGTCATCATTGAATGATAACGTTGGGCTAACGAAATACCCCTACTGTAAATTGTATAAAAAAGTAAAAAAAAACTTTATTCGGTTCCTTAAAACGATTAAATTCACGAAAAACATCTAATAATGCGATTCTTATTTTTGACCCTATTGATTGCTTTGAGCGTAAATTCTTTTGCGAAAGCCGATAAAATTCCACGTAAAACTGTCCGCTCAATTCCATTGTTAACCGATTATTTAACCCGTGGCAAGATCTCTCAAAAAGACAAGGCAACGGCAATTCATTCTTGGGTAACTTCTAATATTCGATTTAATTATAACGAGTTATCAAGTGAGAAATATTTTGTAGGAGTGGACCCTAGTGTTGTTTTAAAAGCAAAAAAATCATTGGGAGATGGCTTTGTGGAGTTAATGAAGGCCATGTTAGATTATGCTAAAATCGAAAATGAAACCGTTTCTGGTTATGTGCATGATGTGGCTTGGAATCCGGGTGATACTGTTGTTGAAATGAATCACTCATGGATTGCAATGAAATTGGACGGAGAATGGAGTTTGGCAGATCCCGCGTGGGACGCTGGCTATATTGGAAGAAAGCCAATTGACAGAAAACCGTATAAAGAAAAGAAGTACATTATTCCTTTAAAAGTCTATAAAAAAGAAGTAAAACGCGAAAAGGTTGAAATTGCACGGGAAGAAGCGGATGAAGAGAGAAGAGAGGAATATGATGAAAAACCCAAGTATAAAGATGAAATTGATTTTGTTCAAGATCCAACGACTAAGTTCTTTTTAATTAATACGGATACTTTTTTATTGGACCATTTACCCTTAAACCCTATTTGGCAACTGCGAGATGACTATATCGACATTGAGGCTTTTGCTTTAACGAAAGATAGTTTGAAACAACTATTGGCCGAAGATCGCCCAGCTAGGCAGGATCACATTCAAGGAATTGATTTATTTCAATCGCGTGATTTTTTGCATCAGTATATCTTAAACGGAGAAGAAGGTTTTGATTACAATCCTTATAATCCAGGCGTAAAAGCGATTAACTACTATAATTTTATGGTTTTAGTCAACGGTAAAAAATTACAGAAATATGCGCGCGGAAGTATTTATGAAATTACGATAGAAAAGCACCCGGCTCTGCTGGCGGTTAACGATACCATCATTAAATATGCTAAGCTCTATAAGGTATTTGAAAAAGCATTGTATAAAAAAAGAAGAACATTTGATAAGGCAAAGTTTGCGGGAGCAAGAGCAGCAGATAAAGAAAATGCCAAGTTTATTCGGAAAATTGACTCGGAGAATGATAAGTTGATTTCTTATATTAAATCCAATTCGGAAAGAATTGAAGCAAATCTAGAGCGGCTAGAAGCTATGACCGAGAAGATGGAGGAAAAATTCCCCTCGGCCTTTGATTATTATAAGCCGCGTGAAGGTTTAAAAGACGAATACATAAATCCATGGCGGGATTCAATGCAAGTGGAGTTTAAAAAATTGGAGGCAATTAAAAAACAGCAAAACGATAAGCGTGCGAAGAGTAGTTATATCTCTTTGCTAACTGATGTGCGGTATATTGACTATTTACTGAATGCAAATGCTAGTTTTATTCGTTTTAAAACCTATTCTAATAACGAAATAATAGGAGAGGTGGATAGTTTGATAGATTATCATGCAAAACACTCCGTAATGCTTTTTAAAGATTCTTTACGCGAAGAATTAATTCAAAAGAACGTGATGAACGTTGTGAAAAAGGCAAATACCTTTATTCGTTTGTCAAAAGCTGATTTTAAGTTGTTAAAAACAGAATTGAAAATTGATGGTGTTCCGGCTTACGAAACGTTTATGCAGGCGCAACTTTGGGAGATTATAAAATTGGCAGACCAAATTAATAAGAATAGTGCGCACTTTAATGAGCAAATCCTCCCAATAATGAAGGGGAACTCGGATGTGGGCGAAGTGGCTAAGTTAATTGAGAAACAAGAAAAACTCAAAGAAGAAAAGAACGAATTCATTGTTGAGCAGCAAGAAAAATCACATAAAAGGGCAGAGGATTTGATGCGTCAAATGCAAGAGGATACGAAGGCATGGAAGCAGAAGTTTAAATGATAGTTTTTTAGTCATTAGTCAATAGTACTTAGACCGCTACGCTGTTAGTACTTAGATCGCTCGCGTGGCTCGCTGTTAGTACTTGTATTTCATGTTAAACATTATGTGAATAAAAATAAACTGGAACACTGAGTTGCACGCATGCAAAACTCGCCATACAATGCTTCGGCTTCGCGAAGGCAATGAAGTGAGGACATAAAAAAAAGGCACTGCGAAAAATCACAATGCCTTTTAAGAAATAAGTAAGAAAATAGGTTCTATTTGATCACCTCTAATTTTGAAGTAATAATTGCTTCACCCAATTGAATTTGAACAATATAGCTTCCTGACTCATAGTCAGCAACGTTAATTTCTTGTGAATTGTTTCCAGCAACAACTTGAACGTTATTTGCTTCAACAACCTCACCTATCATATTGTAAATTGTAATTGAAGCTTCTGCAGCAGTTTCTGATGAAAATACAATTGATGTAATTTCATTCGCCGGGTTAGGGTAGATGCTCAATTCTTCTAATGTATTGTCTTCAACTCCAGCAAATGAACAAGGCATTGGATCTGGCTCAAAACCATCATAAAAAGTTCCTTCAAACGTTGTAATATCTGCAATTGGATAAATATCTTGCTCAATAATTCTCATATCTTCACCAATTAAAACATACGTGGGAAAAGCGGTAACTCCAAAATCGGAAGTAACAGCTCCGCCGCCACCTTCTGAACTTATAGCCGGTGCATGATGACCAGGTCCGCCATAAGATTCTTCGTAAGCAATTACTTCTGCATCACTATCTGTTCCGTTATTCATTACTAAACAATATACGTCGCCTGTGTTACAACCATATTTGTCATAGAACTCGCCAAAAATTGGACTAGTCGCTTGACATGGAGGACATGTGTCGAAGAAAAAATCTAAATAAACGTGTTTTCCAGAAGCTGTAATCTCTGATAATGTGTGTTCATTTCCTTCTGTATCAGTTACGGTAAAATCATTGACTAAATCACCAACTTCATAAGTAGTTTGAGCGAAAGCGCCAAGTGAAAGGAGACTTGCTCCAATAAACCCAAGTAAAAATTTCTTCATAAATATTGTTTTTTGTTTGTATTGTAACAATGTATGAAATACTGTGGACAATTTTTAAAACGATTCATGTGAACTATTGGAAGGCTAGAGCTTAAATTTGGATTTATAACAGAAGTGACCCCGCAAAAAAAAATGGGACATCCCCCTGAGGCGGACATCCCATTTTTACTAAAATTATAATGACTTATAATATTCTTTTTGAAAGGACTTATTCAATATAGTAATCGATTAACGTTCTTTCTTGTCTTCCAAGGTCGAAATGATTTCTTTTGTATTTCACGAATCCAATACTGGGTTTAAGTAATTCATAGTAATCGCCACTTTCATCATGAAGCGAAAAAGAATAACAATTTGTAAAATCACCTGCAGGAGTTGCAGTAATTCCAGTAACCCAATGCGTCTTTCTCATGCGGCCATAGCCAAATTCAAATACGCCGTCATACAAAGTGTCAGATGCAATATCATAATAACGTAAACTCTTTGAATGACAACCAATGCCGAAGTCAGGTGGTGTAAGCACATATATACTGTCGTTCTTTTGGTGAATTTCGGCAAAGTAGGTAGCTGGGGAAGTGTCGAATGTCCACCAAATATCATCTCCTGTAATTCTAGTAGAAACAGGACGCATGGTGTCAATCCCACTTGAGATTAGATTATTCAGGGTATCCCAAGATGAATCTGCATAAACCCAATAATTATTAATATTTAAGGGAATCAATCCCATTTCTGTTAGACCACTGCTGTCTAGACTCACAAACCCATCCATATAAGAGCATTCAATATCTTCGTCTGCAGGATCCTCAGAAATTTCTGGGTCCGTTTTTTTACAAGCTGCAGCAAATGCAAGCAAAACAATTGAAAAGATAAAAGGAAATGCTGTTTTTTTTAAAAGTAATTTATTCATGTTTTAAGCAATTTAATAGCGGTCAGCATTTAATACCACGGAAGTATTGTCTAAATGGTTGGCGAATCATGAAGAAATTTGGTGAATTCCTTTTCAACTCCTGCAGCATTTCAAAACAATTCTTAATTAGTACTGAAAGTATAGCTATTCTTTACTCTTAATAAAACGGGCAGTATTTAGAAAAAAAATAGAACAAAAAAAAGGGAGATCCGACTGAGGCGGACATCCCTTTTAAAATTATAAATTTTGTGATTGACTAGTAATAGATCAATCTTCTCACTTTAGCAATATATTTCGCTAAACGAATAACTTGTTTCGTATAACCATATTCGTTGTCATACCAAGTGTATAAAACCATGCTTTTCTTATCTGGAGAAACCAATGTTGCCGGTGCATCATAAACAGCACAACAAGTATTTCCAATGATATCATTCGATACCAATTCTTCATCCATTGAATAGAAAATCTGATTCACTAAGTTCCCGTTTAAAGCTGCATCTCTTACTGCTTCGTTAATCTCTTCAACCGTAACTTCCTTACTCACGGTTAAGTTTAAGATAGCTAATGAGCCATTTGGAGTAGGTACGCGCACTGCATTTGCAGTCAATTTATTTTCGAATGAAGGAATTACCTTTGTTACGGCTTTTCCTGCACCAGTTGATGTAATTACCATATTAATGGCTGCAGAACGACCTCGTCTTGGTTTTTTATGAAAGTTATCTAACAAGTTTTGGTCATTCGTATAAGCGTGAACTGTTTCTAAATGTCCTTTTTCAACACCAAAGTTATCTTCAATTACTTTTAAAATTGGAGAAATAGCATTTGTAGTACAAGAAGCTGCTGAAAAGATAGATTCGCCTTCAAGATCTAAATCATGATGGTTAATACCATAAACAATATTTGGTACTTCTTTACCTGGAGCAGTTAATAATACTTTATCAACACCTTTAGCTTTTTTGTGACGTCCTAATGCTTCTCTGTCTGTAAAAGCACCCGTATTATCAATCACCAATGCATTATTTATTCCGTATTGCGTATAATCAATGTCTTCTGGATTGCTAGCCTCAATCATTTTAATGATTTGACCATTTACAATTAAAGCACGATTTTCGTAATCAACAGTAACTGTTCCTTTGAATTCGTTATGAACTGAATCATTTTTCAATAAAGCCGCTCTTTTCTTTAATTGATTCTCATCAACCTTACGAATAACAATCGCTCTTAAACGTAATTGTTGTCCTTTACCAGCTTGTTTAATCAATTCTCTTGCAGCTAAACGACCAATTCGACCAAAACCATACAATACAACATCTCGTGGCTCTATTTGTTTCTCGTTGCCTTGAAATAAGTCGCTTAACTTATTTGAAAGGAAGTCTTTTTTAGAAGAAAAATTATCTCCTTCTTGAATCCATTCATAAGCCAAACGTCCGATATCAATTTTGGAAGGAGCAAGGTCCATTGAGAACAATTCCTCAGCCAAAGAAGCTGTTGTCGTTATAAAGATTTTTTTCCCTACAACGTTTTCAGCATAATCATGTAGGTTGATTATTTCCGAATTTGTTGTGTCTAATAAGTGATTTCTAAACAATACGAGCTCAATGCCCTTATTGAATAATAATTCACCAACGTAGTTTGCCAATTTTACAGCAGCTTTTTCGTTGTTAATGTAGTTTTGAAGTTCTTTTTCGTATCCTGTGGATGTTTCCATGTCGTTTTATTTGATCTCGTTATTTGCGAGAAGTTTTTTGCAAATGTAGTGGCTTAATTCCGAATACAAAATATTCTGCAGAATTATTGCGCACAATTTGTTGACAATGTGGTTTTCGAAAAGTGCACTTCGAGAGCCTCAGCGTACTTTTTTCTAGATCCTTAGTGTACATTTTCCTAGAGCCTCAGTGTACTTTTCTGGTGAACTTCAGTGTGATTTCTAATGAGCCCCAGTGAGCCTTGACAAGTATTACAATTACCGATTTCTAAAATAGAAAAGCGCACTGTTCAAAATAGGGCGCACTTCGAGAGCCTCAGTGAGCCCTAGTAATAATAATAATAATTTTTAGAAAATAATATAAATGCGGATGATACGAAAAATAGGGCACAAAAAAAACCGTACATGGCTCACTAAGGTTCTCGAAGTGCGCTGTGTACGGTTTTTTAATATGATTACGAATTGCTATTAACCTAAATAGGCTTTTAACAATTTGTTTCGTGAAGTATGTCTCAACCTACGAATAGCTTTTTCTTTAATTTGTCGAACACGTTCGCGTGTTAAATTGAATTTAGATCCGATTTCTTCTAATGTTAAACCGTGGTTCATTCCAATTCCGAAGAATAAACGAATGATTTCACGTTCTTTATCAGTTAAAGTTGATAATGATCTTTCAATTTCTTTTTGTAACGATTCCGCCATCAATAATTTATCTGCTTTTGGAGAATCTCCATTGGCCATAACATCCATTAATGTTCCACCATCTTCCGAAGAGGATAGGGGAGCATCCATAGATACGTGGCGCCCAGCAACTTTCATTGATTCTTTAATCTTATCTTCAGGAACTTCCAATACTTCTGCCAACTCTTCTGCTGAAGGTGGACGTTCATATTCTTGTTCTAGTTTTGAGAATGCTTTATTTATTTTATTTAAAGATCCTACTTGGTTTAGCGGTAATCGGACGATACGTGCTTGTTCAGCTAAAGCTTGCAAAATAGACTGACGAATCCACCATACGGCGTAAGAGATAAATTTAAATCCCCTTGTTTCATCAAATTTTTGCGCAGCTTTAATTAATCCTAAATTCCCTTCGTTGATCAAATCGGGTAATGTTAACCCTTGATTTTGATACTGCTTAGCAACCGAAACTACGAATCGTAAGTTAGCTTTTGTTAGTTTTTCAAGTGCCTCTTGGTCTCCTTGCTTTATTCTTTTAGCTAACTCTACTTCTGTTTCGGCAGTAATAAGTTCCTCTTTACCAATATCTTGAAGATACTTATCTAAAGATTGACTTTCACGATTAGTTATGGATTTTGTAATTTTTAACTGCCTCATCCTTTTTCTATATTTTAATTTGTTAAAATTAGTAGTCTGCAAAGTTACGCTATTATATCATGCGTGTCAATAGCAAAATGCAGATTACTTGAATTAATTTCCTTCTTCTATAACCCTGTTTAGATCAAAAAGGTTACAAACTTTCCCGCGAAAACGCGCTTTACTTATGAATAGAACGTTGTTAATAGCGATAACTTACAGCTGAAAAGTTAATATTTCATAAGAAATCGATAAATGACAGGAATGAAAATAATGCACCCAGCTATTTCTTGTCTAAAGGTTTAGGTTTTAAATCTAATTTAGTTCTATTCTTTCAATGTCTGATGAATCGGATTGTTTTTGATTATCTTCGATTAATTATGTATGGTTTGAAGTTTTTATTGAAGTTCTTAGTTGGTCGCGATTATGATAAAGTCGTTGCAGAAAAAATTCAAAATTTATCAACTGTCCCAGTTTTCTTTAATTCAGATTCAGAATTGCACATAAAAGTGAGGAAAATTAATGACTATCGTTGTATGAGTTTAACTTTGGTTTGCAATCACCAAGTGAATACTGTGTCTGCAATCGCGTTAGAATTTATGTCAAATAATGCTTCACAAACGGTATATTCAGAATATGAGCATGTTGAAGGCGATTATTCTCCAAGAGGAGTATTGTGTATTGCCAAATTTGACGTAGAATTTACACCAATGTTAGATTCATTTTTAGCATCAGAAAAAATTATCTCCCTAGCCATAAGAATACCGAACGGAGCGGAGTATAATGGAACCCATTTGATAGAATTGAATCAAGTAAATGATGTTGAATTGAATAAAATTTGTTAGAATCAAGGTTATTTCCCTGCCAAATAATCCTTCAAGTAAGCAAAATCTTCAGTTAACTCGCCCTGTAAGTTCGTCTCACTGGCTCTTTTGATTATCCCATCCGAATCTTCTCCAAATAAAGATGGAAACACACTTTTGATTAACTCATTGCCAAAATCCTCAGAAGCATCTTTAGGCAATTCACAAGGTAGATTATCCACAGCTTGTACGCCAATTGCTCCTGTTGTCATAAAATCAACTTCAGTTTCTGAAGTAGGATCATAACCATATAAAGGGTCAGCAATTGTAGAAGGGCGAATGGTAGAAGCTACTGGTCCATCAATATCACAAGAGATATCAGAAACTACTGAAAGATTTAAATCATCAGCCTTCAAATCTTCTCTTGTAAAAATGAACGGTGAGCTGGCTCCCCAATAATGACAGGCAATGTACATGTTTGCAACTTCCATATATCTTGGAAAAGTTGAGACGTGACCTTCGCCATTATCAAAGAAGGCATATTTTTCGAATTCACTGCCATCTGCTTTTGCAAAATAATCCTGCACATCTAAATGCGCGAATACAGCTTCGTCAAAAGTTTCATTTAAGAATGCCTCTGGAGAGACTTCTTTTAATCCAATTGTACTTAAAATCTCTCTAGCTCCATGTCCTACGCGACCAAAGCCTGTAGCAACAATTTTAGTTCCAGCAGGAAGCGTGATCTTTTTCAATTCTTCCTCCAATTCAACTCGATCTTCGCAAAGATTGGCTGGTTTTAGGTTGTACAGTCCATGTTTTTTACCATAGGCTAAAAATCCATTATAACAGCCTACAATTCCAGCATAACGACCAAATCCAATAATTCTATTACCATTAGAACCAGTTAGTACTTCATAATCAATCAACTGAATGTTGCGATCTAAAACAGCTTGCAATAAATGTCTGTTATACGGCTGTTCTTTATAAGTATGCGAAAAGAAAAGGTATTTTTTATTCGGAATTAAATCTTCAACATTCACTTCTTTAACACCAATCATGATGTCGCAATCAGAAATATCATCCACTACAGATAAACCTAAATCAGCATAGGCTTGATCTTTAAAAGCTCTCACTTGACTGGTCTGAACCTTAATTTCAACATTGTCAAATTTCTCTAATACTTCAACGCATTGTTTTGGTGTTAAAGGAACTCTTTTGTCTGGTGGGACTTTACCTTCTCGAATAACAGCAACTTTAATTTTACTCATAACGCAGGAACTTATAAATAATAATTTCGCAAAAATAGCAATAAAACGTTTACCACTCAACGAAAGTAATCATTGAAATAGAATATTCTATTGCATTTAAAACATTTGATGTTCAGATTAATCCATTAAGTAGTAGGGCGAATAAAAGTGGGGTTTAACGAAAATAGCTGCCCATTATTGGATTATTATTTGGGACTCGAGTAGTGGCAATTGATCAGTTGATACACGAATAATGTATATACCATCTGAAATGGCTCCTAATTGATTGGAAAGTGAAAGTTGAAGCTTATTTGATTGACTCCACATTCTCTTTTTATAGACTACCTCACCTTGTAAATTGACTATTTCAACGGTTATATAGTTCTCAGTCAAATCCGCAGATTCAATGGTTATGTCGCCATTAGAGGGATTAGGAGAAACAGTAAAAGTGCTGCTGCTACCGCTGAACTCTTCCAGGGCCAAAACCTCAATGGTTTCATTTTCAATAAGCGTATAATAATTATTTGTGTTTAAATCAGTGAAATTTTGTTGGATACCTGATGGCCATTTTATTTGCAGACTATCAACAACTGTTGCTGTCCCTAGTCCAAAATGTACAACTAAACTGTTTTGACTGCAATAACCAGTTTGTGCAGACACTTCTCTAGTCTGCCATACAGAAACCCCGTCAATAAGTGCCTTGCATCTAATAATCGCTCCAATGGCTGATCGATTTGATAGTACACCTTCCAAATTGATCTCCAACCAATTGTTCGCATTACCATTATTATGGTATAAGGAATTTTCTTGGGTCTCATCCTGCCAGTTTGCAACTACCAAATCTTGAAATCCATCATTGTCATAATCTCCCCATGCACAGCCATATGATCCGCCTAAATTTGTTGCAATAGCTTCTGTCATATTTCGAGTAAATGTTCCATCTCCGTTGTTCTCGTACAAGAAATTTTCTAAATCAGCTTCACAAAACCCATTGGTAATCATCAGGTCAAGATCTCCATCATTGTCATAATCTGCAAATGAAGAACTAAATGAGCAACCGATATCCGTTCCGAAAGCATCTGGCACTAAGGAGAAATTACCCAGACCATCATTTCTAAATAATTGATTCTTTTGTTCGTAATTCGCAATGAGTAAGTCAAAATCTCCGTCATTATCATAATCTGCCCAAGAGCTGCTAATAGAGCTTGACACGTCTGTTACTACTGTGTCTTCAAGTATTTTGGTAAAGAGCATATCACCATCATTTCTATAGATATTGTTTTTGTGGCTTCCTTCATTGGCAATAAATAAGTCCTGATCACCATCTTGGTCATAATCAATCCAGTTCACGCATCTTGAACGATAGGATGCAAGTGTGGGAGTGATATCATCAATCTTAGTGAAAATACCATCCCCTTCATTTTGATAAAAATAATTCCGGTTAGTTCCAGCGCTATTCGTAACAAATAGATCTAACAAACCATCATTATTAAAGTCGCCCCATGCTGCCGTTTCAGAATAGCCTGCATCCGTAGGAATTATTCCAGCGCCAATTTTAGAAAAGGAATTATCCCCATTGTTGTTATAAAGAAGGTTGTCATCATTATACCAATTCACCGCACAGATATCAATAAACCCATCATTGTCATAATCGGCGCATGTTGCACCGTCACTCGGTTTGGATTCTGAGGTAATCGTATCGCCAGACAAAAAGGTAAATGTTCCATCACCATTATTAAGATAGAGCAAGTTTATTTCACCACCAGTTTTTCCATTTGTAATCAATATGTCTTGATAATTGTCATTGTTCATATCTAGGAAGTTAGCACTTCGCGATCCACTCGGAATTGTAACCATAACACCAGTTGTTACTTCGGTAAATTGCTGTGCATATATTGTTTGTCTCACCAATAATAGGCTCAATATAAGTGTTGGAAATGCTATGTGTTTAATCATTTTTTTAAGATTTAGGGATGTTTTTAGGCTAAAATAGGTGCTATATTCTTCAAGTTGATTTTATGTCAATAGACGACAGATATTCATGCTATAAAACAGTTAACATAGCATTTATGCCGCTTGTTGACGAAAAGATGTCGTTTGTATACAAAGGCCATTTCTCCAAATAAAAACAGCTAATTTTATTGGTGAATGATTGGAACTAAAAGGATTTTAGAACATATTGCTTTTTGGATAGGGTATTGGCTCTTAATTAGTTTTTCAGCCGGACTATATGATCTTGAGTTTGATACGATTTTTTTATACAATATGTCCAGCTTGCCTCTAACCATTTTGGTCACGTATATATTCGTCTACAAAATTATTCCGCTGTACTTTAATAAGCAAATACTGCTGTTTCTTGCTTTTTCTATTCCCGCCTTAGCGTCAGCGCTCATCCTGAATAGGCTTTTTTTAGGATATGTTCAATTCCCTTTATTTTATGGGGATTCAGATTGGACCTTCGTTTTCTTTAATTGGTACAGAATTGCTGGAGATTTGACTCAGATATGTGCGTTAGTAGGTGTGGTTTCAGGGTTTAAATATTACCGAGATTTTAAACGTACCAAAGGAATAGTTGAAACATTAAGTATTGAAAAGAAAAAAGCTGAATTAAGTTTTTTAAAAGCTCAAATACATCCGCACTTTTTATTCGCTTTCAGGTTTAATACCTCGAGGCTTGCCTCGTCAAATTTTACTATTTTGTGACTAGATGTCACAGAATAGTAAATATATCCATAAAAGTCATAATGTTTCGGTTCTTCTTTATCAT
>WTCE01000107.1 GCA_013138735.1 Crocinitomix sp. | reverse complement strand
TGATAAAGAAGAACCGAAACATTATGACTTTTATGGATATATTTACTATTCTGTGACATCTAGTCACAAAATAGTAAAATTTGACGAGGCAAGCCTCGAGGTATTAAACCTGAAAGCGAATAAAAGGATAATACCAACAACTAGTCCACCAATTATAAATCCAATTAATCCGCTTGTAAAAGGCGTTATCGAAGTTGAGTTTTCAGTTTTTTCAGAGGAGGGATAGTTAAACTCTGTTGGTGATTCGCTCTGCTTTAAAGGTATTTCTGTGTTTGTTGAATCAAGGGCTAAGTTTATAACCGAATCCAATTGATTCAAATAATAATTAGACCCTAACTCAATTAATTCTTCACCATTCCATTCGTAAAAAAAGGGTTCCTCATTAATTACCTTAACCTTGTAGCTATAATTATCATCCTTTAATTGAACAACGTCGTTTTCATCCAAGATGTTTTCTGTAAAGCTCCTTGTTTTTACTATAAGTCTTTCAATTGGAACCCCTATTTGTTCAGGGTAAGGATATCCTTCAATTTTATTTAAATCAACTTTTTCAAAGTCCATTCCATTGTATATAATATAATCGCCTGGAATCAACTTGATTGCGCCATCAGCTAATCTTATTGGATAATAAACGGTTTCACTGTCAAACGTTCCTGCCTCCCCAGTCGAAAAATTGGAGATTATTTTCTTAAAACCAGTCTCGTTTAGAATAATTAAGGTTGTATTTGATGCACCTGGGCAACTTTGACGAAAAGTTTCGTAGGCAATGAGTAATCCAGAGTTTGCTAAGCCATTTTCATGGCAAATTCGAATGCGATACCCGTGCATATACGGAAGACCAATACTACTCAATGATTTCTTGCTATTTGGTTCTGATGAAATTGCTTTCAATTGAATCTCTGTGCCATTAAAACCGTTAATTTTTTTTTGTAATAAAAATTGCCCTTCTTCATTATAGTCATCTGCTAAGTCAGTTTCTTTGACATAGCCAAACCCACCTCTAAAGTTTATTTTTTTCCAATTAGAGAAATGATATTTGTATCGATATTCATTTGGCCTACTGCTATTGAAAATAAAAGAATCTTTTTTTACATGTGAGATTAATTCTAGCGTGGTAAGAGAAGTATTAAAATTTACAAAACCCACAGCATTATGCGTTGAATCAGGACTGCAATAAACAAACGTACGTTCAGAAAAACTGCGCCTAGCTTCAGCTTCATCCCGTTCTACTACTTTAAAAGTGTCGTCAATCTTAAAAGAGTCACATTGGGTATAATAATAATCCTGTGCGCTAGAATTGAGAACTGCCAAGAGGAGAAAAACAAAGAGCGAAACGGAGGTTCTTAATTCAGTATTCATGAACCGAATTTAGGCTATGATGGAGGTTCCGTCAAAAGATATTTGATCAAAATAAGTACCGATTTATTATTCGCGTCTTAATATTAATAATTAGTCGATTTGGATCTTTAATAAGTTGCTATTCCAAAGCAAGCTCTGGAACTGTCATAAGCTCAATTACTTTTTATGACGCTTTTTCTTCCCGATTGCAATGCCCAAAAACGTCAACATAAACGCAACGAAAATATTAGAAAGCGTAAACACTTGCCAATACCAATAATCGCCCACCGCAACTCCCAACATAGTCATCATAAAAATGGCCGTCGGGTGCCATGGAATTAAGGATTCTATAATGGTTCCAGTATCCTCTAAAGAACGAGAAAGAACAGGCCGCGGAATTTCAGCTTCGTCAAATTTCTTTTTAAAAGCATCACCCACAATAAAACTTGTGGCAAATTGATTAGACGTCATGGCATTGGTAATTCCTGTAGAAATTAAAGCCGAACGCACTAAGCCGCCTTTGCTTTTAACCCAGCCAAATAAGCGATCCACCAAAATAGGCATGGCATTAATTTTAGCAATGGTCCCAATAAAAACAAAAACGAGTAATGTAATTACCAAGGGTTCTTTTAAGCTATAAATTCCTCCACGCGAAAATAAAAGGGCCACATTATCAGAAACCGCAAAATCAAGGGCGGCGGTATTGAAACCATGGATTAAACTATCTAAAACCGCATGAATAGCGAAGGGCTGAAAAATTAAGGCCAGCAAAACTGCTATCAGCGAAGAAATAACCAATACTTGCAAGGTTGGAATTCGTTTTATTGAGCCGAATAAAACAATAAGCGGAGGTAATAACAATAAGGGGTTAAAATTGAACGCGGCTTCGGTTTCATTTAAGGTGGTAGTTAATAAAGCAAATTCTGAAGCGCCACCTTCCACCGGATAAACAAAACCAATTACCAAATAAAAGCCAATGGCAAATATGGCTGCAGGAATGGTTGTGTAAAGCATGGATTTTATGTGGTCGTAAACACTAATGTCAACTGCAATGGCCGCAGCATTTGTCGTGTCAGAAAGTGGAGAGAGTTTATCGCCAAAAAACGAACCGCCAATTATAGCACCAGCGACTATTGCTAAGTTGGCATCAAATGAAATAGCAACTCCCATTAACACAACTCCAACCGTACCAACTGAGCCCCATGAGGTTCCTGTTAAGGTTGAAAATATAACCGGAACAATGAAGGCAATTACATATAAAAAGTCGGGATGAATGAGCTTTATACCATAATAAACAAGCATTGGAATAGTGCCACAAGCAATCCAAGAACCAATTACTAATCCAATAGATAGCAAGACCAAAATAGCAGGCATAGCATTACCAATTTTATCAATAATACTTTTGGTGATTTCTTCCCATTTATAGCCCATCCACCGCAGTTGAACCATAGCAATAACACTAGCCAAAATAAAAATAAATTCAAGCGGAAATGCCTCCTGATCAAAAACATGTGGTCCAATTAAAATGCCGTAAACAATTAAGGTAATTAAACAGATAACTGGAAAAAGCGCATGGCGAAAAGTGGTTGGTATTGGATTTTTTTTGGGCATAAATCAGTACTATATTCTTATAAAGGTTTGAGTCATTCCACTTCCGGCACTGCTTTTTACAATTTTCACATCTAGCTGGGTTTCTGTCAACGATATTATTTCCTGCGCATAAAAAACGGAACTTTTATCGGCTACATGAACGAGCACAAATTTTCCATTCTCATTTTCGTTTTCAGGGGCATAATCTATATAATCACAAAGGCTCCAAGGATTGTCCCAATTTTTTTCTCCATTCACATAAGTGCTGTATTTATCTGGACTTATAGAAATAGCTAATTCAGCATCATCTGCAGCTTGCCAATTTCCAATTAACATTGCTTTTTGGCTGCCTATGGCAATAACGTTTTCAACTATTCCTAATGGAGTTTGGTCATTAATTGGATCCTCAAATACTTCTTCTTTTTCAACTGCATTGTCCGAATCTGTTATAGTTTCAACACAAGAGAATAGCGATAATAAAATCAGGAAACACCCAACGTTTTTCATATAAAAAGCAATATACTAGTGTCTAGTCGGAAACACAGCAAAATAAAAATAAATTCTTTTGAGTCTATTTTTATTTTTTTCTAGTCATCTGATGCTTTTCCCTGCGCTAACGCTTGATCTTCAAACGATTCGCTTTTTCTTCTCCTAAATAAAATAATAAAACTATTTCTCAAAATCTATATAATTTTTAAAAATTCGTCTATTTTCGACGAGACACTATGCATTATTCTATAATCTGAAATTTTAGCTATTCTATTAAAACAGCTAAATTTGCAGGCAATTAATTAAAAACTTTCACCCTTACATTTTGATAGGCGTGATTTTTGCACAATAACAGGAGATGAGAAAAGACATAGAAATACCAAAAGTAAAAGACGTATCCGTTGCAGTGGTTAAAGAGCTCAATGATGAAAAAACGGTTGAGGTTTATAATGTCTACATAATCAATCAAAAGAATGCGCAATTAGAAAGTGTCTTGGTAAGTTCCAAAGGGTATGGTGAGAATAAAAGCACTGGTGAAAAAATAAAGACTTCTGTTTTACGTCATTTCATTGGCAATGTTGAAGCAAAATCATTCGCGAAAATTGAACCTATTGTCGAACAAGTTTTTGGAATTTCTAATGAGTATTGGGTCAGTTTTTCTTTGGATGGAAAAATGTATGATAAAAAATATGTGTTTTTGGCAGAAACGATTATTGATGATAATATGATTACAATTCCAATAATTGAACAAAAAGGGGTGATGATTTAATTCATGACTAATCCACAAAATCCAAAGGATCAAAAAGCTTGTCCACGGGAAATTCATTTTTTCCAATTCCTCGCCAATTAATTAATTTATTGCTGTATTCAGGACAATTAATAATCAATGATACAATAAATCCGTCCCTAAAATCTGGATATTCTTTTGGACGAGAATAAATGTATATATCCGGAATTTTAATTGGATCAACCCCTTCAAATTCTGCCCTTCCGCTCTCCTCGTTATAACAATTACAAAGTTGTAGAGCCAATTTTGAACCATCTCGTTTCGCATCATTATAGATCGTAAAATAAGCTATAAGAACCAATGAAAAGATCAAAAAGTAGTGCTTAAATTTCATAACTTGACTTTATCGAATAGGATAACGGAAAGTGTTGCTAGATATTATATATTCCGCAAGGTTTGCAACTATGCGCTTGACAAAAATAGAATTGATTTTTAATTCAAAACAAGTTCAAGTGTGTTCTTAGCAGAAACGATTATTGATGATAATATGATTACAATTCCAATAATTGAACAAAAAGGGGTGATGATTTAATGCTTCCTATTGTCTTATCACAAACCGTGCAACCACCTCTTCAATTTTGAGCACATAAGTGCCTTCGCTTAATCCCAACACGTCAATTCGTTGATCCGTTAATTTTCCAGCTTGTACAGTTTTACCTGTTATGTCAAAAATTTCATAATTAGTTCCATTCGCATTTTCTATCATGATATACTCATTTGCAGGGTTTGGATAGAGCTGAATGGTAGGTAAGCTATTTTCGGCAACGCCTGAATAATAAGCGCAATATTCAGAGTAGGGTTGATAAAGCGAAAAACTATTGTCTTGGAAACAACTAAAGCCTAACCAATCCCATTCTACAGCAATTTCCCCCTCCATAGCTTCGCATTCGAAACCCATTGGAAAAGGAGATAAAAAAGGACTTAATCCGGCTGTAATATTCCCAAAACGTTTTACAAAAGTGCCTACAAAACCTACAGAAGAACTAGCGGTTGGTGCCACAGTAATTGTTTCGTAAACAACGCCATCAATAGTAATAGTTCCAATTTCCAATAGTTCGACTCGGGATGTGTCGTCACACATTTCAAAACCTGTGTTCGTGGTAGAAATGATCCAAGTATCTCCGACTTCGGCATTAAAATTTAGCATCACAAAAAATGCATCATGGTCTCTGTAGAAAAGAGTATCTCCAGACATGTAAACATATTGTGTGGGTAATGACGAGACACTTAATAGTTCTAATTCAGGACTTTCAGCGTACATGTGCCGTTCTCCTTCAATCACTTGGCAGGTATGCCCTTCAATTAACGTATCGTATGTATAATTATATTCATAGTATCCTTGCACGAAAAGGTTCCAAAAATTATAATGCCAAGTGGCTCCTTCATCTACCCAACCAGTTTCTTGCGCCTTAGCAGAATATGAAGAGGATAAAATAAGTGTGAGAATGAGAATTTTGCGCATAAGCTTTGTGTTATATATTCATCACGTAATTATTTACATAAGGGTTGGAAATTAAAAACTAAAGGGAGTTGAAAACTAGAAACTGTTTATACAAGCCGCTTCGCTGGGATTGCAACCCTGCGTTTAAAAAAATGAAAGAATTTTTAATCCCAAATAAGCACAAATGTATTTTAATGATCAATTTAGAACGATAATGCGGAGGGGATTGCAAACAAACCCAGCGGAGTTACATGTTGTTTGCATAATAGGGGTGAAGTTATGAAGGTCAAAAAAAGCAATTAGTGACTAACGATAAAACGGGCCACTTTGATCCCCTCGTTTTCTTCATAATACAAGAAGTACTGACCGTTTGGTAAAATTGCAACATCCACGATAATGCCATCACCTTCAGTGTATGATACGTTCATTTTTCTACCCATAATATCGACGACGGATAGTTCTGGAAGTTCTTCAAAATCGCCTTTTAAAATAAGTTTTTCTTGAACAAATGAATTCAGGATGTAAGACTCACTTTTATCCAATTGTGCAACATCCAAATGCTGTTCAACTTTGTTGAAATTCATATTTGAAATCATAACATAACCTGGATTACAAATTGCCCCGCCATCACCATGGGTAATTGTAAAGCTTGTAATATTCTCATAACTAATTCCGACATATGCTGGCATTCCGAGACCAATCATTGGAATGATGCTGTCTCCATCAACTGTAACATTTGAGGGATCGTTAAAAATGGGGTCACCTGAAAAAACCAAGAGATCACTATAACACGGTAATTCGGCATCAACGTTAATATTACTGATTGAAAAGCTTACATCAACTGCTTCAGAAAAAGTATAGGTGTAGGTGTGCACAACACCATCATTGACGCCATTATTAATTCCAGTAACAAAGGATATGCCGTTACACCAGTCCGCGGCCAAACCTGAAATAGAAATATCTACTCCACTTTCAGCGACATTTTCAAAGGTGCCTCCGCCCGAGTAGGCAGCATAGTCGAAATCGCCACAAGTAAAATAATAGGATTGTGCCTTGCAAGTGCCAATGGCTGAAAAAAGTAATAAGCTAAGGAATAATTGTTTCATTGGGTTATCGTTTAATGGCAAAGGTCGCCTTTCCTTTAATACGGAACTGCTTTTGAAATGGTTGGCTGGCAACTATTTATACCTAATGAAATAAACGCTAGATTTTAATACATCCCTCCGTTGCTTTAAAAGCATTGTCGGATATTTTTGCCTTGTTAATTGTTTTCATAAGTTCTTTTTTGTTAAGCTACAATTTTTTTTGAAGTTAAATCAAACATCAAAACCCAATAAATTGATCCCAATAATATTTTTCACTAAATTAGTTCCAATAAACAAAATCGCCCATGCAACTAAAAAAAATAAACCTCGAAAAGATTCTATTTTTAGATATTGAAACAGTGCCACAACTCTATAAATTTAGTGAACTAGATTCCAAAACCGCCGAGTTGTATTTACACAAAAACAAATACATTCAAGAACGGGATGAATTATCGAATGACGAAATTTATGAAAAGGCAGGGATCTTTGCAGAGTTCGGTAAAATTGTTTGTATTTCTTGCGGAATTGTGCACCATACTGAAGATGGAAAAAGCATTCGAATGAAATCTTTTGCAGGAGATGATGAAAAGGAATTGTTGCTTGAGTTTGCCAAAATGTTGAATGAAAGATATAATGCACCTCATCATATTTTATGTGGGCATAATGCTAAAGAATTTGATTTTCCGTTCTTGGCGAGAAGGATGTTAATTCACGGAATTGATTTACCTGCCGCTTTGGATATTGCAGGCAAAAAGCCTTGGGAAATTAATCATTTAGACACCATGGAATTGTGGAAATTCGGCGACTATAAACATTATACATCCATGAGTTTATTGTGCCATATATTTAATGTGCCCACGCCAAAGGATGATATTACAGGAGCAGATGTAGCGCGTGTTTATTACGAAGAAAACGACCTAGAGCGCATAGTGGTGTATTGCCAAAAAGATGTGATTGCCCTCATTCAGTTGTTCTTGAAGTTTAGAAATGAGAACTTGGTGGAGGAAGATAATATTATTCAGTAGCGGTTTAAAAGCGGTGCTTCAAAAAGAAAGTGCTTACCCAAAAGCCATCTAAACGGACAGCATCACTTAAGATCCATCCTAATTCTCGACTGCCATAATCCTCATATATTTTTAGTGAATTTGAATAAAACTTGCCAGAGAAATAGGTGTAATCCTCAACTTTCGTCAACTTTTTATGATCAAATGAACCACTGTTCCACGCGCCTTTAATTTCTAAAAGCACTTCATAATAACGCTTACCAATTTTTTTAGGGGACGAATATTCTAAATAAGCTTTGGTATGTGAGGATTTAGAATAAAGATAGAGCATATGCTTACTCGGTGTTATTTTATGTGCAAAATCAGAAAGTTGGGCATTACTTTTACTATTCAAAGCATTAATAAGATCAATTTTAAGCGCTTCAAAAGTGCGATAACCTTGATGGTATGTCATAGGTTTAGCGTCCGTTATATAAGTGCCGCTTTGATTAATGACACGCATTTTTCCAGCCTTAAAAGTGAGTGCAGTTTCTTTTTCGAAAATTCCAATATTATCGAACTCAGTCTCAAAAATCTTTTCATTATTGCTATTAATCACCCGATAAGTAGTTTTGGTTTTGGCCTTATAAATGTCATCAAAACTTATTTTTGCAAGGTGATGATATTTAAAAGGAATCATAGTATTATTCTCTAAATCGATCAAACCGTATTTACCATTTTTTTTCGCAACAATATTAACTTCGAAAGGTTCAGTTATTGTTTGAGCAGATACATTATCGAAGTCGAGGCTTTGGTATTCAATTGGGATTAGAATTTCATTTTTTGAATTAATTACACCCATTTTATTGTCCTGCATTACAATGAAATAAGTGCTTTTTTCTAAGTCTAACCTTTGAATTATTTCATCATAAATGATCGGGACGACCAACTTAGGCTTCAGCTCTTCAAAAACCCCCCATTTTCCATTTTCACTTTGTACGCCTAAAAAAGCTGTCGTCTTATTTTCGGATGCGGAGTTGTTTAAATTATAGCTATTGTTGATGTATCGAATTGTTTTTAAATGATCTAATAGTATGGGGTTTTTAGATTGATTGACAAGAGCTAATTCCTTCCCTTTTCTAGTAATAATTATGTTACTTTTATTCGTTCTGCTCTCAAATACCTTATCGTAAATCGGAGCGAGTATTTCTAGTCCCTCAAAATTATAGATTCCAAATAATCCGGCCTTTTCTACGATAAAATAATCGGCCTTTTCTAGAATAGTTTTAAATGCAATAGGGACAATTATCTCACCGGGCATGATGATGCCTACAAGTCCATTACGGGCAACATGGTAGTGGTTATAAAGCTTTCGGTTAGAAAAGATTTTTTCAATTTTATCATATTCAACAGGAAAAATGGCTTCTCCAGATTTGCTGATGAGGCCAGATTTACCGCCGTTTTTCACTATGAAATCACCGGTTAATTGTTCTTGAACAGAGCTATACGCGCATGGAATTATAGTCTTACCCGAATAATCTATTACACCTTGTTTGCCATCTTTGATAGGTGAGAGACGATCCATTCCAAACAAGTAAACACGATCATAAATCAGGTCAATTTTCGTATCATAAATTGGGATGTAAGCCCCCCATTTGTCTCCACGTTTTACTGTGTATACTTTTCTAAGGTTATCGAATTTTATTTCGTCTAAGTCGGTATCAAAAACATTTCCCCCGTTAACTTTGTAAAGCTCCTTTTTTCCATCTTTTTCGACTACAACAGCATGAATGGCATTTTGAGTAAGGCTTTTATAATAGCTGTCGTTTGCTAAATGCGTTGCACTTTTTGTGCTCATTTCAACTTCAATTCCATCATATTCAGGTTGAATTGTAAGTGTTCCTTGATGAATGAAACCAAATTTTCCTGCTTTTTCAATTAGCGCGCCGTCTTTGAAAAAAGTTAATTTGTCTATTCCTGTTAATAGTTCAGGCTTTGCACCCATTAATAGTTGCAACCTCCCCTTTTTATCTCTAACTAGATAGAGTTTACTAAACGAGTTCCCATAGTAAATCTCACAATATTTGGTGGGCAATAGTAAATCCCCTGAATCATTCATCAAACCATATTTATTTCCCTTTTTTATGAGAAGATCATTTGAATGCTTCTTATTTATATAAGCAATAGAACTGTATTTAAGGGGAATAATTAAAAGGCCATCTTCATTAATTAGACCGCATTTACCTTCTGTTTTTACAAGAAACGCGCGATTACTAAGTTTTTCAATCCTATTATAATCACCAACAACAAAGGTTGAGTCATCTCTTTTTAAGGCATACGCTCCATCAACTCTCGTAATGATGGTTTCACCTTTTTTGGGTGCACTTTCTACGGGAAATTCAAGCAATTCCTCTTCCTGACCATATACAAACCCTGAACAGCAAAAAACCACAAGACACATTGACCGGATTAATGCATTTGCTATAGATTGAGTAATTTGCATAATACGAAGATAAAGATTTGCGCTAATTTTTGCGTCTTTTTAAAGATAGTACGTCTAATAAAAGAAAACAATGACAACAGAACATGTTTGGAATGATTTTAAAGGAGAATTGTTTGGGTTTATAAAGTCCCGAATAAACGATCATGAATTGGCCGAGGACCTTTTACAAGAAGTGTTCATTAAGATTCATATGAACCTAAAAGGATTAACGGAAGGTACCAATTTGGCTAGCTGGATTTATCGCATCACACGCAATACAATCATTGATTCTTATCGAAAAAAGAAATGGGTTGTTTATCAAGAAACGATCGAAGAAAAATTTCCAGAAGAATCAACTGAATCCACTCAGGATTTAAGCAAATGTTTGACTTCATTCGTAAAAGAACTGTCTGAAAAGGATCAAGACCTACTCAATAAAACAGCGTTTGGCTCAATGAGTCAAAAAGAATATGCCGCTAGTTTAAACTTAGGCTATTCAGCCGTTAAATCACGGTCGCAACGAGCAAAGGAAAAATTGAAAAACTTATTTGTTGCGTGTTGTGCCATCCAAACAGACACTTATGGGAATGTACTGGATGCAGATGAAAAAGACTGTGATTGTTAACCTAAGATTATTTTGTTTGCGTCTTTTTTAAAGTACTGCGTTTGTATAAGTGACAAAAGAATGTATCACTTAATAAATTAAAAGATGAAAAATTGTAACTGTACATGTACCTGTGATGAAAACAATAATTGCACTTGTACGTGTGAAACAACCAATAGCTGTTGTTAAAAACACGAGAGGGATTTATTCGAAAGGATATTTCCCTCTTTTATTTCACGGGCGTTCCAAAATAGCGCAATATTCGATTCAGAAACACCGAATTTATCGTGCTTGTATTGTTTTGAATCCATACGAGATTGACTTCGTACAAGCGCTTAATCGAATAATAGCTGGTTTGTTATTTATAATAATTGCGAGTAATAATTATGGAATTAGGGACGAGTGCTTCTAAAAGCTATGGTTAACTTAGTTCTTGAACTTATCCACTGAAATGAAAATTTTTCGATTCACATTGCTATTAATACTAATCATCTTCTCACCAATATATGGTGATGGACAAGAGTCGAAAATATATAGACTATCTGAGTATTATATCGTGGATGGACCTCAATTCGGTTTTGTTTCATTAACGGACGGTTTTCCATTTAGTGAACATCCTGATTCGTTAGTAATAGCGGATGAACATTTGGGAAATCTTGATTTAGAAGCGGTAGGGGATAATGCGCATACATTGAACTCGATTTATCGGCAACGGTTTTTATCGCGACTAGGCATAAAAGAATCGGATAAGCTTTATATCTATCATCTTGTTGAAGATACTATTTACACCTTTGAAGTGAGTGATTTAGCTCTTGTTGCATATCTAACTCCGTATGAACCGCAACTTCCAATTCCAGATTCCGATTATTATATTGGATTTGAGATAAAAAGCAAGCTGTTAGATATGCATGAATTGGGGAATTATAGAAATGACTTTGTGTCGATTGGGAAAGATTGTCCGTTTCAAGTGGGGCATTTTAAACCTATGATTTGGACAAAATTGGAAACGGATAACTTTCCATCATTTCATAGAGTGAAGAACTTTCCTAGTGAATTAGATTCATTTTCTGTCCAAGATATTTACCAGAGTAATATGGATGGCTTGACTTATTATGTGATGAATTATTCAAGGTATCGCCGAAATGTAATTCCATATTTACTTGTTGCGGATTCATTAACAAATCAATTGATTTACAAGAAATTGTTTTTCCAAGAGAGCGATCATGACGTGATAAGCTTAAGGGTAGAGCGAGGTGATGCAACTAGTTCAGATTGTCAGTGGGCTGGAAAATTATTTAAAAATAAAGCGACTGTTTTTTTCAATTTCATTGAACCTATGTTCGGTTGTAATAGTCTTTATTTTGTGGATGATAAACAATCTTTTATTGAAATTAGTTGTGATAATAGACATTAGAAATGTGCAATTATCAACGGGTCAATTATTAATTTTATTTTTTGACTTTTGACTAATCAAGAACAAAGGAACCGTTTGCGGTTTGCGACCCAGCTTCAAACATAAAATAGTAAAGGCCATTCATTAATTCTTCGCGTTCAAACTGCATAGTATGTTCTCCTTGGTTTTGATTGATTTTTGTAATCGTTTTCACCAATCGACCAGTTGGGTCGAAAATTGAAATTGCGAGATCAGAATTTTCGATCAAGTTAAAGGAAAAATTAATGGTAGTTTGTGCAGGGTTTGGGTAGACCAAAACAGGTTCTTGCGTATTTCTGTCAGCAATGGTCAAGGGTTCTGCGTCTAATAAATCTTTCATGCATTGAAATTTATAATTACGATCAGGAACATTCACATCATCCGTCAAACCCCAGCAGCCGTAGCGATTATAACTACTTGTCAGTGTAAATTGCATGGCTAATTTCCCGCCTAATTGTAAAAAACCTTCGTCTAAATTATAACGCATTTCTTCACACATGCCCTCCGAGCGTTCCGCCATAATCCGATTTTCTATATTGACGATTCCACCGCCGCCATGGTCAGGCCCACCCTCATACGAAGTAAATCCACCACTTAATTCCCAAGCGTTGGCACGTTCAATCCATTGTTTTCTTCCTGCTAAATCAACACCACCATCATCAATTTGATCGGTAATTGAAGTATGACAATCGCTTAGGATTTCGGAAATACTTTCACCGTCATCCTCTCCGCCAGAAAAATAGGTTTGGCAACTAATGGCCGAAATATAATTGGAAGGCGCACCAAAGTTTGATTCAACATATTCGAGCATTGGTTCAACCCACCATTGCAGCATAGGTTTATGACTGCACAAAATGACTTGGACTTCGTTGTTTAAACTTCCTAGTCCGTAAATGGTTTCAAAAATTTGAGCAATTTCAATTGTTCGTCTTGCATGGTTTTCAATTGCACTTATTCCAAGAGCAGCAGCTTCGCTTTCATTATAATCGCTTTGTTCAAAACCGGGGGCTGTATTCCAAACTTCATTGCTACTTTCAACATATAGCGTTAAGTCGGCAGATAGGTTCGCTTTAAATAACGTTGCTAGTTCAGTAATATAAGTTGTACTTGCCGATATCGGTACATTAATCCATGCATCCGTTTCTGTTCGGTTGGCGATATCAATCACATGTTCCCAGCACGCGCCGTCTTTTTTATTCAGTGCATCCATTCTAGTTTGTGCAGCATCTGTCGCTAGTTTTCGATCTGCCCAGTTTTTTTCAGATGGATAAATAGGATCACTGCCGTTGGTGTTGGTATAAACCATGTAGCGAATGGCACTAAAATCAAGTTCATTAAATAAGTCTAAAAATGCAGTATGAAAGAGGTTGTCGTCATTCGCATAACCAGGCCGCAACATTTTAAAATTAGTAAACCCTGTGTTTAAAGGGTCGGTATCGGTACGTTGTGTATTGTCAAATTGCATAAAGAACAAACCAGGACTGCCAGGTGCTACAACAAAATCAAAGGTTGTGGTATTGCTGGGTGAATCGTAGGTCACACTTGTTATTGTTCCTCCAGAAGCCGTGAGATCTGCTTGCCCAATAAAAGAACATTTCCAAGTGCCGCTGACGTCTAATCGATACACCTCTGGATCATCAATAAACCCACCCCATTCTGCAACAGGTCTGAAATCAATAATATATTCGGCATTAATTGTCGGCCATCCACTGGCATCTACTTCGCCTGAGTTTATGGGTGTGGCTGTGGCTAAATTGTTCCACCGGTAATTCTCTTTGGCTAAATCAATATAAGTTCCACCGCGTTCGGGCAAGCCAATATTTACGCCAATTTGTGAAAAACCGTGTTGTGAAAACAGTAAAAGCAGAATTAGAAAGGTGCGAATTGGTTTCATATTACTGGGTTGGTTTCCCTAATGACGATTCGATTGGTAAAGAAGTTGTTAATTTTCAATGATTTAATGAGTGAAGATTTGAATGTATAAATATACAATTGGTTCAAAATTAATTTTCAAACCGTCAAATTCAACTTTTTGCCTACAGCCAAAACATTTCATCCAATAGCGCAGCGGTCTAATATCTTTGACTAATTAGTCGACTGTTTTAGAATGATTGCGGTAAAATTCTTTTACAGCGTGTTTACTGTGTTTATAGTTAGTAAGGAATAGTTTCCACCCTTTTCTTTCAGTGGTTTCATTATACATTAATCCAGTACTTAGAAAACTTGCTTTCGCTTTTATTTGCTGACAACCCGTGTTAAGATTCACAATTTTTAAAGAATCAAATCCTTGTTTGATAATGTAATCCTCAAATTCTTGGATACTCATTTTAGAATTTTTCAGTTCGTTAAGGATGTATTCTTGCAGTGGCATTCCATCATGTTTGATATCAGCTTTTCCTATCATATCTTCACGATAATCATTGGCATAATTTGTAATGGAATAGGGTATTGCAAAGAAGTAGTTTTTGGTTCCAATAAAAACGCATTTTATACGGTCCATTATGTTTGCATAGTTAATTGTTTGGGCATTTTCAACAAGTACGTAATCAATTCCTTCAGTCATAGTTTCGTTTTAAAAAATAAATGGATACAATGATTAGAAGAATGTTGTAGTTTGCCCTCATCAAAAATGATGATAATATTGAATTATCAATGATTAAGTCTAAATTGGTAAAACCGTGCAGGAATCAATTTAACAGCACAGCGATCTATCCTAATAGCTATCGGGAACTAATAACGTAGTGGTCTTACATCTATTTTTCAATAACAATATGCGGCACATCTTCCAAATCCCAATCAATGACCAATCCTCCAGCAAGATCCTCTGCAACCTTTTTTCCATACATAATTTCGCATAAATAAAGGGCAGCTTCAAAACTTTTGGCCCCTCCTGCTGAGGTAATAAACTTTCCGTCATGCACAAATAAAGTGCTATCTCTTACGTCAAGCTTTGGAAACATTTCGCGCATGGCTTGCACATCTCCTGGGAAGGTTGTAGAAACCACACCATCTAACAAACCGGCTTTTGCTAAAACAAATGCGCCGTCACAATGTGAGGTAACGTAAATAGCATTTTCGGCGGTTTTTTTCACAAAGTCAAGCATGAGTGTATCTTCTAAATCACTATCCAAATGATGCTCGGCGCTGGGTATAACTAAAATGTCAATTTTTGGTAAGTCGTCTTGTAAATAATCAAAGTCGGGTAAAATCCTAAGTCCTTCAAAACTTGTCACGGGTGCCATACTATTTGCAACGGTAAACACATTCATGGGTTTAATGCTGTCTCTGAAAATGGTATGGTGAAAAATATCATAAGGCGCAGTCAATTCCGAATTGAAAACGCCGTCCATAATTAAAAAGGCCACGTTATAATTGGCGGTATCTAATTCTAATGTTGTTGCACTTGCGTCAGATTCCCACTTATTTTCACCGGTTGGAGTTGAACAAGCAATGAGCCCTATTAAAATGAATGTTGTTATAAAGATCCGCATACGTAGCAATTTAAAAATCAAGATAAGGCAATCCAGAACCTGCCAAAAAGGTCATTGTAATTTGAGTACCGTTGAAAAGAAAATGTAGGACCATTGCATATTTTAAATTCCGAAATCTCATGTAGACAAATCCTAAAGCTGCTCCTAATGTAAACATGGCTAAAAACTTCATGGGTTGCATATGCACAAGGGCGAAAATGGCACTACTCATTAATATTGCACCATATTCTGACATGCCAGATTGCAACATTTTTTTGATTAAAAACCCTCTAAATACCAGTTCTTCAAAAATTGCTGGTAGTAATGCCATTACTATCAAAGCAAAGACAAATTGGATGGGATCAGATTGAATAAAAAGAGCGTCGTGACGCTGGTCGGTTAAAATTTCTGATTCTAAGATTTCAACAGGCAAGATTTGCCGAAGTGGTTCATTAATAAATTCGAATAAAGGAAATGCATAAAAACATACTATTAATAGCCCCACCGTAAATAAGAGTGGTTTTAATTTGATGGATTGCATGTGAACCATGTCCGAAAAACGTTCGCCACTTAAACGCAAATACAATAAAAAAGCCACAAGAAATGAAAAAACCTGACTAAATAAATTGAGTGCAATAACCAATCGAGGGTCAGTAATATCTATCTGCATTAAGGTGTCTTGACTCACCGTAACTGCAAGCGCTAAACCAAGCAGCGCATTGCCCATCATTGCTGAAAAAATAACGAGCAGAATGAACATGATAACCTGCAAGCCAGGTGAAAAGGTTTTTAGCATAATTTATTGCAATACAATTTTTCGTTCAGAGTCCAATTTAAGCAAAATAAAAATCAAAACTGAGAAAGACATCATGGAAGAACCGCCGTAGCTAAAAAACGGAAGCGGAATTCCAATTACAGGAGCTAAACCAATAGCCATGCCTACATTAATCATGAAATGATAAAAGAAAATACTGGCCACACAGTAGGCATAAACGCGCGTAAAGATTGAGCGTTGCCGTTCTGCAATTACCACCATTTTTAGGAGCAAAAAGGTATACAAGCCCACCAAAACAAAAGAGCCTAAAAACCCGCGCTCTTCTGACCAAGTACAGAAAATAAAATCGGTACTCTGCATGGGTACGTGGCGTTGACTCGCATTGGCTAAGGTTGCTGATCGATAGCCCTTACCAATAAATCCACCCGAACCAATAGCTGCTTTTGCTCGGTTAATATTATACCCTTCTCCATCAGGGTCATCAATTTTACCGAGCAGCAAATCAATGCGCACTTTTTGATGCGATTGCAAAATATTGGTATACCCAATCTCCACAAAATTTACGAATA
This sequence comes from Crocinitomix sp., assembly GCA_013138735.1. Classification (GTDB taxonomy): domain Bacteria; phylum Bacteroidota; class Bacteroidia; order Flavobacteriales_D; family Crocinitomicaceae; genus Crocinitomix. Next base: position 53,941 of record WTCE01000107.1, on the reverse strand, counting down.
CAACGGCTATAATAAAACTTCCAAAAAGCGAGCGGTAGAGACTTTTACGATTCCGTCGCATCACGAATGACTTAATGACAAAAGCAAAAGCCCCTGTTATAAAAATTAAGGCAATAATAATTCCAGTTTTACCCGACAGTTGCATTTTGGTGAATGGCAACATAAAATTAGAATCGGCAACCAATAAGGTCAGCACTGCAATAATAACCGAGATTACTAAAAAGAGGAGGATATTTCCCGCATAACCTTCCCGATAAAGCACAAGTAAAAAGGAGGTGAATATGATAAAGGTTCCCGCATCAGGTTGCATTAAAACCAGTACGCAGGGAATTCCCAAAATAAGTGCTGTTCCTTTATTTTTTGCAATGAAAGGAATGATTCCCCAAAGTGAGGAAATCCCTGCATTTTTACCCATCTTCTTTCGCTCTTTTGAGCTGCTGTTTTGATCAATGAAACGGGCAAGAGCGAGCGCTACACCAACTTTAGCAAATTCGGACGGTTGAATACCAACTCCTCCAAAACCAAACCAAGATTTTGCTCCGTGGATTGGTGTTGTAAAAAGCACAGCAATTAATAATAACATGGTAAAACCATAAAACCAATAGGCGTACTTTCGAATGAAGTTTGACTCTAAAAAGAAGACAATTATACCTAAAAATAAGGCGATTCCCAACCACATTATTTGTTTACCATGTTCCGTATTCAAATCAAATAATCCGGGTCGTTCGGGATTATAAACAGAAGAGTAAATATTACTGATTCCCAACAATACCAACACAAAATAGACACCCAAAAGCGCCCAATCAATATTGGCAAATATTTTGTTTTCTTGGGTTCTCATTCCCGAATAATATCGTTTATATCTGGGATTAAATTGGCATTAAAAATGCGATTTTCTTTCACCGTGTCCTTGATGGTTCGATTGATGTATTTCTCGATCATTAATGCCGCAACAGGCGCAGACCAAGTTCCACCAAAGCCCGAATTTTCAATAAATACTGAAATGGCAATTTGCGGATTGTCTCTTGGTGCAAAAGCCATAAAGTTGGAGTGATCTGTTAATTGATATACCTTGCCGCTTATTCTTTTGAAGTTCTCAACCGTGCCCGTTTTTCCACAAACGGCCAAGCTATCAACTCTTGCACGACGTGCTGTTCCGCCACTTTCATGAACTACCCGCCACATCCCATCTACTACAGGTTCAAAATAGGAAGAATCTACCATGGTATTGTTCGGAGTTAAATAAATATCGGGGACGCTTGATCCTTCAATGTCTTTAATAAAATGCGGATAATAATAATGACCACGATTGGCAATTATTGCGGCAAGGTTAGCCATTTCCATTGGTGTAATTAAGACCTCCCCTTGACCAATTGCGATTGATTGAATTGTACTAAAGGCCCATCTAAAATCCAAACGTTCGTTATAATAATCTGTATCGGGTACATTTCCCGTTACGTTGGTAGGAAAATCAGTTTTTAAATCCACACCAATTCCAAAACTACGCACGTAGTCTGCCCAAATATCTAATCCAATTGCGGCATCTTTAAATACGCTTGGATCTTTACCCTGCTGAATGATTCGCCGCGTAAGTTGAACAAAATAGGGGTTACAAGACATTTTCACACCATCAGAAACGCCCTGTGCTGTTGGATGGTTATGGCAACCTAATAAGGCTTTATTACAAGGAAAGCTCGAGTTTTCAGTAATAACACCTTCTTGCATTCCAATGAGTGCCATTACCGTTTTAAAAATTGATCCGGGCATATAGGCCGAGTTGATGGATCGGTTTTGTAATGGTAAAAGCGTGTCTTTCTGTAAACGACCATAATTGGCGCCCAAATGTCGCCCAACCAATAAGTTCGGATCGTAAGATGGGGCAGAAACCATGGCCAATATTTCGCCTGTTGCAGGTTCAATACAAACGATACTTCCAAGTTTGTTTTGCATCAAACGCTCACCATATTCTTGCAATTCCCAATCAATTGACAGGGTTATGTTTTGGCCTTGAACGGCAATGGTGTCATATTTCCCATCCTCATATTCGCCGGTTTGCATTCCAATGGCATCCTGCAAATAGTATTTTACACCACGTTGCCCGCGCAATTGTTTTTCATACATGCGCTCAATTCCTGTGCGCCCAATATAATCTCCAGGTTTATAGTAAGGATCCTTTTCAATATCTTTAGGACTGGCCTCATTCATATAACCCAAAACATGGGCTGCAATTTCTTTAGGATAAACCCGCAAGGTTCGAGCAACCTCAAAAAATCCTGGAAATTTATATAATTCAGGAGCAATTTGCGAAAATTCATTGGGTGGAATTTGACGGACAACTTCTGAAGGTTTTTTGGATGAATAAGCGCGAGCCTTGGCCATTTTTGCACTATATTCTTCCATTGAAATTCCAAGCAATTGAGCAAGTGCTAAACTGTCGGTGTTTTTTGCTTGGCGCGGAATAACATGAATGTCATAATACACCTCATTCGAAATTATTTTTTGCCCGTTTCTATCATAAACGATTCCACGAGCAGGATAGGTTAAAATTTTATTTTCAGATATAGTAGCGGCTCTGTCTTTCCATTTATCATCCACCACTTGCATATAAAACAGCCGTACAATAAATGAAAGCGGAATTAGAACAAAAATGATCGCAATTACATATTTTCTGTTGTCTATGTTTCTCATTTCTTAGACGGTTTGTAGAAAATATATTGAAATAATATAATGAGAAACAATGAAAAGGTTAGACTAATGATAGTTTTGAGTAAAATTTGTCCAATTTGATCAAAACGGAGCACTTCTATAATGAAAAACCACAAATGATGAATAAAAAGCAAGACTGCTGCGTAAGTTAAAAACCATAATTTGCCCATATCATGAATAGAGGGCAATAGAACGGGGTCATAACCATCCCGAGGTTTTATTATATTCAAAACTGTTGGGCGTAAATATCCAATGACCAGTGCCGCTGAAGCATTCAATCCAAATGTATTGCTAAAGGCATCAACAGAGATTCCTAAGACAAATGCCACAAGCATGGTAATTAGAATGTTTAGCTCAAATGGCAACATCAAAATCATAACCGGATAGATCATAGGATTGATGTACATACTGAATTGAAAGTTATTCACGACCAAACCCTGAATGAGTACAATCAAGATAAAATAAGCGCCATATTTAACCCATGTATTATTCATCTCCAAAATAGCCTTGCTCCAATTCTAACTGTTCGTTTCGCATCAAGTTTTTTACCACGTAAACATGATAAACCGCATTATAATTCACATCTAATTTTATGTTTAAGCCAATGGTTTGTTCACCATCTTTTGATAAAACTTCTGCTATAGTTCCAACAGCAATTCCTTCGGGAAACTGAGTGCCACCGCCACGGGTTACCACATGATCGCCAATTTCAATAGAAATATCTCGTTTGACAGCATCAATCTGTGCGTATGCATTGTCTTTACCATCCCAGGTCAAAAACCAATATTCATTATTCTTAAGTAGTTTGACATTAATGTTCGATTTCTCGGTTAATATAGTCATCACAATGGCGTAATGATTAGAGACGTCTGTCACAATGCCAATAACACCATCATCAGCAATTACGCCCATGCCAATTTCTATTCCTTGTGCCGCTCCTTTATTTAGTGTAAAATAATTATCACGTCTGGTACTGGAGGAGTTAATGACCGTTGCTGGAATATATTTAAATTGTTCTTTCTTTAGGGTGTCGTTAACATAATAGGTGTCGCCTTGTAATACATAAAAGCTGTTGGGCTGCTGCGATAAAAGTGCCGCATTATGATCCATTAAGCGTTCATTGGCTTCAGACAAACTAAAGTGTTTATCAATGTTATGTTTCTTTTCGACGAACCAACCAATAATACTAGAAGAGGTATTGGTCATTTTTGAGCGGTGGTAATCTTTACTGTTAAAAAAAAGCGTTAATACAAAGACTTGCAGAACGAAGAAGACTAAAAAAGTTCTAAATTTCTTTAAGAATTGAATTAAGTTTCGCATTTGGTTTTAACATTCACCTTTTGGTTAATTAATACTCGTAAGGGCATTTCGAGTGCCTCAATGTCCTTACTTAATGAGAGCCTAGCTCCTCCTGAAGAGGGTTTGTATTTCTAATCAAGCGGTAATTACCTGAATCAAGCTCACTGAGACTCTCGAAGTGCGTTTGCTGTCCTCGAAATGCCCTTCTGTTTTTTATCGCATTAAGAATTGGAAACGTCCAATATTCTTTAAAGCAATACTTGTTCCTCTAGCAACAGCTCTTAGTGGATCTTCAGCAATATGAATTGGCAATTTCGTTTTTTCTGAAATTCGAATATCCAAACCTCTTAACATTGAACCTCCACCAGCTAAGTAAATACCAGTTTTATAGATATCCGCAGAAAGTTCTGGCGGCGTCATTTCCAAGGCAGTTAAAATAGCTTCTTCAATTTTAGAAATACTTTTATCTAGTGCATGCGCAACTTCTGAATAAGTAATAGAGATTTCTTTTGGAATACCCGTCATTAAATCTCGTCCACGAACCGCGAACGGTGGTGGAGCTTTATCACCTAAATCAGTTAAAGCAGAACCTACTTCAATTTTAATTTGCTCAGCTGTGCGTTCCCCAACAAGGATGTTGTGTTGACGACGCATATATTCTTCAATGTCAGTAGTAAAATCATCACCAGCAACACGAATTGATTTATCACAAACAATTCCACCCAATGCGATTACTGCAATTTCAGATGTTCCACCACCTATATCAATAATCATATTTCCCATTGGCTCCTCTACATCAATTCCAATTCCAATAGCAGCTGCCATTGGTTCGTGAATCAAAAATACTTCCTTCGCTCCAGCATGCTCTGCACTATCTCTTACCGCTCTTTTTTCTACTTCAGTAATTCCTGATGGAATACAAATTACCATTCTTAACGAAGGTGTAATGAGTCGATTTCCCGTATGAATCATTTTGATCATTCCGCGAATCATTTGTTCGGCCGATTCAAAATCAGCAATTACGCCATCTTTCAGGGGCCTAATGGTTTCGATTAATTTATGCGTTTTACCGTGCATTTGCTGCGCGGTTTTTCCAATGGCAACAATTGCCCCAGATTGAATGTCTTTTGCTACAATTGAAGGTTCATCTACCACAACCTTATCATTCATAATGATAAGCGTATTGGCTGTACCCAAATCGATCGCAATTTCGCGTGTAAAAAAATCAAATAGTCCCATTCGACAATATTATTTCTGTTATTCGTGGTTTAATCCTTTAGTGTACTGTGTTTTCGTAAAAAAGTTACTGAATTGTCTGTTTCTAAAAGGATTTTGTTTGTTAATGTTTAAAATGTCTGTTACCTGTAAATACCATACTCATTCCAACAGTGTCACAATAGGCAATCGATAATTCATCTTTGATTGACCCACCTGGCTGAACTACAGCAGTAATTCCAGCGTTATGCGCAATTTCTACACAATCCGGAAAAGGGAAAAATGCATCAGAGGCCATAACGGCTCCATTTAGGTCAAATTTAAATGATTGTGCTTTGTGTATCGCTTGGTTTAAAGCGTCTACTCTGGAAGTTTGTCCCGCACCACTTGCGAATAATTGACCATTTTTTGCCAATACAATCGTGTTTGATTTGGTATGTTTTACTAATTTATTTGCAAATTCTAAATCAATTAACTCCTGCGCCGTAGGGGTCGCTGTTGTTCGTGCTTCAAAATTTTCTTTTATATCTGTAATTGTGTCTTTGTCTTGTTCTAAAACACCATTTAAAATGGTTCTGAATTGTTTTGTTGGCAATTCAACTTCTTTTTGAATGAGAAGGACACGGTTTTTCTTTCCTTTTAAAATTTCAAGTGCATCAGCATCATAACCAGGTGCGATTACAACCTCACAAAATAATTCGTGAATTTGATTGGCAGTTGCCGCATCAATAATTGTGTTCGAAATTAAAATCCCACCAAATGCCGAAACCGGGTCACCCGCTAAAGCGTCTGCATAGGCTTCTGCCAATGTGTCGCGCGTTGCTAAACCACATGCATTATTGTGTTTAAGAATTGCAAATGTTGGCTTCTCGTTTTTGAAATCGGCCATCAGTTGTACGGCTGCATCAACATCTAAAAGATTATTGTAAGAAAGTGCTTTCCCATGCAATTTTTCAAACATGGCATCCATGTCACCATAAAAAACACCTTTTTGATGCGGGTTTTCTCCGTATCGTAATATGGAGGATTGTGAAATGCTTGCTTTGAAAATATCTTTTTCTCCTTGGTTAAAGTAGTTAAAGATATTTGTGTCGTAATGAGATGAAACTTCAAAAGCTGCCGAAGCAAATTCCTTACGCTCATCCATTGTTGTGCCTTCGTCACTATCTGTAATGATATTCAAAAAATCACCGTATTGATTTTTTGAAGGAATGATCACAACATCCTTATAATTTTTTGCAGCAGCTCTAATCAAAGAAATTCCGCCGATATCAATTTTTTCAATAATATCTGCATGATCTGCCCCAGAAGCAACCGTCGCCTCAAATGGATAAAGATCTACAATAACAACATCCAATTCTGGAATATTATATTCAGCTGTTTGAATTTGATCTTGTTCATGATCTCTTCGCGCTAAAATTCCACCAAAAACTTTTGGGTGTAATGTTTTAACACGCCCACCTAAAATTGATGGGTAAGATGTGAGGTCTTCAACACGCTCAACTTGAATTCCTAAAGCCTCAATAAATTTTTGAGTTCCTCCTGTTGAGAAGATCTTTACTCCTTGCGCATCCAATGCTTTGGCAATGTCATCTAAGCCGGTTTTGTCAAATACCGAAATCAATGCGTTTTTGATCCTTTTTCTATCCGCCATTTCTTGTCTTAAATCAGTTCAGTTACTAGAAGTTGCAAAGGTATTATTTTAGTCTCGATTAAATGATGAAAAACAAAGAAAAAAGGGAGGTTTTTTAATAAATGTGGTGAATTGTCGATTATTTGCTATGAACGGCATTTTATTGTTACTTCGGAAACTGTTTTAGCAGACATTTTAGTAATGCAATTTAGAAATGGCATTATCTTAGAAAAATATTACATATTTTTGTTATGAATAACAAGATTTAAGCTATGAAAACAACATTACTATCGACAAAACTAATGCTAGCACTACTGAGCATAGTTTTTATGAACTTTGCTGGTCAAAGTCAAACCTGTCTCACTGACTGGACAAACAAAGTTCCTATTACAATTGACAATACAGCTGGGAGCGAATTAACAGATTATCAAATTCAATTAATATTTGATACCGCAACTCCAATTGCCTTGGGTGAAATGGAATCTGACGGAAGTGATATTCGTTTTACAGCAGATGGCTGTTGCGATCAACTTTGCTATTTTATAGAGAGTGGGATTAACACGGCAAGTACTGTAATTTGGGTTAATATTCCTTTAATTGATGCAGCAGCTACCGAAACAATTTATGCGTTTTTTGGAAATAGTGGCGCTGAAGCAGTTTCTGATGCTGCGTGTACTTTTACATTTTGGGCGGGATTTGATGATGAATATACAGGATTTGAATACATGTGCGGGAGTATATCAGACTCAACTGTTTCTGGAGGGAATTTAAACTTATCATGGGGAAGCAGCGGTATGATTGGGACAGCAATGACTTTTCCAATGGAGGAAATCTATACGGCTGAAATGATGTCAAACGGTGTTAGTGGAACATGGCCTGCTATTTATTGGGCAAGAGAAACCACGAAAAAGAACTATGGTTTAATGACAAATGGAAGTCAAGCCAGAATTTCTTTAACTGGTGGTGGAACGGATTGGTGTTCTGGACATAACTGGGCATCTATATTAGAAACTTACACAAGCTCTGAAGGACTTTGGTCTTTTACTTGGCGCGCAACAGGGGATTTAATTGCTGATTTTCCAACTGTAGGCGAAATTACAACTGACAACAGTTTGTATGCTAAAGATGAAGACTTACGTTTATTGCTTGGTGGAATATCATCAGGTTCAGGATCAATGAACTTGGATTGGGTTCGTGTTAGAAAATATGCCGAATTTCCACCTACAATTGGGGTTGAACTTCCAGTAGTATTTGAACCAGGACCCCTGTTAGATTTGGATGAAGAAGTTATTGGTTGTGTTGAAGCAATATTAGATGCTGGTGAAGGATATGCCATTTACGATTGGAGTTCAGGCGGAGAAGATCAACTAGAAACGGTTGATGCATCTGGTACGTATTCAATTACGGTGACAGATGATGAAGGTTGTTTTCAAGAAGGTTCAATTGAGGTGATCGTTGCGCCAATTTATGCGATTGAACTAGCAGAAGTAGTTTGCTCTGGAACAAGTTATACCTTTCCTGATGGCTCGGTTGAAGTAATCACTGAAACTATTATCAATACAAGCATTTTTGAAACTGTAACTTATGGATGTGATAGTTTAATTACATCTACTGTTGATGTTTATGATTTTAGCCCAGAACTATATTTAGGAGACGACATTACTTCATGTGATGATACGGTTTTGATTGATGCTGGTGATGACTTTGCATCTTATAGTTGGGAGGATGGACCAGCGACACAAATTAACCCTGTTGTTGTATCAGATGAATATACAGTAACAGTTATTGATGATAATGGCTGTGAGCAAACAGAATCAATTAATGTGAGCTTTATTGTAATTGATAATGGAACAACACTAGACGGATTTACGATTACTGCAGATGATGCAGACGCAGCTGCTTATCAATGGTTAGATTGTGATGCTGATTATGCCGTTATTGATGGTGAGACAGGAATAAGCTTTGAAGCCTTAATGGATGGAAATTATGCCGTTGAGTTAACGAAAGGAGAATGTGTAGATACTTCTGCTTGTGTGAATATTAGTGGTGTATCGATTTTTGAAAACACAGCAAACTTATTTACAGTTTATCCTAATCCTACGCAAGGTGAGATTAACCTAATATTTACTGAGAATACTGGAACGGTTCTAATTCGAATTACCAATGTAGAAGGAAAAATGTTACAAGAATTTGAGAATGATTCTAACACACTTCAGTTGAATATTAAAGGTGAAAAAGGAATTTACTTTCTAGAAGTTATTACTAGCGAAGGAAATCAAGTTATAAAGATCATAAAGGATTAAATTTTACAACTCTGTTTATTATTAAAGGTGCTGATCTTTGATTAGCACCTTTTTTATATCTTGTAGGGAATAAAGCAACCTGATATGAAAAAGTGTTTACTAATACTGCCTATTATTAGTATAATTTTGTCAAGCTGTATGATGAACGTGCATTCAGCTGATCGTGCTGTGATGTTGGATGAAAATGAAGCAGAAATCTTGACTTATGCAACAGGAAATGTTGGCGGCGGTTTGGGGACTGAATATAATTTTGGTACTGGCATAGGGGGAAGAATTGGAGTAACAGATAAGTTTACTTTTGGAACATCAGCGGACTTTAATATTAATTCAACCAAGCCCGATTGGGTTGACCGTGTGTTTTACGGTCAAATTTCTTTGGATCAAAAATTTTCCCTTGTCAAAGATCTTTTTGCAATTAAGTTCAAAGAAGGAATTTTTATTAATAATTATTTTGGAACTATTCATAAAAATGGCAGCACTGGTTTGTATGAATTTGTGTCTCAAGAAGTTGTAATCCCCTATATCTCTACTTCTTTATTGATTTCTCCGGAAGGCAGAAAGACTAAAAAGTGGCAGTTAACATTTGGATTAAATAGTTTTCTTGGTTTGAGAGAAGGCCACATGCCTTGGACGGTAGGTGCATCTTTATTATTTGATTACGCCGATCAAAAGGATAAATTTTTGACAGGATTCGAATTAGGTGGAGGAATTCAAACCATAGTGGTTGATGGATCAGTAATCTACTTGTCATTAGGGATATTTTTCTCAAAATTTAAGAAAACAGGAACTCGGTCGCCAATGCAATAATTTTACCATCCACTTGAATAAACCTTGGTGCCATAACCACAATCATGTTTTTTGCAATAAGTGGCACCCGCATTTAAACAAAGTTGCTTTTCATCTATTCCCACCACCCAATCGTCCACAATTTGTTCTAAAACATAAGCGCCAGGATATAACAAACTATTGGAGCGCACCAAGGGATAACCACCGGCTAACATAAATTCTTCCTGCAAATAACCATAAGAAACACAGGCGTTCATTACAATATCTGTTCGTTTGTCAGATAAATTGATCCAAGGTTGAACGTCAATATAATCCATGACACCATTGTGCCCGTTAAACATGATTAAGTCTGCCGCATCTGCCACTTTTACTTCTGACGAATCCTTCAATAAAATTGTTTGTGGTCGATTGCCTGAAATGGCCGCCAAATAATCATTCACCGTTTCTTCCATTCTGTCGCCACGATAAGCATCTGCCACCAAATAAACTTTTGTGTCGTCATAGTTTTTTTCAAATACTACCCGTTCTAAAACATTCGTGTCAATGTCTAAGCCTTCGTAAATTAATTTCCAGTCGGATTGTTTTTTAAAGTAGGCTTTTGTTCCGCCACTTGTTGCCCAATATAAATTACTTTTTAAGCTCATACCGTTTCCTAAAGAAGGAGTAGTAGGAACAATTCCTTGATGCTCATTGTCGCAAAGCGGCACATAAACGTGAACGATTAAAGGATGTTTATTTTCCTTTTTAGTTTGCAGACGTTCTATTATTGAGGAGCGATCAAAAAAAGTATCAATGGGTTCAAACTCTGCTTGTATAAATATAGAATCTTCAACCGCTAGAATGCAATTAGTACCATTAGCAGATTCCCAACCGGTGGAATTATTTTCATTTGAGTTGCCCGAATAACATCCGAACAAAAAGCTACTGAGAGCCAAGATATAAACACAATTCTTCATAAGTATTGAGGCCAATAATGTACCTATCGTTTTAATTCGATTTTAAAATCCCTCCGTTCAGAGAAACGCTTCTGTATGACAGAAACGACTAAATCGCCAATAGTAACATCCTTTTTAGGATTCTCTTGATTTGCGATAAATGAGAAATTACGAATTTTTGACGCTATTTCACTAGAAAATGGCCAAAAAAGTAGAAAAATAAACGTTTTTAGCACAAAAAGGGGCAAAAAAACGAAAAAATGAAAAACCGATTCTAAATCAGGACCCATTTCAGGATCGAAATATTCAGCGTATTCCATTTGACTAAAATCAACCGTAAATTTATTGGAAAAGGATTCGAAAAAGGACTCATTGTCCCAACCTATCAGCTCTAAATCATTCTCAATTTGAGTCGTTGCGTTAGTGTTTTTATCCCAGGGTGCTTCCTTATGCACAAATGAAAGTACTTGGCTATAAACCGACTTAAGCTCTGTATATGATATTTCAATTTTAGACGGATTCATTTTGCGTTTCAAATATTGTTGGCCTATTCATTAGGAATTCTAATCGTGACTAACGTTCCACTTTCAACAGAAGGCTCAAAATTCACACTACCATCTACCGAGTCCAACCTGCTGTTTATATTAAGTAAACCTATTCCGCTCTTGTCACTTTTAATCGAAAATCCTACACCATTGTCTTCTACAATTACGATTGTATGCGATTGGTTTTTGATGATTTGAACACTAACCTCGCTTGCCTGACTATGTTTAATAATATTATTGATCAATTCTTGTAAAATTCTGAAAATGGTAATCTCCAGCTTTTGAGGCAAACGACCCACAACACCAAAACAATCAAACGTATATTTTATTGCGGTTAGGTCAAAACTGATGGACAACGTATCCTCTACCGCTGCAATTAATCCCAATTCTTCTAATGATTTTGGCATCATCCGGTGGGATAATTCTCTTAATTCTGAGGTTGTTTTTTCCAATAATTCAATTGAAAAATCATCCGATATATTGCGATTTAAAAAAGTGCTTGAAAGCCTTATTTTTAGACTTCCCAATTGTTGAACAATACTATCATGTAAGTCTTTTGCAATTCGCTGACGTTCATTTTCTTGTGCTTGAATAATAGATTGTAGAGATTGCTCTTTTATGCGGATCGTTTCGTTTGCTTGTTTTTCAAGCAAACGTCTTTTTCTTTTCTGTTGAATTAAGAGTACCACTAGTAGTAAAGAGATGGCAATAATGATAATCGTTACGATTAGAATATTCTTATTGTAATTGCTCAATTTTTCTTGCTCTAATTGGGCCTGCTTTCTTTCCAGTTCAAGCGATTTTTTCTCAGTTTCAAATTCGGCTTCAAATTTGGTTAAACTCGTCGTTAACTCTTTGTCAAGGCGTTTTTGCCCGAGTTGATTCATTTTAAAAATGGCATCAGCAGCTTCTTGAAACCTTTCTAGCTTGTAATTTGCTCTATAAACATAAGTTAAAGCATGTATTTCTTGAGCGAAATTTTCTGTTGAATTATAATGTTCGGCGGCTTTTTGTGCTGTGTCAATTGCCATTTGATGATACCCCAAGGTGTCATAAAGCATGGCCTTTTTAATGTTTAAAAATGCTTGGCGTCCAATATCATTATTTCTGAAAGCAATTGCCTCACTTGAATCTAAAACCATTTGCGCACCTGCAAAATCATGCTGAAATATTTTAACGTTTAGGTAGACACCGTAAGTGCCTGACATTTCTTTTTCATTTTTCAAAATTTTATTAATACGTAGCGACTCGTCAAAATGGCCCGCTATTTCGTTTAGTTTCTTTTGACTTATTGTTTCGTCATCAGAGCCATATTCTTCATAATCGAGCTCGAGCATTAAACAGCCAATATTATGATGCATTGTAGCGGTTAATGTAGAATCTCTATTTGGATTTTGTAGTATTTCGTGATATTGGCTAGAGGATTCTTCCAATCGTCTCATGAAATAGTCGAGGTTGGCCATTTGGTTTTTAGTGTATAAACTGCCTAGTACATCTCCAGTTTTATCGAATAAAATTCCAGCTTTATTTAAATAGAAGCGCGCTTCTATATAATTTGATTTTTTCAGTTCGAGATATCCCAAACAATAAAAGCTATAAGCCGAATCCTGCTGTGAATGGATTAAATTGCGTTGCAAATTAAATATTTCATAAATAGAGTCTTGTTCGCTTCTTGATCCAACTTTCAAGTAGGTGTAAAACAAATCGAGAACTTCATCCAATTCAGAATTTTCAGCATCCAAAGGTGCTTTCTGTACCGCCTCGTAGATTAATAAATCTGATGTTTGTGCGATTGCATTTGTGCAAAGGGATGTAAACAAAATAACCGTGCTCAATAAACGCATGATTGAAATTAAAGATTTTTTTAGTCAAATTTTATTTTTGATGTTTTTTATCTTCAAATTCTTAAAAATTAATCTAATTAAGTGGTTTTCGAGTTGAAATACTGTTGCAGAACAGTAAAACGGTTCATTGATAAATCGTTGATTTTCATTGATTTTAAATTTTTATTCGCTTCAATTAAAATATCTTTGACCTTGGTTCGTCTCCTAGAATGAACGCAAATAGAAAATGTCAACCGCAAACGAAATAGTCATATCTAAAACAGTAGCGAAAGAGCAGAGTCGGCTTTTTAACTTTATTCGTAAAAGAGTAAAGTCTACATTAGACGCAGAAGATATTTTACAAGATGTATTTTATCAATTGGTGCGCGTTTCGGAAGACGTGAACACGATTGAAAAAATGAGCGCATGGTTATTTCAAGTAGCGCGCAATCGAATTACAGATTTGTACCGAAAGAAAAAGAGTTTAAATTTTTCGGACATGAATAATGTGGCAACAGATGATGAAGGATCCTTGCAATTTGAAGCATACATTCCGGATTTAAATGATTTGCCAGATGCATTATTAACACGTGAAATGGTGTGGGAAGTGTTGGAAGAAGGTTTAACTGAAATTCCAGAAGCGCAAAGAGATGTTTTCACCATGCATGAATTTGACGACTTATCGTTTAAAGAGATTGCAGAAGTGACAGGTGAAACAGTAAACACCTTAATTTCTAGAAAGCGCTATGCGATACTTTATTTGCGGAAAAAATTGAGTGAATTGTATAATGAAATATTAGGAGAATGAAAAAGAAAATGATTTTTATACCGTTTTTCTTTGTAGGAATGGCCGCATTGGTAACATGGATTTTGATGTTGCTTTGGAACTGGTTAATGCCAGAAATTTTTGATTTGACCACTATAACTTTTTGGCAAGCATTAGGTTTGTTAGCCTTATCTAAATTATTATTCGGTGGTTTTGGTGGAGGAAAAAGAGGAGGGTCTTGGAAAGGTTCAAAAAACCACAGTGGATGGAAACATAAATTTAAAGACAAGTGGGCAAACATGTCTGAGGAAGATAAAATGAAATGGGAATCAAAGTTTTCTGGTAAATCCAAATGTGGTGCAAAAGAGGTTGATGAAGATTCTAAATTAAGCTCGGCTGAGGAGAAGGAGAACGAAGATTAGAGAAAGCCAAGTGTTTCGATAAGCCGAGTTTCAATTTGATACTCGGCTTTTTTTATGAAAATGGCTTTGCTAAAACGCTTTGGTCAACCCTTAATAATGAACTAACTTTTCTTTTATTATGCGGTCGTTTTCATCTCTAATGGCAATAATGTATAAACCTTTAGGATAATCGCGTAGTGGAATGGATATAATATGTCCAATTTCCTGATCAAAAATGAATTTTCCATTCATGTCAATTACTTGTAAAGTCGTTTTTATTTCTGGGTTTTGTAAAAGTACCGTCAACACACCTTGTCCGTAATTTATATTTGCCCAAGGGCCTGCTTTAACTGTCCCATCTTCAGTTACTTTATATTTAAATGTTACCGTATCGCTTAATTCGGCGGATGTTGTACTGGTGATTAAAATGCGCACTTGACCTGTCCCTAGGGTTTCATTTGCAGAAAAATTGAATGAGAAATAGGCTTCACTTTCTGGCGCAAGAGATCCTAAACTTCCGAAATCAGGAATTTGACTATAACATTGTAGATTGGTACAAAAGGTTGCACTCCAATTGGGATTTAACGTGTTTTCAATCACTTCAAAACTCAAATCCAATGATTTTGATGTAATGTTTTTTAGGAATAGAAATTCAGTATCGTAATAGTTTTGTGAAACGGTTTTTTCAATTTTCCGATTGGGACTATACCTCACAACTTGTGAATTCCCTATTAAAGAGACAAATACAAGTAAGATCCAAAACGTTTTCATATTATCATTATACGAAAAGTTGCGCAATATATTATCTTACACGATTATAAATATAAAAGTGAAGTTGAAATCTTATAGCGTTTTAATAGCGGTGTCAATAATTGTTGAGGTGGCAGTCTTGCATTATTGAACCCCTTATTGCTTCAAAAAATAGTTTAGTAAATCGAAAATGACAAAAGAGGAACAAAATAAAATTTGGCGCAGTTTACGGGTTACTTTCATATTGGGATGCGCTGTGCTTATATTTGGGCTTAGCGTCCATTTAGGACTTGGACGTAAATACATCCTATTTATGCTTTGTGCTTATGTGTTTGGTACATTGGCCATTGGGATGTCACTTTATAAAATGATGAAATTTAAAAAGTTTTTAAAATCGGTTCAGGAATAAGTGATTGTTTTAATGAGGAGCAATATAATAGTCTGTGATGGATTTATGAATATCGCCTTCTCCAGTATCATTTTCGTCTGTATTTATGTAAAACACCATTTGAAGTAGTCCTATTCCTTTTGCATAATAAGCGTGTGTAGAATTCAACGGACCACCACCAGCCAATTCATAATACGATATTTTTGATTGTGTTCGAATATCAATTACATCATAAAACATTACGCCATTCACTTCAAGCGAATCAATATTCTCATAGAGTTCCATCCAGATTTCTACCCCGTAAACGTCATTAGATTCTCCGTAAAAGTTTAACTTCTCCCAGGGTTTAAGAATAAGGTGAAAAAGCGTAGTTTTATAAGGGTCGCTATTTGTCCCTAACCCTAAATTTCCAGAAATGTATTTGCTGGTAGGCCCACTCATTTTAGGATAATAAGCATAATTTGATTCGACCAATAAACAGCCATTTTCGTTTTTAGATTGCGATAAAACCGGGATATATTCCCAACTTTCACAATCAACACGATCCCCATTATCATATTCCCACCAAGAGCCTGGCTAGGCCATTAAATATTCAGAAGGATAGATGGTGTCAAAGGTGTAGATCTTTGTAAAAGTAGTGTCGCAAGTTGGAACATGCGCAGGAATAATAGGATCTTTTCTGCAAGAGGCAAAAGCAACTAAGCTTAAGAACAGTATTATGGATAAGATCCTTTTCACATCTTCATTAACGCATGTACACATCTATCAGTTGGCATTTATTTAAAATAGGGGTTCAACATTTGTCAAACGATACTATATTGTAACCATAACAACCATACAATGAAAAATTCCTACTTACTACTTTTTATAGTCACTTTATTTGTATCAAATGCATCTGCACAAACGTGGAATAATATTGGACCAGAAGGCGGATTTTTTAAAGACTTTGTTATTCATCCAAGCAATTCCAATATTATTTATGCCGGAAGTGATGACGGAGGTGGCGTTTGGAAAACCATAAACGGGGGTGATTCTTGGGATTTATTAACCGGTGACTATCCAAACTTTACAGGCTGGCACATGACTATGGATTTAGAACATCCAGACACACTTTATTTTTGTGAATTATATGGACGCTATGGCATTTTAAAAACGACAGATGGAGGTGACACATTTGAACATTTAACAGACGGCTTTAACTTTAATCGTGACTTGCAAACCACGCAATTAGTGATCTACCCTGGAGATGGCGACACCCTATTTGCCAGCACAGGAGAAGGAGATGATTTTGGTAGAATTGGAAACGGTATTTTTTCGAGTTATAACGGAGGGTCCACATGGAATTATGCGGGACTTCAAAATCATTCTGTTCATTGCATTAATATTTCCGCAACAGAGCGTTTATTGGCCGGAACAGATGAGAATGGCCTGTGGTTTTCTGATGATATTGGTGTAACATGGGAGCTTCACCCAGATGTTCCTGATACAGCCACCGTTTTGCAAATTGATATAATGGACGGTGTACTTGCAATTTCTGGTGGTGCAAATGGCGTATATGTCAGCTTTGATAATGGACTCACATTTGCAAATATTGGAATTATTGGAGAGTCTAATTTTGATTTGGCAATTTTGTCCACAACACCAAATTTCGAAATTATTTCAACTGGGTTTTTTCACCCGAATCATTTTACATCCGAAACATTATTGTGGACAGCGATTACTGATCCTTTATTGGAAGACCATATCCTAATAGGGATTGATGCGGTTGATGATTTAATCATTGCAGGAATTTTCAGTTCTACCGAAATCATAAAATCGACAGATAACGGTGCAACATGGAATGCGTTTGTGTCAAACCCAATTGCCACCGAAATTAGATCCGTGCGCGTTGATCCAAACTCTGACCATATATATACGTCGCTGCAACACAGCTATAATTTAAGTGGAGATCGCTATAACAAAGAGGTGTTGGCGATATCTGAAGATGACGGTAGTACATGGACAAGAACAGGTCCTTTAGCGCATGGAATGGATTTGGTGATACATCCTGATGATTCTGAAACACTATTTTTAGGCACTTTCGCGCAAGGTCTTTTTAAAACGACAGATGGCTTTGCAACATGGGAATCTGCCCGTGCTGGTAATAAATTGATTTTAGATCTAGTAATTGACCCTGAAAACACAGCTGAAATGATCCTTTCTGAACTGGACATTCCGACCATTACTACAGGTGTTTTTAAATCGACAGATGGAGGGGATACTTGGTATAATACAGGAGATTTAGCGGCCACACAAATTGTTTATAATTCTGACAATGACACGGTTTTTTTCTCGACAGAAAACGGGATTTATATTAGTGATGATAATGGGGAGAGCATTAATCCTACACCAGCTTATTTTGGAGGAGATGTAGTTTTGAGTATCGCCTATAACAGTCCTTATTTATATGCTGGAACAAAAGACGGTAAGCTTTTTAAAATTGATAATGACGGTTTGGTGGAAGAGATAACGGGTGATTGGAATGGTGATGGACCCGCTGAGGTGAGAAACCTGATGTATGAAGGCAATTCGATAATTGTTGGCTTAAACGGTGCCGAACAAGATTCATCTCATAATTTAAGCGGTGGCGTTTGGCAATCTATTGACAATGGTGAATCGTGGATTGATTTGACAGGTAATTTAACTAACAATAATATTTACGGAAATACTGCCTTGGCCGTAGCGAATAACGGCGATTTAATTGTGGGGACTTATGGGCAAAGTTTGTTTAGAACAGGTGATGTTGTTCTGGCAAGTATAGGCAATGAAATATTAGAGCCGTCAATTGCCATTTTTCCGAACCCGTCAAATGGTCAAACACGAATTACAGCTGCTTCTGCAATTGAGGCTATTCTAATAACGACTTTAGACGGTAAAATAATTCTTGAGAATAAGAATTTAGATTCCAAGCAATTTCTATTGAACCAATCAGAGTTAAGTGCAGGGGTATACATTATCACCATGCGCGTTAACGGAGTGAATTCAACACATAAATGGGTAGTAAAATAGAAGACTAATCAATATTTTCTGTACTGCACTCACAGGTATAATCTTCGTCTTCCGAACTTTGCAATTATCTGAGGCATCTTCATAAGACCCACCGCATTCGGAATACACACATAGCGTATCACCGCACGGGTCGATTAATGCGCGGGTTGCATTTTATTGGAGTAAATCATGCTATCAAGCAGATATTCAGAGGATGACAGACACAATAAACTCACAGCAAACGTGATTTTGAAATATTTTTTTGCGATCATGATGAATGAACGAGATCGTTTTTAAAAAAGTATGTTTGTCTGGGACATTAAGAGGCATTGAAAAGGCTCAAATTCA
Source organism: Crocinitomix sp. (assembly GCA_013138735.1). Classification (GTDB taxonomy): domain Bacteria; phylum Bacteroidota; class Bacteroidia; order Flavobacteriales_D; family Crocinitomicaceae; genus Crocinitomix. The sequence goes on along the minus strand of WTCE01000107.1, from coordinate 35,016 downwards.
AGCATCTATTCCCATTTTATTTTATTTCGTTACTTTTAAGCATATACCAAACAAGACCCATGCTTAAGCAATTACCGTATTTTATTTTATTTGTGCTGCTCCATTCATGTGGAGAAAGTACTGTTGAAACGGGTGATCAAGTTCTGACTGAGGGGATTAATCCAATAGTGGTTCCGCTCAATATGGACGAAGGTTATTTGGTAAATCAGTATACGAACGATAGTGTCTTTCCACAAATAAATTCGGTAGGCGATACCATTCCTACGGGAGTAGCAATAGAAATTCAGGGTGATCGCGTTCTCATGGATTCAATGCAATTGCCATTCGTTATATCGGCACAAACACCGCTTGAAATCAAAGCAGAAAGCAATGTTTTTCCAATTGGAACCGCTCCAAAGCAAATAACAATTAATTGGGATAATTTGCCCGTCTATAATTTGAAAGAATCGGATACGACATTTAAATTAGTAGATAAATATGGCAATAACGTTAAAACAGGTGTGCCCATATCCGTTTCACCAAGAACAAAACCCTGCAAACACCCAGATTTTATTGAGGCACTTGCGCCAGATTATAAAGGCGCACCAAGCATTAATGTTCAGCATTTAGATGTGGATGAAGGAATGAATGCATCCTATGTTCAGGATATGATCGAGGATCAATATGGCAATATTTGGATGGCTACACGCGGCGGTGGACTCAGTAAATATGATGGCAGTCACTTTTGGCACTTTACACGCGAAAACGGCTTGCCCGGTAATAATATAAAGTCCATTTTTGAAGACAGTCAAGGCAATATTTGGTTCGGAGTAAAAGGACAAGGCATTTGTAAATACGACGGATTAAATTTTGAATCATTATCTGGTTCTGAGGGGTTTTTGAGCCATTATGTGTTTGCAATTAATGAAGATTATAGTGGCAATTTATGGTTTGCTACCAATCAAGGTTTGGTGAAATATGACGGTGAAGCGTTAACCTACTACACTACTAATGAAGGGCTTTCAGACAATAATATCCGAGAAATTTATATTGACCAGGACGAAAATTTATGGGTGGGAACATTGCGTGGCGGATTGAACAAATTTGACGGTGAAGCATTCGTGCATCTCACCGTTAAAGAGGGTTTAATTGGCAATCATGTTACATCAATTCAGAATGATTTAGAAGGAAATATATGGGTGTCAACCTTTGATGGCATAAGCAAATTGCAGGGTGATGTATTAACGAACTACACCACCAAACAAGGCTTGTCAGACAATAAAGTAATTGCTATTGGACTTGATAAAGATGGAAATCTTTGGTTTGGAACATCAAATGCAGGAATTAACAAATTGGATTTATCTGCAAATAATAATAAAGGAGCCTTTGTACATTATAAGAAAGAAAACGGACTTACATCTGACAATGTGAGTAAAATATTGGTAGATAGTGGCGGTAATTTATGGTTAGGTTCGTGGGGTTTAGGCGTAAGTAAGTTCAATCAAGGGAGTTTTAGATTATTAGACAATTTATATGGAAAAAACAATTTAACTATTCGTTCACTTTTTGAAGATAGCAAGGGCAATATCTGGTTTGGCGGTAATGGACTTGGAATTAATAAACACGACGGTCAGACGATTTATCATTACCCCGCAAAAGAAATATTTAGTAATAGAAATGTAGCCTGTATGTTGGAGGATGAAGCGGGTAATATTTGGTTTGGAACGAAGGGTGGTGGAATGGCCCGTTTTGATGGGGAACAATTTCTTGTTTTTACAACCAATCAAGGGTTGTCGCATAATTACGTTGAATCCTTGTTACAAGATGATAGTGGGAATTTATGGGCATGCACTCCGAATGGAATCAATCAACTCATTAAAAGTTCAAATGGATTTGAAATTATTCAGTTTACTGAAGCGAACGGCCTCGTAAACGATTACATACGATCAGCTTGTAACGGGCAAAATGGAGAACTATGGTTCTGTACGGAGGAATTTGGAATTATACGATACGAACCGATAAAAGGTGACAAAACTAAAGGTCGCTTTACATCTTTTACAGAGCGTGAGGGGCTTTCTGACAATGAATTAATTACCATAAAAAATGATAACCAAGGAAATATATGGATTGGAACGAAAGGCGGGGGCTTAAACAAGTTTAAACCACCTAATGCTGAAAATTCTCAAGGATCATTCACATACTATACGGTGCATGAAAATTTAACGGATGATAAAATAAGAAGCATCAATTTTGATCGCAAAAATAGAATTTGGGTGGGGACTATAAAAGGCATTTCTATTTTAGATTTTGGGGAACACGAAGTGGTAGATTTTGATCAGCATCCAAAACGGATAATTGGTCTAACCAAACAGGATGGACTAATGGGGCAAAACATTTATGGAGGTGTAGGTTTGATTGACAGCAGAAATAGAGGTTGGTGGGGTACAGGAAAAGGATTGACGCAATTGCATTTAGAGGAATATGAAATTGACCACACACCGCCACGTATTCATTTACGTTCTGTGGGGATTAATACACAATTTCATGATTATCATGCAGCTGGATTAAAAGATAGTCTTGGTTTTAAATACAGTTCGGCAACACCACACTTTAATTATCCACAAGACTTGGAATTAGATTATGACCATAATCACATCTCATTTTACTTTACCGGAATAGATTGGAAAGCACCACACAAAATAGTTTATAGTTACAAAATGGACGGGCGCGAAGGCAGCAATTGGAGTGTTCCCTCTAAGGATAATAAAGCAGATTATAGAAATTTGACTCATGGCAACTATACGTTTAAAGTGAGGGCCAAAGGAATTGCGGAAGAATGGAGCGCACCATTTGAATATACATTTAGCATTCATCCACCTTGGTGGCATACTTGGTGGGCAAGAATTGGTTATTTTGTCTTTTTCGGAATCCTCATTTTTGGATTTGTAAGTTGGCGCACAAATAAATTAAAACAACGGCAAAAAGAACTAGAGTCTGAAGTTGAAGCGGCCACCCGTGAAATCATTCAAAAAAGGGACGAACTAGAGCATCAAAAGGCAGTCATTGAAAACGCACACCGTGAAATAACCGATAGTATTGCATACGCCAAGCGCATTCAACACGCCATTTTGCCACCAATGAATTTAGTAAAACAGCAATTGCCAAATTCATTTGTTTTATATCTTCCAAAAGACGTTGTTGCAGGAGATTTTTATTGGATGGAACAACGGGAGGAATTAACGCTTTTTGCAGTTGGTGATTGCACAGGACATGGCGTGCCTGGTGCAATGGTGAGCATTGTATGTATTAATGCATTGAACCGAGCCGTACGCGAGTTTAACCTGTCAGATCCAGCGGAAATTTTGGATAAAACAAGGGCATTAGTTGTTCGGGAATTTGCACAAAAAAACCAAGAAGTAAGTGATGGAATGGATATAGCGCTTTGCGCATTGCAAGGCAATAAATTGATTTACGCTGGTGCATATAATCCCCTTTGGATTATTAGAGGCGGTGAGCTATTAGAAACCAAGGCCAATAAACAACCCATTGGATCATTTGATCGGGCCACTCCATTTACATCACATAGTTTTGAGCTTGAACCAGCAGATGTTGTTTATATCATGTCAGATGGTTTTCAAGATCAATTTGGCGGAGAAAAAGGCAAAAAGTTTAAATCAGGTAAATTGAAAAAACTGATCGTTTCAATTCAAGATCAATCATTAGCAGAGCAAAAAGATTTAATGCGCAAAACATTTATTGATTGGAAAATGGACTTTGAACAAGTGGATGATGTTTGCATTATTGGTGTGAAGCATGAGCGCTAATAATGCAGCCTGCCCCTCAATATAAACCAAATTTGGTCCTAACGTGTGCAGGGTTTGCAGTCCAACAAGTGTTCGGAGCCTTTAATTTTAATGAATAATGCTAAATGATAAGAGTTTTCAATTCAACCTTATGTTTTTGCTTGTTCCAGTGGTCAGTGGCGTTCCGTTCGAAAAGTGATTTCATCAAAGCCTGTGATTAGGGAGTAGGGAAGCTCCGTAGGAGATCACCTGACCGAACTTATTACAGGGGAAGGTGCAATTGATTTTCGAATGGGCCTCTAAAGTGCCAAGCCCTGCTAGGGAGACTTTTTTGGTACTTTTTGGTCGAGCAAAAAGCACAAAATTTTCATTCAAGTCTTTGAAGCTGAACTTTAAAGCAAGAGTTAATTAATAGAACTCAGCCCCCGATCACTATGGGAACACAGATTTTAGTCCGCCTCAGGCGGACTGATTTTTTATGCAAGGCCCAAACTCTAAGTATCAAGGTTCCGAACACTTGCGGGTTTGAAACCTTGTGTAACAATTAGTACTCTAGAGATTTGCTAACCTTTCAAAGCCTCTATTCCCATTTCATTTGTTGCTATTGAAGCAAGTCCAACCCATCCCACTAATCGAAAATAAATGCCATTCTGTATATTAAATCAAGCGGCACTCAGCAGGATCATCTTAATTTATTACCTTACATTAAAAATAAAAAATTACCCATATGGATATTATAGTTGCAATAATTATTGGTGGTGCAGCAGGTTGGCTCGCTGGTAAAATGATGAAATCAAAATCAGAAGGCATTGTCTGGAATATTTTGCTGGGTATTGTTGGTGGATTTGCTGGGAGTTGGCTCTTTGGCATATTCGGCTTTGGAGGCGAAGGTGGATCTTGGATAGGATCATTGGTCACAGGAACATTGGGAGCAATCATACTTATTTTCTTGAATAGAAAATTATTTAAGCGCTAGGCGCTAATAATGTCATAGACAAAGTTGAATGAAAAAGCTTTTATATCTGATAATTGGTTTTTTAGCCTATTCTTGTTCAACAGAAAATGATCCACTTCAAAAAGAATACTTCTATTCATTAAACTCATTTGAAACCCCAAAAGTTTATGTTTACGAATATGTAGTTGGAGTAAAATCAGAGAAACAATATTTGCATCTAGAAAAAGTATCAGATTCGATGCTAAAGATAATGGTCTATAACGGGAGCTTTGACTTAACCTCTGAATTAACAGACTTGTATACATCCAAAGGCATTGAGTTAATCGAATCAAGGCATTTTGATGACAAAGGAAATGCTTTAGACTCTGAAATTATTAAAGGACAAATATTTTCTTTTAACACTAAAAATATTGGTGAGTTAGAAGTTCAAGGTTATGATGCTTTGATCGGCATATTTAGGGAAGAGCAATCGGACTGGAAAATCGATAAATTTGAACATAGCTATAGCGAACATAAGATGTTTACCTCTGGAAGTATGAATCAAACTTTCAATCCAGATAATGGCGCTTCTTATTCCAAAAATTTTCCAATTGAAATAGAATATACTGCAGGAATTGGTACAACGAAAATGGTTTATTACAATAGTGTTGATATTACTTCTATCACCTATATAGAAAACATTACGCTAGCGCAGTTTGAAAAACTACAGCAAACTAATTAAAGTCTGTCAAAACCAATCTCTACAAAATCGAATCAACAACTTCGGCTTCAACAAAATAAGGTGTAACCGGCATGGAATCAATCCGCGCACGAATCGGTTGGATATACTCCATATAAGAAGGCAATAGTGAATCTACCATAGGAATAGAGCTTGGAAATTTCTCAGCACGGTGATCAATTTGTTTGCCATTTTTCCAAAAACGATAACATACATGCGGACCAGTTGCAAGTCCAGTGCTTCCAACATAACCAATGGTTTGACCTTGTTCTACATAAACACCTTTTCGAATTCCATCTGCAAAACCAGTCATGTGCAAATATTGCGTTGTGTAGGTATCGTCATGTTTCACTTTCACATAATTTCCATTGCCACTCGTATAAGAAGCTGCAATAACAGTTCCGTTTGCTGTGGACATAATTGGCGTTCCATTTGGTGCTGCATAATCTGTTCCTAAATGTGCTTTCCATCTTTTTTGAACAGGATGAAAACGGCGTCCGCTAAAACCAGAACTAATGCGTGAATATTTAACCGGAGCCATTAAGAATGGTCGTCGCATTTCTTTTCCTTCTTCATTAAAAAAGCCAATTTGTGTGCCAGCAGAGTCTAAAGCATATTGAAAAGCGTAAAATTCATGCCCTTGATGTTTAAACCATGCAGATGTAATTCCGCCAATTGCGTAAGGCATTCCTTCAACCGACTTTTCATTATAAATCACCTTAAATTCATCTCCGGGATGCAAACGGAAAAAGTCAATCGTCCATGCAAAAACGCCCGCAACATATTCGGCCATTTCACCAGTCATATTAATGTCTTTTAACTGTTGGTCCAAAGCAAAGGTGAGGTTAGAATTTTTGATTATTTCACCCGACAAAATTTGTTCGTGAATCTCATTTGGTTTTGAGCGTCTTTCTACTACTACTGAATCTCTAAAATCAAAGACCACAAAATCTACAACATTCTTGGGGTAAATAAAATACTCTGCGGTTTCTGAAGTATCACCAATTGCGGACAAAATAATAAAGGGCGTACCTTCTTTCACATAACGTAATCCTACCAACGAATCGGCTGCGCGATCTGCGGCAACATTAATTTCCCATTGCGAAACCCCGTAAGGCGCAAACATATGGCTCATTGTCCAATTGTCCTCTACCGTATCGCGTTTTACTTGAAATGAATCTAAAACAAAGCCGTATTCAATGACAGGAGGTGGGATTATTATCGAGTCCTTTTCTACTACTTCAACAATTGGCTCCTTATTTCCGCCGCATGCAACAAATAAATAGGTAAGCACTAGAAATCCGAAATAGCTTATTTTGTTCATTGAGGGAGGTGTTTTCAAAATGTATGAATTCACAAAATTACAAGTTATCTCTTGAAAATAGAGGCGTGTTAAAAGTGTTTATGAATAAGTGATTGTTAGTTGGACTGGGATAACAAGAGGAATTTTAATGAACATTGAATCTACTATTATCATGCGCAATTCTGAATTAATATTTACTCGCTTCAGCCAACATCAATCTTTATTCTTAATTTAGTAAACCTACTAATTTAGCATGTTTAACGCATGCAAAAGATGAAAATGCGACTAAAATCTCTAGCAATAATTGGCTTTTTATTGACAGCTTATGGATGCCATTCTGTAAAGTGGAACTCGCTAAATGCTGACAGTGAGCTGTTAGCAGCTCCAGACCAGGTTCAAGCCATTTTTAAATCATATCCGAACGAAATCATGGTACTTGAGGCAAATTCTCCTGGATTTGGCTATAAATACGATATCGGTGAGAAAGATGCGTTCTACGGAGATACAACCTCTTTTAGATTCGAAAAAGTAACAATCAGCTTACATGAAAAAATGCGGATCAATGCAAAAAGTTGTTGTTAGCTATAAATGTTTTTAGTTTTGTAGACTATGAATACAGACTTACAATCTATTTTAAAATTAGTTTTACCAGAATTTTTAGTTGATAATTTTGAGATAACAAAAATTGAAGAATCTTCATCAAGAATTGAACTTTATCTTGAAGAGAACAAAACATTACCACAAGAATTCATCTCAGGTTCTTTTATATTGCACGGTTTTCATAAGCAGATTAAAATTAAAGATTTTCCAATGCGTGGGAAACAAGTTAATTTGAATATTAAAAGGCGTAGATGGCTTAATAAAAAGACGAATGAGGTGATTTCAACTGACTGGAAATTAATAGCAAAAGGCACTCGTATGACAGATGAGTTTGCCTCTTTTTTAAAAGAACTTAATTGATAAAACACCATTAAGTGTTAAGGTGATAGGTGAGTTATATGGAGTTGATGGCAGAGCTTTAAGTAGGCAATACAAATCAAACCTAAGTAACTTTAAAGACTGGAAGGCGGGGTGTCACGCAGCAGACTACTTAATTTACCCACAGAATATATCTAAACAATTATCAATTGACGAAACCGCCTTTACAAATGGAGATTTGTACACAATCGTTACCTCTAAACAAGCAAAAGGTAAAAAAGGTTCAATTGTGGCAATAGTCAAAGGTGTTCAAGCAGAGCACGTATCAAAATGTATAAAATTAATTCCGAAAAGTCAACGAGATAAAGTGGAAGAAATCACGTTGGATATGGCACATACAATGATAAATATTAGCACAAACACCTTCCCAAAAGCAAAGCAAGTTACTGATAGATTTCATGTTCAAAAATTAGCAAATGAAGCAGTTCAAAATATGAGAATAAAATACAGATGGGAAGCCTTTGACATAGATAATGCAGAATTTGAATTAGCTAAAAGCAAAGGTATAACCTATGTTGCAGAACTCTTACCAAACGGAGATACGTTGAAGCAATTACTTGTAAGGAGTAGGTGTTTATTATTTAAACACCACTCAAAATGGACTGAAAAACAAAAAGAAAGATCTAAGATATTATTTGAAAGATACCCTGAAATTCATAAAGCCTATAAATTAAGTATGGCTTTGTATTATATATATGAAAACATCAAGGATAAAGGTGTCGCTTATACTAAATTAGCACATTGGTATAATGATGTGGAAAAATCAGAATTCAAAATATTTAATACAGTTATAAGAACTATTCAGCAGCATTATATTTCAATCTTAAATTATTTTGATAATAGAAGTACAAACGCATCAGCTGAATCATTTAATTCAAAAATTAAAGCTTTTAGATCTCAATTTAGAGGCGTTAGAGATGTCAATTATTTCCTTTTTAGATTAGAGAAAATTTTTGCTTAACACTCAGATAACAACAACAATTGTACTTGATCCCACAAAACTCTGCCGAAACATACAATGGATGGACTTGGTGTGTTCGCGTGCCATGTTGGTAATGAAACATATATTTCGAAAGCACATGAGCCAATTACATATAATAAAACGTCAGGATATCTTTTTCTAGAAAGTATTAGTCCCGAATTTGAATTTCGTTTATTTGTACTAGAAGGTATTTTTGGTACTGGCGATTATGAGTTCGATAATACGAATGAAGAATGGGTAAATTTAAGTTATGATACTTTTTTTGGTATCGACTCAACTGGAATCAATCAATTAACAATCTCAAAATTGGATCTTTCGGAGAATATTATTGCAGGTACTTTTAATATCGATTTAGTTGCCACAGATAGTACAAGAAAATTGGTGAGAGAAGGAAGATTTGATCTTGAAATGAATATCATAGAATAATGAAACAAATGAAAGCAAACTTGAATAGGGGGGTAATTATGTTGATATTATGTCTCGGTTTTTTCGCATGTCACTACGACCCTATACCTGGTCAGCAACTGGTTGCTAAAACATATGAAGGTAGAAATACGATCGGTTATAAAATTTCTGAGGGTAAATTGATTGGGGGAGAATTTGGAGAACAGGATTCAATTATTACACATGAAGATGGGGCGGCTGTCTCCATCTATCATAATGCTGATTCAGATGGAGCTAATAAAATCCAATTATTTTTAATTAAAGACACAATTTTAGATACCTATTTATTGGATAGTGCTGGATATAAATACCGCGGAGTGAAAGGGGATTTGGATGCTTCGTTTCCTGGATATTTTTCTATTGATTATCAAACAGAGAATATTCTATCTGGAACATTTGGGTTAAATTTCGTCAGTATTGATAGTACCTATGATGCTGATAGTTTAGTTGAAGTTGAAATTGAACCCTTGCTAGAATTAGAGAATGGGCGTTTCGATATTCGTTATTAATACGCCTATTTTAAAGTAAACCCAAACAAATTTTCAAGCGATTTTTTTTTCGAATAGAAGTATGTAGTTGTTTTTGAAACACATGGGCTGCTTGTGTGCCGCGGATAATGTCGAATAGTGCTTTTTCGGCATTAAAGGAAATCCTGAGTAATAGCGATTTTTAAATCAAGATTTATTACGTATCTTTAAATTACAAATAGTTGACTTTATTGATTTTTATGAATGATAAAGCGGCATTAAAGATTAGAGTAATGAATCACTTAAAATTTGGAGCAACTACTTTAGTTGTCCTATTATTAATGAGTTGTACCAAGATAGATACGCTTCCAGATGAAACAATTGTTGGAGATAATACATTTGGATATGTTTTAGATGGGCAATCATATGGCAGTCCTTTTGCTGGGGAAAATGACGTTTTTACTTTTGGCGACAGTGTGATCGCTATTACAAGTGATTCTCGCTATAAACTGACGACTTGGAATAATGAAGCTTATAAAGTTTTATCCTTTTCACTTTCTCATGACGGAGCGGGAGCCTTTTCATTTACCGGAGCCACTTATGAAGTCCTAAATAATGTTTATAATACGAAAGGCGTTTATTCAATGGATTCAACGCTTACAAATTTTGTGGAAATAACATTTGTAGATTACGAACAAAAGATCCTCTCCGGAAATTTTGAACTAACCTTCGAGCCGTTATATTCTATTATTTCGACGCATAACGAATATGCAGACACAACAGATACGAGTGAAAATACTTATCGGGCTAATTTCACGGATGGTCGTTTTGATTTAAAGGTCACCGATTAAAGCAAGGCCAAACAAATCTTCAAGCGAATAATTTTTCGAACAGAAGCATAGACTTGTTTTTTAAATACTTCATCTGCTTGCATTCCGCCAATAATATCAAATAGTGCTTTTTCCTCATTAACTGGCATTAGAATTAAATCACAACCCGCTTGCGCCGCTTTTAATTCACAATTTGGAATAGAAGCTACACCGCCCATATTCATAGCATCAGTTACAACTACACCTTTGAATTTCATTTCATGCTTTAAAAGATCCGTTACAATCTTTCTTGAAACTGTTGAAGGCAAGTCATTGGTATTGTATTTATCATTGTTTTTAATCGCAATATGCGCCACCATAATTGAAAGTACTCCTGCATTAATTAATGGGGTGTAATTTTCAACCTCTCTCATTTCTCCATCAATATAAACCAGTTTTTTATGGGTGTCGCCAACCACGTAGCCATGCCCTGGAAAATGTTTTGCTGTAGCTACAATTCCTGCCTTTTGCGTTTCTTCAATAAACACACGCGACCAAATTTGAGCAGTGTCTGCATTATCGCCAAATGCGCGATAAGAAATAGCCTCATTCGGAGACATATCTACCACAGGTGCATAATTGTAATTAATTCCAATGTCATTCAAATCTTTACAAATAGATGCTGCAAACTTTTTAACCTCTGCCCGGCTAATCATTTGATTCGCCTTTTTAACAGGTGTACAATTTTTAATTTTATAACCAATTAAACTCGGTTCTGCATCTGCCGAATAGAGGAGGGGCAGACCTTTGCTTGATTCGTTCAAGGCATTAAAGTCATTCACCATGGTTGTAAAACCTTCTTTGGTTCCATTTAATAGCAAGATTCCGCCAATATAATTTTTAGCCAATAATGCATTTAAATGTTCTTGCGATTTTCCTAATCTTCCAGCAGCAGGAATGATCATTTGTCCTGCGCGAGTGGTGTCATTTAACGCGTCGAAAACGTCATCTATTTTTTGTTCCAATTCGGCATCATAAACAAAAAAATCGCTCAAGCTATAGTCTTGTGCAAATGAAGGTAAGATAGATAGAGAAAGGACTAAAAGAAGGATTCGTTTCATAAGTATTGATTTTGAAGGTCTTATTTCGAATTGCTAAGATAAAAATAACTGTGCTTAAGAACGGCAGATAAGGTGAGGAGTTATTGAGATAGAATTGTTATTACAGTTCTACGATTGCGTTGATGCGCTTCTTCTCGCGCCTTTTTATCTTTCAAATCTTTAATTACTTCCCAGGCTACTTCAGGCTGCGTTTCGCCATAACCCACCATCTTAATTCGTTTTTCATCAATTCCTTTATCTACCAAATATTGTTTGGCTATAAAGGCACGGTTATTTGAAAGTTCCTCATTGTAATTACTCGCACCACGACGATCCGTATGTCCGCCCAATTCAATTATTATAGTAGGGTTTTTCTCTAATAAATCTGCCAATAAATCCAATTCAACTTGCGCTTGAGAACCAAAAGCCGTATAATCTAAATTGGTTTGATCAAAGCCAAAGTAGATATTTCTTAAAGCGAATGAATTCCCAGAGCTTCCATCTGTTGTTGGTGGATAAAGTACAAAGTCCAGTGTTTTTTCTTGATTAGTAAACGATTCGTCTGACGTTAAGATTTGTGAACCAATTGAAAAATATTTCCCTGCAGCTGTTAAAGCGTACTGTTCACCAGGGGAAAGCACCGCAGAATAGGAACCATCTGGATGTGTTCTAATGGCGTAAACTCGCTCATTGGTTTGCGCGTTAATAATGAATAATTGTCCGGGCATGCCTATTCCCGTTTCACCATCTATGATTCGTCCTGTCAATAAGAATTTTGGTTCAGCTTTTGCTAATGTTTGAAATTGTTGGGCTTCATTTTCAACAATAGCCTGTTCTTTAGTTGATGTTGGTAAAGCCGGGATTTTCTTAGGGCCTAAAAACGTGATTTTATAAATATCCTTTTCGCCAAAACCACCAGGGCGGTTAGAGGAATAGTAGGCGTAACGGTTATTACCCGTAACTACAAAATAAATGTCATCATCAGGTGTGTTAATTGGGTAGCCAATGTTTTCAGGTTCTGACCATTCTTTTGACTCGGCGTCATAAACACTTTTAAATACATCTAAACCGCCCATGTTTTTATGACCGTCTGACGAGAAATAAAGGGTTTTAGAATCAGCGTGAAAGAATACACCCATCTCTTCGAAATCAGTGTTAATTTCAGGGCCTAAATTTTTTGCTTTTCCCCATTCTTGCTTTTTTTCATTCCATGTGGAAACATAAATGTCATGTTGTCCATAACCGCCGGGTTGATCTGAAACGAAAAAGAGTGTTTTTTCATCAAATGATAATGTTGCGCTTGATTCATGGTGCTTTGAATTAATGCCAACGCCTAAACTTTTAGGTGTTTCCCAAGAACCATCTTCATTTTGTTTTGTAATTAAAATATCGCCGTTTTTAGAACTTAAACCTTGGTAGGTTAAGATACTTTTACCATCAGCAGCGACACCTACAGTTGCGTCATGCGATTCTGTATTTACTGGAGCACCAATGTTTTCTGCAGCTGCCCATTCCTCTTCAGAATTGCGCATTGAATAATAAATGTCTTCATAATATTTACCCAAACGATCTGTTTTTTGCCCTTGCGAATCTGGTCTTCGGGAGGTGTAAAAGAGCACACGATTGTCGGCTGAAATAACTGGTGAAAATTCAGAGTATTCAGAGTTAATACTATCGCCTAAATTGTCAACCCAAACACGAATTGGAGATTCCATTAATTCAATTCCTGTTCGTGATTCAGATATTTTCTTTGCAACATAGCGTTGTTGTCTTTTATCATTTGCTGGAATCAAGTTTTGATAAAGCTTATAATATTGAATAGCTGTTTCAAAATTCCCGTCCAATTGATAAGCTTGCGCCAGGTAGAATTTTAAATCAATGTCTAATGTTGGATTCACCTTATGCGCGAATTCTAAATAGTGCAAACTCTCAGACTTATTTGAGCTATACAAGTAACAAATCCCTATTTTATAATTCAGAATAGAAGAGTATGGATTGAATTTTTGAGCTTTTTCAAAATGGGATAAGGCGACCATCAAAAATTCATCCCTTCCATCAAAAAAGTAGAAGTCTCCTAATTTAATTTCCTTGGCAGCTTCTTCAAATTCTAATTTTTGAGATTCAAAAAGGCGTTTATCAAATGGAATGTCCTTTTCCTGAGTCAATGCAGAATAACCTACAAAAAGGCAGATAAAAAGCGCTATGGACTTCCATTTATTCATTACAGACTGGTCCGTTTAAATAGTGTATTGCTTTTTGTGATCCTAGTACAAATGCTTTTTGCCAGTCACTACAAGCTTGATCCAAATCTCGAATCATTTCATTTGCAATTCCGCGATTAAAATAAGCTTCCATTTGGCTTGGATTGAGTGCTATTGCAGCATCACATTTTTCAATCGCCAATTCATAATTCTCCAAATCAATCAATACGGCTGCTTGGTGCGTTAAAACAAGAGGGTTTTCATTTTCTAATTCATAGGCAGTTTGATAGTGTTTTTGAGCTATTTCGTATTCCCCAATGTCGCGGTAAAATGTGCCTTTCAAAATCAAAAGGTCTATTTTTTCATCCTTGCTGGCAATCGGAAGCCCTTGTTCAATATAAGCCAAGCATTGTTGGCCTTCATTTAGTGATAGAGACGTTTTTGCCAAGTGAAAATAGTGATATGGCAGTGGTTTTTGTCCGCTCAATAAGGTCTTTTGAAAATCGCCAAGCGCATTTTCAAAATCTTCCATCTCAACATAAAGTAATCCTCGGTTAAAGCGATATGCTCTATTTGAAGGATCTTCTATGAGCAACTGGTCAAAATAATGTAAAGCATAAGTGTAGTTTAGTTGCTTTTGTAGCGAAAGCGCCAAATACAGAAGATTGTCTGGGTTGTAAACCCCAATTGAAATGGCTCTTTTTAAATATACTTCGGCATTCGCATAATTCTGTGTTTGGTATGAAGTTCTGCCAATTAATCCAGTTAATTCTGGATCAAAAGGGCGGAGTGTTTCCGCTTTGCTAGTATTTAGTAATGTTTGGTTAAATCGTCCAGCCTCAAAATGAATTAAGCCTAAACCATAATACGCTTCAAAACAAGTAGAATCTGCTTGGATACATAGCGAAAAGAAATCCAATGCAGTTTTAGAATCATTGTTTTGATGTGCCAATACGCCACTTTCATAATTGGCAATAACGCCTTCACTATAAACCAAATCTTGTCCTTGAACATTCAAGGAGATAAGAAAAAGATATGTTAAGATGAAACGCATATAATTAAAACAAAATGGAGAACATTTTCCCTCACATAAATTGTCTTAAAAATGGCAGGATAAATGAGTAAGGTGTCTTCCTCTTATCGAAGATACGGAATCCCTATGGTTTATGCTAGCGCCATTAGATAAAGGATGTGATAAAGTCGACCAAATGATCAATTGTACGTTATTTAGAATCAATCAATTAACATTTCAAGATTCTTGAGGAAGGAATTTAGAAATCAATTTGTTTTGCTACCGATTATCATATCGGAAACATTCTTTATCCGAAATCGGCAATACATTCATTATCTGGACATAAAAAACGAAGTATTTGCTTATTTTTAGGGTATGGGAAAAGGAAAATCTATTAGCGGTAAAAAAGCACTGACATTTTTAGAGAAATATTTAAACAATGCTTCACCTACTGGATTTGAGCAAGAAGGACAAAAATTATGGTTGCAGTACGTTAAGCCATATATAGATGATTATTGGGTAGATAATTACGGAACAGTAGTAGCTATCATTAATCCTGAAGCAAAATATAAGGTTGTTATTGAGGCGCATGCAGATGAAATTTCTTGGTTTGTGCATTATATAACAGATGACGGTTTCATTTACTTACGTCGTAACGGAGGATCCGACCATCAAATAGCTCCTTCAAAACGCGTGAATATTCATACCGATAATGGCATTGTAAAAGCCGTGTTTGGTTGGCCAGCAATTCATACGCGCAAAGGAAAAGAAGAAGGACCTACCATAAAAAATATTTGTTTGGATTGTGGATGCGATTCCAAAGAGGAAGTTGAGAAATTAGGAGTGCATGTAGGGTGCGTTATTACTTACGAAGATGAGTTTATCATTTTAAATGAGAATAGATATGTTGGCCGTGCCTTGGATAATCGCATTGGAGGATTCATGATTGCTGAGGTAGCAAGAATGTTAAAAGAAAATAAAAAAGAATTACCATTTGGACTTTACATTACCAATTCTGTTCAAGAAGAAGTAGGATTAAGAGGTGCGCAAATGGTAGCGGAGAAAATTAAGCCAAATGTGGCCATTGTCACAGACGTTTGTCACGATACATCAACTCCAATGATTACTAAAGTATCTCAGGGAGATTTAAAGAATGGGCGTGGACCAGTATTAACATATGGGCCTGCTGTTCAAAATAATTTATTGAAGTTGGTAATTGAAACAGCTGAGAAGAAAAAAATTCCGTTTCAACGCGCCGCGGCTTCTCGCGCAACGGGCACAGATACGGATGCATTTGCTTATTCTAATTCAGGTGTTCCATCTGTTTTAATTTCAACGCCATTGCGTTATATGCACACAACGGTTGAAATGGCACATAAGGATGATGTTGAAAATGGAATTCAATTAATTTATGAAACCTTATTGAATATTAAAGCTGGGCACGATTTTAGATACTTTAAGTAAATAGGAAGATGCGCAAGAGTTTATCCATATTGGTTTTGTTTATAGCTTGTTTGGCTCACGGTCAAATTACGCCAGATGTTGTTTTGACAACTGGTCATGTTGAACGTATTAATGCCATGGAAATTACGTCGAATGGACAATTTCTCGCAAGTGCATCTATCGATAAGCAAATCAAAATTTGGGATATTACTTCAGGAATGGAATTTCGTACAATTTCTGATATGGCAGGCAGGGTAGATAAACTCGTTTATGCACCCAATAATCGCCATTTAGCTGGTACAACTTATAACGAAGAATTGCTGATTTGGGATGTCATCACGGGTGAAGTTATTCATAGTGGTATTGCAGGTTCAGGTAACGGTTTGAACTTTTCTAAAGATGGAAACAAGCTCTTCTTCATCAATGACGATACGCAAATTTCTGTCTATGATTTAATATCAAAAACAACGACCGTATTAACTGAAAGTCCTGTAACGTATTTTATTGCAGATGTAGAGAGGGGAATGATTTATTCACTCGATCATTTGGGAGCTATGCGTAAAATCAACATGTCGAGTGGAGCAACAGAAGAGACATATCAATTGTTTGACAAATTTAATCCGCTAGTTTGTAATTCGGACATCTCAGCTGATGGTAAATATATAGCCTACGGTTTCAATGACGATAAATTGCGAATTTTCAATACAGAAAAAGGCGAATTTGAATTTGAGTCGAGAGCGTATGATACTAAATTAGTGAGTTTGGCAATCGATCGTATTGAGCCAATTGTTTATGTTTCCACGCACGCTGGAGATGTGATAATATTTAATTATCAAACAAAAAAAGTAGTTGATAAAGAGGTGATTGCAAACAGCGTATTTAACACGCAATGTGTCCAATCTCATCCAAATGGCGAAATAGTTGTTTTGGCCAATCATGATTTAATTACGTTCTATGATTATAAGAGAAAGCAAATTCTTAAGGAGTTTGATTCACGTATCAAACGTATAGAAAATATGGCGTATGATCCCACAGGGCATTATTTGGCTGTAGCACCCCGTGATGAATTAGAGTTGAAAATTTGGGATTTAACTTTAAATAGAGTGGTTAGAAGTGTGCCAGGATTTTTCCCCTGTGAGTTTACACCAGATGGAAAGTCAATAGTGGCAATGACCAATCAAATCAACTTGGGTTTATTTGATGTTGAAACAGGAAAAAAAATAAAAACCTTTGATACAGGTTACGAACTCATTCAAACGGTTGCCGTTTCTAATGATGGAAAAAAGCTTACAGGCGCAGGATATCAAAACAAAGTTAAAGTTTGGGATATTGAGTCGACTAAAATGGTTGCTGAATTAGAAGGGCATGAAGGTGGAATATTGGGCTTAGACTTTCATCCAACAAAACCTTGGGTAGTTTCTGGATCCTTAGATCAAACAGCAAGGGTTTGGAATTACGAAACTAAAAAAGAAGTGGTAAAATTTGACGAACAAACCATTTCGATTCATGATGTAAAGTTTAGTCCAGATGGAAATCATTTGGCCACCGCCGCGTGGGATAAAACGATTTATTTACGCAGTACAAGTGATTGGAGTTTGGACCATATTTTAGTGGGACATCTTAACATTGTTAACACAATTGATTATTCGGCGGATGGAACTGTACTAATATCTGGTGGAGGCAGCAGTACGGTTAGCGAAACGGATAATTCAGTAATAGTTTGGGATACTAAAACAGGGAAAAGCACTTGTCGATTTGAAGATCATATAGGTGAACTTATTAAAGTTATTTGCGATCCTCTAAATAATCGGTTCTTCTCAGCCTCTAGAGATGGTGCGGTTAAGTATTTTGATTATAAAACTTGCGAACTGATAGCAACTTATCAAGCAATTGGAGACAAAGAATTCATGATTTATACGCCAGATAATTATTACATGGCCTCAAGAAGTGCTTTGCAAGGAATAGCGTTTAGGATGGGGGATAAATTAGTGCCCTTTGATCAATTTCATGTACACCTTAATCGACCAGACATTGTTGGTAAGCGCATTGGTAAAACCTCTGAGCAATTGATTAATCTTTATTATTATCTCTATAAAAAAAGATTAAAGAAACTAAACTTAGACGAAGGTTCATTGAACATGGATTTTAATTTACCAACGATTAAAATTGAAACTAAACATGATCTTATCACGACAGAACCTTCACAAAAAGTGTGGATTAGTGCTTGGGATGATGACTATAACTTGAGGAGTTTGCATGTTTACGTTAATAATGTTCCTATTTATGGGGGACAAGGTCTAGCCATTGATGGCAATATAAAATCGATTAGAAAGGAGATAGAAATTCCACTTGTGAATAATAAAAATAAGATAATAATTTATTGCATGAACTCTAATGGTGTAGAATCTCTATATGAAGGTTTTGAGATTATCCGCGATTCAGAATTAGAAAAGCACGACTTATATATTGCAGCAATTGGCGTTTCAAATTACAAAGACGACCGGTTTAACTTGAAGTATCCGACAAAAGATGCTGAGGATGTTTTAAAAAAGTTCAATGAAGAAAAAGGAAAGGAACGCTATAATGAAGTACATTCAAAATTGCTCGTAAATGAGGCTGTTACAAAAGAAGGTATTCAAAGCTTAGTGGAATTTTTTAGCACCTGCACGCATGAAGATTTTGCCATTATTTTTATAGCAGGGCATGGTGTGCTAAATGTGGACTACGATTATTTTTATGGATCCTATGATATGGATTTTGATTCACCAGATGAAAGAGGGATTCCATACACGCAAATTTCAGGAATATTGGATAAAGTCAAGGCCTATCAAAAGTTGTTAATTATGGATACTTGCCATTCGGGTGAATTAGATGAGGATGATGTTGAAGAAGGGCAGAATCCAGAAGTGGAACAGGGAGATGTGCAATTTAGGGGAGTCGCAACAAATATTCGAAAAAAGGATGGTGTTGGATTAGACAATTCTAGAAAGCTTACCGAAAGTTTGTTTGAGGACATTAGCAAAGGCACCGGAGCAACAGTTATTTCAAGTGCTGGAGGTGCCGAATACGCAATGGAAAGCGACCAATGGAGTAATGGGCTTTTTACATATGTATTTATTCAGGGTTTAAGTCAAACGGATACAGGCAGTGTGTATTTGTCCCAAATTCGAACTTATGTTAACCGTGAAGTTAAAAAATTATCCAATGAAAAGCAAACCCCAACAGCAAGAGAGGAAAATATTATCATGGATTATATTATATTCGGGAAATAAATGAATCCTTATCACATAATAGCCCCTGCAATTCCATCTGGACAGGTATACCAGTTCACTACTCCCTATGATGTGGAGTATGAGGTTCGTTTTGGACGCAAAAAAGAGAATATTTTACATTCTGTTGTAGTTTTTGGCGTTTTAAATGATGAGTATGAAGGCGAAGAGTATGTTGTGACCAATAAGGGAGATGCTTTGCGCGTAATGACAACAATTGCAGAAGTAATTCGCATGTATTTAAGGGAGCATCCAAATATGCAAATTGTTGAGTTTACAGGAATTCTAAGAGAGGATGACCAAGGCGAACATACCTCCCAAAGAACTAAACTCTACGCACGATTTTTACCCAAAGTTTTTCCATCCGACATGTGGTCTACTGAGATTACTGGAAATCGAATTTTAGCAAGAAGGTTGAAGTAGGCAATCGTCACTAGTTTCTAGTCATTAGTTTTGGACTGGAAGCATCTAAAAATTCTAATGCCGTCATTTTTGACCTTCGACAAGCGTTGCTCATTCAATATCCCTTCAATTAATCGGATAGAGCTTTGAATTGCAGATAGAAGGATTGCCAAATCCTTCTGTCATTCAGACTATTAACTAAAAATGCTTACATTGAATAATGGAAGAAGAGTATGAAGTTCAAAAAAGAATCTTTGACAGTATTAAGATGCAGCTGCCAAATGACGACAGTTTAGTTCAGGTATTAATGGATACGCTCTATGTTTCACAAGACGCAGCATACAGAAGGCTCAGGGGCAAAGTTGAACTCACATTAAGTGAAACTAGAAGGCTCTGCCAAAATTTCAAAATAGACTTTAACGTTTTTGGAAACATAGAAAAGGGTAGAGTTGAATTTACCTACAATCCTTTAGATAGACGTCAAGTTAACTTTAAATCCTACCTCATTGGAATGCGAGAAGATTTGAGACGAATTAAGAATTTAGAGGATCCTCGATTACTTGCTAGTGTCAATGATACACCTATTTTTCAGTTGTTTAACTTGCCAGATTTAACGAGATTCAAGTTCTTTTTTTGGGCCAAGACTTACCTGAAAATTCCAGAATTTGATAGTCTAAAGTTTGCAAATGAAAAGATTGATAATGAGGTGCTTCAAATCAGTATTGAAGCGCACAATTTGTACAATTCTATTCCTTCCACTGAAATATATTCTCCTGAAAGCCTTCGAGGGACATTAAGACAAATTCTATATTATTTTGATGCACGATTATTTGAAGATCCACATTATGCCTTGAAGTTATTAGATGATCTAATTAAGTTATTGATGCACATGAAAAAACAGGCTGAAGTAGGTCGGAAATTTGCACTCAATAATGAACCCGTTACATCCGGAAATGAATTTCAAATGTATTCTAATGATACTTATATTTATGATAATACCTATTTTTTCGAATGGAATGGAGGTTCGGCTGTCTATTTCTCGCATAACATCATGAATTACCTGACCACTGCTGACCCTCATTACACAAAAGAAACTAAATTAATCTTAGATCAATTCACGAATAATTCCTGTTTGATTTCTCAGGCTAACGCTAAAGAACGGAATCGGTTTTTTGGCAACATTGAACAAACCATACTCAAAGTAAGAAGGAAAATAGAACTTGAACTGGAAATTGAATAAAGTGAGAGAATAGGGGATCGTTTGTACAATTCTTACGCTTTTTTTTCTACATTAAAATTACACAACCCTCAGGAAGCCATGCTTTGATCTTCTTTTGCTCCTCAAAATCCATTAGGTTTTTCGAGATAGAAAGGTATTTCAAATTCTTTAAATTTTGAATTGTTTCCGGTAATTTTTTTAGCAAATTGGCTTCTACACTTAGGTAAATTAAATTCGATAAATCGCCGATTGATTCAGGTAGTTTTTTGAGCTGATTACCATTAATGCTGAGGTATTTTAAATTGGATAATTCGCCCAAATTTTTTGGAAGTTTTTTAATCAAATTCCCGTCCAATTCAAGACTCGTTAATCCTTTTAAAGACATAATTAAGGGATCAATTTTTTGAATCAAGTTTCCATCTAATTTGAGCGAGGTTAGATTTTTTAATTCGGCTAATTCAATTGGTAAAATTTCAATGCTATTTTCCCCTAAATCTAATTCCTTCAATCGGGCCAAGTTTTTAACCTGAGTTGGAATAGTTTCAATGGTGTTATTACGTAAATTCAATGATATCAATCCTGTTAAACTTAAGAGGTTTGTAGGTATTGAATCCAGATTATTTCTGGAGGCATCTAAAAATTCTAATGCCGTCATTTTTGACCAATTATTGGGCAAACTCTTCAATAAGTTTCCAGCAATTTGAAGTTTTTTGAGTGACTTTAATTGAAGCACGGATTCCGGGATTTCAGAAATTAAATTATCGTTGGCTTTCAAAACAGTTAAGTTATTCAAACCGCTCAAGGCATCTCCCAATGTTTTAATTGCGTTATGATCTATCTCTAAATTTTGCAGCGCAGCTAGATCTCCAATTGGAATAGGCAAGTCTTCCAATAAATTCCATTTTAAAATGAGCGTTTCTAGTTTTTTTAAACCATTAAGTGAACTCGGAATTGATCGCACTTGATTAGAAGAAATATTCAAGTATTTTAACGCCGTACAATTATTAATGCCCATTGGGAAGGCAACCAAATCATTGACTTCTAAATGCAAGTATTCTAACGTGGAAGAA
Organism: Crocinitomix sp.; assembly: GCA_013138735.1. Lineage (GTDB taxonomy): Bacteria > Bacteroidota > Bacteroidia > Flavobacteriales_D > Crocinitomicaceae > Crocinitomix. The sequence goes on along the minus strand of WTCE01000107.1, from coordinate 12,862 downwards.
CCTTCAGTTATATTGAGCCCTTCAGCGTTCAATTGGTTTTCACTTAAATTTAAATAGTTTAGTTGTTCTAATCCCCATAATTCTGGAGCAATTTCAACCAATTCGTTAGCGGCTAAGTGCAAATAATCCAATTCGTTTAAGTTCTCAATCCACGGTTTAATGTTTGTTAATTGATTCGATTTTAAATCTAAGGTGTCCAACTTGGCCAAAGCACCAATACTACTTGGTATATCCTTTAAAAGGTTGGAACCTAGCGTTAATGTTCTTAATTCTGAAGCTCCTTTAATACTTCCTGGAATTTTGGTTATGCGATTATAATCAAGGTGTAAATATCGGAGAAAGGCCATTGTGCTGATTGACTGATGCAAACTAACAGCACCATTCTCTTTGAGTGATATTGATTCAATTAGAGGTACGTTTTCAAAGGTGATATATCGAATAATATTGCCATCCAAATTAACCGATTTTAAATCTACTAAGGACTTCAATTCGGCTGGAATTTCTTCCAACTCACAATTGCGAATATCTAGCGTTATAATATGTTGATCTGAGCGAATGGCATTCTCCAATGTTTCACATTGAGTACTTTGATTCCATCCAATAGATGAGCATAAAAATAGTAGAATAGTTATGCGTGCTTTTAATAAGTTTGACAAATGCATAAGAGCAAATAGTATGTTTTTTCTAATCGATTTTCTAAGGTAACAGTCAAGTTACAATTATTATTCCAAATAAATTTATGATCGATTTATAAATAATTAACAATCAAATGCTAGTACGGTTCAATTTAAGGTCTAACGAAACCCAATTTTTTCTCAATAGCTGTAATCATGAGTCCTGCAATGTCTTTTCCTGTTGCGCCTTCAATCCCTTCTAGACCTGGAGATGAATTAACCTCTAAAACCATTGGACCTTTATTTGAACGAATAATATCCACACCAGCAACTGGTAAATCGAGCACTTTTGCAGCCTTAATAGCAAGTTTGCGTTCTTCTGCGGTGATTCTGATTACACTCGCTTTTCCTCCCATGTGAATGTTAGATCTAAATTCACCCTTCTCTGCTTCGCGCTGAATTACGGCAACTACTTTATTATTAATTACGAAACAACGAATATCTTTTCCGTTCGCCTCACGAATAAATTCCTGAACCAAAATGTTCGCATTTAAGCTTTTGAACGCATTGATGACACTTTCCGCCGCCTTATTCGTTTCAGCCAATACTACACCTTTTCCTTGCGTACTTTCCAATAGTTTTACAATTAACGGGGCACCATCTACCATTTCAATTAAACCCTTAGTGTCTAATGGTGATTTGGCGAATCCTGTAATGGGCGTATTGATACCGTTTTTCGAAAATATTTGGGAAGAAAATAATTTGTCGCGTGATTGTGTAATAGCTTCTGCAGAGTTTAAACTATACGTATTGATGGAGGCAAATTGACGCACCAAAGCACAACCATAATGTGTCATTGAAGGTCGTAAACGTGGAATCACGGCGTCTATATCAGTTAAAACTGATCCATCACGGTAGCGCACTTCTGGTTGAGCAGCATCCATTTTCATGAAGCATTGTTCAATGTTTAAAAATTGCATTTCATGGCCACGTTCCTCGCCTGCCTGCATAAGGCGCAAATTGCTATATAAGTTTCTATTTGTTGCTAATAGCGCTATTTTTAATCCAGGTTTTACTCTTTTTACCGCTTTATAAAAGTCTTTGATTTGAAGTACTGTATAATCGCCCAACTCATAATTTACCGACGGGTTTACCATAAAACGATCGATCATTGCTTCTCGACCTAATAACATCCTAAAGCCCATAGCGTCTCTATTCGAGAGAGTTAACTCAATATCAAAAGTTTCTTTTCCAATTGTTAATGGCGTTTTTATAACATATCTACTTTCACTTGTTCCACCCGTGTTTTTTACTTTCCGAACCGACTCAACTTTAGCCTCGTTTTTAATAGTGATTTTAGGCGATTCCTGCAAAGGATGAATTTCAAATCGAACCCAATCTTCACCATCTTTTATAAAGGGCTGAATGTTTGAGGCATGAATTGAAGAGGTTTGCGCCCCAGAATCTATTCTGGCGCGAACGGCAGGCGTATTTAGACTTGGAAATGCACACCATTCTTGACTTCCGATAATTGTTAGTGAAGATTTTGACATAATAATTTAGCCTTGCTCATGGATTTTAAAATTCGAATTTTAATGCGAAAAAGCATTTTATTCAAAGAGCCTAACGAAAATAAATCTTTTAATCAGATTTAGATTAATTTGCTTTAATATTATTTTTGCTTGTCATTGGTCGATTACTTCTAACATGGAGTCGTTTTCATGAGCAAATTCAATTAAAAATTAATATCTTTACCAGTCGTTAACCAGTAGCGAAAATATAAGAGAGATTATGCCGAAAATATTAATTATTGATGATGAAAGAAGCATCAGAAGAACGTTAAAAGAAATTCTAGAGTTTGAAAATTACACAGTTGAGGCCGTTGAGGACGGAATTGCTGGTGTTAATGAGGCAAAGGCGAATAATTATGACGTAATATTTTGCGATATTAAAATGCCTCAAATGGATGGTATTGAAGTACTAACTAAATTGAAAAATGACGGTTTAGAAACTCCAATTATCATGATTTCTGGTCATGGAAATATTGAAACGGCTGTTGATTCAATCAAAAATGGAGCTTACGATTTTATCGAAAAACCATTGGATTTGAATCGGATTTTAGTGACGATTAAAAATGCATTAGAAAAAACGGACCTGGTAGAAGAGACAAAAGTCTTGAAGAAACAAATCCGTAAACATTCTAAAAATTACAATATCATTGGAAATTCCGAACCATTGGAAAAAATCCGTGAAATGATTGAGAAGGTTGCGCCATCTGATGCACGGGTCTTAATTACTGGGCCAAACGGAGCCGGAAAAGAATTAGTAGCAAGACAATTGCATGAAAATAGTGCAAGAGCTAAGGAATCATTTATCGAAGTTAACTGTGCGGCTATTCCATCTGAATTAATAGAGTCTGAACTTTTTGGGCATGAAAAAGGCGCCTTTACATCTGCCATTAAGCAGAAAAAAGGAAAATTTGAATTGGCTACTAGCGGCACACTGTTTTTGGATGAAATTGGAGACATGAGCGCATCTGCTCAAGCGAAAGTTTTACGGGCATTGCAAGAAGGTAGAATTACACGAGTTGGTGGTGAGAAAGATATTAAAGTAAATCCAAGAGTGGTTGCTGCAACCAATAAAGATTTGCGTAAAATGATTGAAAACGGACAATTCCGTGAAGATTTATTTCACCGTTTAAGTGTTATCATTATAGATGTGCCTTCGTTGAATGATAGAAAAGATGATATTCCAATTTTAGCCAACTATTTTATTGAGAAATTATGCCAAGAACACGGTATGGCACTAAAAACATTCTCTAGTGATGCTTTAAAAGCTTTGCAAGAAGTAAACTGGACAGGTAATATTCGTGAATTAAGAAATATTGTTGAGCGTTTGATTATTTTGTGCGGATCCGAAATTACTTCAACTGATGTGAAAACATTTGTGAGCGGAAAATAAGCCTATGGATTATTTGAAACAGGATGCGATTCTCGAAATTGTTGACAATGCATTGCGCGAAGATTTAGGAGACGGCGATCATACGTCACTTTCTACTGTTCCAGAAAATGCACAAGGAAAAGCCCGTTTATTGGTTAAAGACAATGGAATTTTAGCTGGAGTTGAACTGGCAAAAACCATTTTTCATAGAGTTGATCCAAATTTGGAAATTGAAGTTTTAATTGAGGATGGAACCTATGTTGAAAAAGGGGAGATTGCCTTTTACGTAACGGGTTCTTCACGCTCTATTTTAAGTTCAGAACGATTGGTGCTAAACTTTATGCAACGCATGAGTGGAATTGCGACCAAAACACATGAATTGGCTAAAATCATAGCGCACCTTCCAACGAAATTATTAGATACTCGCAAAACGACTCCCGGCATCCGAATTATGGAGAAATGGGCAGTAACGATTGGTGGTGGAAATAATCACCGCTTTGCACTCTATGACATGATTATGATTAAAGACAATCATGTTGATTATGCAGGAGGAATTTCCCAAGCCATTGAACGTACCAATGCTTATTTGAAAGCAAAAGGCAAGTCACTCAAAATAGAAATTGAAACTCGTAATTTAGATGAGGTGAAACAAGTCTTGGCAGTTGGTCAAGTAGATCGCATCATGTTAGACAATTTCACGCCAGATCAAATTCGTGAAGCCCTCGCTATAATTGATCGCGATAAATATGAAACCGAAGCTTCTGGAGGAATTAACGAAGACACGATTTTAGCTTACGCAGAAACTGGAGTTGATTTTATTTCATCAGGCGCCTTAACGCATTCTTATAAGAGTTTAGATTTGAGTCTGAAGGCTGAGTTTGATTATTAGTTTTCAATTCCCAATTCCCACATTCTAAATATCAAACGACAAGTCTTAGTTTAGTATTACTCAAAGGAGTATTCACCATTTTTGCTTTTTCAGAAAAGTCGAATGAACTACCATGTGTAGAAGATAATGGGAAAGTTTATACCGAAGAAAATAAAGCCATTCCTCCGGATTTTGGCAAAGAAGAATTTGTATTGCTTTGTGTGATAAGGGTGCGTAAAAGCTATGATAAATACTTGAAAAGGGGTGTGGAAAACAACTTTAAAGGAAAGCATAAATTTATTAGAGAAACGCAATTGAGCGAAGCGCCATATAACGATACCGACACGTATAAGTATGTTTTTGATTATATCGACAAATATGAAAACCTAGAAACAGGATCTACATATGGAAAAATGTTTTTCGTTAAAGATAGAATCAATAACGTCTCATATATTAGACAAGGACAAGTAAGTAAGGTGATTTCGAATTTTGGCAATGCGATTGCCTTATATATGGCTGCTTTGGAAACTAAGCGGGCATCTTGGTAGAACACTCAGATTTCATTATTATAAAAAAAGGGATGCTTAACATTGTTAGCATCCCTTTTTTAAATTTGAAAATACGGTCTTCGAGTGTTTAGCTCATAAAATTTTGTTAACAATAAATCTTATCATATAAATCCTTATGCTTTGCTAAAATCACACGCCTTTTCGGTTTTAATGTTGGCGTTAACTCACCTGTTTCAGGAGTCCAAAGTGCATCAACTAATTCAAAGCGCTTCAATTGTTCCCATTTACCAAAACCAACATTAAACTCATCAACCTCTTCTGCAATTCGAGCAATGACTTTTGGATCGTTCGCAATCTCTTCATTTGAAAGTCCAATGTCTAATTTTTTATATTTGATCCATTCTTGGATGAATTCAAAAGCCGGAACAATTAAGGCTGCTGGCATTTTTTGGTTTTCACCAATCACCATTATTTGCTCAATAAAACGCGACTCCTTAAATTTGTTTTCCATTAACTGTGGCGCAATATATTTACCGCCAGAGGTTTTAAACATTTCTTTTTTACGGTCCGTAATTTTCAAGAATTTGCCTTCAACAAATTCTCCAATATCACCTGTGTGGAACCATCCGTCTGAATCAATTTCTTCGGCAGTTTTTTCAGGCATATTATAATAGCCCAACATGACGTTTGGTCCTTTTACTAAAATCTCACCATCTTCGGCAATTTTTACAGTTACATTATCCAATACGGGACCCGTAGTTCCAATACGTACATTATTTCCTTTTTCATAGTTCACACTAACTACAGGAGAAGTTTCTGTTAATCCATAACCTTCCATAACAGGTATGCCAGCCGCTAAAAATATACGAGCTAATCGCGGTTGTAAGGCCGCACTTCCTGATGCCACTGCTTCGCACTTACCACCCAATGCCTCTTGCCATTTACTAAAAATGAGTTTACGTGCAATACCCAATTTAAATTTATACCAACCGGATTTTCCAACTACATCATATTCTTCACCTAACTCAACTGCCCAAAAGAATAGTTTCCGTTTGATTCCAGTTAAAGCTTCGCCCTTTGCGATAATTTTATCGTAGACTTTTTCCAATAAACGTGGAACCGCTGTAAATACATTAGGTTGCACATCTCTTAAATCATCACCAATGGTTTCCATTGATTCTGCAAAGTAAACTGATACACCCGTGTATTGATACAAGTACAATAACATACGTTCGTATACATGGCACACTGGCAAGAAACTCACAGATTTTGCATTTGAATCAACAGGCAAGCGTGGTTGACAATCTTTTACATTACTCAATAAGTTTTTATGCGACAACATAACTCCTTTAGGATTTCCTGTTGTGCCTGAGGTATAAATTAAAGTCACCAAATCTTCATAATCAATGGCAACTTTTCTTTTTTCAACTTCAGCATCCAACGCTTCATCTGGTTCAGCTAATAATTCAGTCCAAGATTTTGCATTGGGTACATCATTAAAGGTGAAAACTTCAGTCAAAGTGGATACATTATCTTTAATCGATAAAACCTTACCATACAATTCATCATCCGAAACAATGCACAATTTTACACCTGCATCATTAAATATGTATTCATACACATCTGCACTAATGGTAGGATAAACAGGAACGCCAATGGCGCCAATTTGCTGAATTCCAATATCGCAAATATTCCATTCCGATCGGTTATTGGAGATTAAAGCAATCTTGTCTCCGGGCTTAATCCCTTGATTTATAAGGCCTCTGCTAATAGCGTTCGCCTTTTCTATATATGTCTTTGTGGACGTCTTAACCCATTTACCATTAACTTTATCTACAAAAGCATCTTCCTGTGGAAATTGCTCTAATTGGTAATAAGGAATATCAAATAATCGTTTTACTTCCATCTATTTCGAGTTCTTTATGATTTAAATGTCTATTTCCAAGCAGACATTAATAATTTTTCTTTGTTTTGAAAGATACTAAAATTCCTTTATTAATCGGACACGTGGTAATAATTTTGTAACTTGGAGAAAAAATAATCACTAAAAACTTTAAAGTGCATGTAACTTTTTGGGTATTTAGATTGTTTTAACTGTTTGAAAGGGAACTTTACCTGATTTAACCACGCCCTAATTTGACGAGAAAAGAATACAATATCGCTGTTAAAGAATACTCCGGAAGGTTGTATGGCTACTCTTTGAAGTATTTAAAAAATACCGAAGACGCAAACGATATTGTTCAAGATGTTTTTGAAAAATTATGGAAAAACAGAAAAAAAATTGTTACTGAGAAGGCAAAATCTTGGTTGTTTACTTGTGCACACAATGCATTAATAAACCTCATCAAGAAAAATAGTCGGATTACATACCAAGCAAATACGGTATCATCTGACACTGCTGTGTGCCACTCTCGGGATTTTGAAATGAAGGAAATTATAGAAAAAAGTTTAGCTAAACTTCCGCCACTTCAAAAATCAATTATTCTTCTGCGCGATTTAGAAGGTTATACGTATCAGGAAATAGGCGAAATACTCGAGCTAAGTGAAGCTCAAGTAAAAGTCTATTTATTTAGAGCCCGAAATAAAATTAAAAAACAGTTAAAAGATCTAACAATACTCGTATGAATATTCCTGAAAATTTCGACAGGTGGATGTTCGACTACATGGAGGGCAACCTCTCGCCAACTGAAGTTAATGCGTTCGAGCAATTTCTATTGCAAAACCCTGGTTTTGAACCAGCCGCAGATGCTTGGCAAAATTCAATTATCCCCATTGATACTGTAGTTTATCCACAACAAAGTAGTTTAGAACGTAACAGAAAATTTGCCGGCTGGTTCGGTTGGAGCGCAGCTGCAGCTTTAGTTGTATTAATAGGTGTAGGTGGTTATTTTGCCATCAATGCCACTAGTAATAATACCGCTGATACGCAATTCGCTCAGTTTTCTAAAGCTTACAACGAAACTTCTTCTAATTACCTTTCTGAGAATAATAAAGCGAACGACGCTACTTCAAATAATAATTCAATTGTTTCCGAGAACGGAAATAACACAAACGAAACAACTAATTATACGACTGCCGCACAATATCAAAATCAAATTGCTGTAACGAGTTTAACAAATGAAACTTATAGTGGCGTGAGTAACGGAAATGGAGAAGAGGATTTGAATGGAGCAACTGATAATTTAGGTGCAACAAATTCGAATGCAGCTGAAGAGGATGATTTTAATGATGCTGACTATTATGTAACTGTAAATGCTGCCATGAAGCAAGAACAAGCAAAATACAAGTCGGACAATCATTCCTCTAAATATGCGCATAACCCAACAGAAGGGCATTCCGAAATAGATTTGAGAAAAAAGAATAACGTTAATTTGAACTCTTTTGGCAATGTAACAAAACGAATTTACAGAAAAATTGAACGCATGTTCGGTTATCCTGTTGGTTTAGTTAATCTAAGAGATCCTGAATTATTATTGCCAGAAAATTCATTGGTTTCATCCAATCCTGGGTTTGCAGGTGGAATGCTAATGCCTAGATTTGAATTGAGTTATAGAAACCAATGGTTAGGATCTGAAATGAATGCACAAAAAACGCAATTTAGCTTTGATAACTACGTTCATCAAGTAAGAGGTGGATTTGGAGTTTCAGTAAATTCTGCAACATATGGAAATGGAGCATTTGGAGATTATTCTGTTGATATGACTTATTCACCTAAAATTAGTTTAGGACCAAACGCGGTACTTGAACCAGGGATTAAAGTTTCACTTGGTGTACTAACCGGAAATTCTTCCAAATTGGAAGAAGGAATGAGTTTTGAATTGGACAGAGGGATGTTATTAAACTCTAGTTTTGCATCTGACAATGAACAAACCGATAAATTATGGTATAAAGATTATGGTTTAGGATTTGTGCTAAATACGAAATGGTTTTATGCTGGTTTAAGTGCAGACAATATTGGCCGTCACTATGCAAGCGTTTATCGTGAAGAAGGAAGTAATGAACCAATTAGAACATCCGTTCTTTACAGTGGCGTAATTGGAGCAGATTATGAATCAGCAAATAAGAATATGTCCATAAGTCCATTTATTGCTGCAAGACATTTTGGAGAATCACAAGAAGCATGGGCTGGAGCGAATTTTAGAATAAATCACTTCACCATAGGAGGTTCATACTCAACGAATAATGACTTTACTGCCGCAATAGGTATGAAATTTAAAAACTTTAAGATGATTTATCAGTATGATAGAACTACAACATTGCTCAATAACGAGCAAATTGGTTCACATAACTTGGGAATTCGTTTTAATGGAAAAACTAAAAATGCACGTTTCAAATAAATAGAATATATGAAGAGAATACTTACTTTATTAATTGCTCTGGCGTCGCTCAACGGATTTTCACAAGATCCTGAGTTTACACAGTTCTATGCCAATCCGATTTATTTGAATCCGGCAATGGCAGGGACGCATGGTTGTCCACGCGTAAATATGAATTATCGGAATCAATGGGCCAATATATCTGGCGCATTTGTAACAAATAGTGTCTCGTATGACCAATTTGTAAACGTACTTCAAGGTGGTGTGGCACTTTCTGTAACAAACGATATGGCTGGCAAGAATACGCTCAATTGGACAACAATCAATTTGGCTTATTCTTATCACTTACAAGTTTCAAGAAAGTTTACCCTTTTATTTGGTGCTCAAGCAGGATGGAATCAAAAGTTTTTAGATTGGAGTAAATTAACCTTTGGCGATCAAATTGATCCAAGAAGAGGATTTATTTACCAAACTGGAGATTTGCCTCGTGGTAACTTTTGGGGTGATGGTGGAAACTGGGGAACAAAAGGATTTTTTGATATTAATGCAGGAATTGTAGGATATTCAGAGAACTTTTACTTTGGTTTTGCTGCAAAGCACTTAAATACACCAGAAGAGAGTTTAATATTGAATCCTGATGGGGAAAGTAATTTGCCAATGCGATTTACAGGACATGTTGGAGCCAATATTGAATTTGGAAAAGGTTCGCAGTATTCTAATGTAACTTCAATCTCACCTAACGTTATTTATACGTACCAAGATGGGTTCATGCAACTAAACGTTGGAACCTATATTAAATACGGAGCATTTACAGCAGGAGCTTGGTGGAGACCAAGAGATGCATTTATCCTTTCAGTAGGAATTGATGCCGGTTCATTTAAGTTCGGCTATAGTTATGATATTACAATTTCTCCTTTGACAAATGCTTCGGGCGGGTCGCATGAATTGTCATTAGGATTTAACTTGTCTTGTAAAGACAAACCAAAAAGATTTAGAACGATTTCTTGCCCGTCGTTCTAGTAAGATAAAATACTTTCTGTTCAGCATTGTTTGGTTTAAATTATCTGAACAGCGAGGTATTGGATAAGAGGGGGTGGTTCCCTGATTTGATTTCTTTGTTTGAGAAGAGCGGTTTTACCCATAAGGTAGACCGCTCTTTTCTATTTTTAATATTGCTATTTTATGGAAGCGGTATGCAATTAATACTAATTACTACGTTAATTATAAAAAGCCAAAATGAAATCTCCCTATCTTTCTTATTTCCTTTTTAGTTTGTGTCTTATTTTTCTCTCTAGTTGTGAGAAAGATAAAGAGCAGTTTACTTCTGATGAGAATATTACAGACAGACAAGTCACTGTTGAAACACCGCTCACTTCAACCTATCAGGAAATTGGTCAGCAAAAACAATACTTCCAAATCGATACGAAAACAAGTAATGTCATTGCTGGCACAAATGGTACTGAAATATTTATTCCAGCCAATTGTTTTATTGATAGAAATGGGCAGGAAGTGCAAGGTACGGTTGAGATCGAATTAGTGGAAGTCTTTACATTAACTGATATGATCACTTCAGAACTAAGTACAACCTCTAATGGAGACTTACTGAAGTCTAACGGAATGATTTATATAGATGCCATAAATGAAACGGGTTCTTTAGGTATTAAATACAACGAAAAGTTAAACGTAATAATGCCAACGATTACGAATAACGAGAAATTTCAAATGTTTACAGGAGATGGAAAAGATTGGCAGATTGATAGTTCCATGTTATTGAAAGATTATTTAATTCCTTATCCCTTAGATTTACTTTACCCAGAAGGAAACGATTGGAAATATGCGGCAGGATGGACGTCAAAGCCTGGCGTTGATAAAACAATTATAAACTATTTTGATACGTTAGTGCTGTCTTTGACAAATTCGAAATTCGAAAACACTGTGGTGGCAACACAAGAGTTTTCAAGAAGAATGAGTGGTATGAGAGGCTTCGTTCAATCTATGAGTTATTTTGAGCTGGAAGACTATTACCGCAGCACAATTGAATTTGAGGAGCGAAAGTTTAATTCGGAAATTTGTGCTAATAATTTGCAACAGCCAATTGAAGAATTGGATGTTAAATTAAAAAAGGCCTATCATGATTATGACTATAATAATGAGGCCAAACTGTTACCTTATTTCGAGGAGATTAACGAGTTTAAAAGAGGTTACTATGGGAATTGGACAGATACAAATTACTTCTTCGATTTCAGAGAGACTACTGCTGAAGAACAACATCTTAGGACTTTAGATTACTATAAGCATCCCGAAACAGGGAAGGTAAAACTAATCAATGATCGTGGTGTTGATTTAAATTCTAATGACGCGTATTCGCAATTAATGAATAAAGGGGTCTCACAAAAAGAGGCGAATGAAATTTTGGCGTATAATTTCGAAAGAGAGGGAGTTCTCGAAATGTTTCGGAAGAAGAAAAAAGCCATAGAAGCGCAAGTCGAGTTATATCAAACACTCAAAAAGGTTTTCTCAACTTCAAGTTTGGGTTGGATTAATTGTGATCAGTTTTATGATAAAAATTATGCAAAGGAATGTGAAATACTTGTGGCTATAGCTAATCGGGATAAGTATGACTATATAGATTGTTCTATGGTGCTTCCTTCAATTAATTCTAAAATATCTGCGCATGAAAATGAAAACGGACTTTATACTTTCACCAATAAAGAAGGAGTATATTCGAAATTACCAGTCGGCTATAATGGCGTTCTTATTGTTGTTTCAGTAAAAGATGATAAACTGTATTATGGATCTGAAAAGTTGATAATAAAAGAAAAAGTTCCAGTTTCACTTTCTCTTAAGATGGTTTCAAAGAAGGACTTAATTAAACGGATAACAAAAGACATGTCCATCTAATAGCTGCGCGAACAATATCAATGACGAGCATTCATTTTTTGTTGAAATATCCATTTGGCTTTACCGCGGTTTCAAATACCGTTTGCTATCCAAATAAACAATCTATCTTCAGGTTGTGGTCAACTATGGCTGAGCTGTATTTATTGGACTTAACTCCATGTGTTGTCACCATTGTTAAATAAATACCTTTCCTTCCCGCTTTATCTGTTCTATATTCTCTTTTTTTTGTTTCAAGCCTTTTCAAATAGTTCTCATCTATGGTGCATTCATCATTATAGAACTTCATTTCACATAGGTTAACCCAGTTGTCATCTCGATCAATTACCATATCGACTTGAGCTTTGGGATTGCTCCATGTATAATTTTGCGAGAGCATACCTTCAATTTTTAGGGCTCTTTTAATCTCTGCACTGTGCTTCAAACAAACTGTTCCAAATGAATTATTTTATAGCGCTATTGGAACACTTATTAGAAATTTTATATATTTAGTGGTTAGATACAATAGATGTAAAATCAGGGCAAAGACAGTATTTATTAATTACAATAAACAATAATAATGAAGCAAACAAATACACTTTTCGCACTAGTTTTTTTATTCGCTTTCAGGTTTAATACCTCGAGGCTTGCCTCGTCAAATTTTACTATTTTGTGACTAGATGTCACAGAATAGTAAATATATCCATAAAAGTCATAATGTTTCGGTTCTTCTTTATC
>WTCE01000173.1 GCA_013138735.1 Crocinitomix sp. | reverse complement strand
ATGATAAAGAAGAACCGAAACATTATGACTTTTATGGATATATTTACTATTCTGTGACATCTAGTCACAAAATAGTAAAATTTGACGAGGCAAGCCTCGAGGTATTAAACCTGAAAGCGAATAAAAGTGCAATAAACATGGCCATTACCAGTGGAACAAAGATGAAAGAAAGTGTTTTTAATAACCAAAAAATGAGCACAACCACTATGATTAATAATAAGGTGTTTGTTGTTTTAAGTTTATCCATCAGCTTTGCTTAATTATAAGACAAGTATAAGTGAAATCCCGCATTAAGCAGTCGAAATTATTATATTCTAACTGCATATTTTAATAATAATTCGGTTGTTTTATTTTTTAGCTATAACAAATTTTTTATCTAAAAACCCACTATTAGGAACTTTGTTTAGCCAACGACCTTTTCTCTCCCAATTTTTTAACGGCCTCATACACCAATTGACAATTGTCGCGCAATCGTTCTATCTCTTGTTCAAAAAATAAGGATGTTTCTGCATTCCAAGTTGTAGCATTTTTATCTAAAAGTGCGAAACTTTTAGATAAGGTGTTAATGTATACCGTCTTTTCATTATTATCTCGAATAAAAGCAGGCGGATAAAGGTTGAACATCAAAATCCAATTATTTGCAACTCTTGTCGTACGACCATTACCGTCAACAAAAGGATGAATTCGTATCATTTCGTGATGAAAATAAATTGCCTTAATAATAGGATTCTTAATTGAATTCATATTATACAGTAATTGCGAAACCAAACCCGGAACTTCTCTTGGTTCTGGACAAATGTGTGCGCCGATTTGCACCAACTTATCCCGATACCTATTGGGGTGGTTTTCATGTGAGTCGGGAGATGTGGAACGAAATAATTGAAAAAGTTGTACTTCTTTTGTGAAATCAACCTGATTTTCTATTTCATTTGCTACAAATAATAAGGTTTCTTTTAGGCTGCCTAAATACTCCTCCGCTTCCTGTTCATTTTGCGCTTCCATTTGCGCATTTTTAATACTTAAAAGTTCTTTAAGGTTTGTAGTACTAGATAGATAAGTATTTAAAAGATCATCCGCATAATGTTGTCTGCTAAAAGTTATGAGTCTAAATGTAGATTTCATTATTTCTTCGACCTCTTTCGCTTTGGAATGATCGACATTTATTTCGCTTACTGGTAGTAATTTCATTTTGTACTAAATCAAATTTTATGAGTGTAAATATAAATACACAAAATAAAAACTTTTGTTGGATTATTAATGACTTATTTTAATGAGCGTTTACTATCAATAGGAAATTCTTAGCTTAAAATAAACAGGAATTATCTGTGCTGTATTTATTCCTCCAAAACCCGAAACCCTTCAATCCGCTCCAAACAAATCTCCTCTGTCAATTTTAAAAAAGCCTCCGTTTCCTGCTTCCAAAACTCAATTTTATCCATATCCACAGGAAATTCTTTTTCGTTTCGGTAACGTCCTCCAATATAAGCGTAATTCAATTGGTCAAACAATTTTGTATGCTCCTCATTATCATAATGAAAACCACCTTTCAGCCGTTTATGAAACCGAACACAACGATCACGCAAAGCATAGAGATTATGCTCATGTGGGTTATAATGACTAAATACCATTTCAATTGCCGTGTAGCACATTTCTATGGATTGTTGGAGCATAAAGGAAGCCCTTAACAAATAGTCTTTAGAAACGCTGAATTCAAAATTGTCATAAAATTCCTTTGCTGCTTCAAACCATTCTTCAAAATCCGCTTCTGCTATCTCTCTTCTTCGAGTTGGAGACAGACCTTTAAACGAAGCAAAATCATACCGCCCAGAATTAAACAATTCAATCCCTTCCTTTTTAATATCCGAATAGAAATAACGATTTTCTTCCAAAGCTTTATTTACAACACCAATAGGAACAACCAATGTTTGCACCACAATTTCCATATCCTTAAACGCTCCACGCAATTTGGCGACCACTTGTTTTTTACGTGTTCCGTCTTCCGTGACAATCAGAATATCAAAATCACTTTTCTTTCCTTGCTCTCTGCCTCGTTCTGTTTTGAAATCACCACGGGCAAAAGAGCCGAAAAGCATAATGATGTCCACGCGGTGGGTATCGAGAATCTTTTGAGTGATTTGCTCCAAATCGGCAATGCGTTCAGGCGGAAGATGGGATAGTATTTGGGATAAGTCTTGCATTTTTCTGTTTATAAAAATACAGAAATTTAAACACTTCGTTGCAATTCAATTTCTGGCATTTCATCATAAGTTCTGCCGTTCAATTCTCTTCCATTTTTCTTTTTATTCTTCCCGCCCCATTGTTTAAAAAAGAAATCGACTTCTGAAGCTTCGCATTGTTCCTGAATTTCTATGACCCAATCCGATTTCATTGGTCTCGGGTTTCTTCCACTTTCGCCACCCACAATTACCCAGTGTATGTTTTCTAAATCCAAATTAGGTAAACTTTCTAATAATGGCTCTAAGGACAAGAATTTGGTATGCGCTTTTATATTTCTAAGATGGTCAATTCTAAATTGTGTTTTTTGATCTTCTACAGAGACTCCCATCCAAATATTATGCGACCATTTGAACTCATTTTGTAATTCGAATAATCTTTCTGAACGTTTTGTTAAAACTTGAAAAACATGTTGAGTGTTGTCATTCATGACTTTAAAAACTTTCTTTATAAAATCCAATGGAACATCTGGATGAAAAAGATCACTCATTGAATTCACAAACACTATTTTCGATTTTCTCCATGAATATGGAGTGTCAAGTGCTGACTCATGTGTACGTACCTTAAAGTTGTCTTTATATTTTTCTATCCCCATTGCTTGGAGACGTTTCGACATAACCTCTGCATAACAGAATTTACAGCCTTGTGAAATTTTGTCACAACCTGTTGTCGGATTCCATGTCATTTCAGTCCACTCTATTGATGATTGTGCCATACTGTTAACTGTTTTTTAGTTTTACTCTTATTTTAACGGGAATATCTCTTTTATAGTTATCGTAAGTCAAATAAAATTCTGCTTTTCTTTTGACAGTGTTGCATAACTGTTCGCGATCAATTTTACCATTGTTCAAAAATTCTTTCAAAATTGGTGTGGCGTGTTTTGGTAAAAAACCTTTTCGCAAAGTAAATTCATAAAGCTCTTTATTTGAACGCCATTGCGTTAAATAGCCACGCAAAGCACCCTCTAACGGATTTGTTTGTGGTTCTTTTTCTGCATGGGTAAAGGCATTTAACTGACCACTTCCAGTAATGTAATCCTCAGGTGTCCAGCCTCTTCCATCTTCCTCATCAATGCTCCATTTAGCTTCAATCATTTTATGGAAACCATATATATGACTGGTAAAAAAGAAAAGACAAAAATATTCATTTTTTGCCTTCGCTATCCTGAAAGCATCAACAAAATAATTCCCTTCTAGAAAGGATGAAAAGGCATCCTTAAGATTGTCTATAAATTCTAACCCGTTGCCACCTTGTTGCCAATCACCTTTTGGATTTAATTCAGAAATAAATTGTATTAAACTTGCAGGTGCAGCACTGTTATCAAAGCGATACATAAATTGAGTCGGTAGAAACAATAGAACCTCGCTATTTTTTCCCGAAAGCAACGCCTTAATGTCTAGTACACTTATATCTTTGTAACCATAAGGATCGATAAATACGAATGCCTTTTCACCTTTCAGTTTTTTAAACTTGACAGACAGCTGTGGAATAAATTCTTTATAATCAGTATTCGAAAATTTTAAATCATTAACCCAATTTACCATTTCGGGATTTTCATCAAAGTATTTCTTAACGTTTGCCAAACTTTTAACGTCCAAATCATTTGCAAGAAAATTGAATACTGTTGATTGTAAATTGTGATTATTACTACGTTCTCTTATTTCTTTAATGGTTTCAGTTATTATTAATGGGCTTCCCTTTCCCCCATTCGGGTATAAACCCTCACCGCAAAATAGATCAAATAAATGTACAACTCCATAATGAGAAGAATGACCGATAATGGTTAGAAATGCTTCGAGGTATTTTTTTAATAACGTTACTTTCGCTTCCGAATGATCGTATAAGTCTAATTGTGAATTTTTCTTTGCCATATTCTATTCATAAGTTCGAATTGTGGTTTTGGGTTAGTTTAATATACGTTAATTACACACTATATGTTACATAATCAGTCATTCCCCAATTTCTTAAAACTATAATAAATGGGGTCTATTGAAAAAAACATTTGCTTAAACAGTTCGATTCGTCCCCGAATTAACCGTAATTGGATCCTAATCACTATTTACTTTTCCCAAATTATACTCATCACAAACTTATTTTTATCCGAATAGATACAATGTTCATAAAATTGTCTTCTAACATCCTCCTTATTACGTATCCTAAACCAATCTTCAGCAAAAACAATTTCTGAAGAATCAACATTTTTTATTCCATTTTCATAGAAGTATTGACCTGCACTTGAAAATTCTGGAACTTTAAATCCAGGCATTGTTTCAATATATTTAAATGGAAAATCATGACTATACTTAAACCATTTGATTCTAGAATTTATCATGCAAACAATCATAATTGGATGATTTCCAATTGAAGCAAACTTTAGCAAAGTGGCCGTTACACTTGTCTGAAATTTTGCCGATAATGCTTCTATAAGTGTAAACGAAAATTTCTTTTTATGAATTTCCTTTTTTAATCTACTAGCTGGAAGTAAGAGACTGGAAGCAAAAAAATCGGCTTCCAATTCCACTTCGTTGTCAGAAGAAAAATTGCTAAATGAAGAATGTGATGGAGCCAAGCCTTTCATCAGAGGATTCCTATGCTCATCTATTATATAATGTCCGATTTCATGCGCCATGGTAAATCGCACTCGTGCTTGATAAATATGTTTAACCCGTTTGCTATTGACATAGATATGAAACTTCCCTTCTTTAAATTCTAATAAACCATCAAACGCATCTCCGTAATCTTCAAATGATGAAGAGATACCATAAATTTTTGCTAGTTTATGAGGGCAGACGAGTGTGTCAGGAAAATATGTGTCAGCAATATGTTCAGCCAAGTCTGATAATTCTTCTTTTCTCAACGTTGGAATATCGTACTTATTCATCACCTTTCTCAGCGTTATCTCTATCCTCTTTCATCTTTTTTAATACTTCGGGTGAAAAACCTTTTCCGTTTCTAGCAACTCTTCCAAGGTTTTCAGACCATTTTGTTTCATCCTTGTTATGGGTCAAATTCAAAGTCCTTTTAGGTTTTCTGATTATCTCAACAGCTTTGGGAAAGTGATCAGGTACGGCTTCAATTTCAAAATTGTCTTCAAAAAAATCAACTTCATCATCTGAGCAAGGAAACAAATAACCTAACGATCGTAATGATTTCTCAAATTCATTTTCAAACTCGTTTCCAATATTTTTATCTGAATTTCTCATTTTTCAATCTTGTTTTGGGTTTTTACAAATGATTCTACTTTCATAAATGCACGCCTCCTTATTTGTCTCGCGTTATCTGGTGTCGTTTCCCAAATTTCGGTCAAACGTTCCATCTCCTCTTTGGGTAATTGCTTTCTTCCATCTTGAAACATCATATAAGTGACCAAAATATCTCGATCCCTTTCTTTTAAAGTTTTTAATGCATCTTCTATAAGCAGGATATTTTGAGACGGTAATTCTTCATTCTTTTTATCTTCAATACTCAAAAAAGAATCATCTTCTATATATTCAATATTGTCATTTCTCAGCTCTCTTAGAAGCATCAAAAGTTCAGTTTGAGCAACCTTGGCTAACCACCCTTTAAATCTTCTTTCTTGATTAGATTCATCCAAATCATCAATCTCAATAAATTTATCTGCTTTTAAATAGAGTGCTAAAAGAGTGTTACTGTAGGTACTTATTATCAAGTCTTCACCATATTGCTTCCAGCTAGAACAAGCTCTTCTTATTATCGTATATAAAAAATTTTGATACCTCCTTTGTATTTCTGCTAATGCCTTTTCCGCAGATTGTTGATCTTCAGCCCTCATTGATATTTGAAGGAATAAATCAGGCAAAGCTTCAGCCTTTAAGGGGTTTAATTCAATTGTTTTTGCCATAATTTAAACAGTCTCTTTTATATATGACAAACCGTGACAATCTAATTTGTCACGGTTTGTCATATATACTACCAAATAATAAATTTTTAACAATGAGTTATCAAAAGAAAAAAGATCAGGTCTGGGAAAAAGGCCAAAAGGTTCGCGGGAAGGACTCCAACCTTTATAGAAAAGATTCGCAAGGAAACCTTCTATACAAACCTTCATACGGGAAAAGTTCAGAAATGGGATGGGAAATTGACCACAGTAAACCCCAATCAAAGGGCGGGACACATCATTTAAATAATTTACATCCCTTACAAACAAGCGCGAACCGTAAAAAAGGCAATGGTAAATTATAACCATTTTTTTTATGTTAACCAGATTCTGAGAATTGGTCTTAGGGACTAAGCAAACGGAACTATAGAATTGATACAATAGTTCCATTTGTTTAAATCTATTTGTATATGAACAATTCATATGTAAAACCTTATAAGGCTTTTTCTTAAATGATTTAATTTTGAAACGGGTTAATGTTCAGAATCAAAAATAACAAAAATTAATAAAGGACAACAGAGATAAAACACAAACAAAACGTGAGTTCATTATATTTGTGGAAATTCCATTTTAATGAGTAAGTATTTAATTTCGGACATTCACGGCGATAATGAAGCATTTATAAATGCTATTGATTGGATGGACTTGAAAAAGGATGACGAACTAATATTAAATGGTGATTTAATCGACAGAGGCATTGATAGCAAGGGAGTTCTTGACACAACAATGGACCTGATCGAAAATGGATATAATGTAACTTGTCTAAAGGGAAATCACGAGCAAATGTTTTTAGAGTCATTGAACGACTTTTCAACTAAAATAAATTGGATTAGGAATGGTGGAAGGGAGTTTTTATTAAGTTTTAATACTACGGACTTATCTGAAATCCCATCTAAATACATTGATTTTGTAAGTTCGTTTGATCTTTATGCTTTGCGCAGCAATTATATTATTGTGCACGCAGGAATAAATATGCTTAGCGAATCACCTTTTGATGATATTAAGTCTATGCTTTGGCTAAGGGATTGGCAAAAGGTCTACGATAAAAAATGGCTCGGCAATCGTCGTGTTATACACGGGCATACGCCAATGACTAAAACTAATATTATCGATCAATTCGACACCAATAAAGATGTCATTTGCATTGATAATGGAAGTTTTCTAAAGGGTATAGATTATGGAAGTTTGTGTGTTTTAAATCTGGATGATTTTAAAGTTCATTTTCAAAAATAACCCCATGAAAATAAAAGAAGTTATATCGCAAATTCACACAAGCAATTACGCGATAATAGAAAAAGTCCGTCTTATGGACAGAAGTATTGTAGTTAGAAAAACTTTTAACCCAGCCAATCGAGATCGAATTGATATCAAGGAATTAAACCGACTCAGAAAGAGATTTATTAGAGAGGTCGCAACACAAGAGCGACTTCCACATAATTTATTTATTCCAGTTATTTATTCAAATTTGGAATCTGATAACCCCTGGTTCCTTATGCCTTTTGCTCAGAGAGTTTATTCTCAAGAGATTCAGCTTCAAAAAGATACGGGAGGAAAAATCGAAGGTTTGGCAGACATTCTAAATTCACTCGAATACCTACATAATCTTGGACTTGTTCACCGAGACTTAAAACCGCAAAATGTACTTTTGCATGAAGGACAATGGAAACTTGCTGATTTCGGATTAATAACTACGGATAAAGATTTAACATCTACCTTGACATCTACGAACTCTTTGGCAGGAACGGAACTATATTGCGCACCTGATCAGGTGTACAATTTTAAAAAAGTAACGCATCATGCAGATATTTACTCATTTGGAGCCATACTTCATGATATTTTCAATGGAGAAAAGCGGATACCATATTCAAAACTTTCAGCAGAGGGTGAAATCGGTTTTATTATTGAAAAATGCACCGAAGAAAAAATTGAAAAACGATTTAGTGACATTGCATCCCTAAGAGGTCCTTTACTTAGTTTTTTATCGGATAAGAAATCAAATTCATCTGCTGATAAAACAACCAAAAAGTGGATAGATAAATTGGATGAAATTTCAACGTGGAAAGTAATAGATATGGAAAAATTCCTCTCATTTACACATAAAGGGGGAGCTAATTTAGATGACGTTTATTATAAATTTGGTCCTCGGAAAATCAATGACCTATTTAACATTGATCAAAATACATGGGGTAACCTTATGCTATCCTATTTTGATTGGATATGCAGTGGTACGTATGGATTTAATTATTGTGATGTATTAATTGGAAATATTTACAAAATTTATCGCCTTTCCGAAGATTTAGAGATAAAATCGAGAGCCTTATTATCAGGTGCAGAACTTGGTGCGAGACACAATCGGTTTTATGTGATGGATTATGTTTTAAAAATGGCCGATAGGTCAATTGATGACATTCTGGCACAAAGAATTTCAATTGATATTCATGTTGAAGGTAACGAGATGAAAGAACATTTTATTCGTTGTGCAGCAGCAATAAATAAAAGCCTAAATGACTATCATGTAATAATAAGTCAGGAAATTTCTAAGTAAAGGAAATATTGAAGCATATCAATTTTTATTGTATTTTAGAACCTCCTAAATACAAGTATCAAAATGAAATTACAAAGAAACTTCTTGGTAGGTTGGTGCGCATAACTGGAAACGGAGCGGCTGTACTTGGTGTGCCGTGTTTTGCAAAAACGGTAAAAGAAGGAGTTCTTTAAAAGTAATTGCAATACCTACAATTTGTAGGTAAACTGTAGATAAGATGGTGGAATCATACTGATTTTGTATTT